>NZ_JBWKPT010000002.1:0-116419 GCF_059418385.1 Variovorax sp. GW821-FHT09A10
AGGGTAGGGTTTTACGTGGGTCAGTCTTAGACGGAAATTACTGCGTTAGCTGGGTCAATTTTCGGCGGCAATCAACATGAAGCAATACCGCCGGTCTCTACAGAGGAGAAATGGCTGCTCTCGGTTCTTTGTGGGGGAACGTGGAGCCAAGAAATGGCCTGCCCGGAGGGGATCGAACCCCCGACAACCTGCTTAGAAGGCAGGTGCTCTATCCAACTGAGCTACGGGCAGATTCCGGTTGAGAAACGAGGGCCGCAGCCTTCAGTCCTCGGGCCGCACGCAGTGCGGCAGCAGACCGAAAAATCAACGGTCTGGACGCTTCTGCCTCTGACCGGGGAAGCGCGGATTCTACCTACAACCCTCCAGGCACGACGCCTTCGTGGGTGGTCGCTGCTGAGGGGGCGAATGCGCGGGGATGGCGCGGGACGAGACCCTGGCGGCCTCGGCCGCCTGCTTGGACACGAGCTGCTTCTTGCCGCAGGCGCTGCATCGGTAGAGCCTGAGGGCGGGGAACACCCTCATCCACGCCCGCCGCTCGACGCGACGAAGACCGGCCAACCCGCAGGAACATCGGAAAAACAGATTCACCAGCATCACAGAAGAGTTCAAACCGGGAAGGTGTGGACACTCTTTCCCCGATGCTGCTTCGCGGTTTGCGTAACCGTGAAGCACCCGCGTTCGATTCTGTGGGGGCGCAAGGCATGCAGCGAAAGGGCTGCATGCGCAACAGATTGCTAAGGACGGCGTTTCGACCGTCCGATGCCTCTGAGGATCGCTGGGGCCGAGGGGGCGTCAGACGTTTTCCGAGCGGTACTTCCAGACCGCGTCGTTCACCGCGCGTTCGGACGCCAGTTGCTTCTTTCCGCAGGCGCTGCATTGGTAGAAGCGCTGGCTCGAGAAGAGTCGCATCCATGGCCGGCGCTCGATGCGTGCGAGATGCCTGAGGCCGCAAGAACAGCGGGAAAAGTAATTCAGCATCGGAAAAGGGTCCAGGGGTGAGGGTTCTGTTGCGACGTCCATCCCTGACTCAGCTCTTCGGCTTTGTAAACGCGATTCCGCTTACTTTGTAAACACGATCACGATTGGCTCGATTCTGCGTGAGCGCCGAGGGCCTCGCGGGTAGTTCCTTAAGAAAAAGGTTGTCTTGACGGTGTAACAACAAGGCAGCGGCGTTGCCCGATGTACGGAAAGCCGTGGGTCGTGCTACGAAACGTCTAAAGGGCGGTGAGATTCGCGGTGATCGCGAGCGGCCCGGAAAAGAAAAAAGCCTGCAACGACTTCATCGTTGCAGGCTTTCACTTTTCTTTTGGTCGGGGCGAAAGGATTCGAACCTTCGACCCTCTGGTCCCAAACCAGATGCGCTACCAGGCTGCGCTACACCCCGCCAAGCCTTCCATTCTAGCCCGAATAAAGGCCCGCTCAGCGCTTCTCGTACTGCGTCTTGCCAAAAAGGATCTCGCGCGCCTTGTCATCGGTGATCGGGCGGCGCAGATCGGCCAGCACTTTCACGCCGCGTTGCACGGCGGGGCGCGCGGCGATGCCGTCGAACCAGGCCTTCAGGTGCGGGTAGTCGGTGAGGGTGATGCCCTGGTTCTCCCAGCTGCGCAGCCACGGGAAGATGGCGATGTCGGCAATCGAATAGCTCTTGCCGGCGATGAACTTGTGCTTCGACAGCTGCCGGTCGATCACGCCGTACAGGCGCCTGGCCTCGTTGGTGTAGCGATCGACGGCATAGGCGATCTTCTCGGGGGCATAGATGCGGAAGTGGTGCGCCTGGCCGAGCATCGGGCCGACGCCGCCCATCTGGAACATGAGCCACTGCAGCACGTCGTAGCGTTCGCGGTCGCCCGTGGGCAGGAACTTGCCGGTCTTGCCCGCGAGGTACACGAGGATGGCGCCCGATTCGAACAGCGAGATCGGCTGGCCGTCCGGTCCGTCGGGGTCGGTGATGGCGGGGATCTTGTTGTTCGGGCTGATCTTCAGGAACTCGGGCGCGAACTGGTCGCCGGTGCCGATGTTCACCGGGTGCGCGTGGTACGGCAGGCCGCACTCCTCGAGCATGATGTGAATCTTGTGGCCGTTCGGCGTGGGCCAGGAATAGACCTCGATGGGCGATGCGGGCATGTCGCGGGCTCCAGAGTGAGAGGGTTGTGACGGGAGAACGGCAGCATATACACGCGCTTCCAGACGCGTGCGGGTGCGGGCATTGGCCGTTCAGTCGCTGGTCATCCCACCTGTCGTTCGTGCGCGTTGCACCACATCCAGTGCTCGCCGGGCTCGATCGACTGGATCACCGGATGCCCTTCGGCCCGCGCATGCTTCGTGGCGTGGCGGTTCTTCGACGAGTCGCAGCAGCCCACATGGCCGCAATGCACGCACAGGCGCAGGTGCACCCAGGTGTCGCCGGTCTTCAGGCAGTCTTCGCATCCGTGGGGCGCATGCGGTTGCGCAATGTCGGCGGGAACGTGTTCGCAGGCTTGGATGGGCATGGGTGTCTCAGGGCAAAAAGAAAGATTCAGGCCACGGCCGAGGCCGACGACAAATGCTGGTGAATGAGCGCCACCACCGCGGCGCCTTCGCCGATCGCACCGCCCACGCGCTTGACCGAGCCCGATCGCACGTCGCCCACGGCGAACACGCCCGGCACGCTGGACTCGAGCGCCGTGGCCGGGCGCGCGGGAAAGCCGCTGCTCGCCGCCGCACCGGTCAGCACGAAGCCGTGCTTGTCGACCGACACGCCGCAGCCTTCGAGCCACGACGTCTCGGGTTCCGCGCCGACGAACAGGAAGATGTTGCGCGCCGGGCAGTCGTGCTCCTGGCCCGAGGTGTGGCAGCGCCACGTGGCGCCGGTGAGGCCTTCTTCGGGCGCGCCGTGCAGCCGCACGAGCTCGGTGTGCGGCTGCAGCGAGATGTTGGGCGTGGCCTCGATGCGGTCGATGAGGTAGCGCGACATGCTGGCCGCCAGCGACGGCCCGCGCACCAGCACGTTGACCTTGGCGGCGTGGCGCGACAGGAACACCGCCGCCTGGCCGGCCGAGTTGCCGCCGCCCACCAGCGCCACTTCCTGCTGCGCGCAGATCTTCGCTTCGATGGCCGAGGCCCAGTACCAGATGCCGCGGCCTTCGAATTCGGCCAGGCGCGGCACGCCGGGGCGGCGGTAGTGCGCGCCGCTCGCGATGACGACTGTGCGCGCGCTGATCGTGCGGCCGTCGGTGAGTTTGAGCGCGAGGCTGCCCAGCGCGTTCTCGCGCGAGCAGTCGAGCGCCGCCACCTGCGCCGGAATCAGCATCTCGACGCCGAACTTCTGTGCCTGCACGAACGCGCGACCCGCCAGCGCCTGCCCCGAGATGCCGGTCGGAAAGCCCAGGTAGTTCTCGATGCGCGCGCTGGCGCCGGCCTGTCCGCCGAAGGCGCGGCAGTCGAGCACGATCACGCGCAGCCCTTCGGAGGCGGCATACACCGCGGTCGCAAGGCCCGCCGGCCCGGCGCCGACCACGGCCACGTCGTACAGCTCGTCGCGCGCCGCGGTGTCGACCATGCCGAGGCAGCGCGCCAGGCCCTCGTCGCTCGGGTTGACCAGCACCGAGCCGTCGGGGCACACGGCCAGCAACTGGTCGGAGCCATATTGGGCGAGCAGGGCGGCGGCATCGGGGTCGGCGGCGGCATCGACCAGGTGATAGGGATGGCCGTTGCGGCGCAGAAAGTTCTCCAGCCGCGCCATCTCGGGCACATCGGGCCGACCGATCAGCACCGGCCCGGCCGCGCCCGATTCGATGAGCGCCACGCGCCGCAGGATCAGCGCGCGGGTGATGCGCTCGCCCAGGTCGGCCTCGGCCACCAGCAGCGCGCGCAGGCGGTCCGGCGGCACGACCAGCGCCTCGACCTCTTCGTCGGCATGCCCGTCGACCAGGGCAGGGCGCCCGCTCAGCTGACCGACCTCGGCGAGGAATTCGCCCGCCCCCTGGCGTGCGATCGGCACCACATGGCCCAGGCCGTCGCGTTGCGTGACGGCGACCACGCCCTTGAGCAGCACGAACATGCCGGCGCCGGTCTCGCCGGCGGTGAACAGTCTCTCGCCACGCGCAAAGCGCTGCACGCTGCCGAAGCTGGCGATGCGTGCCATCTCGGCGTCACTGAGGACGGGGAAAGTCTGGTGCAGGCGGCTGTTGGGGGCGCCTGGTGCGTCGGTGGCCATGGGGTCGAACTCCGTGTCGCGAATGCCCCGCATTAGACGCCGAAGCGGCGCCAAAGCGACGTTGACGCGCGATGTAACAACGTCATGTGTCTGCCACGCCGCTGACATGCCGGTTTCATTGCGCGTGTCCAGACTCGGTCAGCAGAAAGGGATTTCCCATGAAAGAACTGCCGAACCCGACGTTTCCGCTCTCGCAGCTCGGACTGCGCGCAGCCTTGTGGCCCGCACCCGCTGCCGGAACCCCCGCCGTTGTTGCTGCCGCCGCCACCGTCGCCGCACTGGCCACCCGCACGTCGGTCCCCGAGGCGCCCCTGGCCGTCATCGTGCCGCCGGCCGCCGAAGCCAAGCCGGGCATCACGGTGAGCTGGGCGCGTCATCTGGATGACGTGCGCGCTGCGCAACGCCTGCGTCACGATGTGTTCGTCGGCGAGATGGGCGCGCGCCTGAGCACGCCGCTGGCCGGCCACGACATCGATCTGTTCGACGACTTCTGCGAACACCTGCTGGTGCGCGACGAGCTCACCGGCCAGGTCATCGGTACCTACCGCGTGCTGACCCCCGCGCAGGCCCGCCGCGTCGGCAGCACCTACAGCGACACCGAATTCGACCTGACCCGCCTGCGCGACCTGCGCGAGCGCATGGTCGAGCTGGGCCGCAGCTGCGTGCACGCCGAGCACCGCCAGGGCGGTGTGATTCTCGCGCTGTGGGGCGCGCTGGCCGGCTTCATGCACCGCAACAAGCTCGACACCATGATCGGCTGCGCGAGCATCCCGATGTCGCACAACGGCGTGACCAGCGGCGACGCGGCGGCCAGCATCTGGCGCCAGCTCTCGGCCAGCCACCTCGCGCCGATCCAGTACCAGGTGCAGCCGCGCCTGCCGCTGCCGGTCGAACGGCTCGACAGCGCGCTCGACGTGGAGCCGCCTGCGCTCATCAAGGGTTACCTGCGCCTGGGCGCCAAGGTGCTCGGCGCGCCGGCCTGGGACCCGGACTTCAACACTGCCGACCTGCCGATGCTGATGCGCATCGACGACCTGCCGGCGCGCTACCGCAAGCACTTTCTCGGCGCATGAAGCCGGCGGCCATCCGGCCCGACGCCGGGCCGCACGCTGCTTCGCTGTCGCCGAATGTGTCAGGTTCGCTCTCTGCGGGGGAGGGTGCGTCACGCGAATGTCATGGAACTGTCACGGACGACGTTGACACTGTCATATTTCAGCCGACGTGTTCTCCCGTGCCGCTTGCTCCAGAATCAGTGCCCATGCCTTCCCTCTCCGCTGACCCGTCGCGCGCTGGTGAGGCGCCTCCGTTCGCGTTGCTGGACCGCGACCACAGCATCCTCTCGTTCAACGAACGCGTGCTCGACTGGGCGCGCCGCCCCGAGGTGCCGCTGATCGAGCGGCTGCGTTATCTGTGCATCGTGTCGTCGAACCTCGACGAGTTCTTCGAAGTCCGCGCCGCGCCGCACCTGATCGCCGGCAGCGCCGGTGACAACAAGGGCACCTACACCGTCGAATCCTTCGAGCGGCTGGCCGAGGCCGCCCATGCGCTGGTGGCGCGCCAGTACGCGCTGTACAACGACGAGCTGATGCCGGCGTTTGCCACGCACGGCATCCACATCGTGTCGCACGGCGAACGCAACCCGGCCCAGCGCAAGTGGGTCAGCGAGTATTTCGAGCGCGAAGTGCGCCCGCTGCTGATCCCCGTGGGGCTCGACCCGGCGCACCCGTTCCCGCAGGTGGCGAACAAGTCGCTGAACTTCATCGTGCGCCTGGGCGGCAAGGACGCCTTCGGCCGCGAGAACCCGATCCAGATCGTCAAGCTGCCGCGCGTGCTGCCGCGCCTCATCAAGATGCCGGCCAAGGTGTCGGACGGCAAGACGCTGTTCGTGGCGCTGTCGAGCGTGGTGCGCGCGCACCTGTCGAGCATGTTCCCGGGCCGCGAGGTGGGCGACTTCTCGCAGTTCCGCGTGACGCGCCATTCCGACCTCGCGGTCGACGAGGAAGATGTCAAGAACCTGCGCACCGCGCTGCGCCAGGGCCTGCAGCACCGCCACTACGGCCAGGCCGTGCGGCTCGAGGTGTCGGCCAGCTGCGCTGAATCGCTCGCGAGCTTCCTGCTGGCGCAGTTCAACCTGCCGCCGCAGGCGCTGTACCGCGTGCACGGCCCGGTGAACCTGGCCCGGCTCACGCAGTTCATCGACCTGATCGGCGAGCCGCAGCTGCGCTTCCCACCGTACGCGGCGTCGTTCCCCGTCACGCTGTCGCCCGCGCAGTCGTTCTTCGACCGGTTGCAGCGCGGCGACGTGCTGATCCACCAGCCCTTCGAGAGCTTCGACGGCGTGTTGGCCTTCTTGCGCGACGCCGTGCTCGACCCGCAGGTGCTTGCCATCAAGCAGACCATCTACCGCACCGGCGCCGACTCGGAGCTGATGGACCTGCTGCGCGAAGCCGTGCGCCGCGGCAAAGAGGTCACGGTGGTGGTCGAACTGAAGGCGCGTTTCGACGAAGAAGCGAACATCAACTGGGCCGAGATGCTCGAGTCGATCGGCGCGCAGGTGGTGTACGGCGTGGTGGGCCTGAAGACCCACGCCAAGATGCTGCTGGTCACGCGCCGCGAGGGCAAGCAGCTGCGCCGCTACGGCCATCTGTCCACGGGCAACTACAACCCGCGCACGGCGCGGCTGTACACCGACATCAGCCACCTCACGGCCGACCCGGCGCTCACGGCCGACATGGAAGCCGTGTTCGTCCACCTGGCCAGCCAGAGCCGCCTGCCCAAGCTCAACCGCATGTGGCTCGCACCCTTCGATCTGCACAAGAACCTGGTCGCGCGCATCGATGCGCTGGGGCAGGCTGCTGCCAGCGGCGAGCCGACGCGCATCGTTGCCAAGATGAATGCGCTGACCGACGAAGCCATCATCGGCGCGCTCATTCGCGCGGGGCAGAAGGGCGTGAAGATCGACCTGATCGTGCGCGGCGCCTGCACGCTGCCGGCGCAGGTGCCGGGGCTCACCGACAACGTGCGCGTGCGCTCGGTGATCGGGCGTTTCCTCGAGCATTCGCGGGTGTTCTATTTCCGCCATGGCGAGGACGAGTCGCTGTACCTGTCGAGCGCCGACTGGATGAACCGCAACATGATGCGGCGCATCGAGCTGGCCTGGCCCGTGACCGATCCCACCCTGCGCCAGCGCCTCATCGACGAGTGTCTGGTGGCTTACCTGCACGATGGGCGCGACGCCTGGGACCTGGGCGGCGACGGTGTCTACCGACGTGTCGACCACGACACGCACTCCGGCGAGGCGGGTGCGTCCCCCGCGATCGAAGCGCATGGCGCCCAGGCCGCCTTGATGGGCCGCTATGCATCACGAGGAAACCACCGTGATGCGTCCTCCAATTGAATTTGAAGAAGAAGTTCGAAAGACGATGAGCATGGACTTGATCTTCTGGCGTCACGCCGAAGCCGAGGACTGGACCGAAGGATGTGACGACATGCAGCGCTCGCTCACGCCGCGCGGCGAAAAACAGGCCAAGCGCATGGCCTCCTGGCTCGACCGGCAACTGCCCGACGGCACACGCATCGTGTGCAGCCCGGCGCGCCGCTGCGAGCAGACCGCCCTGGCGCTGGGCCGCAAGTACAAGGTGCGTTCCGAGCTGTCGCCCGACACCACCCCCGACGCACTGCTGGCCGCCACGGGCTGGCCCAACGGCAAGTCGGTGGTGCTGGTGATCGGCCACCAGCCTTCGCTGGGGCAGGCGATCTCGCTGCTGCTCGGCCTGAAGCAGGACAGCTGCCCGGTGCGCAAGGGCTCGCTGTGGTGGATCCGCACCCGCGAGCGCGACGGCGATGTGCAGACCGTCGTGGTGACGGTGCAGGCGCCCGAGCTTCTCTAGCTGCCGTCCTTCGCCGCGGACATCCCTGCCCGGCGCTTGCGGACAGGCGCTTTGTCACGGTCGCGGGCAGAGGCGGCAGGGCGCTTGTCTCCCGGAAAAAGGGGCGAAGCACTCATGCGCGCGTGCGGCGCAATTTCTACAGTGTGATTCCACGGCAGCGTGTTTTTGACGCCGATGCGGGAAAGAAGCGGTGCCGGTCGACCACATCACTGGGGAAGACGCATGAAACCGCTCAACACACTGCCAGGAAGCTTCGTGAACATGCTGCGTGCAGACGCGGACGTGCGGTTGAAGGCGCTGATTTTTCTGCTTGTTGCCGCAGCCCTGCTGTCGGGGTGCGCGACGAACACCGCCGCGCCTGTGCCGCCGACCCGCCACGATGTCGCCCGTTCGATCGAGAAGATCGAGCTCATCTACAACCAGGAAGACCAACTGATCGTCACGGATGGCGGCGGGTCGGGGCTGACGGGCTTCGCAGGGTTTCTGGGGCCCGTCGCTGCGCTGGTGGCCATCTCCGTCGATACCAACAGCCGGCTGACGATGGCCGCCCGGACCGACCAGCGCAGCAAGGAGTTCACGGCCGCAGTGAAGAACAGCGGAGTGACCATGGGGCTGAACAGGCAGTTCGCAGAGCGACTGGCGGCGCGCCTGCGGGACAGTGGCCGCGAGGTGAAGCTGACGCCTTTCTTCCGCGCGACCGGAGAGCACGCGCAGATGCAGGTGCAGGAACTCCAGCCGACGCCCGGCTACAGCACATTGATCTTGCGGATCACGACGTCCTATGGCGCGGCCGATGCGACATCGAGCTTCAAGCCGTACGTCTGGGTGGAGCAGTTGCTGAGGGACGAGAAGCAGTCCGTCGTGGGCCAGACCTTGCAGGTCGCCGACCTGAGCGAGCCGACCTATCTCCTGTACGACGGCCTGCTCAAGGACACCGCAGGCGCTCGCGAAGGGTTGAAGCGCGGGCTTGACCAGATCGTGCAGCCGGCCTATGTCAGCCTGTTCGGGGAAGACGAGCCGCGCAAGGCCAGCGCTGCGGCAGTCACGCAGACGGCCGGCATCGACACGAAGTGAAACGGCTCAGGCGCCGCTGAGTTCCACGCGCCAGTTTCCGGTCTTTTGCCAGGCCAGCACTTCCTCGCGCAGGAGGTGTGCCGACTGCGGGTACATCTCGGCCCAGTCGGGTGCGCAGGCGATCGTGAAGGCCCTGGCACCGAGTGCCGCGAGGTTCAGCGCCTGCGGCTCGGGGTCGCGGCGCGCGTGGCACAGGATCACCGCCAGGCGCAGCGCCAGCAGCTGCATCACGAAGGTCTCGTCGTCCAGCGAGGCCTCGAGCTTGCGCAGCTTGCCGCGCTGGCCCAGCACCAACTGGCCGAGGGCGTGCAGTTCGTTCACTGCAAAGCCCGGGGCGTCGGTGTTGTCGAGGATGTAGGCGCCGTGCTTGTGGTAGTCGCTGTGCGAGACCAGCGCGCCGATCTCGTGCAGCTGCGCGGCCCAGCCGAGCTTGCGCAGCGCGCGCCCGGCGCGGCTCGAGGTGCTGCCGCCGCGGGCGGCGGGGGCGAGCTGCACAAACAGCGCGGCTGCCGTGTCGCTCACGCGCTTGGCCTGGGCCGGGTCGACCGCGAAGCGGGTGGCGAGCCGCGCCACCGTGGCGCTGCGCATGTCGGCCACGCTCTCGTCGCGTTCGAGCAATTCGTACAGCACGCCGTGGCGCAGGGCGCCCTGGGCGACCTTCATTTCCTGGATGTCGAGCAGGTCGAACACCGCGCGCAGCACGCTCAGGCCGCCGCCGATCACGGCCTTGCGGTCTTCGCGCATGCCGTCGATGCGCAGCTTGTCGATGCTGCCGGCCTTGAGCAGGCGGTCGAGCAGCCAGTCGAGGCCCTCGCGCGTGACAAGGCCGGCTTCGCCGCCGGCCGCCGCGAGCACGTCGCCCACCGCGCCGATGGTGCCGGAGGCGCCATAGGCCACGTCCCATTGGTCGCGGGTGTAGCTGGAGAGCGCGTCGTCCAGCACGGCCTTGGCCGCCACTTCGGCGGCGCGGAAGGCGGGGGCGGTGAACTGGCCCTCGCCGAAATGCTTCATCGACCAGGCGACGCTGCCCACGCGGTACGACTCCATGCGCTCGGCCTCGAGGGCGTGGCCGATGATCATTTCAGTGGAGCGCCCGCCGATGTCGATGACGAGCCGGCGTTCCTGGTCGGACGCGTCGGTGTGCGGCAGGTGGTGTGCCACGCCCTGGTAGATCAGGCGGGCTTCTTCCCGGCCAGGGATCACGTCGATGCCGAAGCCCAGGATGGTGCGCGCGCGCAACAGGAACTCTTCGCGGTTGCGCGCTTCGCGCAAGGTCTGGGTGGCCACGGCGCGCACCTGCGAGCGCTTGAAGCCGGCCAGCCGTTCGCCGAAGCGGGCGAGGGCGTCCCAGCCGCGCTGCATGGCTTCGGTCGTGAGGTTGCGTGCGCTGTCCAGGCCGTTGCCCTGGCGCACGGTTTCCTTGAGGTACTCGGTGCGGTGGATCTGTCCGTGGTCGACCTGGCCGATTTCCAGCCTGAAGCTGTTCGAGCCGAGATCGACCGCTGCGAGGCGGGTGCCGTTTTGCATGTTGTAGTGAAGAGGGCGGTTCTCTGATCGTAGCGCCGTGACAGCAGGCGCCGCCTCCCTGGATCGCGTCACGGCGAGGGCTGGAGGTTAGGCGGGACGAATGACGGTTGTGTGACAGCGTCACACACAGCATGGGTGGCGCAGCGGCATTTTCCCTCGACAGAAGGGGTGTCACATCGATGTCACAAAAGCTTTTTAGAGTCCGTTCGAGCCCCAAAAGGGACTACTTCTTACTTCTCAAGGAAGCTTTATGAAAACGACGTTCAAATTTGCAACCGCCGGCCTTGTGACCGCGCTGTTCTCCATTTCCGCCTTCGCCCAAGACGTGACCGGCGCCGGCGCCAGCTTCCCCGCACCGCTGTACGCCAAGTGGGCCTCCGATTTCAACAAGGCCACCGGCGTCAAGATCAACTACCAGTCGGTCGGTTCGGGTGCCGGCCTCAAGCAGATCGAAGCCAAGACGGTCGATTTCGGCGCTTCGGACGCTCCCCTGAAGGACGACGAACTGCAAGCCAAGGGCCTGATGCAGTTCCCCACCGTCATCGGCGGCGTGATCCCCGTGGTCAACATCCCTGGCATCAAGCCGGGCGAACTGAAGCTCAACGGCCAGGTGTTGGGCGACATCTACCTGGGCAAGATCACCAAGTGGAACGACCCCGCCATCAAGGCGCTGAACGCTTCGCTGGCCCTGCCTGACGCCGCCATCGCCCCGGTTCGCCGCGCCGACGGTTCGGGCACCAGTTTCCTGTTCACCAACTACCTGAGCAAGGTCAACGCCGAGTGGAAGAGCAAGGTCGGCGAAGGCACGGCCGTGAACTGGCCCACCGGCGCGGGCGGCAAGGGCAATGAAGGCGTCGCCGCTTTCGTGAACCGCCTGCCCAACTCGATCGGCTACGTCGAGTACGCCTACGTCAAGCAGAACAAGATGACCTACGCCCAACTGCAGAACGCAGCGGGCACGTTCGTGTCGCCTGACGACAGCGCCTTCAAGGCCGCCGCCGCCGGTGCCGACTGGAACAAGAGCTTCTACCAGGTGCTGACCAACCAGGCCGGCAAGGATTCGTGGCCCATCACCGGCGCCACCTTCATCCTGATGCACAAGGTGCAGGACAAGCCCGCCAGCGCCACCACCGTGCTGAAGTTCTTCGACTGGGCCTACAAGGGCGGCGACAAGACGGCCGACGAGCTGGACTACGTGCCGATGCCCGACGCCGTGAAGGCCACCATCGCCAAGGCATGGGGTGAAGTGAAGGACGCATCGGGCAAGCCGGTCGCGTTCAAGTAAGCGAAGAAGTAACCCTTCATCCACCCTCCAGGACGGCGCGCCCATGAGCAACTCTTCGCTCCAGGACGCGCCGCTTTCGTCTTTGCCGGAGCGACCCGTGTCATCCACCCTCCCTGCTGCCGCCTCCCTCGACCTCGCGGCCGAGCGCGCGCGCACCTCTGCCGCTCCTCCGCCGCCCGTGAAGGCGCCCCGTTCCGGCCCCATGGCCGACCGCATCTTCGGCTGGGCCGCCAAGGGCGCCGCGCTGCTGACGCTCGCGATGCTGATCGGCATCCTGCTGTCGCTGATCGTCGGCGCCTGGCCCGCCATTTCGAAGTACGGCCTCGGCTTCCTCACGAGCAGCGTGTGGGACCCGGTGAAGGACGAGTACGGCGGCCTCGTGATGATCTACGGCACGCTGGCCACCTCGTTCATCGCACTGCTGATCGCCGTGCCGGTGAGCTTCGGCATCGCGCTGTTCCTGACCGAACTTTCGCCCAACTGGCTCAAGCGCCCGTTGGGCACCGCCATTGAACTGCTGGCTGCCGTGCCGTCCATCGTGTACGGCATGTGGGGCCTGCTGGTCTTCGGCCCCATTCTTTCCACCTGGGTGCAGCAGCCGCTGCAGAAGCTGCTGGCCGGCGTGCCGTACCTCGGCGCTCTGGTGTCCGGCCCGCCCGTGGGCATCGGCATTTTGTCGGCTGGCATCATCCTGGCGATCATGATCATTCCGTTCATCGCCTCGGTGATGCGCGACGTGTTCGAAGTGACGCCCGCGCTGCTCAAGGAGTCGGCCTACGGCCTGGGCTCCACCACCTGGGAAGTCGTCTCCAAGGTCGTGCTGCCCTACACCAAGGCCGGCGTGATCGGCGGCATCATGCTCGGCCTGGGCCGTGCACTGGGCGAGACCATGGCCGTCACCTTCGTGATCGGCAACATGAACCAGCTCAACTCCCTGTCGGTGTTCGAGGCTGCCAACAGCATCACCTCGGCACTGGCCAATGAATTCGCCGAAGCCGGCGCGGGCCTGCACCAGGCCGCGCTGATGTACCTCGGCCTCGTGCTGTTCTTCATCACCTTCGTCGTGCTGTCGCTCTCGAAGATGCTGCTGGCCCAGATGAAGAAGAGCGAAGGAACCAAGTCGTGAGTACTGCGCAAGACCTGATCAACGCCAAGACTTTGGCCGAAACGCGCCAGGCGAGGTTCGCCGCGCGCAACCGCGTCAACAAGATCGCGCTCACGCTGTCGCTCGCCGCGATGGCGTTCGGCGTGTTCTGGCTCGTGTGGATCCTGTGGGAAACGCTGCGCCAGGGCATCGGCGGCCTGGCGGTCGCCACCTTCACCGAGATGACGCCGCCGCCGAACGAGGCGGGCGGCATCGCCAACGCCATCTTCGGCTCGTTCGTGATGGTGATGCTGGCGACCTTCGTGGGCACGCCCATCGGCATCATGGCCGGCATCTACCTGGCCGAGTACAACCCCAAGGGCCTGCTGGCCTCGATCACGCGCTTCGTCAACGACATCCTGCTGTCGGCGCCCTCGATCGTGATCGGCCTGTTCGTCTATGCCGTGGTGGTGGCCTACTTCAAGACCTTCTCGGGCCTGGCCGGCGCACTGTCGCTGGCGCTCATCGTGATTCCGGTGGTGATCCGCACCACCGAGAACATGCTGCAGCTGGTGCCGCCGGGCCTGCGTGAAGCGGCCTATGCCCTGGGCACGCCGAAGTGGAAGGTCATTCTGAGCATCACGCTGCGCGCTGCGCGCGCCGGTGTGGTCACGGGCGTGCTGTTGGCCGTGGCCCGCATCGCCGGCGAAACCGCGCCGCTGCTCTTCACCGCGCTGAACAACCAGTTCTGGACCGCCGACGTGAGCCAACCCATGGCCAGCCTGCCGGTCACGATCTTCAAGTTCGCCATGAGCCCGTACGAGAACTGGCAACAACTGGCCTGGGCCGGCGTGTTCCTGATCACTGTCGCCGTGCTTGCCCTCAACATCCTGGCGCGCGTGCTGACGCGCAACAAACACTAAATCAAGAAGGCGCCAACATGCCAAACACCGTCGCACAACAACAACCGTCGCGCTCGAAGATTTCGGTCAAGGACCTGAACTTCTACTACGGCAAGTTCCACGCGCTCAAGGGCATCAACCTCGAGATCCCCGAGAACAAGGTCACGGCCTTCATCGGCCCGTCGGGCTGCGGCAAGTCGACCCTGCTGCGCACCTTCAACCGCATGTTCGAGCTGTACCCCGAGCAGCGCGCCGAAGGCACCATTGCCCTGGACGGCGAGAACCTGCTCACGTCCAAGCAGGACGTGGCGCTGATCCGCGCCAAGGTCGGCATGGTGTTCCAGAAGCCCACGCCGTTCCCGATGTCGATCTACGACAACATCGCCTTCGGCGTGAAGCTGTTCGAAAATCTGTCGGCCAGCGAAATGGACGACCGCGTCGAGTGGGCCCTGAAGAAGGCCGCGCTGTGGACCGAAGTGCGCGACAAGCTGCAGCAAAGCGGCTCGGGCCTCTCCGGCGGCCAGCAGCAGCGCCTGTGCATTGCGCGCGGCATCGCGATCAAGCCTGAAGTGCTGCTGCTCGACGAACCCTGCTCCGCACTCGACCCGATCTCGACCGCGAAGATCGAAGAGTTGATCGCCGAGCTGAAAAACGAGTACACCGTGGTCATCGTGACCCACAACATGCAGCAAGCTGCCCGCTGCAGCGACTACACCGCCTACATGTACCTCGGCGACCTGATCGAGTTCGGTGCCACCGAACAGATGTTCTTCAAGCCGCAGCGCAAGGAGACCGAGGACTACATCACCGGCCGCTTCGGTTGAGTTGAAGTCAAAGGAAAACACCATGACCGAGAAACACCTTTCCAGCCAGTTCGACAGCGAACTCAATGGCGTCTCGTCGCGCGTGATGGAGCTCGGCGGCATGGTCGAGTCGCAGATCCACCAGGCCGTGTACGCCCTGCTGCAGTTCGACTCCGAAGCCGCCGACCGCGTGATGGAAACCGAGAACCGCGTCAACGCGATGGAGATCGAGATCGACCGCGAGCTGTCGTCGATCATCGCCCGTCGCCAGCCGACGGCGCGCGACCTGCGCCTGCTGATCGCCATCAGCAAGACCACCGCCAACCTGGAGCGCGTGGGCGACGAGGCCAACAAGATCGCACGCATGGTCAAGTCGATCATCGAAAGCGGATCGGCCCGCCAGCTGCCCACCACCGAGCTGCGCATTGCCGCCGACCTGGCCTCGAACCTGCTGCGCACCGCCCTGGACGCCTTCGCGCGCCTCGATACGGCCGCCGCGCTGTCGATCCTGAAAGACGACGACCTCATCGACAAGGAGTTCGACGGCTTCGTGCGCAAGCTGGTCACCTACATGATGGAAGACCCGCGCACCATCTCCGCCAGCCTGGACCTGCTGTTCCTGGCCAAGGCCATCGAACGCATCGGCGACCACGCCAAGAACATCGCCGAGTTCATCATCTACATCGTCAAGGGCGCCGATGTGCGGCACACTTCGATGGAGGAAATCGAGTCGGCATTGCAGTGACGACCGTCGCCGCACAGACTCCCCATAACGCATGAAGAAACCAAGAGTCCTGATCGTCGAAGACGAATCCTCGATCGCCGAGCTGATCGCCGTCAACCTGCGCCACAACGGCTTCGAGCCGATCTGGTCCGAAGACGGCGCCGCTGCCCAGCGTGAAATCGACGCCTTCCTGCCGGACCTGATCCTGCTCGACTGGATGCTGCCGGGCCAAAGCGGCCTGCAGCTCGCGCGCCAATGGCGCAAAGACCCGCGCACCAAGGCCATCCCGATCCTGATGCTCACGGCGCGCGGCGACGAGCCCGACAAGGTCGCCGGCCTCGATGCCGGTGCCGACGACTACATCACCAAGCCGTTTTCCACCCAGGAAATGCTGGCGCGCATCCGCGCCGTGCTGCGCCGCCGTGCGCCCGAGGTGGTGACCGAGCGCGTCGAGATCGGCGAACTCGCCCTCGACACCTCCACCCACCGCGTCACGTGGCAGGGTGGGGCGCTGAAGGTCGGCCCGACCGAGTTCAAGCTGCTGGCCTACCTGATGCAGCACGCCGAGCGCGTGCACAGCCGCGCACAGCTGCTCGACAAGGTGTGGGGCGATCACGTCTACATCGAGGAACGCACGGTCGACGTGCACGTCAAGCGCCTGCGCGAGTCGCTGGGTGCGGCTGCGCCGATGGTGGAAACCGTTCGCGGAGCAGGTTACCGGCTGACGGCCCAAGTCACGGTGTGAGCACCGCCGTGAGCCTCGGCGGCGGGCGCGGATAATCGCCCGCCATGCCTTTTCGTATTGCTACGTTTTTAATAGCGTCCCTCGTAATTGCGGCGGGCGCTGTCGGCCTTTTCGGCTGGAAGTACGGCTGGCTGGGTGCCTGGCTGGGCGCGGTGCTCTGGCTGGGCTTCGATGCCTGGCGCGCCGAGCGCCTGCTGCGCGTGCTGCGCAACGACGCGGCCGGGCTGCCGTCGCGTGGGCCGGGCGTGTGGGGCGAACTCTCGGAGCGCATCCGCAAGCTGCTGCGCGAGCGTGAACAACAGACTCGGCAGGCCGAAGACCGGCTGCAGGAGTTCCTGGCTGCGATCCAGGCCTCGCCCAACGGCGTGGTGCTGCTCGACGAGCAGGGCCGCATCGAGTGGTGCAACCAGACCGCGGCGGGGCAGTTCGGCATCGATGCCGAGCGCGACCTGCTGCAGCACCTGGCGAACCTCGTGCGCGATCCGGCGTTCGTGGCCTACCTCGCGTCGTGGAACTACAGCCGCGATGTCGTCATCGACGCGCCCGGCCTCGTGCATGCACAACATCGCGGCCACCCGGTGCGGCTGTCGGTGCAGGTGCATCCCTACGCCGGCAACCGGCGCATGCTGCTCACGCGCGACATCACGGCGCTGGAGCAGGCCGAGGCGATGCGGCGCGACTTCGTGGCCAACGTGTCGCACGAGATCCGCACGCCGCTCACGGTGCTGGCGGGTTTCGTCGAGACGCTGCAGAACCTGCCGCTGGATGCCGACGAGCGCACGCGCTATCTGTCGCTGATGGGGCAGCAGTCGCACCGCATGGAAACGCTGGTGAACGACCTGCTGACGCTGTCGCGGCTGGAGGGCAGCGCGGCACCGTCGGGCAACCAGTGGGTGCGCATGCGCGCGCTGCTGGCGCAGTGCGAAGACGAGGGGCGCGGCCTGTCGGGCCGGCTCACGCCGCAGGGGCACCGTCTCACGTTCACGTCGGAAGCCGAGTCCGAGCTGTCGGGCGCGCCGACCGAGCTGCAGAGTGCGATGTCGAACCTCGTGAGCAATGCCATCCGCTACACGCCGGGCGGCGGCGAGGTGGTCGTGACCTGGCGGGTGCTGCCCGACGGGCGCGGCGAATACGCCGTGCGCGACACGGGCCCGGGCATTGCCGCCGAGCACATTCCGCGGCTCACCGAGCGCTTCTATCGCATCGACCGCAGCCGCTCGCGCGAGACCGGCGGCACCGGGCTCGGGCTGGCGATCGTGAAGCACATTGCGCAGCGGCACGGCACCGAGTTGCGCATCGAGAGCACGGTGGGCAAGGGCAGCCGTTTTGCGCTGCTGTTTCCGGCAACGCGCGTGCGCGAAGCGCGCGTGATGGTCAAGTAAGTGAGTCGCGCGGCCTTCAGCGGGCCCGCGCTTTCATCGTCCAGCGCAGCAGCGCCACGAACAACAGCGCGGTGAGCGCCAGCGCCGCGGCGCTCATGAGCCAGAAAGCCAGCGGCGACTGCATGGCAGGCCACGGCCCCAGGCCGCGGTAGGCCAGCAGGTAGCTGCCGCCCAAGCCCATGCCCCAGAGCATCGCGCAGTAGATGACCAGCGGCGCCAGCGTCACGCGGTAGCAGCGCAGCACGAAGACGCACAGCGTCTGGAAGGCATCGGCGATGTGATACAGCGCCACCGTGACCAGCAGCGCCGAGGCCATCGCGATCACGGCGGGGTTGTCGGAATACACGTTGGCGAGCTGCGTGCGAAACGCGGCCATGGCGCCGGCATAGAGCAGGGCGAACAGGGCCGTGAGTTCAAAGCCCAGCCGGCACGCATGGCGCGCCCGTGCGGTGTCGCCGGCGCCGAGCCAGAAGCTCACGCGCGCACTGGTTGCGATGCCGAGCGACAGCGGCGTCATGTAGGCCACGGCCAGCAGGTTCGACGCGATCTGGTGCGCGGCCGCCGCGGCGGTGCCCAGGCGCGCGATGAAGAGGGCCATCAGCGTGAACGACGTCACTTCCACCAGCACCGCGAGGCCCCCGGGCACGCCCAGCCGTGCGAAGAGACGGATCTGGCGCCAGTCGGGCGCCTCGATGCGCTCCCACAGCTGGTAGCCGCGGTAGAACGCGCCGTGGCGCAGCAGCCAGACCGCGCAGCCGAGCATGGCCCAGTTCACGCACAGCGTGGCCCAGGCGCAACCCACCAGCCCCATCGCCGGCAGGCCGGCACCGCCGAAAGTGAACCAGACCGACAGCGGCAGTTTCACGAGCAGCGAGGCCAGCTGCAGCCAGGTCACGAGCTTGGGCTTGCCCAGGCTCTGGTTCAGCGTGCTGAAGAGGCGAAAGAGCAGGGCGGGCGCCAGCGCAAAGGCCAGCACCGCGAGGTAGGCCTCGACCTCGCCGCGCATGTCGGCGGGCACCTGGGTCCAGCGCAGCGCCGCGCCGGGCAGCAGCAGCACGGTCATGCCGACCACGACGGCGATGGCCGCGAGGTAGAGCGACTGGCGCACCGAGCGGCCGATTTCGCTGCCCCGGTTGGCGCCGTGCAGTTCGGCCCACACCGGCAGCAGCGCCTGCAGCACGCCCATCAGCGAGACATACACGCTGACGAAGATCGCGGCGCCCACCGAGAGCGCGGCCAGCGCGCCTTCGGAGTAGCGGCCCGCGATGATGGTGTCGGCCACGCCGAAGGCCATCACGGCCAGCTGGCCGATCAGCACCGTGCCGGCGTGCCGCGCGATGAGTCCCCGTTCGCTGGTGGTGTTCTTCTGTGTGCGGTCGGTGCTGCTGCTCACGGGTCAGCGCACGATCTTTTCGTAGAGCAGCAGGTCGTCCGCGGGGCTGCTGGGGCGGCGCAGGGTGCCGCTGAAGCGCCATTGGTCCATCGGGATGATGGTGTGCAGGCGCTCGATGGTGTCGGGGCTCACGAGCAGCCAGGGGCAATCGTTGCCCAGCAGCAGCGGCTGCAGGTTGAGATTGCCGTGGTGGCGCAGCGCCGCGATGTGCGGGCGGCTCAGCGCCAGCTCGGCGATGCAACGCGGATGGCCGATGCGCTCCGTCACGGCGCGCACCTGCGGGACGTAGCTGCGCGCGTAGTCGATGGGCGGCAGCCAGAGCGTCATCAGCAGCATCCAGCACAGGGCGGTGCCGCCGGCCGGCAGCACCAGCGTCTTCCAGAGCGCGGCGCGATGGCGCCCGGTGCGCCAGCGCACCAGCCAGCACCAGGCCAACGTGGCGGCCAGTGCGAGCACGAAGGCGACCGGCGAGAACGCGGCCTCGAAGCCCGGCACCAGCCGTGCGACGCTGGCGGCCGGCTTGCGCGGCGCGCCGGTCAGCATGGCGATCCAGTACATCCAGCCGAGCACGGCCAGGCCGCTGAAGAACAGCACGTTGAACCAGTCGATCAGCGCCGCTGCGCTGCGACGGAAGGTCGGCAGCGCGAAGGCCGCCAGCGTGGCGAAGGCGGGCAGGGCCAGCAGCAGGGAGCGGTCGGAGAAGTCGGTGGTCCAGGTGGCAGCCAGCGGCACCAGCGCGAACCACAGCGGCAGCGCGACGTGGCGCTCGAGCCACTGGCGGCGCCAGCGCCAGAGCGTCCAGAGCGCGAGCGGCCAGACCGGCCAGGTGAACCACAGCAGCAGCTTGGCCTGGCTGCGCACGTCGGACAGCAGCGAATGGCCCAGCGTGATCTTCCATTGCGCCAGGCCCAGGCCGAAGACCAGCGCGGCGGCCAGCACGGTGATGCCGATCATCGTCAGCAGGGCGGGCCGAGTGAAGCCGGGGCTCTCGTCGTCGCTGCGACCTTCTGCTTGTCGGGCGGCGCGCTGGCGGCGTTCGTAGACCATGTACACCGCGCTGCCGATCGCCAGTGCGAGGCCGACCGTCGGGCCGCCGCTCAGCGTCACGCCAAGGGTACCGACCACGAGCGCGATCACCGGGCCGACGCGGCGGTAGGGCAGTGCGGCCACGCCGTAGAACAGGTGCGAGGCGAAGTACAGCTGGGCCAGCGCGGGCGTGGTTTCATGCCCCAGCTGCGCCAGGCCCAGCGAGGCGATCAGCGCCAGCAGGCCGCCGTCGGCGATGGCGCGGGCGTAGTCGGTGGGACGCGCCTCGCCGCCGAAGGCAAAGGCCACGGGCTGGGCGCGCGGCGTGCGGGCCAGGTAGTAGACGGCGTACCAGGTCGCGGTGAAGGTGCCCCACAGCATCAGCGCGAACACGAAGCGCACGGCCAGGTCGGGATTGACCCACGACGGGGCGAGCTGGATTGCCCAGGCGCCGATCCAGTACGGAATCAGCGCGGGGGTCTCGGGGCGCATGCCCAGCAGCAGCGGGTCGAACCAGCGGGCGATGCCCTCGGTGCTGCGGGCCAGCTCGGCCATGTAGCCGAAGGCCGTGATGTCGGCGCTCTTCCAGGGGCCCCGGCCGAGCAGGCCCGGCAGCAGGTAGGCCGCGCACAACAGCAGCAACGCGACGCGCGGCAGCCGGCGTACGGCATTCTGGGCAACGATCGCGGGGGTCGGCTGGTTCAAGGGCGAGGCGGAAGAGGCGAAGGGGTGATTGGAAAGAAAAAGGGCAGCGCGGTAAACCGGGCTGCCCTCGACGCCAGAGCGCGTGCCTGATTACTTGGCAGCGGTCTTGCCGAAGCGGTTGCGGAACTTCTCGACGCGACCGCCCATGTTGTCCACCGACTTTTGCGTGCCGGTGTAGAAGGGGTGCGATTCGCTGGTGGTGTCGAGCTTGAACAGGGGCAGCTCGCGGCCGTCGTCGGTCTTGCCCATTTCCTTGGTGTTCGCGCACGAACGGGTCACGAACTTGAAGCCGTTCGACATGTCGACGAACAGAACTTCGCGGTAATTCGGGTGGATGCCTTCTTTTGCCATGGTGTTTCCTTTTGCGCTGTTGGAATCAATGCGCGGTCGATGCGAGAGCCACCAGCGTGCCAGCAATCTGGCGCGCCGCCCTGAGGCCTTTGACGTGAAGTGTGAGGGCCAAGGAAGCCGGGCGACGTGCCCAGCCGCACTTTTCGCGGAGCCCATGATTATCGCATACTGCCCCCATCGCGAGCAAACCGGGCCCTCCCATGACTTCTACACCCCTTCGCGCCGGCCTCGTCGGCTACGGTTTTGCCGGCCAGACCTTCCATGCCCCAGTGCTTTCGGCCGTTCCGGGGCTCGAACTGGCGGCCGTGGCGAGCTCGCAGCCGCACAAGGTGCATGCCGACTGGCCGGGCGTGGCCGTGGTGCCCGACGTGGCGGCGCTGGTCGCCCGGGCGGACATCGACCTCGTGGTGGTGGCGACGCCCAATGCCCAGCACCATCCGGTCGCCAAAGCGGCGCTCGAGGCCGGCAAGCACGTGGTCGTCGACAAGCCTTTCACGCTCGACGTGGCCGAAGCGCGGGAGCTCGAATTGTTGTCAAAGCGCAACAATCGCGTGCTCTCGGTCTACCAGAACCGGCGTTTCGACGCCGACTTCCTGACGCTCCAGCAGGTCCTGGCGTCTGGCGACTTGGGGCGCCCGGTGTACCTGGAATCGCATTTCGACCGCTTCAGGCCCCAGGTTCGCGAGCGCTGGCGAGAGCAGCCGGTGCCGGGTTCGGGCCTGTGGGTGGATCTGGGCGCGCATCTGGTCGATCAGGCCGTGCAGCTCTTCGGCCGGCCCGACACGTTGCAGCTCGACACGGCCGTTTTGCGCGATGGAGCGCTGGTCGAAGACTATTTCCATGCCGTGCTGCGCTACGAAGGCGGCCCCCATGCGCCCCTGCGCGTGGTGCTGCACGCCACGACGCTCGCGGCCCATGCGGCGCCGCGCTACATCGTGCACGGCACGCGCGGCAGCTACGTCAAGCACGGCGTCGACCCGCAGGAAGACGCGCTGCGCGCTGGCCAGCGACCGCCGGCCGAAGGGTGGGGCGCCGATCCGATCGATGGTGAGCTCACATTGATTGGCAGTGACGGCGCGCCGCATTTTCACGCGGTGCCGACGCAGGCCGGTAACTATGCCGACTACTACGCGGCGGTTCGCGACGCGATCCTCGGAAAGGGGCCCAATCCCGTGCCGCCCGAGCAGGCCGTCGCGCTGATGGCACTGCTCGACATCGGCCGTCAGAGCGCCGTCGAAGGCCGAGCCATCCGCATCGAGCACCCATGAAAAAAGCGCGTTGACCCGTGAGGGCCAACGCGCTTTTGCGGGAGAGCCTGAAGCTCAGCCGCCGCGACGCATCATGTCGAAGAACTCGACATTGGTCTTGGTCGCCTTCATGTTCTTGAGCATCAGCTCCATCGACTCGATCTCGTCCATGTTGTACATGAGCTGACGCAGGATGCGGGTCTTCTGCAGGATCTCGGGGGCCAGCAGCAGTTCTTCGCGGCGCGTGCCGCTGCGGTTGAGCTGGATCGACGGGAACACGCGCTTTTCGTACAGGCGGCGGTCCAGGTGGATTTCGGAGTTGCCGGTGCCCTTGAACTCTTCGAAGATCACTTCGTCCATGCGGCTGCCGGTGTCGATCAGCGCGGTGCCGATGATGGTCAGCGAGCCGCCTTCTTCCACGTTGCGCGCGGCGCCCAGGAAGCGCTTGGGGCGTTGCAGTGCGTTGGAGTCGACACCGCCGGTCAGCACCTTGCCCGACGAGGGCACGACGTTGTTGTAGGCGCGGGCCAGACGGGTGATCGAGTCCAGCAGGATCACCACGTCCTTCTTGAGTTCGACCAGGCGCTTGGCGCGCTCGATCACCATTTCGGCGACGTGCACGTGGCGTGCTGCGGGCTCGTCGAAGGTCGAAGCAATGACTTCGCCCTTCACCGTGCGCTGCATTTCGGTCACTTCTTCAGGGCGCTCGTCCACGAGCAGCACCATCATGTGCACGTCGGGGTAGTTGGCGCTGATCGCGTGAGCGATGTGCTGCATCATCACCGTCTTGCCGCTCTTGGGCGGTGCCACGAGCAGGGCGCGCTGGCCTTTGCCGATGGGGGCGATGATGTCGATGATGCGGCCGGTGAGGTTCTCTTCGCCCTTGACGCCTTCGCGTTCCAGCTTCATCTGTTCCTTGGGGAACAGCGGCGTCAGGTTCTCGAACATCACCTTGTGCTTGTTGGCTTCGGGTGCGCCGTCGTTGACCTTGTCCAGCTTGGTCAGTGCGAAGTAGCGCTCGCCGTCCTTGGGCGTGCGCACTTCACCTTCGATCATGTCGCCGGTGTGCAGGTTGAAGCGCCGCACCTGGCTGGGCGAGATGTAGATGTCGTCGGTGCTGGCCGTGAAGCTGGTGTCGGGGCTGCGCAGGAAGCCGAAGCCATCGGGCAGGATTTCGAGCACACCGTCGGCGAAGACCTGTTCGCCGGCCTTGGCGCGCTTCTTGATGATCGCGAACATCAGCTCTTGCTTGCGCATGCGGCCGATGTTTTCGATCTCAAGCGCCTCAGCCTGCTTGAAGACTTCAGACACGTGGAGTGCCTTGAGTTCGTTTAAGTGCATGGAACGACCCCTGGAGGGGTAATCGAATCGGGAACGGGGGGAGGTTTGATGTGGGGCAAGAACTGCCTCACGAACCGGGGAACTCGAACCGGTTGCCTGATGAAAGGCCCGGTGAACTGAGGGCGATTATGACAGGAAAATCGCCCCGGCCAACGCATTGCGCGCTGGCCGGAAGAAATGCATCAGGCGAGTTGCTGGTCGATGAAGGCCGTGAGTTGCGCCTTGCTCATGGCGCCGACCTTGGTGGCGGCCAGCTGGCCGTCCTTGAACAGCATCAGCGTGGGGATGCCGCGAATGCCGAACTTGGCGGGGATGTCGCGGTTCTCGTCGACGTTGAGCTTGGCGATCTGCAGCTTGCCTTCGTAGGTGGCCGAGACTTCGTCCAGGATAGGGGCGATCATCTTGCAGGGACCGCACCATTCGGCCCAGTAGTCGACCAGAACCGGCTGGCTGGACTTGAGCACGTCGGCCTCGAAGGAAGAATCGGAGATGTGTTTGATCAGTTCGCTGGCCATGTGATGTGTCCTTGTGCGCAGAGAGAGTTTCGGTGCAGCTAAAGTGCGGGTCATTGTGACAGAAACCAAGGGGCGACGTGCCATGCGGCCCGGCTATGGCGGCGATAGCCAAAGCCCTTTGCGGCCCTGCCGCCGACCCCCTCAACCCCCTCGATAGAACATGAACGAAGGCCACCCCGTCCAGGCCCTGTGGTGCGATCCCGCTGACGGCGTCGTCGCGCGGATCGTGCGCGCGCTCGACGAGCGCCAGTTGCATGCGGCGCGCACCGTGGTGCTGGTGCCGTACGCGCAGCTGATGGCGGTCGCGCGCGGCATGTGGGCGCGCTGCTGCAGCCCGGGCTTCGTGCCGCGCTTCGAGACCACGCACAACTGGGCGCGCAGCGCGGGCGGCTTCCTGCCGTCCGGCTACGACATCGCCTTCGACATGGCGCGCGACCTGGTCACGGCCCAGGGCCTGCTCGCGCAGTCGGGTTTCCAGGCCGAACGCTTCGCGCTCGCGGGGCGGGTGGTCGAGCTGGCCTACCAGCTGGCGCCGCTGGCATCCGCCGTGGCGCCTGACGTGCGCGGCAGCGACTGGGCCCAGGGGGCGTCCAAGGTGGCCGATGCGGGCAGCGAGTCGGAGTGGTTCCGCATCGAGAGCGCGCTGATCCGCGTCGCCGTGGCCTGGGCCGCGAACTCGGGCTACGCGACCGACGTGCTGCTGCGCGATGCGGCGCGCAGCCAGGTCGATGCGCTGATCGTGCTCGAAGGCTTCCAGACCGATCCGCTCACGCAGGCCCTGTGCGCGCTGTGGGGCGACCGCGCGATCCGCATTCCGCTCGTGCCCGCCGATGCCCCGCCATCTGCGGCCCATGCGCACGTGGCGCTCGACCCCGAAGACGAGGCCCAACTGGCCGCCGCCTGCGTGCTGCAGCACCTGGCCGAGGGCCGCGCGCCGGTCGCGCTGGTCGCCACCGATCGCGCGCTCACCCGCCGCATCAGCGCCCAGCTGAGCACGCAAGGCATCGTCACGCACGACGAAACCGGCTGGAAGCTGTCCACCACGCGCGCTGCCGCCACGCTGATGAGTGCCTTGCGCGCCTGCGCGCACGACGCCGCCACCGACCAGGTGCTCGAATGGCTCAAGAGCGGCGCCGAGGTCGATGTGCACGCCGTGCAGTCGCTCGAAATGCGCCTGCGACGCGAAGGCGTGCGCGACTGGCAGGCCTGGTGCGCGTTGATCGCGCGCAGCGACAAGCCGCAGGACGAAGGCCTGCGCGCTTTCACAGCCACCATCGAAACCCGCCGCGCCCCGATGGCGCGCGCGCGTTCCCTGGCCGAGTGGCACCGCGCGCTGCGCGAACTGTTGACGGCCGGCGAGCAGTGGGGCGCGCTCACCGCCGACTTCGCGGGCGCCAAGGTGATCGCCGCCCTCTGGCTCGATGCCGACGCGCACGGCGAGGACGACGAGTTTCCCGGCGGGCGCCACAGCCTGGCCGAGTTCACGGCCTGGGCGCGCGACGTGCTCGAGGACGCCAGCTTCGTGCCGCCCGCCGGCGACGAGGCGCCCAAGGTGTCCGTGCTGCCGATGTACCAACTGCTGGGCCGCGTCTTCGGCGCCGTCGTCATTCCCGGCTGCGACGACCGCCGCATGCCCGCGTCGCCCGAGCCGCCGGGCAACTGGAGTGCGGCGCAGCGCCTCGACCTGGGGCTGGCCTCGCGCGAGGTGCTGGAGATCGCTCAGCGCGCGGCCTGGGCCATGGCCACGCGCAACCCGAGCTGCGACCTGGTCTGGCGCCATTCCGACGCCAGCGGCGAACCCGTGCGGCCGAGCCCGCTGGTGCAGGCCCTGCAGCTCGCGCACGCGCTGCAGCCGGGCGTCGATCCGCGCACGCCGCGCGACGTCGCCGTCACGCCGACCCTGCGGCCGACGCCCTCGGGCGCGCTGCTGCCGCTCACCAACGTGTCGACCAGCGTCTACGAAGACCTGCGCCGCTGTCCCTATCGCTTCTTCGCGCTACGCCAGCTGGGCCTGCGCACCGCCGACGAGCTCGATGCCGAGGTCGACAAGCGCGACTTCGGCAACTGGCTGCACGCGGTGCTCGGCCAGTTCCACGAGACCCTGCGCGATGCGCCGACGAACGATGCGCAGGCGCGCGCCACGCTGCTGGCCGACACCGCACGCGATGTCACGCAGGCGCTCGGCTACTCCGATGCCGAGTTCCTGCCCTTCGCCGCGGCGTGGCCGGCGGTGCGCGACGGGTATCTCGAATGGCTCGTGAAACATGAAGCAGACGGGGCGGTCTTCGTCGAGGCCGAGCCGTGGAAGGAGCAGCCTCTGGGCATCCTGCGGCTGGTCGGCCGGCTCGACCGCGTCGACCGCACGGCCGACGGCCAGCCCTTCGTGATCGACTACAAGACCGAGACCGCCTCCGTCACCAAGGAGCGCGTGAAGGACCCGACCGAGGACACGCAGCTCGCCTTCTATGCGGCGCTGGTGGCCGACGACACCTTGCGCGCGGCCTACGTCAACGTGGGCGAGAAGTCGTCCGGCACGCAGACCGTCGAGCAGCCCACCGTGGTCGAGGCGCGCGATGCGCTGGTCGCCGGCATCATCGACGACTTCGCGCGCATCGCACAGGGCGCGCCGCTGCCGCCGCTGGGCGAGGGCAGCGTCTGCGATTTCTGTGCCGCGCGCGGCCTGTGCCGCAAGGATTTCTGGGAGGTCACGCCATGAACGGCGCTGCCTACGAACACAACGGCCGGCACGTCGCGCGCGAGGCCTTCTACACCGTTGCCTGTGATCCGCGGCGCTCGGTCGCGGTCGAAGCCTGCGCGGGCGCCGGCAAGACCTGGATGCTGGTGTCGCGCATCGTGCGCGCGCTGCTCGAAGAGGGCGATTCCGCCTGCGAGCCGCACGAGATCCTGGCCATCACCTTCACCAAGAAGGCCGCCGGCGAAATGCGCGAGCGGCTCGACCAGTGGCTCGCGCTCTTCGCCGAGCTCGATCCGGCCGCGTCGCAACGCGAACTCGTGATGCGCGGCATGACACCCGAGGCTGCGCAGGCGGCCGTGCCGCGCCTGCAGGGGCTCTACCGGCGCTTGCTCGAAGGCGGGCGCCCGGTGCAGTTCCGCACCTTCCATGCGTGGTTCGCGGGCCTGCTGCGCAATGCGCCGCTCGCCGTGCTGCGCGAGCTGGGACTGCCCGCGAACTACGAGCTGCTCGAAGACGATGCCGAGGCGCGCAACCACACCTGGCGTCCGTTCTTCGAGGCCGTGACCGGCGACGCGCGCGCGCTGGCCGACTACTACGCCGTCGTCGCCACGCACGGCCGCTCGCAGACGGCGAAGGCGCTGGGCGAGGCGCTGTCGAAGCGGGTCGAGTTCTCGCTGTCCGATCCCCAGGATGCGGTGACGCCGTTCGACGTGCTGTACCCGGCCCTGCAGGGGCTGGAGGTGCCGACCGACGCGCTGCGCGGCGAGGCCGTGCGCCGCCGCTGGCTCGACCGCGCCGCCGCTCTCGGCCGCGAGGCCAACAAGACACCGCAGAAGGCGGCCGAAGCCATCATCGACGTGTTCGGCACCGGCGAGCCCGCACCCGAGGCGCTGGCCGACGTGCTCGCCGTGCTGCGAAAGACCTTCTTCGTCGCCAGCGAAGACCGGCTCACCAAGAACCTGCAGAAATTCCCCGCCGCCCAAGAAGCCGAGACCGAGCTGCAGCTTCTGTGCGCCGCGCAGGCCCAGCACGCGGCCTGGCTCTACCAGCAGCGCATGACGCGGCTCACGCGCCTGCTGATCACCGCCTTCGGCGAGGTCAAGCGCGCCCACGGCTGGGTCGACATGAACGACGTCGAGCAGGCGGCGCAGCTGCTCTTGGGCCAGTCGGCGCTGTCGGGCTGGGTGCAGGAGCGGCTCGACGCGCGCGTCGCGCACCTGCTGATCGACGAGTTCCAGGACACCAACCCGCTGCAGTGGCAGGCGCTCTACGGCTGGCTCAGCGCCTACACGGGCGCGGGCGGCAGTGCGCCGCGCGTGTTCATCGTGGGCGACCCCAAGCAGAGCATCTATCGTTTCCGCCGCGCCGAGCCGCAGGTGTTCATCGCCGCCAAGAAGTTCGTGCGCCAAGGGCTCGGCGGCGAACTGCTCAACTGCGACCACACGCACCGCAACGCGCGCGCCGTGGTCGGCCTCGTCAACAGCGCGATGCTGGCCGCGCAGGCGGCCGGCGAGTTCGACGGCTACCGCGCCCACACCACCGAGCGCGGCGACGACGGCGAGCTGCTGAAGCTGCCCGCCATCGACCGCGACGCGCTCGACACCGCCGTGGCCGCCACGCCGGCCGACGACGGCATGCTGCACTGGCGCGACAGCCTCGTCACGCCGCGCGTGCTCCCCGAAGAACAGCTGCTGCAGAAGGAATGCGAGCAGGCCGCGCGCTGGGTCGCGCAGCGCATCGCCGACGGCACGCCGCCGCGCCAGATCATGGTGCTGGCGCGCCGCCGCAGCCGCTTGTCGGCCATGCAGGACGCACTGCGCCGCCGCCACATCCCCGTGCAGCAGCCCGAAAAGAACGACCTGAACGACGCGCCGGAGGTGCAGGACGTGGTCGCGTTGCTCGACGCGCTGGTGTCGCCCGCGCACGACCTGTCGCTGGCGCGCGCGCTCAAGTCGCCGCTGTTCGGCATCGACGACGACACGCTGGTGCAGCTGGCCCGCTGCCAGCGCGAGACGCCGGTCGCCAGCTGGTTCTCGCTGATCCAGAAGGGCGAAGGCCTGCCGCCCGTGCTGACCGAGGCGGGCGTGCAGCTGCGCCGCTGGCAGCGCTGGCTGATGGCGATGCCGCCGCACGACGCGCTGGACGCGATCTTTCACGACGGCGACGTGCTCGCGAAGTTCGGCGCCGCGGTGCCGGCGGCCTTGCGGCAGAGCGCGCTGGCCAACCTGCGCGGGCTGGTTGCCGCCTCGCTCGACATCGACGGTGCGCGCTTCGCGACGCCTTATGCCCTGGTGCGGGCCCTGCGCGCGGGCGGCGTGCGCGCACCCACCGTGGCCGCGCCCGAAGCGGTGCAGCTGCTGACCGTGCACGGCGCCAAGGGCCTCGAAGCCGACACCGTGCTGATGCTCGACTGCGACGCGCCGCCGCCGCGCGCCCAGACCATGGGCGTGCTGGTCGAATGGAAGGGCAGCGACAGCGCGCCGACGCGCTTCGTGTTCCTGGCCAGCGAGAAAACGCCGCCGGCCTGCGCCGCCGCACTGCTCGAAGAAGAGCAGCACGCGCGCCATCGCGAAGAACTCAACGGCCTCTACGTGGCGACCACGCGGGCGCGCGAGCGGCTGGTGCTGTCGTCGGTGAAGCCGTCGCGCGCCAACGAGGGCAGCTGGTGGACGCGGCTGGAGCCGCTGTGCGAGCCGACCGAGGCCGACGAGCCGCTGGTCGAAGCCTCCGCCGCCGGCGAGGCTGGGGTGGGCACCTTCGCGATGAAGCGCCTGCCCGCACCGCTCGTGGCGGCAACCGGAGCGCCGTTCGAAAAGAAAAAGGCACAAGACGCCACGGTCGACGCGCGCGCCGCTGCGTTCGGCCAGGCCATGCATCGATTGCTCGAATGGGCGGTGCCCGGCGAGGCGCTGCCACCGGCCCATGTGCGGGCGGCCGCGCGCGAGTTCATGCTCGATCCGCAGCAGGCACGCGGCGCCGCGGCGCTGGCCCAGCGCATCCGCGCGGGCGCCGGTGCCTGGGTGTGGGACGATCGCAGCATCGACTGGCATGGCAATGAAGTCACGCTGGTCCACGAGGGCGATACCTTGCGCATCGACCGGCTGGTGCGCGAGCGCGCCACCGGCGCATGGTGGATCCTCGACTACAAATCGGCCGCGCGCCCCGAACGGGACGCGGCCCTGATCGCACAGATGCAGCGCTACCGCGCTGCCGTGCAACATGCCTACCCCGGTGCCACGGTGCGCGCCGCGTTCCTGACCGGGCAGGGCGAACTGGTGAATCTCGAATGACTGTTTCTTCTACCGTCGCCGTCATTGGCGGCGGACCTGCCGGCCTGATGGCGGCCGAAGTGCTGAGCGCGTCCGGCGCGCAGGTGCATGTGTACGACGCCATGCCCTCGGTCGGCCGCAAGTTCTTGCTGGCTGGCCGCGGCGGCCTCAACCTCACGCACTCGGAGCCCTTCGATGTGTTCGTGACGCGCTTCGGCGAGCGCCGCGCGCAGCTCGAACCGCTGCTCGCCAAGTTTGGCCCGCAGCAGGCGCGCGAGTGGGCGGCCGGGCTGGGCATCGAGACCTTCGTCGGCACCTCGGGTCGTGTGTTCCCGACCGACATGAAGGCCGCGCCCTTGCTGCGCGCCTGGCTGCATCGTTTGCGCGCCGCGGGCGTGCAGTTCCACATGCGGCACCGCTGGGTGGGCGACGGGGCCTTCGATGCGAACGCGCTGCGCTTTGCGACGCCGGCGGGCGAGGTCACCGCCAAGGCCGACGCCGTGGTGCTGGCCCTGGGCGGCGCGAGCTGGGCGCGCCTGGGCTCCGACGGCGCGTGGGCACCGTGGCTTCAGGCACAAGGCGTGGCGGTGGCGCCGCTGCTGCCGGCCAATTGCGGCTTCGACGGCGCAGGCTGGAGCGAGCATTTTTCAAGCCGCTTCGCGGGGCAGCCTTTCAAGTCGGTCGCGATCGCCTTCACCGACAGCCAGGGGCGGCACTTCGCGCGCAAGGGCGAGTTCGTCGCCACGGCCACCGGCATCGAAGGCAGTCTGGTCTATGCGGCGTCGGCGCTGTTGCGCGACGAGATCGCAGCGAACGGCAGTGCGACGCTGCTGCTCGACCTGCTGCCCGATCGCAGCGCCGAGCAGGTGCTCGCCGCGGTCAAGCACCCGCGCGGCGCACGTTCGTTGAGCAGCCACCTCAAGAGCCGCCTCGGCATCGAGGGCATCAAGGCGGGCGTGCTGCACGAAGCGCTGAGCAAGGAAGCGATGCAGGACCCGGCGCAACTGGCGGCCACCATCAAGGCGGTGCCACTGAAGCTGGTCGCGACGCGGCCGGTCGATGAGGCGATCAGCACGGCGGGCGGCGTGCGCTTCGACGCACTCGATCCGGCCCTGATGGCGACGGCGCTGCCCGGTGTGTTCGCAGCAGGGGAAATGCTCGACTGGGAAGCGCCGACCGGCGGCTACCTGCTCACGGCGGCGATGGCCAGCGGCGCGGCTGCAGCGCGCGGCGCGATCCAGCGTCTGGGGCTGTAGCCGCAGGCCTGCTCAGCGCTCGCAGGGCCAGAAGAACACCTGCTCGGGGTCGTCCGCATCGAGGTTCTCGATGTGGCCGCTCTCTCTGAACCCGGCTTCTTTCAGCAGCGCGTGCATCGCCGCGTTGGAGCGGTTCGTGGAGGTGAAGAGCTTGGGGCGTTCGCAGATCGACCGGAAGTGATCGACGAGCCGCAGGCCGAGCCGCCTGCGGCGAAATCGCTCGCCGACCATGAGCATCTCGATGAAGCCGCAGTCGAAGAAGTGGTGGTGCAGCACGCCGTAGGCGGCGACGTCGCCATCCATCTCGATCACGTGGCAGAAGCGATCCTCGATCCAGCCCCGGATCTGCACAGTGCGGCGCGCATCGTGCGCGGCCACGGTGTCGAGGCGCACCAGCGCTTCGAGATCGCTGATGCGGGCGGGCCGGATGTCCAAGTCCATGGATGGCTGCGCGAAGTTCTGGGAATTTGAGGTGTCCGGGGTCGGTAACCCCTGGACACAGCGCGTGAGTTCTCTGCAAAGGAACTCACGGCTTCTGGATGTTAGGTTGACGAGCCTTACCCCTGGCACTGACTACGCAGTTAGGGCTGCTTGGTTCCCCACCTGACCCGGTTGGCCACTTCACCATGCAGGGAGGCCCGTCAGCCTGCATTCTAACCGCGCGAATTTGCCCCTTGGCCGGGGCGTGAATCATTTCGACGGTGGATGGGAAACAAGCGTGAAGTGACCCCCGCCGCGCCTTTTAGAATGCCCGCAATGTCTTATCTCGTGCTCGCTCGCAAGTTCCGTCCGAAAACCTTCGGTGAGATGGTCGGTCAGGGGCATGTGGTCCAGGCGCTGGAAAACGCGCTGACGACGCAGCGCCTGCACCACGCCTATCTGTTCACCGGGACGCGGGGCGTGGGCAAGACCACGGTGTCGCGCATCCTGGCCAAGTCGCTCAACTGCCAGGGCCCGGACGGGCAGGGCGGCATCACGGCCACGCCCTGCGGCGTGTGCCAGGCTTGCCGCGACATCGATTCGGGCCGCTTTGTCGACTACACCGAGCTCGACGCGGCCTCCAACCGCGGCGTGGACGAAGTGCAGTCGCTGCTCGAGCAGGCGGTCTACAAGCCGGTGCAGGGGCGCTTCAAGGTCTTCATGATCGACGAAGTGCACATGCTCACGAACACCGCGTTCAACGCGATGCTCAAGACGCTCGAGGAGCCGCCCGAGTACCTCAAGTTCGTGCTGGCCACGACCGATCCGCAGAAGGTGCCGGTGACGGTGCTGTCGCGCTGCCTGCAGTTCAACCTGCGGCCGATGGCGCCCGAGACGGTGCTCGAACACCTCACGGGCGTGCTGCAGACCGAACAGGTGCCGGCCGAGCCGCAGGCGCTGCGCCTGTTGGCGCGCGCCGCGCGCGGCTCGATGCGCGACGCGCTCTCGCTCACCGACCAGGCCATCGCCTTCGGCAACGGCGAGCTGCTCGAGACCGGCGTGCGCCAGATGCTCGGCAGCGTCGATCGCGGCCATGTGTTCCGCCTGATCGAGGCGCTGGCGCAAGGCGACGGCAAGACCGTGGTCGACACCTCCGAGGCGCTGCGCCGCGACGGCATGTCCGCCGCATCCACGCTCGAAGAAATGACGGCGGTGCTGCAGGCCATGGCGGTGCTGCAGGCCGTGCCCTCGCGCGCCGAATCGGCCGATGCGGCCACCGACCCCGACGCGGCCGACACGGCGCGCCTGGCGTCGCTGATGCCCGCCGACGAGACGCAGCTGCTGTACAGCCTGTGCCTGCATGGGCGCGGCGAGCTGGGCCTGGCGCCCGACGAGTACGCGGCGCTGACCATGGTGCTGTTGCGGCTGCTGGCCTTCAAGCCCTCCCATGCGGCCGCCTCGACGGCCTCCACGGAAAAAAAAACTCTGAATGACGCCGGCGGCGCCGCGCCGCGGGCTCCCGCGCGCGAAGCCGCCCCGGTTTCCCGGCCTTCGGTGCCCGATTCGGCACCCGCTGCCGCGCCTTCGCAACCACCCGCACAACCCGCGCCGGCGGGCCAGCGGCTCGCGGTGGTCGATGCCCCGCAGCGCCAGCCCATGCCCCGGCCTGCCCCGCAGGAGGCGTCCGACGCCCCCGCGGCCCATGTGGTCGGCGTGCCGATCCGCGTGCAGCCGCCGCCCGGCCAGCGCGACGTGCCGCGCGAAGAAGAACAGCGCAGCACCTACACCCCGATCCCGCCGAGCGAAGAGGGCGACTTCTGGCATGCCACGGTCATGCAGCTCGTCGCGGCCGAAAGCGTGGCGGCGCTGGCGCGCGAACTCGCGCTGCAGTCGCAGCTGGTGGCGCGCGACACCGACCAGTGGATGCTGCGCATCGAGCGCGAAACCCTCAACCAGCCGTCCAGCCGCGAGAAGCTCACGGCGGCGCTGCAGGGCCTCGGCCACAATGTGAGGCTGGCCATCGAGATCGGCGGCGTGGTCGACAGCCCGGCGCGCCGCAACAAGCAGGCGGCCGACGAGCGCCAGCGGGTGGCCGAGGAAGCCATCCGCAGCGACCCCGAGGTGCAGATGCTGATGCGCGACTTCGATGCGAAGATCGTGCCCGGATCGCTGAAGCCCCTCTGAAGCCGGCGCCGCAGTCGCCGCATTTTTCGACCGTATTCTTTCCATCACCAACCCATCACAGACAGGACCAACGATGTTCAACAAAGGACAACTGGCCGGCCTCATGAAGCAGGCGCAGGCAATGCAGGACAACCTCAAGAAGGCCCAGGAAGAGCTGGCGCACATCGAGGTCGAAGGCGAGTCGGGCGCCGGTCTCGTCAAGGTCGTCATGACCTGCAAGCACGACGTCAAGCGCATCACCATCGACCCCAGCCTGCTGGCCGACGACAAGGACATGCTCGAAGACCTCGTGGCTGCCGCCTTCAACGCCGCCGTGCGCAAGGCCGAGGAAACCAGCGAGCAGAAGATGGGCAAGCTGACGGCCGGCATGCCCGGTCTCCCGCCCGGCATGAAGCTGCCGTTCTAAGCGAGGCATGGCAGACGCCAGTTCGCTCGATGCGCTGGTCGATGCGCTGCGCCGGTTGCCCGGTGTCGGCGTCAAGTCGGCCTCGCGCATGGCCTTCCACCTGCTGCAGCACGACCGCGAGGGCGCGCAGCTGCTCGCGCGCGCATTGCAGCAGGCGGCAGGCCAGGTGCGGCACTGCGAGCTGTGCAACACCTTCACCGAAGCGCCGATCTGCCATGTCTGCATGGACTCGCGGCGCGACGGCACCAAGCTGTGCGTGGTCGAGACACCGGCCGACCAGGCCGCGCTCGAACGCACGGGCGCCTTTCGCGGCTACTACTTCGTGCTCATGGGCAAGCTCAGTCCGCTCGACGGCATCGGGCCGAAGGACATCGGCCTGCAGAAGCTGTTCGACCGCGCACGCGACGGCACGGTGAGCGAGGTCATCCTTGCGACCAACTTCACCGCCGAAGGCGAGGCCACGGCGCATGTGATCGGCGAGGCGCTCAAGCAGCACGGGCTCACCGTGACGCGTCTCGCGCGCGGCGTGCCGGCCGGCAGCGAACTCGAGTACGTCGACCTCGGCACCATCGCGCACGCGCTGGTCGATCGCCGCTGACGCGCGGCCTGTTCAAGGCCGCGTTCGTTCTTTCCTTTTGTTGTCGCCACCATGACCTTCTCCCTGCTCACCGTCGCCTACTGGTGCGTGTTCATCGCCTGCGGCCTGCCGTACCTCGCGGCATGGATCGCGAAGGCGGGCAGCTTCGGCGTGCGCGACAACATGCATCCGCGCGACTGGGCCGCCAAGCAAAGCGGCTGGCGCGCACGCGCCAACAGCGCGCAGGCCAACAGCTTCGAAGGCCTGCCGTTCTTCATCGGCGCGGTGGTCATTGCGCACCAGCTCGGCGTGGCGCAGGCGCGGCTCGACATGCTCGCGGTGGCCTACGTGGTGCTGCGCGTGATCTATCTCGCGCTCTACATCCGCGGCGCGCCGAGCGCGCGCAGCGCGGTCTGGGCACTCGCGTTCCTGGTCAATATCGCGATACTTTTTCTGGCGCGATAGCGCCTTGGCGAAGGCTTCTCCAGGAGGCCTTCGTGCTTACGTGGAAACCCGCACGGGATGACCCCGATGCAGGCCCACACGGCGCACGCCTAAGCTCGATTCAGTTCACAAGAATCACAGAGCCCCGCAGGACCGCGCCATGCTTCATCGCAGAACCCTCATCTCCGCTTCCGCCATCGCTGCCGCAGCGATTGCATTGCCGCGGGTCTTTGCGCAGCAGGCCAAGCTGGAGAAGACCAAGGTCTCCATCGCGGTGGGCGGCAAGGCGGCGTTCTACTACCTCCCGCTCACCATCTCCGAGCAGTTGGGCTACTTCAAGGCCGAAGGCCTCGAGGTCGAGATCTCCGACTTCGCCGGCGGCGCGCGTGCATTGCAGGCGGTGGTGGGCGGCTCGGCCGATGTCTGCTCGGGTGCGTACGAACACACGATCAACCTGCAGGCCAAGAACCAGTTCTTCCAGGCCTTCGTGCTGCAGGGCCGCGCGCCGCAGATCGCGGTGGGCGTGTCGACGAAGAACATGGCGGGCTACACCGGCATCCAGGACCTGCGCGGCAAGAAGATCGGCGTCTCGGCGCCGGGCTCGTCGACCAACATGGTGGCCAACCTCGTGCTCTCGCGCGGTGGTCTCAAGGCCAGCGACGTGAGCTTCATCGGCGTGGGCGTGGCGGCCGGTGCGCTCACCGCGATGCGCTCGGGCCAGATCGACGCCATCAGCAACACCGACCCGGTGATGACGATGCTGGAGCAGAAGGGCGATGTGAAGATCATCAGCGACACGCGCACGCTCAAGGGTACCGAGCAGGTGTTCGGTGGGCCGATGCCTGCGGCCTGCCTCTACGCGCCGATCGACTTCATCCAGAAGCACCCCAACACCTGCCAGGCGCTGGCGAACGCGATCGTGCGCGGCCTCAAGTGGCTGCAGACGGCGGGGCCGGGCGACATCATCAAGACGGTGCCCGAGACCTACCTGCTGGGCGACCGCGCGCTGTACCTCGCGTCCTTCGACAAGGTGCGCGAGTCCATCGCCACCGACGGCCTCGTGCCGGCCGAAGGGCCGAAGACGGCGCTCAACGCCATCGCGAGCTTCGACACCTCGGTCAAGGCCGACAAGATCGACCTCGCCAGGACCTACACCAACGATTTTGCAAAGCGTGCGAAAGACAGGTTCAAAGCCTGATTGCGAACGTTCAGCAACCCGGCTTCGGCCGGGTTTTTTCTTCCGGAGCGCCATGTCCGACTACGCCCTCGAACTCCTTTCCATCCGCTGCACCTTCCTTTCGAAGGACGACCCGGGCCAGCGCTACACGGCGGTGGACGACACCACGTTGCGCATCGGGGCGGGCGAGTTCGTCTCGGTGGTCGGGCCCACGGGCTGCGGCAAGTCGACGCTGCTGAATGTGGGCGCGGGCTTGCTCGAGCCGTCGTCGGGCGGGGTGAAGGTCTTCGGTCGGGCACTCACGGGCGTGAACAAGCGCGCGGGCTATATGTTCCAGACCGAGGCGCTGATGCCGTGGCGCAGCGCCATCGACAACGTGAAGGTGGGGTTGCAGTACCGCGGCGTGCCCGATGCCGAGGCGCACGCGCAGGCCGAAGCCTGGCTCTCGCGTGTGGGCCTTTCGGGCTTCGGCGATCGCTACCCGCACCAGCTCTCGGGCGGCATGCGCAAGCGCGTGGCGCTGGCGCAGACGCTGGTGCTCGACCCCGACATCATCCTCATGGACGAGCCCTTCAGCGCGCTCGACGTGCAGACGCGGCAGCTGATGGAAAACGAAGTGCTCGAACTCTGGAGCGCGAAGAAGAAGGCCGTGCTCTTCATCACGCACGACCTCGACGAGGCGATTGCGATGAGCGACCGCGTGGTGGTGCTGTCGGCCGGCCCGGCGACGCGGCCGATCGGCGAGTTCGCGATCGACCTGCCGCGTCCGCGCGATGTGGCCGAGGTGCGCACGCAGCCGCGCTTCGTGGAGCTGCATCGCCAGATCTGGGAGGTGCTGCGCGACGAGGTGCTCAAGGGCTACGCGCAGCAACTGAGGAAGGCCGCATGATGCCGCGCCTCGATGCACGCCATGCGCGCTTCTGGCAGCTGATGCTGCTGGCCGTGATCCTCGTGACCTGGCATGTGGCGTCGCGCAATGACCAGATCGCCTTTTTCCTCGGCCAGCCGATCGTGGTGGCGGGGCGCATCTGGAGCTGGTTCCTGCCCTTCGAGGTGCCGCCGAACCTGCTGTTTCCCGAAGGACTGAAGGGCAACGCCGACATCTACCGCCACCTGGGCACGACGCTGCTCGAAACGGTGCTGGCCTTCGGCATCGGCACGGCGCTCGGGCTGGGCTGCGGACTGTGGCTGGCGCTGGCGCCCACGGCGAGCCTGATCCTCGATCCGTACATCAAGGCCGCCAACTCGATGCCGCGCGTGATCCTCGCGCCGATCTTCGCGCTGTGGTTCGGCCTGGGTATCTGGAGCAAGGTGGCGCTGGCCGTCACGCTGGTGTTCTTCATCGTGTTCTTCAACGTCTACCAGGGCGTGCGCGAAGTGAGCCCGGTGGTGCTGGCCAACGCGAAGATGCTGGGCGCCAACCAGCGGCAGCTGCTGCGCACGGTGTACCTGCCCAGCGCCACGAGCTGGGTGTTCTCCAGCCTGCACACCTCCGTGGGCCTGGCCTTCGTGGGCGCGGTGGTGGGGGAGTACCTGGGCTCGGCGCGCGGCGTGGGCTACCTGATCCTGCAGGCCGAGGGCACCTTCGACGTGAACACGGTCTTTGCGGGCATCGTGGTGCTCACGGCCTTCGCGCTGGCACTCGACGGGCTCGTGGGGCTGATCGAGAAGCGCCTGATGAAGTGGCAACCCAGGAGCGGCGAGACCGAGAAGCTGTAGGCCGCCAGTGCGATGATCGCGCCAGAGCGCCCGTGGGGGGCGACAACAACATCTGGGAGTGAATCTTGAACCACAACCACGGGAACCAGCGCGGGAGTACCTTGCGCTCGCGCGGCGAAGCCGCAAGGGTGTCGAACGAAGAGCTGTTCTTCGACCTGGTCTATGCCTTTTCCGTCACGCAGCTGTCCCACTACCTGCTGGACCACCTCACGCTGCTGGGCGCCTTGCAGACGCTGGTGATGTGGTTTGCGGTGTGGCTCGGCTGGCAGTACACGGCGTGGACGACCAACTGGTTCAACCCGGGCACGCTGCGCATACGGGCCATGCTGTTCGGCGTCATGCTGCTGGCGATGGTGATGGCGTCGGCATTGCCGGATGCCTTCGGCGAGCGCGGGCTGGTGTTCGCGCTGTGCTTCGCAGGCATCCAGGTCGGGCGCACCTTCGGCATGCTGGTGGCGGTGGGGCGCGACCATGCGCTGGCGCCCAACTTCCGGCGCCTGTTGGCCTGGAACTGCGTGGCCGCGGTGTTCTGGATCGCGGGCGGCCTGGCGCAGCAAGGCACGGCGCGCCTGTTGCTGTGGATGGCTGCTGTCTCGTGCGAGTACGTGGCGCCGATGATTGGCCTGCGCTTTCCGGGCCTCGGGCGGTCGACCACCGCCGACTGGACCATTGACGGCGGCCACCTGGCCGAGCGCTGCCAGCTGTTCGTGATCGTGGCGCTGGGCGAATCGGTGCTGGCCACCGGCATCGCCTTCGGCCACCACACCGAATGGCACGGTGTCGACCTGTTCGCGCTGCTCGTGAGCTTCGCCGGCAGCCTCGCGATGTGGTGGATGTACTTCGACACCAGCGCCAAGGAAGCGACGCACGTCATCGAGCACGCCAAGGACCCGGGCGGCATCGGCGCCAAGTTCCACTACACGCATGTGATCCTGGTGGCCGGCATCATCGTCTGCGCCGTGGCCGACGAACTCGTGATCGGCGAGGGTTCGCACCATGCGCAATGGAAGCACCTCGGACCGCTGTTGGGTGGGCCGGCGATCTACCTGTTCGGCAATGCGCTGTTCAAGCGCGTGGTGCGCGGCTTCATGCCGCAGTCGCACCTGTACGGCTTGGCGCTGCTCGCGGTGTTGGCGGTGTTCGCCTCACAGCTCTCGATCCTGGTGGTGGGCTCGTTGACCACGCTGGTGATGGTGGCCGTGGCGGCGCTGGAGGCCGTGGTGCGCCGCCGGGCCGGGGCCGGGCAGACGCCGCACCCCTGAGCGGCGCGGCGTTGCCGCTGCCGACGACGGTGCTCAGCGCTTGTGCTTGGACGGCGTGCCGCCGCGCGGCTGGCGCACCACCGCCTGCTTGGCGCTGCTGCTGCCGCGTGCGGCGGTCTTGGCCGGCACACCGCCGCGCTTGGAGGTGGCCACCACGGCGCCACGGCCGCGCGCGGGTGCTGCGCCCGAGCCGACACGGGCCGCAGGCGTGGCGCGCACTGGCAGGTACACGACCACGCTGTAGCCGCGCTTGAAGGCGTGGCTCGTGTTGACGTCGTTCCAGTCGGCCACGGCCGCAGGCTTGAGGTTGTAGCGGCGCGCGATGCTCGCCACGTTGTCCGAGCGGCCGGCCTTGACGGTGGTGCGGCGCGTGATGATCTCGGGCTGGAAGCTCAGGTGGCCGCCGTCGGCCACGACCGCCGCCACGTCTTCCTTCACACGCGCGCCGCGCGGCACGATGAGCGTGGAGCCGGCCTTGATGAGCATGCGCGGCGGCACGTTGTTGAGCGCGCGCAGGTCCGACTCGCTCATGCCCGAGCGCTGGGCGGCATCGGCCACCGTCATGGTGCTGGGCACGACCCAGGCAGTCCAGCTGGCGTACTGGCCTTGCGAGTAGGCGTCGAAATTGCGCTTGAAGACTGCCGCGTTGTCCCAGGGCAGCAGGATGTCGGAGGTGCCGGCCGCGATCAGCACGGGCTTGTGGGCGGCGGGGTTGAGCGCGCGGAAGTCTTCGATGCGCACGTCGGCCAGCTTGGCCGCCAGTTCCACGTCGAGGTCGCGCGTGAGCGGCACGGTCTGGAAGTAGGGGTGGTTGGCGATCAGCGGCAGCTCGGCGTTGAAGGCCTGCGGATTCGCCACGATGTTCTTCACGGCCTGCAGCTTGGGCACGTACAGCCGGGTCTCGGCCGGCATCGACAGGTCGCTGTAGGTGGTGGGCAGGCCCAGGCGCTGGTTCTTGGCGATGGCACGTCCCACGCTGCCTTCACCCCAGTTGTAGGCGGCCAGTGCGAGCTGCCAGTCGCCGAACATGCCGTAGAGCTTCTGCAGGTAGTCGAGCGCGGCGCGGGTGGAGGCCACCACGTCGCGGCGGTCGTCGCGGAAGATGTTCTGCTTCAGGTCGAAGTCGGTGCCGGTGGCGGGCATGAACTGCCACATGCCGGCGGCGCGCGCGCTGGACACGGCCTGCGGGTTGAAGGCGCTCTCGATGTACGGCAGCAGCGCCAGCTCGGTCGGCATGTTGCGGCGCTCGAGTTCCTCGACGATGTGGAAGATGTACTTGTTCGAGCGCTCGGTCATGCGCTGGATGTAGTCGGGCCGGCTGGCGTACCACTGCTCGCGGTCGCGCACCAGGTCGCTCTCGAGGTTGGGCATCTTGAAGCCGCGGCGGATGCGGTCCCACATGTCGGCCGGCGGTGCCAGCGTGACCACGCTCTGCGAACGGGCCTGGCCGCTGGTCAGCGGGCTGAGGTTGGCGTCGCGCGGATAGATGGGCGTGGCGCTGCCCGAGGGGCGGGCGCCGGTGCCGCCGGCAGCGGTGCCGGCCTTGGCGGTGGGGGAGGAAGAAGCACTGTTGTCCGTGCTCGCGCAGCCCGCGAGTACCAGGGAGCCTGCGAGGCAGGTGGCAACGATAAATTTCATCGGAAGTCGTTTTTCCATTGGCGCAGCGCGGCGAACACCTCGGCTTCGGCGGCATCCGCGGAAAGCTCGGCATGGGCCCGCACTGCTCGAAAGACGGTGGCTTCGCGGCTGCGAAGAAAGGGGTTGATCCGGCGTTCGATCGCCAGTTGCGAGGGCAGCGTGGGCTGCCCCTGTGCGCGCAGGCTTTCGCAATGCGCGTTGTAGTGAGTGAGTTCGTCGTTGCCGGGTTCCACGGCGCGGGCGAACTTCAGGTTAGCAAGTGTGTATTCGTGCGCACAGCACACACGCGTGTCGCCGGGCAGCGCGGCGAGCGCGTCGAGCGAGGCGAGCATCTGCGCAGGCGTGCCCTCGAACAGGCGGCCACAGCCGCCGGAGAAGAGGGTGTCGCCGCAGAACAGCACGGGGGCCTGCGTGGCCGAGGCCGGCAGAAAGTATGCGATGTGCCCGGCCGTGTGGCCCGGCACGTCGATGACCTCGAAGCGCAGGCCCAGGGCCTGCGCGATGTCGCCCTGCACCAGCGGCGTGAAGGGCTCGGGGATGCGCTCGCGCGCCGGGCCCCACACCTTCGCGCCCGTGGCCGCATGCAGCGCGGCCACGCCGCCCGTGTGATCGGGGTGGTGGTGCGTGACTAGAATCGCGGCCAGCTGCAGCTTGTGGTGCGCCAACGCATCGAACACCGGTTGGGCATCGCCCGGGTCCACCACGATGGCGTGGTGCCCGTCGTGCAGCATCCAGATGTAGTTGTCAGCAAAAGCGGGCAGCGGAACAAGGGTCATGAGCGGTCAAATTATAGGTTTGCAGGATTGGTTCGCGACCCCCCCCGGTCGCTACCTCCTGGCCTGGGAACAGGCCCAGTTCGACGAGGCGGTGGCCGATGTTTTTGGTTACCACGCCTTGCAGCTCGGCGCGGCCGAGGTCAACGGGCTGCGCACCAACCGCATGCCGCACCGCTGGCTGGCCCTGACCGACCCGGTGCGGGCCGGCAAGGCCACGCTGGTGACCGACTTCGCCGCCTTGCCGTTCGCGGCCAACAGCCTCGATCTCGTGGTGCTGCCGCATGCTTTGGAACTCAGTCCCGATCCGCACGCCACGCTGCGCGAGGTCGAGCGGGTGCTGGTGCCCGAGGGCCGGGTGGTGATCTGCGGCCTGAACCCGACCAGCCTGTGGGGCCTGCGGCAGCGCCGCGGGCACCTGTACCGCCGGCTGGGCCTGGGCGAGACCTTCCTGCCCGAGGCCGGCGAGTTCATCGGCTACTGGCGCATGCGCGACTGGCTGCGCCTGTTGAGCTTCGAGGTGGAGTCGGGCCGTTTCGGCATCTACCGGCCGGCGGTGCGCAGCGAAGCCTGGCTGGAGCGCTCGCGCTGGATGGACGCCGCCGGCGAGCGCTGGTGGCCGATCTTCGGCGCCGCCTACTTCCTGGTGGCGGTGAAGCGCGTGCGCGGCATGCGCCTGCTGAGCACCGACTGGCGCCGCAGCGGTGCGCGGGCGACGGCGCCGGTGCCCATCGCGGGCAAGGTGCACCGCAGCAAGCAGTGAACGAACGAATCCATGGACGCGGGCAGCATCGCCCGCATGACGCTAGAGAAAAAAGGAACAGTCAGTTTGAACGAAGTCGTGATCTACACCGATGGCGCGTGCAAGGGCAACCCGGGACCGGGCGGCTGGGGCGCGTGGCTCAAGTCGGGCCCCACCGAGAAGGAACTGTTCGGCGGTGAACTCAACACCACGAACAACCGCATGGAACTCACGGCGGTGATCGAGGGCCTGGCCGCGCTCAAGCGGCCCTGCAAGGTGCTGCTGTACCTCGACAGCCAGTACGTGCGCATGGGCATCACCGAGTGGATTCGCGGCTGGAAGGCCAAGGGCTGGCTGACCTCGACCAAGCAGCCCGTGAAGAACGTCGAGCTCTGGCAGCGGCTCGACAAGCTGGTGGCCGAGGGCGGTCACCAGATCGAGTGGCGCTGGGTGAAGGGCCACTCGGGCGACCCGGGCAACGAGCGGGCCGACATGCTGGCCAACAAGGGCGTGGACAAGGCCCTGGGCCGGATCTGACCCTCAGCGGCAGGGCCTGGGGCTAGATCAACCCCTCGAAGATCATCACGTCGACCTCTTGCCCGGCGTCGACATGGCCCTGGTCGTGGGGCAGCACCACGAGTCCGTTGGCCTCGAGCATCGAGCTCAGCACACCCGATCCCTGGTGCGCCGCCACCCGCACCTCGGGCAGCGAACCCGGCACTTGCCGGACAACGCCGCGCTGGTACTCGGTGCGCCCCGGCTTCTTGCGGATGGGCCCGGCGCTGCGCGCGCGCAGCAGCGGCGGCGGGGCGCAGGCTTCGTCGTGGCAGCCCATCAGCCGCAGCAGCGCCGGCCGCACGAAGGCCAGGAACGCGACCATCGCCGCCACCGGATTGCCCGGCAGGCCGAACAGCACGGCCGACGTGGCCGTGGCCTCGCGCGGACGCGGAATCAGCCCCACCGCCAGCGGCCGTCCGGGCCGCATCGCGACCCGCCAGAAGGCCATGTCGCCCAGTTGCTGCATCACGTCGCGCGTGTGGTCGGCCGCGCCCGCGCTCACGCCGCCGCTGGTGACGATGGCATCGGCCTCGCGCGCCGCGCGCTGCAGCGTGGCGGCGAGCGTGGCGGGGTCGTCGTGCACCAGGCCGAGGTCGATCACCTCGCAGCCCAGCCGCGTGAGCAGGCCGAACAGCGTGTAGCGGTTGCTGTCGTACACGGCGCCTTCGCGCGGCGTGTCGCCCAGGCAGAGGATTTCGTCGCCGGTCGAGAAGTACGCCACGCGCAGCCGGCGCCGCACGGTCACGCGCGCCAGGCCGAGGCTGGCCACCATGCCGAGCGCGGCCGGCGACAGGCGCTCGCCGCGCCGCAGCGCCGGCTGGCCCTGCATCAGGTCTTCGCCGGCCAGGCGGCGGTTGTCGCCGCGGCCCAGCACGCGGGCCGGAAAGCAGACCTGGTCGCCGTCGACCTTGCAGAACTCCTGCGGGATCACGGTGTCCAGGCCGGCCGGCATCATCGCGCCGGTCATGATGCGCACCGCGTCGTGCGGCCCGAGCGCGCCGCGCCAGGCCGAGCCGGCCAGCGCCGTGCCCGCCACGCGCAGCGTGAGCGAATGGTCGATGGGCGCATCGGCCGGCAACAGCGCGCCGTCGAAGGCGTAGCCGTCCATGGCGGAGTTGTCGTGCGGCGGCACGCTCACGGGCGAGACGAGGTCGTCGGCCAGCACGCGGCCGAGCGCGTCGCGCAGCGCGACCTCTTCGGCGTCGGCCACGGCCAGCGGCGCGACGAGGCGCGCGAGAAAGGCGGCGACGGTGTCGACGTCGAGGTCGCCCGCGTCGTAGTCCGCGAGGTCGGCGGCAATGGCGGCGATGCGGCTCATGGCTGTTCGAGCGTCTGCAGATCGGCCAGCGTGTTCGCGTTGAAGAAGGCGTCGGGCGCGTCGCCGGGGCGGTCGAAGGGAACGGTCAGGGCGTTGTGCTGCGCGGTCCAGGCGCCGACCTTGCGGCCGCCTTCCTCGACAAAGCGGCGCAGGCTGTCGCGCAGTTCGATGTGCAGCAGGCAGAACACCGGCTGGCGACGCAGCACCGTGCGGCCGTCGGCCTCGGTTTCAGGTGCGGCGGCCATGGCGATGCGCGCGTGGGCGCCCTCGGCGGCCAGGGCTTCGGCCAGCCGCGCTGCCAGGTCGGGCGGAAAGCGCGGCGTGTCGCAGGGCACGGTGAGCAGCCAGGGCGTGGGGCAGTGTTCGAGCCCGCTCAGCATGCCGGCCAGTGGGCCGGGGTGGTCGGGCACGCTGTCGGCGAACACGGGCACGCCCAGCGCTTCGTAGGCGGCGAAGTTCCGGTTGGCATTGATCAGCACGCGGCCGACCTGCGGGCGCAGGCGCCGCACGGCGTGCGCGGCGAGCACTTCGCCCTGGAGCAGCTGCAGGCCCTTGTCGACCCCGCCCATGCGGGTGCCGCGCCCGCCGGCGAGCACGAGGCCTGTGATGTCGGCCGCTGCGATGGCCGGTGCGGTACCCATGGCTGGCGGCCTCATCCGCCGATGTAGCTCATCTCGACGCGCCGGGGCGCTGCCGCGTCGGGGGCGCTGTCGTCGGGGCCGCGCAGGGCGCGCAGCTCGGAATAACGGTCGGCGCGGCCCTGCCAGATGTGGCCGATGGCGGAGGCGATGTCGCCGTCGCTCGCGCCGTCGCGCAGCATCGGACGCAGGTCGTGGCCCTGGCTGGCGAACAGGCACAGATACAGCTTGCCCTCGGTCGACAGGCGTGCGCGGCTGCAGTCGTGGCAGAAGGCCTGGGTCACGCTGCTGATCACGCCGATCTCGCCGCCGCCGTCGGCATAGGCCCAGCGCTGGGCGGTCTCGCCGGGCGTGGTGGCTTCGAGCGGCACGAGCGGAAATTCGGCCGCGATGCGGGCGATGACCTCGGCCGAGGGCAGCACCTCGTCCATGCGCCAGCCGTTGGTGGCGCCCACGTCCATGTACTCGATGAAGCGCAGCACGACCTTGCCGCCGTGGTGCTCGCGGAAGTAGCGCGCCATTGGCAAGATTTCCTGCTCGTTGGTGCCGCGCTTGACCACCATGTTGACCTTGATCGGGCCCAGGCCCGCGGCCAGGGCGGCGTCGATGCCGGCCAGCACGTCGGCCACCGGAAAGTCGACGTCGTTCATGTGGCGGAACACGGCGTCGTCCAGGCTGTCCAGGCTCACCGTCACGCGCTGCAGGCCGGCGGCCTTCAGCGCGGCGGCCTTGCGCTTCAGCAGCGAGCCGTTGGTGGTGAGCGTGAGCTCGAGCGGGTCGCCGTCGGGCGTGCGCAGCTCGGCCAGTTGGGCGATGAGCCCTTCGATATGCTTGCGCAGCAGCGGCTCGCCGCCGGTCAGGCGGATCTTGTGCACGCCGTGCGAGGCGAACAGCCGCGCCAGGCGCGTGATTTCCTCGAAGCTCAGCAGGGCGCTGTGCGGCAGGTACTGGTAGTCCTTGTCGAACACGTCCTTGGGCATGCAGTAGCTGCAGCGGAAGTTGCAGCGGTCGGTCACGCTGATGCGCAGGTCGGTCAGCGGGCGGCCCAGCCGGTCGGCCAGCAGGCCGGTGGCGGGCACGGCGATGTCCGGCGCGGCCACGACGGCGTGGCCCGCGGGGGCGATCGGAATGACGGTACTGCTGCTGCTGTTCTTCATGGGGCGATGCCGATTTTGCGCCATGGCCCGCGACCGCGCGCCATGCGGGCTACTTCAGCACCGCCGCATAGACCATGTTGCGCGCGAGGCTTCGGTAGTGGGTGCGGTACTTGGGCGACTGCAGCATCAGCACCACGAACATCTCGTTCTTCGGATCGACCCACATGTAGGTGCCGCCCGCGCCGCCCCAGTTGTACTCGCCGCCGCCGGACGGGTAGGGCGCCTCGCCGTCGTTGCGGCGCACCGCGAAGCCCAGGCCGAAGCCGTAGCCCGGGCCCGGCAGGTACAGCGGGCCGGGCACGATGCCGGCGCCGGCGTTCGAATGGTCGCTCGTCATCAACGCCAGCGTGCGCGGGCCGAGGTAGCGCGTGCCGTCGAGCGTGCCGCCGTTGAGCAGCATCTGCAGGAAGCGCGCGTAGTCGGACGCGGTCGACACCAGCCCGCCGCCGCCCGATTCGAGCTTGCGCGCGATGCGCGGGTCGTTCAGGTCGGCGCCCACGCCGAAGCTGCGGTCGCTCGGCAGCGGCTCGGCGATGCGCGGCTGGCGCGCGGGCTCGGGCACGTAGTAGGTGGTGTCCTTCATGCCCAGAGGGTCGAACAGGCGCGCCTTTTCGAACTGGTACAGCGATTGGCCCGACACCACCTCGACCACGCGGCCCAGGATGTCGGTCGAGTAGCTGTAGTCCCAGGTCGTGCCGGGCTGGTAGGCCAGCGGCAGCTTGGCCAGGCGCTGCGAGAACTCGGCGTTGGTCGGATCGCCGTCCGCCAGGTTGGCGGCGTTGTAGGCCTGCTTGACCAGCCCCGGGCCGAAGAAACCGTAGGTCAGGCCCGAGGTGTGGCGCATGAGGTCCTGCACGGTGATCGGGCGGCGCGCGGGCACGGTCTCGAGCACCGGCTTGCCGTCGGCGCCAGGCTTTTCCACGCCCACCGACAGGCTGGCGTACTCGGGCAGGTACATGGCGACCGGGTCGTCCAGCTTCAGGCGGCCGTCTTCCACCAGCATCATCGCGGCGACCGTGGTGATGGGCTTGCTCATTGAGTAGATGCGGAAGATGCCGTCGCGCGGCATCGGCGTGCCGGCGGTGGCATCGAGCTTGCCGACCGGTTCGAACCACGCAACCTTGCCCTGGCGCGCGACCAGCAGCACCGCGCCGGGGATCTTGCCGGCGGCCACGTCGGCCTTGAGCACGTCGGTGAGCTTCTGCAGGCGTTCGGTGGACAGGCCCACCGACTCGGGCCGGGCGGTGGGCAGCGACTGGGCGGTGGCGAGCAGCGGCAGGGCGAGGCTCAGGCCGAGCAGGGCCGTGCGCAGCAGGGCGCGGCGCTTCAGGATGGTCATGCGTGTTGTCTCCGTCGGTGGTGGATGGATGCAACCGGCAGGACGGTCTTGGCGCCGTCCGTGCGAGCCGGTCGCGGGGCAGTGTATCGGCGCTTCGGTCGTGGCGTGCTGGCCGATTGGCGGCATCTATGGTGCCGATATCTTGACGCAGCCAATGAGAATTACTATCATTTAAACGCCTGAGTACGCAGCACAAGCACCACGCAAAGGGCTCTCTTCCAACAAGGAGCTTCCGAACCGTGCCGTACACCTTGCCAGCCTTGCCCTATGCCTTCGACGCGCTCGAACCCCACATCGATGCGCAGACGATGGAGATCCATCACGGCAAGCACCACCAGACCTACGTGAACAACCTGAACGCGGCGTTGAAAGACACGCCGCATGCGGACACGCCGGTCGAAGCCCTCGTCGCCGGCGTCGAGGAACTGCCCGAGGCGCTGCGCGCACCGGTGCGCAACAACGGCGGCGGCCACGCCAACCACAGCCTGTTCTGGACCGTGATGGCCCCGGTGGGCGAGGGCGGCGGCGGGGCGCCTTCGGGCGCGCTCGCGCAGGCCATCGATACCGACCTGGGCGGCTTCGACGCCTTCAAGGACGCCTTCACCAAGGCCGCGCTCACGCGCTTCGGCAGCGGCTGGGCCTGGCTGGTCGTCGGCGCCGACGGCAAGCTCGCCGTGGAAAGCAGCGGCAACCAGGACAGCCCGCTGATGCGCGGCATCGGCTCGGGCAAGACCCCGATCCTGGGCCTGGACGTGTGGGAGCACGCCTACTACCTGAAGTACCAGAACCGCCGCCCCGAATACATCGCGGCCTTCTACAACGTGGTGAACTGGGCCGAGGTGGCCCGCCGCCATGCCGCCGCGACCGGCGGCCGATGAGCCGAAGAGGAGCCCGCCCATGAACGACACGCCGCAGGGCACGGTGGCCACAGCGCCGCCGCCCAGGTCGCCGCGCCCGTTGCGCGAGTGGATCGGCTTTGCCATCGTCGCGGCCGGCGCGCTGGCGCTGGCGTCGCAGTTCTGGTCCTTCGTGCGCGCCGACCCGCTGGTGTGGAACGCGCTGCGCGGCGGCTCGGTGGCGGCGCTGGCGACCGCGCTGGGCACGCTGCCGGTGCTGTTCTCGCAGAAGCTGCCCGACAAGCTGCAGGACACGCTGTTCGGCTTCGGCGCCGGCGTGATGCTCGCGGCCTGCGCCTTCTCGCTGATCATTCCCGGGCTGGACGCCGCCAAGTCGACGGGCGTCTTCGGCGGTGGCGACTGGGCGGCCGGCGGCGTGATCGGCACGGCCATCCTGCTGGGAGGCCTGGTGCTCATGACCATGGACCGCGTGCTGCCGCACGAGCATTTCATCAAGGGCCGCGAAGGGCAGAGCGGGCGGCAGCTGCGCCGCACCTGGCTCTTCGTGTTCGCGATCGCGCTGCACAACGTGCCCGAGGGCCTGGCCATCGGCGTCGGCTACGCGGCCAACAACGGCGTGCGCGCCGATGCGCTCGCCACCGGCATCGCGATCCAGGACGTGCCCGAAGGTCTGGTGGTGGCCGTGGCGCTGCTGGCAGCCGGCTACAGCCGCCTGTTCGCGGTGCTGATCGGCATGGCCTCGGGCTTGGTCGAACCACTCGGTGCCGTGCTCGGCGCGGCGGTGGTGGGACATTCGGCGATGCTGCTGCCCTGGGGGCTGGGCTTCGCGGCAGGCGCGATGCTGTTCGTGATCAGCCACGAGATCATTCCCGAATCGCACCGCAAGGGGCACGAGGCCTATGCGACCAGCGGGCTGATGATCGGCTTCGTGCTGATGATGCTGTTGGACACCGCGCTGGGCTGATGCCCCGGCGCGGCGTCGTCAGCCTCAGCCGTGCTTGACCGCGACGGTCTTCAGCGTCGTGAAGCCGTACAGCGCCTCGAAACCCTTCTCGCGCCCGTAGCCCGACGACTTCACGCCGCCGAACGGCAGCTCGACGCCGCCGCCCGCGCCGTAGTTGTTGATGAACACCTGGCCGCTCTTCACGCGCCGGGCCATGCGGAACTGGCGCGCGCCGTCGGCCGTCCAGACGCCGGCCACGAGGCCGAACTGGGTGGCGTTGGCGAGGGCCACGGCTTCGTCCTCGTCGGCGAACCGCATCGCGGCGAGCACGGGGCCGAACACTTCTTCCTGCGCCAGGCGATGGCCCACGGGCACGTCGCGCAGCAGGGTCGGGGCCTGGTAGAAGCCGGTCTCGGGCGCTTCCTCGACCACCACGCCCTGCGCCACCATCGGGATGCCGGCGTGTTGCGCGTCGCTCAAAAAGTCCCACACGCGCTGCTGCTGCGTCTGGCGGATCAGCGGGCCGACGTCGAGGTCCATCGCCGCGGGGCCCACGCGCAGGGCTTCGAAGGCGTGGCCCAGGCGCTCGAGCAGGGGCTCGTAGATGTCGCGCTGGATCAGCACGCGCGAGCCCGCCGAGCAGGTCTGGCCGGCGTTCTGCACGATGGCGTTGATCACCACGGGGATCACCGCGTCCAGGTCGGCGTCGGCGAACACGATCTGCGGGCTCTTGCCGCCCAGTTCGAGCGTGACAGGGCAGTGCCGTTCGGCCGCCACCTGCTGGATCAGCGTGCCGATCTTCGGGCTGCCCGTGAAGCTGATGTGGTCGATGCCTTCGTGGCGCGCGAGCGCGTCGCCCACTTCATGGCCGTAGCCCGTCACGATGTTGAGCGCGCCGGCCGGGAAGCCCACCTCGGCCGCCAGCTGCGCCACGCGGATCAGCGACAGGCAGGCGTCCTCGGCCGGCTTCACCACGCACACGTTGCCGGCCGCCAGGGCGCCGCCCACGCTGCGCCCGAAGATCTGCATCGGGTAGTTCCACGGAATGATGTGGCCCGTGACGCCGTGCGGCTCGCGCCAGGTGAAGACGCTGTAGCCGTCCTGGTAGGGAATGGTCTCGCCGTGCAGCTTGTCGCAGGCACCGGCATAGAACTCGAAGTAGCGCACCAGCGCCACGGCGTCGGCACGGGCCTGCTTCACGGGCTTGCCGCAGTCGCGCTGCTCGATGAGCGCGAGCTCGTCGACGTGCTCGGCGATCTTCTGCGAGAGCTTGAAGAGCAGGCGGCCGCGGTCGGCGGCGCTGACCTTGTGCCACACGCCCTCGAAGCAGTCGCGCGCGGCGCGCACGGCGGCGTCGATGTCGGCTGCGTTGCTGCGCTGGATCTCGTCGAAAGGCTGGCCGTCCGACGGGTCGATGACGGGGAGGGTGCGGCCGGAGGCGGAGGGAACGTCCGCGTTGGCGATGTAGTTGAGCTGCATGGGGCGAGATTTTGCGCGAAGCCCGCCCCGCGCGTGGCGCCCCGGCCGGCCCGCCTTACTTCGCCGCGGTGGCTTTGGGCAGCGCGCGCACGGCGTTCAGCATGCGCTCGACGTGCTTGTCGGGGTTGAGGTTCTGGTAGTAGTAGGCGACCTTGCCGTCGGTCGCGATCACGTACGACAGGCGGTTGGCGAAGTCGGGCCGGGTCTGCATCAGCGCGTCGAAGCCCTGGATCACGGTCTTGCCCTGGTCGGAGGCCACCGGAAAGCGGCTCTGGCACGACTTGACCGAGAACTTGGACAGCGTGTCGATGTCGTCGGCTGAGACGCCGATCACCGTGGCCCCGAGTGCGGCGAACTGGTCGACCGCCTCGGCGAAGGCGTGGGCCTCGATGGAGCAGTCGTTGGAATCGGCCGCCGGAAAGAAGTACAGCACCACCGGCCCCTTGGCCAGCGCCTCGGCCAGCGAGTAGCGGAAGGTCTTGCCGCCGAGCGCGGCCGTGGCGGTGAACTTGGGCGCGGGATCGCCGATGTCGAGTGCGGCGTGGGCAGTGGGTACCCCGGCGGCGAGGGCCGCGGCCCACAAAGCGGTGCGCAAAAGGAGCGATCGGGCCATGATGTAACTCCGAAGCGAAGTGAACCGAATTCTAGGACGGTGCCTTGCGAAATGGGTCCTCGCTGAAACCGCGGCGGGCGTGGCGGCGTACATCAGGGCAATGGCAACCACAACGACAAGAGGAATCCGATCATGAATGCCTGGGCCCGGTCTTTCTTGCGCACGGCGCTGGCCGGCGTGCTGCTGGCATTGCTCGGCGCGTGCGGCTCGCTGCCGCCGGCGCGCGAACGACCGGCCGAGCACGCCGCTGTGGCCGACCCGGGCACCGCGCTCGCGAAGATCGCCGCGGCCTCCACGCCACCCGGCGAGCATTCGGGCTTCCGGCTGATGCCGCTGGGTGTGTACTCGCTCGACGCGCGCATCCAGCTCGCGCAGCGCGCCGAGCACTCGCTGGTGGTGCAGTACTACCAGCTCGAGAACGACGCCACCGGTCGGCTGCTGCTGCGCACGCTGCGCGAGGCGGCCGCGCGCGGCGTGAAGGTGCGGGTGCTGGTGGACGACCTGTACACGGTGAAGAGCCAGCAGCTGTTGCTGGCGCTGTCCGAAACGCCGAATGTGTCGGTGCGCCTGTTCAATCCGTTCTGCTGCGCGCGCGACGGGTTCCTGTCGCGCTTCGTGGTGTCGATCTTTGACATCCACCGGCTCAACCACCGCATGCACAACAAGCTCTTCATTGCTGACGGCGCGATGGCGGTGGTGGGCGGGCGCAACATCGCCGACGAGTACTTCGTGCTGAGCGAAGCGCAGAACTTCATCGACATGGATGCGCTGGTGGTCGGCAAGGTGGTGCCGCAGCTCGAGAGCATCTTCGACGCCTACTGGAACAGCGACCAGATCTGGCCCATTGCCGAGATCGTGCGCAAAGAGGCCGGCGCCGCCACCTTCGATGCCGAGATCGGCATGTCGGGCCCGCCGCCGAAGGTCGTGCTGCCGCCCTCGGACATCCTCGGCTACGGCCCCATCGCCGAGGAGCTCGACGGCGGCCGCATGGGCTTGCTGTGGGGCGAGGCCCGCGCCATCGCCGACCCGCCCTCCAAGCCCACGACGCTGACGGCCGAAGATGCCATCGCCACCAGCGTGACGATGAAGGTCTGGGCGCTGCTGCTCGACGCCAAGACCGAGGTCGACCTGACCTCGCCCTACCTCGTGCCGGGCGAGCGCGGCATGGCGGCCTTCGAGGACCTGGCCAAACGCAAGGTCAAGCTCACGCTGCTGACCAATTCGCTGGCCGCCAACGACGAGCCGCTGGTGCACACCGGCTACGCGCGCTACCGCGAGCGCCTGCTGAAAGGCGGCGCCGACCTGTACGAGCTGAGCCCGCAGCGCACCACCGCGAGCATGCGCTTCGGCAGCTTCGGCAACTCGTTGGGCCGGCTGCACGCCAAGACCGCCGCCATCGACAAGACGCGCATCTTCATCGGCTCGATGAACCTCGACCCGCGTTCGGCCAGCCAGAACACCGAGATGGGCGTGGTGGTCGACAACCCGCAACTCGCGCGCGAGATGCTGCGCATCATCCATGTGAGCAAGCTGCAGAACTCGTACCGGCTGCGGCTGTCGAAGGAGGGCGGCACGCTCGAATGGCTCACGAACGACGGCGAGAAAGAGATGATCCTCACCTCGGAACCCGAGTCGGGTTTCTTCCAGCGTCTGTACAACACCCTGATCTCTCCGCTGGTGCCCGAGATGCTGTTGTAGCCTCGGGGGATGGCGCAGACCTTCACTTCTCTTTCGGCTCCGCAGGTCATGCTGTGGGGCCTGCTGTTCTTCGGCGGCATCTACCTGGGTTTCGGCGCGCTCACCTGGCTGCTCACGAAGCGCGTGCTGCCGGCGTTGGGCATCGGGCGCGCGCTCGACCCGCGACCGCTGCAGCCCGGCCAACTGCGGCGCGAACTCACGCAGTCGGGCATCTCGGTGCTGATCTTCGGGTTGGGCATGGTGTTTCCGTGGGGGCTGCTGCAGCTGGGCTGGGCGCGGCTCGAGCCTGACGCGGGATGGCGCCGCATCGGCATCGAGATCCTCGTGCTCGCGGTGTGGAACGACGTGCATTTCTGGCTCAACCACCGGCTGCTGCACACGCGCTGGCTGCGCCGCTTCCACGGCCCGCACCACCGCTCGTTCGTGACCACGCCGTGGGCCACCTACAGCTTTCACCCGATCGAGGCGCTGATGCTCGGCAACGTGATCCTGCTGCCGATGGTGCTGCACGACTTCAGCTTCTGGTCGCTGGCGTCGGTGCCGGTGTTCAGCCTGTTCTTCAACTGCGTCGGGCATTCGAACTACGACTTCGTGCCCGGCGTGTCGTACAGCCACTGGTTCGCCGCGAGCCGCCGGCACCACCTGCACCATGCCGTGCACAACGGCAACTACGGCTTCCAGTTCACCTTCATGGACCGGCTGTTCCGCACGCGCATCGCGGCCGACGCGGCCGAGCCGCTGTTCCAGGCGTTTCGAAAGAAGCATGGCGCCACGACGGCCTGACGCGCGCCATCGGCTGCCGCGGCTGCGCCACTGGCGCGACTGGCAAAGCCTGGCGTACCTCGTCGCCTTGCCTGCGCTGGCGGCGTGGCAGTGGGTGCACGGCTTCCAGGTGGTGCTGTATGCGCTGATGCTGTTCCTCACGCTCGGCATCGGCGTGATCCACCACAACCACGTGCACCTGCGCATGTGGCGCGGGCGGCGCATGAACCGGCTCACCGACTTCTGGATCACGCTGCTGCAGGGCCATCCGACCTTCGTCTTCTGGCCTGCGCACGTGGCCAACCACCATCGCCACCGCCACGGGCCGAAGGACGTGGCGCGCACCTACCGCTTCGGCGGCGACACCAACCACCTGTGGGGCTACCTGCTGCATCCGTTCCAGGCCGCGTGGGTACTGATGCCGCTGTTCTTCGGCTGGCTCGCGCGGCTGCACCAGCATCACCGCGGTGCCTGGCGCTACTGCATGGCGCAGTACGCGCTGTGGCTGGTCAGCTGGAGCGTGCTGCTGGCGATCGACTGGCGCAAGGCATTGCTCTTCGTGATCGTGCCGCAACTGCACGGCCTGCACTGGCTGCTGGCCACCAACTACCTGCAGCACGCGCACGCCGACGGCCGCAAGACGCCGCGCAAGGAGGCATCCGGCGATACCCGCGGTAGCCAGTTGAACTACGCGCGCAATTTCGAGGGGCTGGTGAACCCCTTGCTGTTCAACATCGGCCTGCACACCGCACACCACGAGAACCCGCATGCCCATTGGTCCGAGCTCACGCACCTGCATCACACGCGCTACCGCGCGCAGGTGGCACCCGCGCTCAACGAGGGCGGGCTGGTGCCGTACATGGTGCGCGTCTTCGTGCTGGGGACCGTGTGGCCGCGTTTTCGCAGCCGCTCGCTGATGCCTCCCGATTCACCCATCTCCTGAACCCATGCCCGTTTCATTCCAACGCGTGTACCTCGAAAGCGCCGGCTACTTCATGCCCGGCGAGCCTGTTCCCAACGACCTCATGGACGCGTACATCGCGCCGCTCAACCGCATGTCGGAGCGCATCAAGCGCCGCATCCTGGCTGAGAACGGCATCCTCACGCGGCACTACGCGATCGACGAAGAAGGCGTGACGCGCCACACCAACGCGCAGCTGGCGGCCGGTGCGATCCGCGACTGCCTGCAGCGCGGCGGGGCCGAGCTGTCGCGCGTGTCGCTGCTGGCCAGCGGCTCCTCGGGCGGCGACACGTTGATGCCCGGCTTCGCCAACATGATCCAGGGCGAGCTGGCAGCGCAGCCGATGGAAACGCATTCGGTGCACGGCATCTGCGCGGCCGGCGTGTCGGCGATCCAGACGGCGGCGCAGGGCATCGAGCTGGGCGCACACCGCTCGGCGCTGGCGGTGGCGAGCGAAATGCCGTCGCGCCTGTTCAAGCGCTCGCGCTTCGCCGCGCGTGGCTACGAGACCGATTTCGACTCGCACTTCCTGCGCTGGATGCTGTCCGATGGCGCGGGCGCGCTGCTGCTGTCCGACGGCACGCCCGCGCTGGCCGGCAAGCCGGGGCTGCGTCTGAAGCTGAAGTGGGTGCACCAGCGCGCCTTTTCGGGCGATTACCCGGTCTGCATGCAGCTCGGCCTCACTGAGGATCGCGCGCGCGGGCATCTCGATTTCGGCTCGTGGGCCGAGGCCGAGGCGGCCGGCGCGCTGTCGCTGCGCCAGGACATCCGGCTCTTGCCGCACCTGTTCGACATCGGCATCCACGAGTACGCGGGCCTGGTGCGCGACGGCTGGGTCGATCCGAAGCGGGTCGACCATTTCCTGTGCCATTACTCGTCGGAAAAATTCATCCCGGTGGTCGAAGACCTGATGGCCAAGGCCGACCTGGCGATTCCGCGCGAGCGCTGGTGGAGCAACCTGGCCTGGCGCGGCAACACCGGCGCGGCATCGATCCTCGTGATGCTGGCCGAATTCCTGCACACCAAGACACTGAAGCCGGGCGAGCAGATCTTCTGCTACGTGCCGGAGTCGGGGCGCTTCATGGCGGCGTACATGCTGCTCGAGGTCGAGGCGGTCGATGCGGCGCCTGTCGTGATCGCGCCCCGCGCGGCGGCGGTAGCGCCCGACGACGACCTCGTCATCGCACCCCCGCACGACCCGGCCGCCGCGCCCGAAGGCTTGGGCGCCTTGCTGACCGAGCTGGCCGCCATCTGGCACGACTACCGCTCGCGCGTGTGGCGCACGCCGCTGATCCGCCAGATCCGCGAGCGCCGTTTTGCCGTGCCCGACTACCTGAACTGGATGGAGCAGTGGGTGCCGCAGGTGCGCGAAGGCAGCCTGTGGATGCGCGAAGGCGCCGCCTCGCTGAGCGAGCCGTACCGCATGCTGTCGTCGCTGATCGATGTGCACGCGGGCGAGGAGCAGAACGACTTCAACATCCTCTTCAGCGACTACCGCAAGGCCGGCGGCACGGTCGAATCGATCGACGAACTGCGCCGCAACCCCGGCGGCGAGGCGCTCAACGCCTACCTGCACGGCCTGGCCGCCACGCGCGACCCGATCGGCCTCCTGGGTGCGATCTACATCATCGAAGGCACGGGCCAGCGCATCGTGCCGGCGCTGCTGCCGCTGCTCAAGGCCAGCCTGAAGCTGCCGCCCGACGCCTTCCGTTTTCTCGAGTACCACGGGCACAACGACGAGCACCACCTGAACCGCTGGCTCGCCGCGGTCGAGATGGTGATGGCCGTGGAAGGGCAGGCCCGCGCCGCCCGCCAGATTGCCGACACCGCGCGCCATACGGCGGCGCTGTACCTGATGCAGTTCCAGCACATCACCGAACGAATGCCCCATGGATCGAACACCTGATTTCCTGAAGCAGGCCCACGACGAGCGCGACCCCAGCCCGTGGCTGGCGCTGTATCTCGACCAGAGCACGCCGCTGCCCGACGACGTGAAGGCCGCGTGGCTGGCCGATTCGAGCTCGGCCTCGCGCCAGTACCTGCTGCCGTTCCTGCGGCCGATCGCGCGGCTGACGATCATCCTGATCCAGATCGTGAAGGTGTTCGTGCCGCGCAACTGGTCGCACTCGATGCTGCTGCACCGCTTTCTGGCGTGGGGGCTCAAGCGCTTCGTGTCGCCCGAGGCCAACTGGCTGATCCTGCGGCACTTTCACCTGGGCTCGCAGGTGCTGGCCTTCATCGGTCGCAACTCGCCCGCGCCCGTGGGCACGTCGCCGCTGGAGCCGGCCGACATCGACGCGCTGAAGGACGAGATGTTCCTGAAGCACGACCTGAACCTGTTCAACTTCGTGATCCGGCTGAACACGGCGTTGCGCGACAAGGGGTTGGCGCTGTGCAAGGCCGAGCAGGTCGATTTCTCGATGATCCAGCCGCCGGCGCTGCGGCTGGAAGACATGCCCCAGGGCAAGCTGAATTTTCTCGACCTGCAGAGCGCCATCGAGCTGTTCACGCCGCTGTACCAGCTGATGCTCACCGACAACGATTTCTGGCGCGCCGCCAACTCCTTGCAACTGGACGAAACCATCGGCATCTACGCGGCGACGATCCTGAACGCGCCGGAGCACCTGATCCTGGTCAACAACAAGCATCCGCTGGTGCCGCTGTCGACCTTGCGGGCCGGGCACCGGCTGGTGATCCATGGCCTGTCGACCGAAATGCTTCACAGCCTGCTCCAGCGCATGCGCGCGGCGCAGGAAGCCATGACGGCAGAGACACTTCCGCGCGACCCGCCCCTTGCATAGGGGTATGCTGTCCCCACATGCAAACCATGAACACGACCCGAAATCCGTCCCCCAAGACCGATCTGGCGGTGACCCACGTGCTGGCTCAACTGCTGGAGAGGCTTGAGCACAGCGCCGTGCCGGTTGGCGCCGAGCAGTACCGCTCGGTGGTCGAGCATCTGGTGCATGAATTCGAAGACGTCGAGCCCGGTGCCGAACTGGGCCAGTTGCTCGACGCCTATCCGGCCGCCTCCGAGGTCTACGAAAATATGAATTACCAGCACGCCGGCCTTTGCCGCTCGGCGCTGGACGTTTCCCTGGCCGCCGAAGGCGCAGCCAAGGAAGCCATTGCCCGCGCCATGCGCGGTGACGAATCGAACAAGGACAAGATGCATGGCCAAGGGTGAAGTGAAAACGGCAGTGGTGGCGGACGGGCTGCGCTACAAATCGAAGGCGCCGGGTTCGCCGTTCCGCGCCTCGGCGTCGTTCAGCGGGGCCACGATGTCCTGCTTCATGTGCGGCAAGCACCGCGTGCGTTCGCAGCTGCGCACGCGCCAGGTGCTGGGCAAGTCGCAGACCGTCTGCGCACCTTCGTGCAAGGCCCTCGATGAGGCCCTCGAGGCCGAAGCATCGTCGAGCTGAGCGCCTAGCACGGCACCGCGTCGCGTTGGCGACATGGCCTCATCGGCATGTCGTCGATTGCCTTCCCTCCCGGTCGCAATCGATATACAGTTGGACACAAATGATGCAAGTAATTGCATTTAATCTAAAGTTCTAATTTGTAGCCGATGACCACTCAAATCCAGCAAGAAGGCGATCGGTGCCCCGCAGCGGGCGTGGATTTTTCTCTGCGTGGAGGGCCTGAGCTGTGAACAAGCCGCGCCACGTTGTCATGCAGGTCGTCAAGCGCTCGTCCGGCAGCGCCACGCACCATGTCGAATTCCTCATGGACGACAACTTTGCCGAGCGCCTGCGTCAATTGCGCTCGCTGGTGCCGCCGCTGGGTGCCCTCAACAAGCAACGCGACCTCGTGATCGACAAGGTTCGCGTGCGCCTGCCCAACGCCATCTGGCGCTCGGGCAACGAGATCGCCATCGACGGCGGGGTGGACGGCTCCTGCATCGTGATCGCGGCCGAGGGCTCGTTCAACTGCGGCGGCAAGGACCGCCGCACGCGCGAAAAACTCGTGACCTACAACTTCTCGATCGCACGCCTGATCGAGCTGCACGGCGAGCGCCCCGAAGGCGAAACGCTCTACATCCGCGACGGCGTGTTCGCCAACGACGAACCGGCCGAATCACCGGCCGGCCGCTGGGTGGCATCCATGCACGAACTCGAAGTGGTGATGCGCGTGCCCGATGCGCCATCCGATTTCGACACGCTGCACGACCTCACGATGCGCGCCGACGGGCAGCCGACGCAGGCGGGGGCGCTGAGCCCGCACCGCGCCAGCATCTACTGACGAACTCAGGCCGACGTTGCCGCAGGCGCGCCCACGGGCGTGAACTGCGCGCCGTTGTCGGCCAGCCAGCGCGCCGAGAGGCTGCTGTCCTGCTGGTCGGGGTGGAAGTCGCTGCGCAGGTACTGGCGCCAGCCCGCGAGATTGCCCCGCAGCAGGCCGCCGCGGCCCAGCAGGATGCGCGCGGCGCTCTTCCAGGTGGCCCACTTCCACAGTTGCTTTTCATGCCGCAGGTTGTCGACCGTCTGGCGCATCAGGTCGCCGAGGAACATCACCGTCACGCGGCGGAACCAGCGCGTACGCCATTCGTCGGAGCCGCCCGCGGCCTTGTAGATGTCGAAGGCGACGCTCTTGTGCTCCAGCTCTTCCGCGCTGTGCCACAGCCACATCGTGCGCAGCCGGGGCTCGGCGCCGTCCAGGATCTCGGGGCGGGCCAGCAGCCACTCGGCGAACATCGCCGTGAAGTGCTCGGTGGCGGCCGTCACGGCCAGCGCGTGGCGCGGATCGGCGCCGTCCATGAGTTCCATGCGCTGGCTGGCGCGCGCGGTCCAGCGGTCGACCAGGCCCAGTTGCTCGAGGTGCGCGTTGAACAGCGAATGGATGCGCCGGTGCGTCGCCTCCTGGCCGATGAAGCCGCGCACGTCGGCGCGGTAGCGCTCCTGCACCTCGGGCGGCAGCGTGGCCATGGCGTCGCGCACGGCGTCGATGAAGAACTGCTCGCCGAAGGGGAAGCTCATCGACAGGGCGTTGAAGAAAGCCGTCGAAAACGCATCGCCGCCGCACCAGTCGCGCGAGAAGGGCGGTTGCAGATCAATCAGCAGGCGGCGGACAACGAGTTCGGTCATGGGATGGCAGTTCCTGAGGTCGTGGGCACAATGGTTGGTACAGATTCGTACCGCGTGCCGCCATGGTGCAATTGTGAACTGGTACTGTCAAGTACCAAGGCGTAGGAAAATGAATCGCACATGACTGCCACCATCGACAAAACCGCCACGCCCGATGCCGCCGAAGGCGCGCCCAGCGAGCACTACGCGCGGCTGCTCCAGGGCATGGCGCATGCCGTGGCGGCCAAGGGCTACGCCGACACCACCATCGCCGACATCGTGCGCGAGGCCGCCGTGTCGCGGCGCACGTTCTACGAGCACTTCAGCACCAAGACCGAGTGCCTGATCGCGCTGTACGAAACGGCCAGCCGGCTCGGCCTGCAGGCCGTGAGCGAGGCCTTCGACCCGGCCCAGCCCTGGCATACGCAGGTGGAGCAGGCGATGACCGCCTACATGGACTACCTCGCCCAAGACCCGGTGCTGCTGCGCACGCTGTTCGTCGAGATCCTCGGGCTGGGCCTGCCGGGCCTGGCGGCGCGGCGGCGCGTGAACGGCGAGATCGCCAACTTCATCCAGGTGGCGATCAACAGCAGCGATTCGGGTGAGGTGCCCGTGGCGCACATGAGCAGCCAGATGGCGATGACGGTGGTGGGCGGCATCAACGAACTGGTGCTGCAGGCCATCGAGCAGGACCGCGTAGGCGACTTGCGCGAGCTGGTGGCGCCCGCCACGCGGCTGGTGCGCGCCGTGGCGGCGGACAGCCGACGCTAGTCGCGTTCGTTCTGGCGTGGCGTGGCCGCAGCCCACAGCACGAGCAGTCCCACCACCACCATCGCCGCCAGCGCCCCGAGGTACGGCAGCACGTCGTGCAGCGGCGCCCCCATCTGGTTGAGCCGCAGCGAGGCCTGGATGCCCGCCGTGCTCGGGAACAGCCAGCGCAGCGCCTGCAGCGGCGCGGGCAGGGCCTCGACGGGCCACGAGAAGCCCGAGAGAAAGGCCATCGGCAGCGCAGTGAAGAGCAGCACCTGCAACGCACGCTCGCGGTCGCGGAACCAGCAACCCAGCAGCAGGCCCAGCACGCAGATCGCCGGCACGTAGAACAGCAGCAGCACCAGCGCGGCGAACGGATTGCCGCCGCGCGGGTAGTCCTGCAGGAAGAACACCCAGCCGAAATAGAACAGGCCGCTCAGCACGCCGAAGCCCGACAGCGCGCCCAGCCGCCCAAGCCACGCGCCCATGCCCGCGCGCAGCCGGCCGGCCTCGGCCCAGGTGCCGGCGAGCATCGCGGCGCCCATCAGCAGCGTCTGCTGCAGGATCAGCAGCGCCACCGCCGGCACCACGTAGCTGCCGTAGCCCTCGGTCGGATTGAACAGCGCCACCAGTTGCGTGTTGAGCGGGCTGCGGCTGCGCGCGGCCTGGACCGCGCTTTGGCCGCCGGCCTGCAGCTTGCGGATCTCGACACCGGCCGACACCGTGCCCACCGCTTCGGAGAAGCCGTACAGCACCGCCTTGTTCAGCAGCGCATAGGCGCCGTTGCCCTCGATGCTCACCACCGCCGGCGTGCCGCGCAGCACGTTGCGCTTGAGGTCCTGCGGCAGCAGCGCGTAGCCTTCGATCTCGCCGCGCCACAGCGCCTGCTGCGCCTCGTGCACGTCGGACGTGACCATGCGCACGTCGAGCCGCGGGCTGGCCATCGCGAAGCGCGCGATCTGCCGCGACAACCCGCTGTGGTCCTGGTCGACCACCGCCACCGGTACGCGCGTGACAGCCTGCGTGCCGTAGGGCCACGGGTAGAAGAAACCGTAGATGATGGGCGCGAGCAGCATGATCAGCAGCACGCCCTTGTCGCGCAGCACGTCGAGTGCGGTGTCGCGCCAGGCGGCGGCGAAGCCCCGGATGCGTGTGCTCATCAGCGGCCTCCCCACGTCTCGGGCGCCGCGGCCGCACGCACCAGCAGCGTGGCCGACACGGCCAGCAGCACCGCCGTGCCCACCACCATCCACAGCGGCGTGGCGGCCGAGTAGGCCAGGGGCGCGCCCATCTGCAGCTGCTCCATCTGCACGCGGATGTAGTGCGTGTACGGCAGCAGGCCGGCCCACAGCTGCGCGAGCACCGGCATGGCGACCAGCGGAAAGCCCACGCCGCCGAACGCGAAGGCCGGCGCGGTGATGAAGCCGGTGGCCGACAGCGCGGTGCGCAGCGAGCGCGTGAGGCTGGCCACGAAGGCGCCGAGTGCGATCGACAGCGCCAGGAACACCATCAGCGCGAACAGCGTCCATCCCACCGAGCCGACGGGGTGCCAGCCGCGGCCCGCCGTGATCCACAGCATGGCGGCCAGGCCCACCGCCGACAGGCTCGCGAACGGCAACATCAGCTTGCCAGCCAGCGCGGCCAGCGCCTCAGGCCAGCGCGGCGCGGCGCCGAGCCAGCCGCCCAGGCTGCGGTCGCGCAGCTCGCGGCCCACGGCCCAGGCGCCGGCCGTCATCGCGAGGATGTGCAGCAGCGCCGGAATGAGCGCGACGCCGAGAAACTGCTCGTAGTCGGTCGAGGTGTTGAACAGCGCCACCATGCTGGCCTTGACCGGGTCCATGCTGACGCGCGCGGCCTTCATCGACTCGCCGCGCTTGTTGCGCACCGCAAGCTCGACACCGGCCGACACCGTGGCGACGGCGGTGCGCACGTCGCGCTGGATCAGGCTCGAATGCGTGCCCAGCTGCGCGTTGTGCAGCAGCACGACCTGCCCGACGCGGCCCTGCTTGACGTCGCGGCTCAGTTCGCGCGGCAGCTGCACCGCGGCGTCGACGGCGCCGCTGGTGAGCGCGCGCTGCATCTCGCCTTCGTCGGCGTACCGCTGCGCCACGCGCAGGCCCGGCGTGGCGTCCAGGAAGCGCACCAGCTGGCGCGAGAGGGCGGAGTGGTCCTGGTCGAGCACGCCGATCGGCAGGCGCGTGGGCAGGCCGGCCGAGAAGATCCACCAGATCAGGAACACCGCGAGCAGCGGCACCCACGAGATCATGGCCAGGTCCCACGGACGCGTGCGCAGCAGCGCGAATTCGCGCCGGGCGCTGGCGGTGGAAAAGCCGCGCAGGCTCATGGCGGGTTCGGCCTCAGTCGACCAGCACGCTCATGCCGGGGCGTGCGCCTTCGATCGGCTTGAGCGGCCGGGCGCGGACCTCGAAGGTGCGCACGTCGAAGCCGGCGCCGCCGCGCGTGGCGCGCCAGGTGGCGAAGTCGGGCAGCACGCCGCTGTAATAAACCTTGAAGCGGGCGGTGCGCCGGTCCTCGGGCAGGGCGGGCAGGCGGGCGTCGAATTCCTTGTCGAGCGCGAAGCGGGACAGCCGGTCTTCGCGCACGTTGAGCACCACCCACTGGTCGTTCAGGTCGACCACCGTGACCACGGCCACGCCCTGCGGCGAGAGCTCGCCGACCTTGGCGAGCACCTTGGCCACCTCGCCGCCGACCGGGCTGCGCAGCTCGGTCTCGGCCTTGGCGGCTTCCACCTCGGCCACCACGCCGGCCACCTGTCTCGCCTGTGCGTTGGCAGCGGCCTTGTCCTCGGGGCGGGCGCCGGTGCGCGCCATGTCGTACTGCGCCTTGGCGGCCACGGCGGCGTCGCGCGAGGCCTTCCAGTTGGCCTCGGCCTCGTCGCGCTTCTGGTCGGCCACGAGGCCGTCGCGCGCCAGGCCGTCGACACGGCGAAACGACGTCTGCGCGAGCTGGGCGGCGGTCTCGGCGCGCTGCCATTGCATGCGCGCCATTTCGATCTCCTGCGGGCGGGCGCCGTTCTGTGCCTTGTCGGCCACGGCCTGTGCGGCCTGTTCGGCGGCGGTGGCCTGCGCCAGCTTGGCGCGCACCTCGGGGCTGTCCATGCGCACCAGCAGGGCGCCGGCCTGGATGCGGTCGCCTTCCTTCACCGCCACTTCGGCGATGCGGGCCGTGACCTTGCCGGCCACGTCGGTCTCGCGCGCTTCCATCTGGCCCTGGAACACCTCGGGCGCCGGCTGCGCGGCGCGCCAGAAGCCCCAGGCGAGCAGCACCAGCACGAGCAGTGCGGCGGCGATGGCGATCAGTCGGCGGGTCTTGGCACTCATCATGGTCAGTTCACCTTCACGTCGGCGCGCGCGATGTAGTCGGAAAAAGTCTCGGACAGGCCCGCGCTCTCGAGCAGCTGCGCGAGCGCCTGCACGTAGTCGTTGGCGGCCTGCGCGCGTTCGGTCAGCACCTTGGCCTGGTTGGTCTCGGCGTCGATCAGGTCGAGCGTGGTGCTGGTGCCTTCGCGCAGCCCGGCGGTGCGCAGCTTGACCACCTCCTGTGCGAGCTCGACCGAGACCTTCATCTCGAGGTACTGGCGGCGCGCGTTGTCCAGCGCGCGCCAGTTGCGTTCGACCAGCAGCGAGATGTCGCTGCGCGCCTGCAGGTCGGTGCGCTCGGCCTGTTCGACCTGCTTGTGCGAGGCGGCCGACAGCGCGTTGCGGTCGACCGAGTCGTACAGCGTCCAGCGCACGCCCAAGCCGGCCACCCAGTCGGCGTTGCCGCTCTTGATCTCGCGCGTGCCGAAGGCGATGACCTGCGGACGGCGCAGCGCTTCTTCGCCCTCGTGCAGCTGCTCGGCCTGCGCCTTCTTGGCCGCGACCTTGCCCAGGCCCGGATGCCGCGTGAGCGCCGCATCGATGAAGTGGCCGAGCGGTTCGATCGGTGCGCTGATGAGAAACAGCGGCGTCTGCGGCGTGACGCTGCCCTCGGCGCGCACGGTGCGCGCCAGGGCCACGCCGGCCAGTGCGGCGTCGTTCTCGGCCTTGCGGGCGTTGCGGCGCGCTTCTTCATACGCGGCGCTGGCCTGCAGCCGCTCGACGCGGGAAATGACGCCGGCCGCGAGCATCTTCTGCGCCGCCGCGTCGTGCTGGGCGATGGTGCGCTCGGCCTGCAGGCGCAGCGTGGCGGCGCGCTGTGCGAGCTGGGCGCCGAAGTAGCGCTGCACCAGCAGCGTGTCGACCTCGTGGCCGGCCTGTTCGGCGTCGGCCTGGGCTTCGCGTGCCTGCGCTGAGACAAAGCCACGCACCGCGTCGGTTGCGCCGCCCAGGTAGAGCGGCCACACGGCCGACACCGAGGCGTTGGCGCCGGTGTCGTGGCGGTTCAGCGTGTAGCTGTTGGGCAGCTGCGGAATCGGCACGCGCGAGACGAAGCTCTGGATCGACGGCGGCAGCGACGAGCCGATCTGGCCGAGCTTCTGGTTGAGCGGGTCGAGGTCGAGGTTCAGGTTCGCGTTGTACGCATAGGCCAGCCCCGAGATGCTGACCACCGGCCCGCCCAGGCGCTTGACGCCCTCGCTCTGCAGTTCCTTGGCCTCGACGGCGATGCGCGCCGCGGCCAGCTTGTCGGAGCGCTCGACCATGCGCTGGCGCGCGGCGTCGAAGCTCAGCGCCAGCGTGGAGGTGGTGTCGCCGCGGGCCTGCTGCTGCGCGAAAGCCGCGCCGCCGAGGAAGGCCGGCAACAGCAGCAGCAGGGACGGAAGAAGGGCGAGGCGAGGTCGTGTCATCGGCATCAGGCGGTCTTGTGCAGCAGGGCGTCGAGCTCCTGCTGCAGGATCACGGGAAAGGCGGCCTGCACCGCCCCGGTGGCCAATGGCCGTGCTTTCTCGAGCAGCTGCGCGGCGCGGCCGGCATCGAGGGTGTCGCCGGAGAGCAGGCTGTCGGCCAGCGTGCGCAGCCAGCGCCGCGCCACGGTGCGCAGCGTGCGGACCATGGTTTCCTGCATGCCGATCACCGCTTCGAGCGGCAGGCCGAGCGCGGCCAGCTGTTCGGCGACCTGGCCGAGCGCCGGGCTCAGCACCTGCACCTGGCCGTCGGGCAGTTCGCGCATGAGGCCGGCGCGGGTGGCGCGGCCGAGCAGGGCGGGCGTCATCTGGCCCTGCCACTTGGTGGCCAGCGCCTGGGCCGACACCACCACGGGCGTTTCTTCGGCGAACAAGCTGCCCGACACCGAGCGGGCCACGGCCAGCAGGTCGGGCCAGGTGGAAGCCGGCGCGCGCGTGAAGATGCGGCGGATCGCCTCGATGCCGAAGCCCTGTTCGCGCAGTTCGCGGATCAGCGCCAGGCGTTGGACGTGGTCGGGGCCGTACAGGCCGAGCCGGCCCTGCAGCCGCGGCGGCGGCAGCAGGCCGCCCGTGGTGTAGGCGCGGATGTTGCGCACCGTGACGCCCGTGCGCGCCGCCAGGGCCTCGATGGAGAGGTCCTGCGGGGCGGTGGAATCGGGCGTGGCGGTGGATGCGTTCATGTGACAGTTTCAATGTTACATCGAAAATGTTGCATAAAGCCAGCCCGGATCGCGCGGTCCGGGCGGGGCATCCTCAGCCCGGCTTGCGCTGCGCCGGGTCGTAGAAGAACTGTTCTTCGGCGATGCGCTCGCCGTCCCAGCGCTGCCAGGCGATCTCTTCCATGCGCATGCGCCCGCCGCCCTTGAACGTGAACTCGAAGATCCAGTGGATGCCGACGTGGTCGCCATTCACCAGCACCGGCCGCACGCAGGTCGATGCCACCGACTCGGTGCGTGCGAGCACGGCGCTTTCCTGCGCGACCAGCGTGTTGCGCCCGCGCCGCGGCTCGGCCTGGTTCTCGCGCATCGTGGCGTCTTCGGTGTAGAAATCTTCGATGACCTGGGCATGCGCGCCGCCTTCGACGGCGGCAATGAAGGCTTCGAGCCGGGCGGGCGTGGGCATGTCAGGACTTCACTTTCACTTCGACGCGGCGCGCTTCCGAGGCCGGCCCGTCGGCCTGCGACTGCTCGGGCTTGGCGAGTTCGATCTTGTCTTCGGGTGCGCCCCCCGCCTTGATGGCGTCGCGCACGGCCATGGCGCGCTGCTTGGCCAGTTCGGCGTTCTTGGCCGCGTCGCCGCTGGCGTCGTGGTAGCCGCTCACCAGCACGGTGCTGCCGCTCTGCACGGCCTTGATGACATCGGACAGCGCCTCCTTGGCATTGGGTGCGACCTCGGCGCTGGCGCTCGCGAAGTAGAACTTCACGATGCCGTTCTCGACCTTCACCGCGGCGGCTTCGGTGGCCCCGACGGCCGCCGAGGCGAGGGTGGCGGCCGGCGTGGCCGCCGGCGCCATCGCGGCGGGAGCGGTGGCAGCAGGCGGCGTCTCGACCTTGGTCGGCACGGCCGCTGCCGCATCGCCGGCGTGGAACTTGACCACCAGCGGCACGATCAGCAGCGCCACGATGTTGATGATCTTGATCAGCGGGTTCACTGCCGGGCCGGCCGTGTCCTTGTAGGGGTCGCCCACGGTGTCGCCGGTGACCGCTGCCTTGTGCGCCTCGGAGCCCTTGCCGCCGTGGTGACCATCCTCGATGTACTTCTTGGCGTTGTCCCACGCACCGCCGCCCGTGCACATCGAGATGGCGACGAACAGGCCGGTGACGATGGTGCCCATCAGCAGGCCGCCCAGCGCCTTCGGCCCGAGCAGCAGGCCGACCAGGATCGGCACCACCACCGGCAGCAGCGACGGGATCATCATTTCCTTGATGGCCGCGCCGGTCAGCATGCCCACGGCCTTGCCGTACTCGGGCTTGCCGGTGCCTTCCATGATCCCGGGGATCTCGCGGAACTGGCGGCGCACTTCTTCCACCACCGCACCGGCCGCGCGGCCCACGGCCTCCATGGCCATCGCACCGAACAGGTAGGGAATCAGGCCGCCGATGAACAGGCCCACGATCACCATCGGGTCGCTCAGGTTGAAGCTGATGTTCAGCCCGAAGCTTTCCAGCTTGTGGGTGTAGTCGGCGAACAGCACCAGCGAGGCGAGGCCGGCCGAGCCGATCGCGTAGCCCTTGGTCACGGCCTTGGTCGTGTTGCCGACGGCGTCGAGCGGGTCGGTCACGGCGCGCACGCTGTCGGGCAGCTCGCTCATCTCGGCGATGCCGCCGGCGTTGTCGGTGATCGGGCCGTAGGCGTCCAGTGCCACCACGATGCCGGCCATGCTCAGCATCGACGTGGCAGCGACTGCAATGCCGTACAGGCCGGCCAGTGAATACGACGCCAGGATCGCGATGCACACGAAGATCACCGGCCAGGCCGTCGAACGCATCGACACGCCCAGGCCCGCGATGATGTTGGTGCCGTGGCCCGTGGTCGAGGCTTGCGCGATGTGCTGCACGGGCTTGTACTGCGTGCCCGTGTAGTACTCGGTGACCCACACCAGCGCGGCCGTGAGCGCCAGGCCCACGAAGCAGGCGCCGAACAGTTTCAGCTGGCTGCCGCTGGCAGAGATGGCGTTGTCGGGAATGATCCAGCTCGTGACGAACCAGAACGCGATCAGCGACAGGATGCCCGCCACCGCCAGCCCCTTGTAGAGCGCCGGCATCACGTTGACCATGCCCGGTGAGGCCTTCACGAAGAAGCAGCCGATGATCGACGCGATGATCGACACGCCGCCCAGCGCCAGCGGGTACAGCACCGCGTCCAGCGGCGCTGCCGTGACCATCAGCGCGCCCAGCACCATGGTGGCGATGAGCGTCACCGCGTAGGTCTCGAACAGGTCGGCCGCCATGCCGGCGCAGTCGCCGACGTTGTCGCCCACGTTGTCGGCGATCACTGCCGGGTTGCGCGGGTCGTCTTCCGGAATGCCGGCTTCGACCTTGCCCACCAGGTCGGCACCGACGTCAGCGCCCTTGGTGAAGATGCCGCCGCCCAGGCGCGCGAAGATCGAGATCAGCGAGGAGCCGAAGGCAAAGCCGATCAGCGGGTTGAGCAGGGCCGCCAGGCCGTGGTCCGCCTTGGGCGCGCTGCCCGCCAGGAACCAGTAGAAGCCCGTCACGCCCAGCAGGCCCAGGCCCACCACCAGCATGCCGGTGATGGCGCCGCCGCGAAACGCCACGTCGAGCGCCGGGCCGATGCCCTTGGTCGCGGCTTGAGCGGTGCGCACGTTGGCGCGCACCGACACGTTCATGCCGATGAAACCGCAGGCGCCCGAGAGCACCGCGCCGACCACGAAGCCGACGGCCGTGGTCAGGTCGAGGAAGAGGGCGATGAGCACCGCGAGCACCGCGCCGACCACCGCGATGGTGGTGTACTGCTTGGCGAGGTAGGCCGAGGCGCCGGCCTGGATGGCCGCGGCGATTTCCTGCATCCGGGCGTTGCCCGGGTCCTTGGCGAGAATCCAACTTCGGGCCCAGAAACCGTAGCCTACGGCCACCAGGCCGCAGACGATGGCAAGAATCAGGGGGGTGTTGCCGCTCATGCTTTGCTTCTCCATTCGTTCGTTGTGACTTGTGGAGACGGACAGCCTGGGCCCTGCGCGCAACGCGTACGGGACCATGTTCTCCGCCGCGTTGCTTCCTCGAAGCTCACTGCACCGAAGGTGCGGAGCCGATTGGCCAACGCTTGCAATTTACAGGCAAAAACACACACGCGTGCGACCGGCCCGTGACACGGAAAGTAAACTCCGGGTTTGTCCCCATCCGTCTCATACTTTTCAACTACTCGAAAAACGTCATGTCCTTCGACAAAGTCTCCCCCGGCAAGAACGTCCCCGACGCCTTCAATGTCGTGATCGAAATCCCGATGAACGCCGACCCGATCAAGTACGAAGTCGACAAGGAATCGGGCGCGATCTTCGTGGACCGCTTCATGACGACGGCCATGTACTACCCCGCCAACTACGGCTACGTGCCGCAGACCCTGTCGGGCGACGGCGACCCGGTCGACGTGCTGGTGATCGCCCCGTACCCGCTGCTGCCGGGCGTGGTCGTGCCCTGCCGCCCCCTGGGCATCCTGATGATGGAAGACGAAGCCGGCGTCGACGGCAAGGTGCTGGCCGTGCCCACCGACAAGGTGCTGCCGATCTACAGCCACTGGAAGTCGGTCGACGACGTGAACCCGATGCGCCTGAAGGCCATCAGCCACTTCTTCGAGCACTACAAGGACCTGGAAGCCGGCAAGTGGGTCAAGGTGCTGGGCTGGGAAGGCATCGACGCCGCCAAGAAGGAAGTTCTTGACGGCATCGCCGCGTACAAGAAGTAATTTTTTCTTTCGCTTGAAAGAGACGGCCTGGATGCTCCGGGCCGTCAGCCCTGGACCGCATCCCCGGCCAGCCGCATCCATTCGCGGTTGACGCCTCGCGCATGCGAGTTCCAGTGGCGCGCAGCCTGCTGCAGTTCGTCCCATTGACGGCGCGCACCGGCGGTGTCGCCTTGCTGCGCCAGCCACGCGATGTAGCGGGCGCGCGTTTCCACCGTGTTGTAGCTGCTCAGCGCCGTCTCGAAGGCTTCGCGCGCTTCCGGCGTGCGGCCTTCGGCGGCGAGCGCGCGGGCGTTCAGCACGGCGACCTCGTCCTTGCGGTAGTCGTCGCGCGTGGCGCGCAGGGCCTGCAGTGCCAAGTGCGCCTCGCGGCCCGAGGCTGGGCTGCCTTCGGCGACCAGGGCGCTGGCCAGGCCGAACTGCAACTCGGGGTCGGACGCGAAGGGGCCCTTCAGCGCGTCGCGGTAGTGCCCGACGGCGTCGGCCGCCTGGCCGCGGTCGAGTGCCGCCTTGGCCAGGCGCAGCTTGTTCTGGGCCGTGGGTGCGAGGTCGTAGGCCTCGGCGGCGGCGCGGTATTCGCGCTCGGGGTCGATGAAGCCGATGGCTGCACTGGCCACCTTGCCGGCGGTGCGCTGCATGCGCGAGGCGGGCAGGTACTCGACCACGAAGTACACGATGCTGCCGAGCAACGGAAAGCTGAAGAGGATGATGAGCCAGTACATCTGCTTGCCGTGGCGCATGGCATGCACGGCGAAGTACAGCGCGATGAAGATGTGCAGTCCCAGTCCGACGAATGGCATCGGTGCTCCCTGTGTGTTGTGTGTGGTTGTTTGAGTGCCGGGCGGCTTTATAGCAGCCCCCGGCGCTCCCACGCCGCTCAGGTCGCCTTGAATGGGCTGCGTTCGCCGAGGTGGTCCAGGTAGTTCTCGATGCCGGCGCCTTCGCGCTCGAGGAAGCGCTCGACCGCATCCGCGAACGACGGGTGCGCGAGCCAGTGGGCGCTGGTGGTGCGCACCGGCATCAGCGCGCGGGCCATCTTGTGCTCGCCTTGCGCGCCGCCTTCGAAGCGTGCCGCGCCGTGCGCGATGCACCAGGCGATCGGCTGGTAGTAGCAGGCCTCGAAATGCAGGCAATCGACGCGCTCCAGTGCGCCCCAGTAGCGGCCGTAGGCCACCAGCGGTTGCGCCTCGTCGGTGGAGAGCGCGATCAGGCTGGTGGCGATGGGGCGCCCGTCGCGCTCTGCGACGAACAGCAGCCAGGCCTCGGGCAGCGTGTCGGCCATGCGCTGGAAGAAATCGCGCGTGAGGTAGGGCGGGTTGCCGTGCTCGCGGTAGGTGCGCTCGTAGCAGCGATAGAAGAAATCCCAGTCGGCGGCGGCGATGTCGGTGCCGCGCGACCAGCGGAAGCTGACGCCGGCCTCGGCGACCTTGCGGCGCTCCTGGCGGATCTTCTTGCGCTTGTCGTGCGAGAGGCTGGCGAGGAAGGCGTCGAAGTCTGCGTAGCTGGGCTGCGTGTTCGTCCAATGAAACTGCACCGTGTGGCGTCGCATCAGCCCGGCTTCGGTGCACGCGGCGATGTCGGCGTCGGCGCCGAACAGCAGATGCAAAGACGAAAGTTCCTGTTCCTTGCAGACCGCCACCAGCGCCTGCACCAGCAGCGTGCGGCTTGGCGCGTCGCGTGCCAGCAGCCGGGCGCCGGGCACGGGCGTGAAGGGCGCCGCCACCACCGCCTTCGGGTAGTAGGCGAGCCCGTGCTGCTCGTAGGCGTTGGCCCAGGCCCAGTCGAACACGTACTCGCCGTAGGAATGGTCCTTGAGGTAGAGCGCGCAGGCGGCTTCGAGCACATCGCCGCGCCAGAGCGTGACGAACTGCGGCGTCCATCCGCGCTCGGGCGAGGCGCTGCCGCTGTCGTGCATCGCCGCGAGGTATTCGTGGCGCATGAAGGGCGAGGGCTCGGGCTGCGCGGCGAGCAGGGCGTTCCAGGCTTGCGGGTCGATGTCCGACGGCGACGCCAGAACCCGAATGACATAATCGTTCAAGCCTTTTTCTTCCTTCTGTATGACGCTCAAGCTCGCCATCGCGCAACTCAATTTTGTGGTGGGCGACCTCGTCGACAATGCGCAGAAGATCGTCGGCGCCGCACGCGAGGCCTACGCGCAAGGCGCGCGCCTTCTGCTGACACCCGAACTCTCGATTGCCGGCTATGCAGCGGAAGACCTGTTCCTCCGTCCCGCCTTCACCGAAGCCTGTGATGATGCCGTGAAAGGCATCGCCGCCGCGCTGGCCGACCTCAAAGACATGGTCGTGGTGGTGGGGCATCCCAGCGGCGGCAGCCTGCGCAGCCGATCCGTGGCCGTGCAGCTGCGCCACAACGCGGCCAGCGTCCTCAAGGAAGGCCGCATCCTCGAGACCTACGCCAAGCGCGAGCTGCCGAACTACCAGGTGTTCGACGAGCGCCGCTACTTCACGCCGGGGCAGGGCACCTGCGTGTTCGAGGCGGGGGGCGTGTCGGTCGGCCTGCTGATCTGCGAGGACGCCTGGTTCGACGCGCCGGCCGAGCTGGCGCGCGCCGGCGGTGCCGAGGTGCTGGCGGTGATCAATGCCTCGCCGTACCACGTGGGCAAGGAAGGCGAACGCGTGGCGCGCATGGCCGACCGCGCACGCGCCGTGGGCCTGCCGCTGGTCTACGCGCACCTGGTGGGCGGGCAGGACGAGGTGGTGTTCGACGGCGCCTCGTTCGCGCTGCAGGCCGACGGCGCGCTGGCCGCGCAGGCCGAGAGCTTTCGCGAGCGGCTGGTCTTCATGGAGCTCGCGCGCGAGGCGCAGGGCGGCATTGCCGTCGTGGCCGACCCGTCGGCCATCGCCGCGCCGCGCGACGCCGAAGCGCAGCTGTGGGATGCCCTGGTGCTCGGCGTGCGCGACTACATCGGCAAGAACGGTTTCCCGGGTGCGATCCTGGGGCTGTCGGGCGGCATCGATTCGGCGCTGGTGCTCGCGATCGCGGTGGACGCGCTGGGCAAGGACAAGGTCCGTGCGGTGATGATGCCGTCGCCCTACACGGCCGACATCAGCTGGATCGATGCGCGCGACATGGCCGGCCGGCTGGGCGTGCGCTACGACGAGATTTCGATCCGGCACACCTTCGAATCCTTCAAGGCCGCACTGGCCGGGGAGTTCGCGGGCCGGCCGGAAGACACGGCCGAGGAGAACCTCCAGGCCCGCATCCGCGGCACGCTGCTCATGGGGCTGTCGAACAAGTTCGGCGCCATCGTGCTGACCACCGGCAACAAGAGCGAGATGGCCACCGGCTACTGCACGCTCTACGGCGACATGGCGGGCGGCTTCGCGGTCATCAAGGACCTGCTCAAGACCACGGTGTTCGCGCTGGCGCGCTGGCGCAACGCCCACGACCCGTACGGCACCGGGGCGGTGCCGATTCCCGAGCGCATCATCACGCGGCCCCCGAGCGCCGAGCTGCGCCCCGACCAGACCGACCAGGACAGCCTGCCGCCCTACGACGTGCTGGACGGCATCCTGGCACGCTACATGCAGGACGATGAAGGCATCGACGAGATCATTGCCGCGGGCTACGACCGCGCGGTGGTCGAGCGGGTTGCACGGCTCATCAGGATCAACGAATACAAGCGGCGCCAGGCGCCCGTAGGCATCCGGGTCACCCACCGAAGCTTCGGCAAGGATTGGCGTTACCCTATCACCAGCAAGTTCAACGAAACCGCCGGAGCACAAAAACCATGAAGCAGATCACCGCCATCGTCAAACCCTTCAAGCTCGAGGACGTGCGCGAAGCCCTCGCCGAGGTGGGTGTCACCGGCCTCACGGTGACCGAGGTCAAGGGTTTCGGCCGCCAGAAGGGCCACACCGAGCTGTACCGCGGCGCCGAGTACGTGGTCGACTTCCTGCCCAAGATGAAGGTCGAAGTGGTCGTCAACGAGAGCGACGTGGAGCGCTGCATCGAGGCCATCGTGAGCTCGGCGCGCACCGGCAAGATCGGCGACGGCAAGATCTTCGTGACCGAGGTGGAGCGCATCGTGCGCATCCGCACCGGCGAAGAAAACGAAAACGCAGTTTAGGCTCGCCCCCAGGCTACGCGCACTTCGTGTCGCTACGCCAACCCCCTACCGGGGGCAACACCAGAGGCCCGGCAAAGCCGGTTCCGCGGTGTTCGCTGGAATGGGACGGGCCCGGTCAGAGGTTCTCTGACAGGCGGTCGTCGCGGGGGTGCAGGGGGACTTCGGTGCGCAGCGCGGTCAGCAGTTCGGGCACGTCGGTGCCGGTGCGCACCAGGTCCATCTGCCATTCGCCCATGAAACCCTCGCGCACGCTGTGCGCCAGGAAGCTCAGCAGGCCGTCGTAGTAGCCGGCGGTGTTGAGGATGCCGGTCGGCTTGTCGTGGTAGCCGAGCTGGCGCCAGGTCCAGATCTCGAACAGTTCTTCGAAGGTGCCGATGCCGCCCGCCATCGCGAGGAAGGCGTCGGCGCGCTCGCCCATCATGGCCTTGCGCTCGTGCATGGTGTCGACCACGTGCAGCTCGTCGCACAGGGGGTTGGCCAGTTCCTTGTCGACCAGGGCCTTGGGAATGATGCCGACGACGCGGCCGCCCGCCATGCGGGTGGCCTCGGCCACGGTGCCCATCAGGCCGGTGCGCCCACCGCCGTAGACCAGCTGGCCGCCGTTCTGGCCGATCCATTGGCCCACGGCCTGGGCGGCCTGGGAAAACTCGGGGCGCTCGCCGGGGCGCGAGCCGCAATACACGCAAATCGAAAATTCAGGAGTCATCCTGCGATCATGCCGCAGGCGGCAGACCCGCTCATGACATGAAGCGTTGCCACAGGGCTGCGGCCCAGATGCCGCCGCACAGTGTGAGCGACAGCAGGACGGCGGCACTGCCCATGTCCTTCGCGCGCTTGGAGAGGTCGTGCCATTCGGGGCCGATGCGGTCGATGGCGGCTTCCACAGCCGTGTTGAGCAGCTCGACGATCATCACGAGGACGGCGCTGCCGGCGAGCAGCGCCACCTCGACCCAGCTACGCCCCAGCCAGAAGGCGGCCGGGATCATGATCATCGACAGGATGGCCTCCTGGCGGAACGCCGGCTCGGTCCAGCCGGCACGCAGGCCGTGCAGCGAGATCAGCGTGGCATGCCAGACGCGCTCGAGGCCCTTGCGGGCCTTTTGCGGGTTCACGGCGGGGTCGGGCAAGGCACTCATTGGCGGCTCATCGGTTTGGAGGTGATGAGCCGCGTACCGGCCCAGGCGTCGTGCCAGAACTGGCGCTCGGGGTGAAAACGGGCCAGCAGCGCCCAGACGGCAACCCAGCCGAAGATCAGGACGGTCGATTCGCCGCCGGACAGCTTGAACGGGGCGATGGCGGCCAGCGGCGGCAGGAACCACACCCAGCTCAGCAGGTAGCGCGCCAGCGCACGGCCCTGGCTGACGGGCTGGCCCTGGCGGTCGACGATGCGGATGTTCCATGTCTTCATGGCCAGCGTCTGGCCCTTGGCCCAGAACCACACGAAGTAGACACCGAACACCACGAACAGGAAGGCCTGGAGCAGGTGCCGCCGCTCGTCCATGGCGTCGCGCATCTGGCCCAGCGTGCTGAACAGCCAGCCGGACACGAACACGACCGCGAACAGCAGCATGCCTTCATAAAGCCAGCAGGCCATGCGACGCCAGAGGCCAGGCACGGCCGGCGAGACGCCGTGGCCGGTTGTGGCGGGAAGGGGCGAGGCCGACTGGCCGGGACCCGAGGTCTCGGGAGAACTGGAAACCATCGACGTCTTGTCAGGGAGCGGAGGACGGCGCCGGCACCTGCGCTTCGGCGGGCACCGGGGGCGGCGTGACGCCGTTCGGCGTGGAGGTCGAGGCCGCCGGGACGGCGACGGTGCTGGTCGGTGCGGGCGCGCGTTCCGTTGCTGCGGGCGACGTTGCCGGCGAACTCACCACGACGGCCGCCGGCGGCGGCACGGGCGTGGGGAGCGTGGCCGGCACGATGCGGGGCGTGTGCTGTCCGGGCGGCGTGACGGCCGGCACGGGCACGAGTTTTTGCGATGAAACCGGGCGCACCGGCACGGCGGCGCCGCGCGGCTTGGGCGGTGCGCGCTCGGCGAGCTTGCGCTTTTCTTCTTCGCTCAGCGCCTGGTACTGCTCCCACTTGAGCCTGCGCTCGTCGGCGGGAACCCGCTTGACCTCGGCGAAGTTCAGGCGGGCCTGGGTGCGCTGCTGGTTGCTCAGTGCCGCCCACTCGATCATGCGGCTGTGCAGCGTGACCTGATCGTCGGCGGGCATGTTCGCGTAGTTGCGCGACAGGGCCAGCCATTTGCGCTTTTGGCCGACGTTCAGCGTGTTCCAGTGCAAGGCCAGCGGCTTCAGGGCGTATTGCTGCTCGGTGCTCAGGTCGCTCCAGAGGGGCCTGGTCGTGGTGGCGACGCCCTTGGGGCTTGCTGCGCCATTGGTGCCTGCGGCGTGCGTGGCGGGCTTGGTGGCTTCGGGCAGCGTCTGCGCATCGGCCAGTGTCAGGCCGAAGACGGCGGCTGCCAGCGCACCCGCCCAAACGACGGCGCCCGCCGGGAGCGGGCGCAACGGAAGCAGGGCTTTCGCACGGGAAACGGAGCGGCGTCGCATTCGGTCGGGCAAGGTGTTCAGTCGGAGGCGCTGTCGGACTTCAGGAATTGGGCGAAGCCGGGATCGGTGTAGGCGGCGGGCGGCAGGTCGCCCGTCAGCAGGGCCGAGTCGACCTCGGCGAGTTCGCTGGCGCGGTCGTCGTCCTGCATCACGCTGATGGTGATCAGGCCGGCCACCAGGGCGATGAGTGGCACCACGGAGCCGATGCGGGTCCACCAACTGCCACCCAGCGTGACCGTGTGGCCCGACTGGACCGCGACAGGTGCCGTGCGCAGCTGCGGGGCCAGCTTGCGCGCAGCCACGGCCTGCGAGCGAGCCACGCGCAGGCGCTCGCTGATGTCGTGCGGCAACGCTTGATTGCCGTCCGACAGCCGGGCCGCCAGCCGTTGGCCGAAGCGGTCTTCTGCAGCGTTGGATTGAGAGGTTGGAACCTTGGTATTCATAGCGATATTCCCTTGGCTTTGAGCGCCTTGCTCAGAGCGTGGACGGCTCGCGAACAATGGGTTTTGACGCTGCCCTCGGAGCAGCCCATCGCGGCGGCCGTCTCTGCGACGTCCATTTCCTCCCAGTAACGCATCAGGAAAGCCTCGCGTTGACGGCCGGGCAAAGCCGCGATCTGTTCTTCGATTTCGTGAAAGACCTGGCTGCGGCGGGTGGTGTCTTCGGCGCTCTCCGATTCTCTGGAGTCGGTGGGCGAGACAAAGTTCTCCAGCAGGTCGAAATCCTCGCCGTTATCGGCCGGTTCGAAGTCGCTGAGGTTGGAGAAAAGGGCCCGGCGGGTTTTCTGGCGGCGGAACCAGTCGAGCGTGCAGTTCGACAGGATGCGCTGGAACAGCATCGGCAGTTCCTCGACAGGCTTGTCGCCGTAGTGCTGCGCCAGCTTCATCATGCTGTCCTGCACGATGTCCAGGGCCGCTTCTTCGTCCCGCACGTGATAGACCGAGCGCTTGAAGGCCCGTCGTTCGACGCTTTTCAGGAAGTCGGAGAGTTCGTGTTCAGTAGCCAAATGAGAGGGGGCGGCGGGACGCGCCGCGTGGGGAGGATGTTTGGCGAACGCTCATGTTTTTATGCCGCGGATTATGCCTTTGTGCCAAGACAGGGCACCTGAAGCGAGTCTGAACGCGCCGGTAGTGTCATAATCCGCCTTGCAAGTCAAAAGGCAAACGGGTCACGGTCCGGCGGAACATCAGTCCGCTCATGGCTTTGGCCTCAAGTCCTGGCGCGGCCCCACAAGGGCTGGCAAGGGGCACCCAAGGTTTTTCGTTCCCGAAAAAACACAAAGGTTGATCATGGAAATCTCGAAGGCGGAACTCGCTTCCGCAGCAGCCGCGTCCTCTGGCGCCGGCAACACCACGCAAGAACTCATGGGCGCTGAAGTGCTGATCAAGGCACTGCAGGCCGAAGGCGTTCAGTACGTCTGGGGCTATCCCGGCGGCGCGGTTCTCTACATCTACGACGCGTTCTACAAGCAGGACACCATCCAGCACGTGCTGGTGCGCCACGAACAGGCCGCCGTGCACGCAGCCGACGGCTATGCGCGCGCCACCGGCGAAGTCGGCGTGGCCCTGGTCACTTCCGGTCCCGGCCTGACCAATGCGGTCACCGGCATCGCGACGGCGTACATGGACTCGATCCCGATGGTGATCATTTCCGGCCAGGTGCCGACGGCCGCCATCGGCCTCGACGCCTTCCAGGAATGCGACACGGTCGGCATCACGCGCCCCATCGTCAAGCACAACTTCCTCGTCAAGGATCCGAAGGATCTGGCCATGACGATGAAGAAGGCCTTCCACATCGCACGCAGCGGCCGTCCTGGCCCCGTGGTGGTGGACGTGCCGAAGGACGTGTCCTTCAAGAAGGTTCCGTACAGCGGCTATCCCGACAAGGTCGAGATGCGCTCGTACAACCCGGTGCGCAAGGGCCACGGCGGACAGATCCGCAAGGCATTGCAACTGCTGCTGGCAGCCAAGCGCCCCTACATCTATACCGGCGGCGGCGTGCTCCTGGGCAATGCCACGAACGAGCTGCGCACGCTGGTCGACATGCTGGGGTACCCCGTCACGAACACGCTGATGGGCCTGGGCGCCTATCCGGCGAGCGACCGCAAGTTCCTGGGCATGCTGGGCATGCACGGCACCATCGAAGCCAACAACGCGATGCAGAACTGCGACGTGCTGCTGGCCGTGGGCGCGCGCTTCGACGACCGCGTGATCGGCAACCCGAAGCACTTCGCGCAGAACGAACGCAAGATCATTCACGTCGACATCGACCCGTCGAGCATCTCCAAGCGCGTGAAGGTCGACATCCCGATCGTCGGCGACGTGAAGGACGTGCTCACCGAGCTGATCTCGATGATCCGCGAGAGCACCGCCAAGCCCGACGCTGGCGCGCTGGCCGACTGGTGGAAGACCATCGAAAGCTGGCGCTCGCGCGACTGCCTCAAGTACGACCGCGACAACAAGGACGTGATCAAGCCGCAGTTCGTGGTCGAAACGCTCTGGAACATGACCAAGGACGCCGACACGTACATCACGTCGGACGTCGGCCAGCACCAGATGTGGGCTGCCCAGTACTACCGCTTCGACGAGCCGCGCCGCTGGATCAATTCGGGTGGTCTGGGCACCATGGGCGTGGGCATTCCCTACGCCATGGGCATCAAGCTCGCCAAGCCCGACTCGGAAGTGTTCACCATCACCGGCGAAGGCTCGGTGCAGATGTGCATCCAGGAACTGTCGACCTGCCTGCAGTACAACACGCCGATCAAGATCTGCTCGCTCAACAACCGCTACCTGGGCATGGTGCGCCAGTGGCAGGAGATCGAATACTCGGGCCGCTACAGCCACAGTTACATGGACGCGCTGCCCAACTTCGTGAAGCTCGCCGAGGCCTATGGCCACGTCGGCATGCTGATCGAGCGTCCACAAGACGTGGAGCCGGCGCTGCGCGAAGCGCGCAAGCTCAAGGACCGCACGGTGTTCATGGATTTCCGTACCGACCCCACCGAGAACGTGTTCCCGATGGTCAAGGCCGGCATGGGCATCACCGAGATGCTGCTGGGTTCCGAAGATCTCTGATCCGGAACGTTCGTTCGTTCAACTTTTTACTGACGAATCTATTGCCCGCCGAGCCCGCGCATTACCGTGCACGGGGGAGGGCGGCGAAAGCGAAAGCTTCCGCGTAGGCGAAAAGAGGAGTCACGCCAACATGAAACACATCATTGCAGTGCTGCTGGAAAACGAGCCGGGTGCTCTTTCCCGCGTGGTGGGCCTCTTTTCGGCCCGTGGCTACAACATCGAATCGCTGACCGTGGCTCCGACCGAGGACGCAAGCCTCTCGCGCATGACCATCGTCACCACCGGCTCGGACGACGTGATCGAGCAGATCACCAAGCACCTGAATCGCCTCATCGAGGTCGTGAAGGTGGTCGACCTGACCGAAGGCGCCTACACCGAGCGCGAGCTCATGATGGTGAAGGTGCGTGCGGTGGGCAAGGAACGCGAGGAAATGATGCGCATGGCGGAAATCTTCCGCGGTCGCATCATCGACGTGACCGACAAGAGCTACACCATCGAGCTCACCGGCGATCACGGCAAGAACGACGCTTTTCTCGAAGCGATCGACCGCAGTGCCATTCTGGAGACGGTTCGCACCGGCGCCAGCGGCATCGGACGCGGCGAACGCATCCTGCGGGTCTGACACCATGATTCGGAGCTCAGTCGTTGCCCGTTCGGGCTGAGCTTGTCGAAGCCTCCGCGCAAGCGGGGACTGCATTGAGCCCTTCGACAGGCTCAGGACGAACGGCACAACAACACACTGCAACTCGCATATCTATCTGGAGAACATCATGAAGGTTTATTACGACAAGGACGCGGACCTGAGCCTCATCAAGGGCAAGACGGTTGCCATCATCGGTTACGGCTCGCAAGGTCACGCACACGCGCAGAACCTGAACGACAGCGGCGTCAAGGTCGTGGTCGGCCTGCGCAAGGGCGGCGCTTCGTGGGACAAGGTCGGCAAGGCCGGCCTGCAGGTCGCTGAAGTCGCTGACGCCGTGAAGTCGGCCGACGTCGTCATGATCCTGCTGCCCGACGAGCAGATCGCCGCCGTCTACAAGAACGACGTGGCCCCGAACATCAAGGAAGGCGCTTCGCTCGTCTTCGCGCACGGCTTCAACGTGCACTACGGCTTCGTGCAGCCGCGCGCCGACCTCGACGTGTGGATGGTGGCTCCCAAGGCCCCGGGCCACACCGTGCGCGGCACGTACACGCAAGGTGGCGGCGTGCCGCACCTGATCGCGGTGCACCAGGACAAGAGCGGCAAGGCGCGTGACCTCGCGCTGAGCTACGCCACCGCCAATGGCGGCGGCAAGGCCGGCATCATCGAGACCAACTTCCGCGAAGAAACCGAGACCGACCTGTTCGGCGAACAAGCGGTTCTGTGCGGCGGCACGGTCGAGCTGATCAAGGCTGGTTTCGAAACGCTGGTGGAAGCCGGCTACGCGCCTGAAATGGCGTACTTCGAATGCCTGCACGAGCTGAAGCTGATCGTCGACCTGATCTATGAAGGCGGCATCGCCAACATGAACTACTCGATCTCGAACAACGCCGAATACGGCGAGTACGTCACGGGCCCGCGCATCGTGACCGACGAGACCAAGAAGGCCATGAAGAAGGTCCTGCAGGACATCCAGACCGGCGAATACGCCAAGAGCTTCGTGCTCGAAGCTGCTGCCGGCCAGCCGGTGCTGATCAGCCGCCGTCGCCTGAACGCCGAGCATCAGATCGAAGTCGTCGGCGAAAAGCTGCGCGCGATGATGCCCTGGATCAAGAAGAACAAGCTGGTCGACCAGACCCGGAACTGATCTTCAGAGGCAAGAGCCAACAGGGTGCTTCGGCACCCTGTTTCGGAGGGCCACCCGTCGCGGTGGCCCTTTTGTTTGAAGGGGTGCGCACAGGTCCCCTGAACTACACTGCGAAGCATGCGATTCACAGACCAAGACGCTATCGAATGGATAGCTGATCGGGCAGTTCCCACGAGGGACGGAGGCCATTTCAATGCATGACGACACGCTCCCCGACGATGTGCAGCCGCGCAAGCGTCGCAAGGGCATCTACATCCTGCCGAACCTGTTCACGCTGGCGGCGTTGTTCGGCGGCTTCTACTCGGTCGTGATGGCCATGAACGCGCGCTTCGACCTCGCGGCGCTCGGCGTGTTCGCCGCGATGATCCTCGACAGCCTCGATGGCCGCGTCGCGCGCATGACCAACACGCAAAGCGCGTTCGGCGAGCAGATGGACTCGCTGTCCGACATGGTGTCGTTCGGCGCCGCGCCCGCGCTCATCGCGTACGAGTGGTCGCTCAAGGGGCTGGGACGTTGGGGCTGGATTGCCGCCTTCGTGTACTGCGCCTGCGCAGCACTGCGGCTTGCGCGCTTCAACGTCAACACCGGCGTGGTCGACAAGCGCTGGTTCCAGGGCCTGCCGTCGCCGGCGGCGGCGGCGCTCGTGGCCGGCTTCATCTGGCTCATGACCGAGTGGGGCAAGCGCGGCGGCGAAGTGCTGTATCTCTCGTGGACGCAGATCACGTGGATCACTTTCGCGTTCACGCTCTATGCCGGACTCTCGATGGTCACCAATGCGCCGTTCTACAGCTTCAAGGACGTCCAGATGAAGAAGAGCGTGCCCTTCGTCGTGATCGTGCTGATCGCGCTGGGCATTGCGGTCATCAACATCCATCCGCCGACGGTGTTGTTCAGCCTCTTCGTGGCCTATGGCCTGAGCGGCTACGTGGTGTACGCATGGCGCAAAGCCAAGGGCCAGCCGGTGAGCGTGATCAGCACCTCGACCGAAGAGCCCGACGAGCGGGGGCTGCACAACTGAAGTCCCGGGCCTTCACAGGTCCGCGAAGGCTGTGCTACATTCGCAACCCTCATGACCAAGATTTCGCTGCTGGCCCTACTAGCCCTCCCTCACGGGCGGAGACGGTAGCGCACGCGCTAATCCCTCATCACGGCCCGTTCGCACCAGCAACGGGCCGTTTGTCTTTTGGGGTTGCTGGTTGAGTTCCAACCATCACAGAGAAATCGACATGCTCAAGCAACCTCAAGCCAAATACCGCGCATTCGCCCCGATCGGTCTCAAGGACCGCACCTGGCCCGATGCCGTGCTGACCAAGGCCCCGATCTGGCTGTCGACGGACCTGCGCGATGGCAACCAGGCCTTGGTCGAACCCATGGACATCGCGCGCAAGATGCGCATGTTCGAAACCCTCGTGGCCATCGGCTTCAAGGAAATCGAAGTCGGCTTTCCCTCGGCGTCGCAGGTCGAATTCGACTTCGTGCGCAAGCTCATCGAAGAAGACCGCATTCCCGACGACGTGACGATCCAGGTGCTCACGCAGGCGCGCGACCACCTCATCGAACGCACCTTCGAAGCGTTGCAGGGCGCACCGCGCGCCATCGTTCACCTCTACAACGCCGTCGCGCCTGTGATGCGCCGCGTGGTGCTCGGCATGGACGAAGACCAGATCGTCGAACTCGCGAGCAGCCATGCCCGCATGTTCAACGACTTCGCCGCCAGGCAGCCGAACACGAAGTGGACCTTTCAGTACTCGCCCGAAATGTTCTCGGGCACCGACGTGGTCTTCTCCAAGCGCGTGGTCGATGCGGTCACCGCGGTCTGGGCGCCGACGCCTGAACGCAAGTGCATCGTCAACCTGCCCACGACGGTCGAGCATTCCACGCCGAACATCTTCGCGGACATGATCGAGTGGATGCATCGCAACCTCGAGCGTCGCGATTCGATCGTGCTGTGCGTGCACCCGCACAACGACCGCGGAACCGGCACGGCCGCTGGTGAACTGGCCTTGATGGCCGGCGCCGAGCGCATCGAAGGCTGCCTCTTCGGCAACGGCGAGCGCACCGGCAACCTCGACCTCGTGAACGTCGCGCTCAACCTCTACACGCAAGGCGTTTCGCCCGAACTCGACTTCTCGAACATCGACGAGATCCGCGCAACGGTCGAGCACTGCAACCAGATCCCGGTACACCCGCGCCATCCGTATGTAGGCGACCTCGTCTACACCTCGTTCTCGGGCTCGCACCAGGACGCGATCAAGAAGGCCTTCGCCGCGCGCAAGGACGGCGACATTTGGGATATCCCGTACCTCCCCATCGACCCGAAGGACGTGGGCCGCAGCTACGAAGCCGTGATCCGCGTGAACAGCCAGTCGGGCAAGGGCGGCATGGCCTACCTGCTCGAGAGCGAGTACGGCCTCGAGATGCCGCGTCGCCTGCAGATGGAATTCATGCAGGTCGTGCAGCGCGTGATGGACGTGGGCGGCAAGGAACTCACCGCCGCCGACCTCTGGCAGATCTTCGTGAACGAATACGGCATCGAGACCGCCAAGGCCTTGCAGCACCGCGTGATCCAGGAAGAAGGCGAGGGCGCCGAGGCCACCGTGGTGCTGCGCGGCGACCTGCCGTGGGACGGTGAAACGCGCGCCATCGAAGGCCGCGGCAACGGTCCGATCGACGCCTTCACGCAGGCGCTGAGCCAGGCCACCGGCCACACGGTGCGCGTCATGGACTACCACCAGCACGCCATCGGTGCGGGCGCCGATGCCAAGTCGGTGGCCTACCTCGAACTGCGCGTCGACGAGTCGCAGACCCTGTTCGGCGTTGGCATCGACGCGAACGTGATCTCGGCCTCGCTGAAGGCGATCGTGTCGGGCGTGCAGCGGGCCAGGGGCCGGGGCGCGCACAGCGCACAATCGGTGGCTGAAGTCGCCTGACGCACCGGCACCAGCCGTACGCGCAAGGTGGGAACGAACAAAGGAGCTCCACGATGACCGACCAACTCATTATTTTCGACACCACCTTGCGCGACGGCGAACAGTCGCCCGGCGCCTCGATGACGCGCGACGAAAAATTGCGCATCGCCAAGCTGCTGGAGCGGCTCAAGGTCGACGTCATCGAAGCGGGCTTTCCGGCCAGCTCGAACGGCGACTTCGAGGCCGTGAAGGCCATTGCCAATGCGATCAAGGACTCGACGGTGTGCGGCCTCTCGCGTGCCAATGACCGCGACATCGCACGCGCGGCTGAGGCCCTGAAGGGCGCGGCGCGCGGACGCATCCACACCTTCATCGCGACCTCGCCGTTGCACATGGAGAAAAAGCTGCGCATGTCGCCCGACGAGGTGCATGAGCAGGCCAAGCTGGCCGTGCGCTTTGCGCGCAACCAGATCGCCGACGTCGAGTTCAGCCCCGAAGACGGCTACCGCAGCGACCCGGACTTCCTGTGCCGCGTGCTCGAAACCGTGATCAACGAGGGCGCCACCACCATCAACGTGCCCGACACCGTCGGCTACGCCATCCCCGAGCTGTACGGCAACTTCATCAAGATGCTGCGCGAGCGCATTCCCAACAGCGACAAGGCGATCTGGTCGGTGCATTGCCACAACGACCTGGGCATGGCCGTGGCGAACTCGCTGGCCGGTGTGAAGATCGGCGGCGCGCGACAGGTCGAGTGCACGATCAACGGCCTGGGCGAGCGCGCGGGCAACTGCTCGCTCGAAGAAGTGGTCATGGCCGTGAAGACGCGCAGGGACTACTTCGGGCTTGACCTGAGCATCGACACCCAGCACATCGTGGCCGCGAGCCGCATGGTGAGCCAGACCACGGGCTTCGTGGTGCAGCCCAACAAGGCCGTGGTGGGTGCCAACGCGTTCGCGCACGCCTCGGGCATCCACCAGGACGGCGTTCTCAAGGCGCGCGACACCTACGAGATCATGCGGGCCGAAGACGTGGGCTGGAGCGCCAACAAGATCGTGCTGGGCAAGCTCAGCGGTCGCAACGCCTTCAAACAGCGCCTGCAGGACCTGGGCGTGACGATGGAGAGCGAAACCGAGGTCAACGCCGCGTTCTCGCGCTTCAAGGAGCTGGCCGACCGCAAGTCCGAAATTTTCGACGAAGACATCCTGGCGCTGGTCAGCGCGGAAGAGTTGTCAAACGTTGGTGAACAGTTCGCTTTTGTCTCTCTCTCCCAGCACAGCGAAACCGGCGAGCGGCCCCAGGCCAAGATCGTGTTCACGATCCAGGGCAAGGAAGTCACCAGCGAATCCGATGGCAACGGGCCAGTCGATGCGTCTCTCAAGGCGATCGAGGCCCACGTCAAGAGCGGTGCGGAGATGGTTCTTTACTCTGTCAACGCCATCAGTGGCTCGACGGAAAGCCAGGGAGAAGTTACAGTCCGGTTACAAAACGCAGGGCGGGTGGTCAACGGTGTGGGTGCAGACCCAGACATCGTGGTCGCTTCGGCAAAGGCTTATTTGAGTGCGCTCAACAAGTTACAGAGCCAAGCTGAGAGAGTGGCGGCACAAGGTTAGGTTTTGAGGCGTTCCTTGGTATTCGAATGAAGAAGGGGATGCAAGTAACTGATATTGCGTGCCTTTTTTGATTTCGATACACTGCGGTCCTCGTTTGTTGCCGCTGGAGATTTATTGATGCCTGAAACCCGTCTACGTCGAGTTTCCATCCAGCGGTTCCTACCCGCCTTCAAGTTCCTCGCCGTGGCGCTGTGCGCCTCGGCGTTTTTGCTGCCTGGCGCCCAGGCCGCGAAGAAGGAAAAACCCGCTGCCGCCAAGTCTGCCGTCGCCAAGAAGGCGAAGGCACCCGCCGAGGCCAAGCAGCGCAATGCGTCCGCTTCCAAGGTGGCACGCGGCGGTCGCGCCGAGCAGGCCGACAAGGTCGTGCGCGGTGGCCGCAACGTCGTGGCCACCATCCACAAGAAGAACGGCAAGACCGTCGTTGCCGTGCAGCGCCGTTCGGTGGTGCGCGTCGAAACGCCCGCCCGCCAGTCCTTCGGCCAGATGGCCGGCCTGCACAGCACCGACGACGCACTCGACCTGAAGTCGAGCGTCGCTCTGGTGATCGACCAGGACACCCACGAAGTGCTGTTCAGCAAGAACGACCACGCCGTGCTGCCGATCGCTTCGCTCACCAAGCTTATGACCGGCCTGCTGATCAGCGAGGCCCATCTGCCGAACGACGAACTCATCACCATCACGCAAGACGACGTCGACACCGAAAAGGGCAGCCGCTCGCGCCTGACCGTCGGCACCACGCTGTCGCGCGGTGAGCTGCTGCACCTGGCGCTGATGTCCAGCGAAAACCGCGCGGCGCACGCGCTGGGCCGCACCTACCCGGGCGGCCTCACGACCTTCGTGAGCATCATGAATGCCAAGGCCCGCATGCTCGGCATGAAGGACACGCGCTACGTGGAGCCCACGGGCCTGTCGAGCCGCAACCAGTCGAGCGCGCAAGACTTGGCGCTGCTGGTCAACGCAGCCTATTCCGACGCTACGGTGCGTTCGCTGTCCACGTCGCCGGAATACCAGGTCGAGGTCGGCAACCGCGTGCTGCAGTTCAACACCACCAACCGCCTCGTGAAGAGCCCGGAATGGGACATCGGCCTGCAGAAGACCGGCTACATCTCCGAAGCCGGTCAGTGCCTCGTGATGCAGGCCAAGGTGGCCGGGCGCAAGCTGATCATGGTGTTCCTGGATTCGGCCGGCAAATTCAGCCGCATCGCCGACGCCGAGCGGGTTCGCCGCTGGGTCGAGGCCACGCACGCTGTCTCCGGTCCGCGCGGCTTCCAGGTCGCTGGCTAACCTGAGCGGGGAGGCCGTTCAGCGGCCTGCCTGCAGCCCTCGTGGAGGGCTGACCGGCTGACTCGCCGGGACAGAGAGGAAAAGAGTCGAAAGCAAACGGGCGCTCAGGCGCCCGTTGTCACGTTTGCGCCCGACGCTGGCGTTGCAGCCATGCCGTCCTTGAAGCCCAGCGCGCCCGAGATTTCGTTGGCGGTTGCCTGCAGCTTGGGCAGCCAGCCTTCGTCGAGGCGATCCGCCGGGGCCGAGATCGACAGGCCTGCCACCAGCTTGCCCTGGTCGTCGTAGATGCCGGCCGCCATGCAGCGCACCCCCAGTTCCAGTTCTTCGTTGTCGCGGGCGATGCCGTACTGGCGCGCCTTCGACAGCTCGCGCTCGAGTGCGGGCAGCTGGGTGATGCTGTTGCGGGTGTGGCCGGCCAGGCCGGTGCGCGTGGCGTAGCTGCGCACGCGCTGTGGGTCGTCGGCGGCCAGGAACAGCTTGCCGGTCGAGGTCAGGTGCAGGGCGGCACGGCCGCCGATGGCGCGCACCACCTGCATGCCCGAACGCTCGCTGTAGGCGCGCTCGATGTACACGATCTCGTCGCCCTGGCGCATGCTGAGGTTGACCGGCTGCTGCGTGAGCTTGTGCAGCTCGCGCATCGGGCCCAGGGCCGCGTCGCGCACGTTCAGGCGGCCCTTGACCAGGTTGCCCAGCTCGAGCAGGCGCATGCCGAGGCGGTAGCTGCCGGCCTCCGGCCGGTCGACGAAACGACCGACCGCGAGGTCATTGAGGATGCGGTGCGTGGTCGACGGGTGCAGCCCCGTCTTTTCGCTGATTTCCTTCAGCGAGATCGCCTCTTCGCGCGAGGCGAGGACATCGATCAGCGAGAACATGCGCTCGATGACCTGGATGACGGGAGTGGCGGGAACGTCGGATAGGTTTTTTCTCATGGCGCAATGCGGTGATGACCGTGCGCCATTTTACCTTGTGAAATCGCCCGGTGCCTGCCAGTGGCCGTCCACCAACACTTCGTGCGGGGAAAAGCGCGCTTTGTAGTGCATCTTGGGGCTGCGCTCGATCCAGTAGCCCAGGTAGACATGCGGCAGGCCCAGCTTGCGGGCTTGTTCGATCTGCCACAGCACGCTGTAGGTGCCGTAGCCGGCGCCGTCCTCGGGCTCGTAGAAGGTGTAGACGGCCGAGATGCCGTCGCTGAGCACGTCGAGGATCGACACCATCTTCAGCGCGCCCGGACTGCCGTCGGGCAGCGTTTCGCGGAACTCGACCAGCCGCGAGTTGACGCGGCTTTGCAGTAGGAACTGCGTGTACTGGTCGATGCTGTCGTGGTCCATGCCGCCGCCCGAGTGGCGACCGGTCTGGTAGCGCAGGTAGAGCTGGTAGTGCTCGGGCACGAAGCACAGCTTGAGCACACGCGCCTGCAGGTCGGCGTGCTGCCTGGCGGTGCGACGCTGACTGCGGTTCGGCTTGAAGCTGTGCGCCAGCACGCGCAGCGGGATGCAGGCGCGGCAGCCGTCGCAATACGGCCGGTAGGTGAACATGCCGCTGCGCCGGAAGCCGCTGAGCACCAGGTCGGAGTAGGCGTCGTTGTGGATCAGGTGGCTGGGCGTGGCCACCTGCGAGCGGGCCTGGCGATCCGGCAGGTAGCTGCAGGGATAGGGCGCCGTCGCGTAGAACTGCAGCGTGTGAAGCGGAAGATCCTTGAGGTGCGTCACGTCACGTCACGTCGAAAGAGAAGGTCGCTCGGAAAGGAGTTCGGACCAGTATACGGGGTCGAATTGCCACTGCGGGCCCTCCTGTTTTCGGGCCTGGGCCACGTGCGCGACGAAGCGCGCGCGGGGCATTTCGCGGGCGCCGAGGCTGGCCAGGTGCGCGGTGTTCTGCTGGCAGTCGATCATCGCGACGCCGGCTCGTCGGCACAGCGCGACCAGGCCGGCCAGCGCGATCTTCGAGGCGTCCGGGCGGCGCGTGAACATCGATTCGCCGAACACGGCCCGGCCCAGCGCCACGCAGTAGAGCCCGCCCGCGAGTTCGCCGTCGATCCAGGTTTCAACGCTGTGTGCGTGCCCGGCGCGGTGCAATTGCGTATAGGCCTTCACCATGTCCGGCACGATCCAGGTGCCCGACTGGCCGGCCCGCGCCGACTGCGAACACGCCTGGATCACCGTTCCAAAATCGTGATCGATGCGCAGCTCGCAGCCGGGCGTCGCGGCAAAACGGCTCAGCGTCTTGCGCAGCGAGCGATGCAGCCGGAAGTCGTTCACCCGCAGCACCATGCGCGGGTCGGGGCTCCACCACAGGATGGGCTGGTCGTCGCTGAACCAGGGGAAGACGCAGCGGCTGTAGGCCTGCATCAGAGTATCGACATCGAGCGAGCCGCCGGCCGCCAGCAGGCCGGGCACGGGGTCTCTTTCGTCCCATGCCGACGCGGGGTCGGGCAGTGCATCTCCGGGTTCGAGCCAAGGCAGTTGTCGCATGGTTGCAGGTATACACGGCTTCTCGCAACGCCCGCCACTTGAGGGAAAATCCCGCTCACACGGGAACAGCCCACAAGGCTGCGGCCCCAGTGCCACCGCCGATGGCACGCGAGACAACCCCACAAGACCCGTCGAAAAACCTATAGTGCACAGCTTGCTTTCGCAGTACCACAGCGGATCCGGCAGGCATGTGCAGGGCGCCGGGGATCAGCACAAGAGGACCACGTTGACCACTGAACCCAACCCCACGCGCTTCGGCAGCGGCCAGGCGGTGCGCCGCCTCGAGGATGAGAGCCTGCTCGCAGGCGCCGGCCGTTACACCGACGACGTCACGCTCGCCGAGCAGGCGCATCTCGTTTTTCTGCGTTCCCCGTATCCGCATGCGCGCATCGTGTCCATCGACACGTCCGCGGCCGTCGGCATGCCCGGCGTGCTGCGCGTGATCACCGGGGCCGACCTGGCCGCGGCCGGCGTCAAGCCGATGCCCGGCGCCGCCGGCTTCAAGCGCGCGGACGGCAGCGACAGCGCCAGCCCGCCGCGCCGCGCCCTGGCGCACGAGCGCGCACGCTTCGTCGGCGAGCCGGTGGCGGCCGTCATTGCCGACACCGTGCAGCAGGCGCGCGATGCGGCCGAGGCCGTCATGGTCGACTACGAAGAGCTGCCGATGGTGGTCGACCTGCCGGGCGCGACCGCCGACGGCGCGCCGCTCCTGTGCGAGGAGGCCACGGGCAACATCGCCGCCGAGATGCGGCACGGCAGCAGCGAAGCCGCCACCGCCGCGTTCGAGCGCGCCGCCCACGTGATCGCGCTCGACGTGAACAACCAGCGCGTGGTCGCGCTCACCATCGAGCCGCGCGCTGTGCTCGCCACGCACGACAGCAAGACCGACCGCCTCACGATCCGCATGAGCACCCAGATGCCCTCCGGCGTGCGCGATTCCGTCTGCGCGGCCATCGGGCTGGCCAAGGAAAAAGTGCGCGTGGTCGTGGGCGACGTCGGCGGCGGCTTCGGCATGAAGACCGGCGCCTACCCCGAGGACATCGCCGTGGCCTACGCTGCGCTGCAGGTGGGCCGGCCCGTGAAGTGGGTGGCCGACCGCAGCGAAGAGTTCCTCTCGAGCGCGCACGGCCGCGACATCGAGGCGCGCGCCGAAATGGCGCTGGACGCCGACGGCAAGATCCTGGCCCTGCGCATCAAGACGCTCGCCAACGTGGGCGCCTACGCCACCGGCACCGGCGTCGCGATCCAGCTGCTGATCGGCCCGTGGGTGCAGACCAGCGTCTACGACATCCAGACCATCGACTTCCATTTCAAGGCGGTGCTCACCAACACCGCGCCCACCGGCGCCTACCGCGGCGCGGGCCGGCCCGAGGCCATCTTCACCATCGAGCGCCTGATGGACGAGGCCGCGCGCCAGACCGGCATCGACCGCATCGCGCTGCGCCGGCGCAACTTCATCCGCCCCGAGCAGATGCCCTACAAGAACCCGATGGCGCAGACCTACGACACCGGCCAGTTCGAGTCGGTGATGGACCAGGCGCTGCAGCTGGCCGACTGGCAGGGTTTCGAGGCCCGCGCGGCCGAGTCCGCGGCGCGCGGTAAGCAACGCGGCCTGGGCATCGCCACGTTCCTCGAGTGGACCGGCGGCAACGTGTTCGAAGAGCGCGTCACCGTCTCGGTGCAGGCCGACGGCGTGATCGAGGTGTTCTCGGCCGTCAACGCCATGGGGCAGGGCATCGCGACCTCGCTCGCGCAGCTGGCCGTCGATGCCTTCGGCGTGCCCATCGAGAAGGTGCGCGTCGTGCTCGGCGACACCGACCGCGGCGACGGCTTCGGCAGCGCCGGCTCGCGTTCGCTCTTCACCGGCGGCTCGGCCGTGCGCATCGGCGCGGAACGCACCATCGACAAGGCGCGCGAGCTCGCGGCGCAGGAGTTCGAAGCCTCCATCGACGACATCGTCTACAGCCGCGGCACCTTCATCGTGGCCGGCACCGACCTCGAACTCGACCTGTTCACCCTGGCCGCCAAGCAGCCGGGGCGCGAGATCTTCGTCGACTCCACCAGCACCGTGGCTGGCCCGAGCTGGCCCAACGGCTGCCACATCTGCGAGATCGAGCTCGACCCGCCCACCGGCGAGATCAGCGTCGTGGCCTACAGCTCGGTCAACGACGTGGGCCGCGTGGTCAACCCGATGATCGTGCGCGGCCAGCTCGAAGGCGGTGCGGTGCAGGGCATCGGCCAGGCGCTGTACGAGCAGGTGGTGTACGACAGCGAAACCGGCCAGCCCGTCACCGGCAGCCTCATGGACTACGCCGCGCCGCGCGCCGACATCGTCGACACCATGTTCCAGATGGAAATGGACGAATCCACGCCCTGCAAGAACAACCCGCTGGGCGTGAAGGGCGTGGGCGAGCTGGGCACCATCGGCGCCACGCCGGCCATCGTCAACGCGGTGGCCGACGCCTTCGCACGCAACGGCCTCGGCGCCCGCGCACCCCGCCTGCACATGCCGCTGAGCCCGTCGCGCGTGTGGCAGGCCATGCAGACGATCGACTGAGCGCCGCCGGCCGGTGATCGAAGGGCGACGAAAGTCATCATGCGCGTCACCACCGAACTGCAGACCGACGCGATCCGCGTCTCGACCTACCGCTGCGACGCGGGCGTCGGCGCGGCGCCGTTCACCGAGATGCATGAGACGCACTCGGTCTCGTACGTGCGCAAGGGCAGCTTCGGCTGCCGCGCGCTCGGCCGCGACTACGAGCTGGTGGCCGGCGCGGTGCTGGTCGGTGCGCCAGGCGACGACTACGTCTGCACCCACGAGCACTTCGCCTGTGGCGACGAGTGCCTGTCGTTCCACTTCTCGCCGGGCTTCGTCGACCTGATCGGCGCCGACCGGCGCAGCTGGCATGCCTCGGCGTTGCCGCCGCTGCCCGAACTCATGGTGCTGGGCGAACTCGCGCAGGTCGCGGTCGAAGGCGGCAGCGACGTGGGACTGGACGAGCTGGGCATGGGCTTCGCCAGCCGTTTCCTCGACGTGGTGAAAGGGCGCGGCAAGCCCGCGGCGCCGCCGTCGGCCACGCCGCGCGACCGCCGCCGCGCGGTCGAGGCCGCGACCTGGATCGAGGCCCACGCCGCCGGTGAGATCGGCCTGGAAGACGCGGCCGCCCAGGCGGGCCTGAGCGCCTTCCATTTCCTGCGCCTGTTCTCCCAGGTGCTCGGCGTCACGCCGCACCAGTACCTCGTGCGCTCCCGGCTGCGCCGCGCGGCGCGCCTGCTGGCGGACAGCGACCTGGCCGTGACCGACGTTGCCCTCGAAGCCGGCTTTGCCGACCTGAGCAACTTCGTGCGCACCTTCCACCGCGCGGCCGGCGTGTCGCCGCGCGGGTTCCGGCTCGCCGCCAAGGGCGACCGCAAGATTTTCCAAGACCGCCTGGCCGCGCTGCTTCACGATGACCGCTTGATCCACCCTTCAAGCAGGAAGTCATCGCCATGTACGACCACATCGGACTGAAAGTCAAAGACCTCGCCGCGAGCCGGCGCTTCTACGAAGCCGCGCTCGCGCCGCTCGGCCACGTGCTGGGCTCCCACGACGACGAAAGCTACGCGGGCCTCGGCCCGGCCGGCGAACCGGCGCTGTGGCTCTATGCCGCGAAAGATGCCAAGGGCCCGGGCACGCACATCGCGTTCCGCGCGCCCGACCACGCGGCCGTCGCCGCCTTCCACAAGGCCGGCCTGAAAGCCGGCGGCACCGACAACGGCGGCGCGGGGCCGCGCGCCGACTACAGCCCGACCTACTACGCGGCCTTCCTCATCGACCCCGACGGCAACAACGTCGAGGCCGTCTGTCCCTGACACGAAAGGCACCGACCCCATGGCCACCGTCTACAAGGAATTCATCGTCGAGCGTGATGTGGCGCAGGTGTGGGACGCGCTGCGCGACTTCGGCGCCGTGCACACACGCCTCGCGCCGGGCTTTCTCACCGGCTGCGAACTCGACGGGCAGGGCGCCCGCATCGTCCACTTTGCCAATGGCCTCGTGGCGCGCGAGCTGCTCGTGGCACTCGACGAAGAGAACCGCCGGCTGGCCTACACCGTGACCGACGGCAAGGCCACGCACCACCACGCATCGGCCCAGGTGTTCGCGCACAGTGAAGGCCGGTCGCTCTTCGTCTGGATCACCGACGTGCTGCCCGACGGGCTCGCGGCGTACATCGAGCCCATGATGGCGCAGGGCGGCGCGGCCATGAAGAAGACGCTGGAGAAGGCCAACGAACGATGAGCACGCCGATGACCCCTGTCGCGAGCGAGATCCGGGCGGTCGTGCAGCGCTACGCGCAGGCCTGGGCCGCCAACGACCTCAAGGCCATCGTCGACTGCTACCACGACGAGGTCGTCTTTCACTACTTCGGCCGCAGCCCGCTCGCGGGCACGCACCGGGGCAAGGCGGCCTGCCTCGCGGTGCTCCAGCAGGTGAAGGCGCGCACGAACCGCCGGCTGGTCGCGGTCCGCGACGTGCTGGCCGGCGAGCATTTCGGGCTGATCGTCGCCGTCGAGCAGTTCGAGCACCAGGGGCGCCCGGTCGAACTGGAGCGCCAGCTGCGCTATGCCGTGAAGGACGGCAGGCTCAGCGAATGCTGGATCTACGACGAAGACCAGCGCTGGGTCGACGAGGTGCTGTCGTCGCCCGCCGTTCAGAAGTCTTCGAGCGGCAGCCCCACGTAGTTTTCCGCCAGCGCGGTGGACGCCGCGCGCGAATGCACGAGGTAGTCGAGCTCGGCTTCCTGGATCTTCTGGCCGAAGGCGCCCGTCTCGGGAAAACGGTGCATCAGCGAGGTGAACCACCACGAGAAGCGCTCGGCCTTCCAGACCCGGCGCAGGCACAGGTCGGAATAGCGGTCCAGCGCCGAGGCCGATTTCTCGTTGTAGAAGATCTCCAGGGCGCGCGACAGGTACCCCACGTCGGCGGTCGCGAGGTTGAGCCCCTTGGCGCCGGTCGGCGGCACGATGTGCGCCGCGTCGCCGGCCAGGAACAGCGAGCCGAAGCGCATCGGCTCGGCCACGAAGCTGCGCAGCGGCGCAATGCTCTTTTCGAGCGACGGGCCCGTCACCAGCCGTTCGCGCGCTTCGGGGTCGAGGCGCGCGCGCAGCTCGTTCCAGAAGGCTTCGTCGCTCCAGTTCTCCACCTTCTCTTCGGTCGGCACCTGCACGTAGTAGCGCGAGCGCGTGGCGCTGCGCATGCTGCACAGTGCAAAGCCGCGTTCGGTGTTGGCGTAGATGAGTTCGTGCGAGACCGGCGGCACGTCGGCCAGCACGCCGAGCCAGCCGAAGGGGTAGACCTTCTCGTAGGTCTGGATCGCGTCGGCCGGCACGCTGGCGCGGCTCACGCCGTGGTAGCCGTCGCAGCCGGCGATGAAGTCGCACTCGATCTCGTGCGTCTGGCCGTCCTTCTCGTAGCGCACGCGCGGCTTGGCCGAATCGAACTCGTGCAGGCTGACGTTGGCTGCGCTGTAGATCGTCGTGAGGCCTTCGGCCGTGCGCGCTTCCATCAGGTCGCGCGTCACCTCGGTCTGGCCGTACACCGTGACCTGCTTGCCGCCCGTGAGGCCGTGCATGTCGATGCGGTGGCGCTCGCCCTTGAACAGCAGTTCGATGCCGTCGTGCGGCAGGCCCTCGGCCTTGGCGCGAACGTCGACGCCTGCGCGCGCCAGCAGGTCCATCGTGACCTGTTCGAGCACGCCGGCGCGGATGCGGCCCAGCACGTAGTCGCCGCTCTGGCGCTCCAGGATGATGTTGTCGATGCCTGCCTTGTGCAGCAGCTGGCCGAGCAGAAGGCCGGCGGGGCCTGCGCCGATGATGGCGACCTGGGTGCGCATGTTCGTGTCTCCGAAAGGGTTTTGCCAAGCGTAGGGCGCGGCCGGCCGGTTGGGGCGGCGACTGGCGAGGCTCTGTGCGATCATGCGAACGCGTGCGCGATCATCGCGCAACACTTCTTCAGCCGACCGATCCACGACGAACTCCCGACGACGAATGACCATCGCCCGCGCCGACTTCATCGAGGGCATCGCCAAGGGCATGGCGGTGCTCGAAAGCTTCGACACCGAGCGCCAGCGCCTGAACGCCACGCTGGCGGCCGAGCGCGCGGGCCTCACGCGCGCCGCCGCCCGGCGGCACCTGCTCACGCTGGCCCACCTGGGCTACCTGGAAACCGACGGCAGCTACTTCTGGATGGCGCCGAAGGTGCTGCGCTTCTCGGGCAGCTACCTGGCCTCGTCGCGCCTGCCGCGCGCGCTGCAGCCCACGCTGAACCGGCTCGCGGCGCAGACGGGCGAGTCGTTCTCGGCTGTGGTGCTTGACGGCGAGGAAGTGGTCATCGTCGCGCGCAGCGGCAGCTACGGCACGCCGACGCGCGTGCTGGCCTACGGCCTGCACCTGGGCGCGCGCCTGCCGGCTCACGCCACCTCGACCGGGCGCGTGCTGCTGGCCGCCATGGCCGCCACGCAGCTCACGCAGTGGCTCAAGGGCCGGCACCTGGCGCGGCTCACGCCGCACACCCTCACCCAGGCGCGCGCGCTGCGCCAGCGCATCGCGCAGGTGCGCAAGGACGACTACTGCTTCGCCAGCGAAGAGCACGAACTCGGCGTGCAGGCGCTGGCGGTGCCGCTGCGCGACATGCAGGGGCACACGGTGGCCGCGCTCAACGTGGTGCTGTCGGGTACGCGCTACCAGGAAGAGACCTTGCAGCGCGAGATGCTGCCGCTGCTGTTCGAGGCGGCGCGCGAGGTGCGCTCCCTCCTGTGAACTGAGGTGCGCTGAACTTTCAGCTTCGGCGCGGCCTCGAACCTCCGACAACGGACACCACCATGCGACTCCTGCTTCTCGAAGACGACGTGATGATCGGCGAGGCCGTGCTCGACCTGTTGAGGGCCGAGCAGTACGCCGTCGATTGGGTGAAGGACGGCGACGCTGCCGAATCCGCATTGCGCACCCAGCAGTACGACCTCGTGCTGCTCGACCTGGGCGTGCCCCGCCGCGACGGCCTGGAAGTGCTGCGCGCCCTGCGTGCGCGCAAGCAGCGCATGCCGGTGCTGATCGCCACCGCGCGCGACTCGGTGCAGCAGCGCATCGAAGGCCTCGACGCCGGCGCCGACGACTACGTGCTCAAGCCCTACGACCTCGACGAGCTGCTGGCCCGCATCCGCGCCTTGCTGCGGCGCGCATCCGGGCGCGCGGAACCGGTGTACGAGCACATGGGCGTGAGCATCAACCCCGCCACGCGCGAGGTCGCGGTGAACGGCGAGCCGGTGGTGCTGTCGGCGCGCGAGTGGGCGGTGCTCGAGCCGCTGCTGGCCCGCCCGGGCATGGTGCTCTCGCGCGCCCAGCTCGAAGAAAAACTCTACGGCTGGAAGGACGAGATCAGCAGCAACGCGGTCGAGGTCTACGTGCACGGCCTGCGCAAGAAGCTGGGCGCGGAGTTGATCCGCAACGTGCGCGGCGTCGGGTACATGGTGCCCAAGGCATGAGGCGCCGCGTGATGCGCTGGACCGGATCGCTGCGCGCGCGGCTGCTGGTGTTTTTGCTCGCAGCCATCGTGCTCGCGGCCGGCGCGCAGGCGCTGGTGGCCTACCGCACGGTGCTGAAAGAGGCCGACGACATCTTCGACTACCACATGCAGCAGATGGCGCTGTCGCTGCGTGCGGGCCTGCCGCCGAGCGCGGCCGTGGGCGGGCTCGGTGGTGCGGAGCAGAACTTCGATTTCGTGGTGCAGGTGTGGACGGTCGACGGCGTGCGCATCTTCGAATCGGCCGAGGAAGCGGCGCTGCCGCAGCTGGCGGTGCTGGGCTTTGCCGACGTGCGCGCACGCGGCACGACCTACCGCGTGTTCTCGATGCAGACGCGCGGGCTGGTGATCCAGGTGGCGCAGGACATGGCGGCGCGCCGCCACATGGCGGGCTCGCTCGCGCTGCGCACCATCGTGCCCGTGGCGCTGATGGCGCCACTCCTGATGCTGGTCGTGTGGTGGGTGGTGAGCCTGTCGCTGGCGCCCGTGGCGCGCGTGCGCCGGCAGGTGGCATCGCGGCAGGCCGACGACCTCTCGCCCGTGAGCGAAGAGAACCTGCCTGAAGAAGTGCGTCCGCTGGTGCAGGAACTCAACCTGCTGTTCGGCCGCGTGCGCCATGCGTTCGATGCGCAGAAGCACTTCGTGGCCGATGCCGCGCACGAGCTGCGATCGCCGCTGGCGGCGCTCAAGCTGCAGGTGCAGGGCCTGCAGCGCGCGCCCGACGACGCGGCGCGCACGCTGGCTGTGAGCCGGCTGTCGGCCGGCATCGACCGCGCGACGCGCCTGGTCGAGCAGATGCTGGCGCTGGCCCGTCACGAGGCCAGCGTGGCCGCCGGCGCGAAGCCCGAAACGGTCGATCTGGCCGAAGTGGCGCGCCTGGCCATCTCCGATGCGGTGGCGGCCGCGCAGGCGCGTCGCATCGACATCGGCGTGGCGCAGTCCGACGCGGGCGCGACCGTGAGCGGCCAGCCCGAGGCGCTGCGCATGCTGCTGCGCAACCTGATCGACAACGCCGTGAAGTACACGCCCGAAGGCGGGCGGGTCGACGTCGGTCTCGTGAAGCGCACCGACGCGGTGGAGCTGCGCGTGGACGACAGTGGCCCGGGGCTGCCCGAGGCCGAGCGCGCACGCGTGCTCGACCGCTTCTACCGCTCGGGCGAGCCGCAGGCGCCGGGCAGCGGGCTGGGGCTGGCCATCGTGAAATCGATCGCCGACCTGCACGGCGCCACGGTGGCATTGGAAAAGTCCGCGAGCCTCGGCGGGCTGTGCGTGCGCGTGGTGTTCGCTGCCCCAGAGAAAGTGGATTCCGTTTAAGCGACGCCTAAGTCAAGGCCGCGACATTCCTTTCACCGTGTTTGCGCTTCGGCGCAGGATTGAAAGGAATCGAAGAATGAAAACCGCCTTGACTTCCCCCCGTGCCCTCGTGATCGCGCTGGCCAGCGCCGGCGTGATCGGTGCCGTCGGCGCCGGGGCCTACACCAGCGCCCGCGCCGTGAACGCCCCGGCCACCACCGCTGCCGTCGCCGCGCCGGCCGCCATGGTCACCTTGCCCGACTTCTCGACCATCACCTCGCGCGACGGCCCCGCCGTGGTCAACATCAGCGTGACCGGCACCGAGAAGGCCCCGGACGACGACACCATGGCGCAGCTGCAGGGCATCGACCCGGACGATCCGATGTTCCAGTTCTTCCGCCACTTCCAGGGCCAGATGGGACCGCGCGGCCAGCAACAACAGCAGCGCGCCGTGCCGGTGCGCTCGCAGGGCTCGGGCTTCATCGTGGACCCGAGCGGCATCATCATGACCAACGCCCACGTGGTGAAGGACGCGAAGGAGGTCACCGTCAAGCTGACCGACCGCCGCGAGTACCGCGCCAAGGTGCTCGGCGCCGATGCCAAGACCGACATCGCGGTGCTCAAGATCGACGCCAAGAACCTGCCGGTGCTCGCGCTGGGCAACACCAAGGACCTGAAGGTCGGCGAATGGGTGCTGGCCATCGGCTCGCCCTTCGGCTTCGAGAACACCGTGACGGCCGGCGTGGTGAGTGCCAAGGGCCGTTCGCTGCCCGACGACAGCTATGTGCCTTTCATCCAGACCGACGTGGCCGTGAACCCCGGCAACTCGGGCGGGCCGCTGCTCAATGCGCGCGGCGAGGTGGTCGGCATCAACTCGCAGATCTACAGCCGCAGCGGCGGCTACCAGGGCGTGTCGTTCGCCATTCCGATCGACGTGGCGGTGCAGGTGAAGGACCAGATCGTCGCCACCGGCAAGGCCACGCATGCGCGCCTGGGCGTGGCGGTGCAGGAGGTGAACCAGGCCTTCGCCGATTCGTTCAAGCTCGACAAGCCCGAGGGCGCGCTGGTTTCGAACATCGAGAAGGGCGGCCCCGGCGACCATGCCGGCCTGAAGGCGGGCGACGTGATCCGCAAGGTCGACGGTCAGGCCATCGTGTCGTCGGGCGACCTGCCGGCGGTCATCGGCCAGCAGGCGCCGGGCAAGAAGGTCACGCTCGAGGTGTGGCGCCAGGGCGAGCGCCAGGAGCTGCAGGCCAAGCTCGGCGATGCCAGCGACAAGCCGGCGCAGGTCGCCAAGGCTGACAACACGGCGGGGCAGGGCAAGCTCGGCCTGGCGCTGCGCCCGCTGCAGCCGCAGGAACAGCGCGCGGCCTCGGTCGACGGCGGCCTGCTGATCGAGGACGTGGCGGGCCCGTCGGCGATGGCCGGGGTGCAGGCCGGCGACGTGCTGCTGGCCATCAACGGCACGCCGGCCAAGAGCCTGGAGCAGGTGCGCCAGGCAGTGGCCAAGGCCGACAAGTCGGTGGCGCTGCTCATCCAGCGCGGCGAGGACAAAATCTTCGTGCCGGTGCGCCTGGGCTGACCGGCCCGGCCGGGTTCAAGGCAGCGCGCAGGGCCAGTCGAGCGACACGCGCGTGCCGCCGGCCTGCGCGTCGGCCCGCTCGATCTGCAGCCGCGCCCCGATGGCCTGCGCCCGCGAACGCATGTTCGCGAGGCCATGGCCGCCGGGGCGTTCGTTCGCCGGCAGCCCGCGGCCGTTGTCGGTGAGCACGATGCGCACCAGCGGCGGCGTCTGCTCGCCGTGCCAGCCCACATGCATCACGATGCGCGTGGCGCCCGCGTGCTTCAGCACATTGGTGAAGGCCTCCAGCAGGATGCGTTGCAGCTGCAGTGCGGCCTGCGCGGCAAAGGGCGCGAGCGTAGGGATGAGCGCTACGTCCCACACCAGCTCGATGCCGGCCGCGTCCAGCCGGGGCTGCAGGCGGTAGCGCAGCGTGGCCAGCACGGTGGTCAGGTCGTCGTGCATGGGCTGCAGCGAATCGACGGCCATGCGCATCTCGTCGAGCGCCAGCTTCACGTGCTCCTCGACCACGTCGCGGTCGGGCGCGGGCTGGTTCACCACGTTGAGCAGGCCCACGAGCTGCGAGCCCACGCCGTCGTGGATCTCCCGCATGATGCGCTGGCGCTCCAACAGCACGGCCTGTTCTTCCTGCTGCTTGCGCACGGTTTCGAAGGCGCCGCGCAGCTGCTCTTCGCGCTCGGCCACGCGCGCGGCGAGGTTGGCGTTGAGCGAGCGGTAGTCGGCCACGGTGCGGCTGTAGCGCTCCACCACCAGGCCGGCCAGGATCATCACGAAGAAGAAGATCGCGTGCGAGGTGAGCGTGTAGTAGGCGCCGCCGAACAGGCCCATGCGCACCAGCAGCAGGTCATGCGCGCCGGCCAGGATGGCCAGCGTGCCCGCCGCCATCAGCACGCCCGCGATGCGCCGCCGCGCCACCAGCGCGCCGTGCACCACGTAGGGCAGGCAGATGGTGCTCGTGACCTGCAGGATCGCCAGCCCCGTGGTCCACAGCGCCGGCAGCGCGAAGGCGAAGGAGGCGCAGGCCAGCACCACCGACAGCGCCAGCGCCCCGTAGATGGAGCGCACCAGCCAGGGCGGGTTGCGGTCGAGCACCAGCAGCACGAAGCGCGCGATCAGCCCGATGTGGCAGGCGTAGCAGACCGCCACCACCGCGCCCCACAGCGGCCAGGGCACGGGCCCTTCGGTCAGCACGCGGTCGAGGTTGCGCGCCACGCCCGAGAGCGCGGCCAGCGCAAAGCAGCCGTAGAGCGCGTCGCGCTGGCGCAGCCACAGCCCGGCGGCCAGGCCGCCCATCAGCAGCAGGCTCACGGCGTAGACGATGGCCGAGGTGTTGCGCCAGTTCTGCTGCGAGCGGTGCAGCGGGGCCAGGGAGGCTTCGGGGCCGTAGAGCACGCTGGCCAGCCCGCCGCCGCGCTGGCGCTGGATGGTGGCCTGGATGAGCAGCTCCTGCGGCTGGCCGTCGCCGCGCCGCAGGGCGGCGGCCAGCGGGATCAGCAGGTTGCCCTTGCCGGCGTCGTAGGCCGGATCACCGAGCACGCCGTAGTTGGCGACCAGCGCGCCGTTGAACCACACGGTGGCCTGGTTGCCCAGGCCCGACATCAGCAGCGCCTGGGCGTCGCCCGCGCGGGCGGCGTCCGGGGGCAGTGCGATGCGGTAGCTGGCCTTGCCGCCACGCCCCGGAAACTCGTGGTCCCAGCGAAAGGGCAGCGCCACCTGGCGCACCTGCATCGGCAGGCCGTCGGGTTCGAGGCTGGCTTCGGCCCAGTCCACGTCGGTGGTGCCCGGCGGGTTGGCGGCTTGGGCGAAGGGCACTGCGAGAGCCAGCCACAGCAGCAGTAGCAGCAGCGCGGCCCGCAGGGGGGAAAGGAAAAAGGCGGGGCGGTTCACGCGGCTAGGAAAGCCGGCCTGGAGGACGGGTCGCCAACACGGCTTCCGAGGGTGGGGGCGCATCCAGCTTGCCGTAGATGTTGCGGATATGGGTTTGAACCGTCGATGCGGAGACTCCCATCTGCGCGCCGATTTCGGCATAGGTGAAACCACGAGAGACCCGGTCGAGCACTTCGGCTTCGCGCGATGAGAGGTGCCCGGGCGCGCCGTCGGAGGCCTGCCAGCGGCGCAGCAACTGCCGCGCGATGCCCGGCGGCAGCGGGGAGCCACCGGTGCCCAGGTGGCGCAGGTGCGCCGCCAGGTCGGCCTCGGTGCCGTCCTTGAGCAGGTAGCCGCGCGCACCGGCCTCGAAGGCCTGCACCATGTGGGTCTCGTCGCCGAAGATCGTCAGCACCATCACCGCGCAGGCCGGCTGCATGCGGCGGCACTGGCGGATCACCTGCAGGCCGGGGTGGTCGGGCAGGCCGAGGTCGACCAGCAGCACATCGACCGGGTTGTCAGTGAGCCAGTTCAGGATGTCGACCGCGTTCGAGGCGCTGAAGGCCAGCGCCAGCGCCGGGTCCGCGCCGATCACGCGGGCGATGCGCTCGCGCATGCCGCTGTCGTCCTCGACCACGGCGACCTGGGTGGCGGTCAGGGGCATGGCGGGCTTCCGCAGGCGAGACCGGGGCCGAGGCGCATGGGCAGATCCGTTTCCGTTCGGAGGTTGCAGGTGCCGCAAGCCTATCGACCGGTATCGGGCGAGCCCATCCTATAGACGGGGGAGGGGGGGACCCTGCCGGCGCGCGATGGTGTCCAGCCGTGTCGCGACGCGCGCCACGTGCTGCACCAGTTCGGGAGGCGACTCGATCTCGATGGCGTGGCCCAGGCAGCCCAGCCACACGGCCAGCGCATCGAGCGAGCTGGCGCCGGTCACGACGCGCGTGCGGCCCGCGTCGAGGGCTTCGGGAACGCCGCCTACCCAGCCCAGGTGCGGTTCCAGCGCCGCGAGCGGGGCATGCACGATCACGCGCGCGTGGTGCAGGTAGGGCGAGACCTTGAGCGCGTGTTCCATGTAGGCCTCGACGTCGCCCAGCGGCAGGCGGCGCGCGGTGAAGCGCGCGCCCGTCGGTTCGGCGTCGACGATGCGGTCGAGGCGGAAGGTGCGCCAGTCCTGGCGCGCCGTGTCCCAGGCCAGCAGGTACCAGCGCTGGCCGGTCTGCACCACGCGGTGCGGCTCCACGGTGCGCGCCGTGGCCGTCTGGTGGTGGTCCTGGTAGCCGAAGCGCAGCTCGCGCCGCTCGGTGCAGGCCTCGGCGAACATCGACACCGCCTTCACGCGCACGCCCGACTTGCTGCGCATCACCGGCACCACCGAGGCGCGCACGCTGCCCAGGCGGCGCTGCAGGCGCGGCGGCATCAGCTGGTCGAGCTTGGCGAGGGCGCGCATCGACGCGTTGCCGATGTCGCCTTCGCCCGTGCCGGCATGGCCGAGCGCCAGCGCCACGGCAATGGCTTCCTCGTCTTCCAGCAGCAGCGGCGGCAGGGCGCTGCCCGCACCCAGCCGGTAGCCGCCGGCCACGCCCGAGGTGGAGTCGACCGTGTAGCCGAGGCTGCGCAGCCGGTCGACGTCGCGGCGCAGCGTGCGCTCGGTGATCTCCAGGCGCTCGGCCAGGGCGGCACCGGTCCAGGCGCGCTGGGCCTGGAACAGTGCGAGCAGGCGAAGCAGGCGGGCGGAAGCGGACAGCATGGGCCGCATCATGCATGCGATCGAGGACAGAATCTGTCCGCAATGGGTCGTAGCCTTGGGTTTCCTCCACTCGTTTCCACGGACACCGACCATGAAGAAGACCTATCACGGCAGCTGCCACTGCGGCAAGGTGCGCTTCCAGGCGCTCATCGATCTCGCCGCGGGCACCGGCAAGTGCAACTGCTCGATCTGCATGAAATCGCGCGGCTGGGGCGCCATCGTCAAGCCGGCCGACTTCACGCTGCTGTCGGGCGAAGAGGACCTGTCGAGCTACCAGTTCGGCTCGTTCAGCGCCGAGCACCTGTTCTGCCGCCATTGCGGCGTCAAGTCCTTCGGGCGCGGCAACGTGCCGGAGATCGGCGGTGCGTACGTCAGCGTGAACGTCGCCTGCCTGGACGACGCGACGCTCGAAGAGCTGTCCACCGCGCCGGTGCGCTACATGGACGGTCGCCACAACAACTGGTTCGAGGTGCCGGCGGAGGTGCGCTACCTCTGAGGTGACCGATGGCTCCCACGCTTTCGGCAGAGAATGCCCGTTGCTTCACCTGCTGCGAACGAAACCAATGAACGATGAACTCGAAGCCCGCATCCGCTCGGGCCAGGCGCTGTCCGAATCGATGGGCAACTTCCACGTGACCGGCTGGGACGCCGAGCACAAGACGCTGAAGGCCGCCTTCACCGTGCGGCGCGAGTACTGCCACACGAACGGCACGATCGCCCAGGGCGGCTTCATCACGGCCTGGCTCGACGCGGCCATGGCCCATGCGGTCATGCACGACACTGAGCAGGCGCAGACGGTCTTCAGCCTGGAGATCAAGGTGAGCTTCTACGAGAAGGTCGGCCCTGGCGAAGGGCGCGTCGAGGGGCGCGTGATCCGGCGCGGGAAGCGCGTGGCGTTCCTCGAAGCCGCGCTCTACAACCCCGATGGGAAGCTGGCCGCAGAGGCCACGTCGACCGGGATACTGGCGAGCCTCTAGGCTAGGCCTGCCCGACCTGGGCCTGTATCTCGCGGATCACTGCTTCTTTTTCCCGGTTGTAGACCTGCGGATTGGCCGGATCGATGGCGTGGGCGCGGTCCTTGGCTTCTTCGTACTTCCTGCGCAGGTCCGGGCGCCGGTCGAGCACTTCCATGAAGGCCAATGAGTCCACGTGCACCGGGTCGCCGCGATGGCAGATGTGCAGGTTGAGGTTGAACCTGCGCCCATCGTGCAGCACGGACGCGCAGACGTAGGGCTTCTCGTCCGTGTCGACCCACACGGGGCGACGGTGAAACCCGAGGGCTTCGAATTCCGACTGGGCGATGCGCAGGTTCTCGCGCTGCGTGATCGCCGCGATGTCGACCATCGGCTTTCCCCGCAGTCCGACGATCGCCGTGCTCCCGATGTGCATGAGTTCCACGCCTTCGAGCTGTGCCTGCACGTCACGCTGCACCTGCGCGAACACCTCGGCGTACGCCGGGTCGTAAGGCAGGATGTGGCGCTGGTCCAGGCTCTCGTCGAAGGCGAGGAGCTTCATCGCGAGATGCGCGCGAGCCAGGCCAGCAGCACGGCCACGACTTCGTCGCGGTTGGTTTCGTTGAGCGTCTCGTGGCGCGCGCCGCCGAACACATGGCACGACACGTCGCGCAGGCCGGCCTCGCGGTAGCGCTGCACCAGCGGATAGAACCACTCGGCCTTGTTGCTGACCGGGTCCTGGTCGCCGGTGAACAGGTACAGCGGCAGCTCGGGCCGGATGCGCGTCTGCATCGCGGCGGGCGTGAGTTCGTCGAGGCTGGCGAACATGGAGCCCATGCCTTCGGCCGACACGGTGAAGCCGCACAGCGGGTCGGCGATGTAGGCATCGACCTGGGCCGGATCGCGGCTGAGCCAGTCGAAGGGCGTGCGCACGTCGGGCAGCGCGGCGTTCATGTCTTCGAGCCGGAAGCCGCTTTGCAGCGCGCCGCCCAGCAGGTCGAGCGCCGTGGTGCCCGACAGCACCGCACCCGACAGCAGTTCGCTGTGCCGCACCAGGTAGTACTGCGTGGCGAACGAGCCCATGCTGTGGCCGACGAGGACCAGCGGCAGCCCGGGGTGCTCGGCGCGTGCGTGGCGGCTGAGCAGCGCCATGTCGTCCACGAGACCGGCGAATCCGCGCGGGCCGAACTCGCCGAGTTGGTCGCGCGCAGCGGCGCCCGGGCCATGGCCGCGGTGCTCGTTCGCGTAGACGACGTAGCCGGCCTTTGTGAGCGCGTCGGCCAGTGGCCGGTAGCGCAGCGAATGCTCGCCCATGCCATGCGCCAGTTGCACGATGGCGCGCGGCGCGGTGCCCTGCCAGCGATGGGCCTCCACCGGATGGCCGTCGTTGGCGGTCAGTTCGAAGTGGGTCTCGGTGCTCGGCATGCGGGGTCCTCCAGGGAAGTGGATCTGCATCCTAATCGTTGGCGGCCCGCAGCATGGCCTTGCGCAGCCACACCTGCGCCGGGTCCTTGTCGGTCACTGCGCGCCAGGCCATCCGCAACTGGTAGCTCGGGCTGTCGAAGGGCAGGGGCTCGCAGCGCAGGCCGCTTTGCGCTGACAGCGCCAGCGCCACGTGCTCGGGCACCGTGGCCAGCAGGTCGGTGCCGGCGAGCACGGCGGGCAGGCTGCCGAACTGCGGCACCGAGAAGAGCACGTCGCGCTGGCGTCCGAGTTCGCCCAGCGTTTCGTCGACGGTGCCGCACAGGTCGCCGGCATAGGTCACGAGCAGGTGGCGCCGGCGGCAGTAGTCGTCGAGCGTCAGCCTGCCGGGCGCGGTGTCGGCGCGGAGCACGGCAAAGCGCGCGGTGCGGACCTTGCGCACCTTCGCATCGGCGGGCAGGTCTTTCAGGAAGGACATCACCGCGCTGACACGGCCCTGGTCGAGGTAGCGCATGGCGTTGCGGTAGCAGACGGTGAGCGTCACCAGTTTGGCGCCGGGCACTTCGGTGCTCAGGGCGCGCAGCAGGCGGGGCAGCATCGCGATCTGCAGGTCGTCGGTCAGGCCGATGCGGAACACCGGCGCGGCGCGCGCCGGTTCGAAGTCGGCCTGCGCGCGGAACGTGGCTTCGATCTGCGCGAGGGCGGGGCCCAGGCCCTGCATCAGGGCGAGGGCCCGTGCGGTGGGTTCCATCACGCGGCCCTGGCGCACCAACAGCGGATCGCCCGTGAGCTCGCGCAGTCGCGCGAGCGCATGGCTCACCGCGGGCTGGCCGAGGTTCAGCCGCTCGGCGGCGCGGCTGACGTGGCGCTCGCGCATGAGCGCGGCCAGCACGGTGAGCAGGTTCAGGTCGATGCGGTTGAGTTCGATGGGTTTCATCGGGGTCGGGGCGTTATCGATCGTGCGCATAGCGACTATCCCGCGAATCGATTTCCTTGATGACGCCGCGGCCTCTAGATTGAAGCCGTCGGTCATTCAAGAAAGAAGGAGAGTTGTCATGAGCAGGATGGTTCGTTTTCACGCATTCGGCGGTGCCGAGGTGCTGAAGCTCGAAGAGGTCGCGGTGCCCGCGCCGGGCATTGGCGAAGTGCGCATCGCGGTGCAGGCCATCGGCCTGAACCGGGCCGACGCGTTGTGGCGCGAGAACCTGTACATCGAGGACGCGACGTTGCCGGCGGGGCTGGGCAACGAAGCCGCCGGCGTCATCGAGGCCGTGGGCGAAGGCGTCGAAGGGCTGCGCGTGGGCGACCGGGTCGCGGTGCTGCCGGGGGCAAGCCAGGGGCTGTATCCGACCTACGGCGACCGCATTCTCTTTCCGGCCGCGCACGTGGTGCGGTATCCCGACAACCTGTCGGCCGCGCAGGCTGCGGGCGCCTACATGGCGTATCTCACGGGCTACTTCCCGATGTTCGAGATGGCACGGCTGCAGTCCGGTCAGGTGATGCTCGTCACCGGGGCGTCATCGGGCACCGGCATCGCGGCGCTGCAGATGGCGCGCGTGGCGGGCATCGTCGCCATCGCGGTCACGCGCACGGCGGCCAAGCGCGACGCGCTGCGGGAGGCGGGCGCGACGCATGTGGTCGTGACGGACGAAGAAGACGTGGTCGAGCGCGTGTTGACGCTCACCGAGGGCCGCGGCGTCGACCTGGTGTACGACGGCGTGGGCGGCGCGCAGGTCGAGCGGCTCGGCGACGTGGTCGCGCATGGCGGCTGGTATGTGCTGTATGGCTTGTCGGGTGGCGCCGAATTCAGGTTTCCAGTGATTGCGCAGTTCCGCAAGAGCTGGCGCTTCCACGTCTACAAGGTGCTGGAGCACACGGGGGCCGCCACCATGGGGTTGCCGCGCGACGAGGGCGCATTGGGCCGTGCGCTGGCTTTCATCGATGCGGGGCTTGCCGATGGCACGCTGCACGTGCGCATCGACCGGAGCTTCGCGCTCGACGACGTGGTGCAGGCCCACCGCTACCTCGAGCGCGCCGGGCACATCGGCAAGGTCGTGCTCGAGGTCTGACCGGCGCTCAGGCAGCAGACGTCAGCCGGTACCAGGCCACGCCATCGTCGGCGACGTCGCACGCGATCTCGCCGCGGTGCCGCAGGTAGTTGAGGCAGGCGAGGCTTTCTCCCGTCGCCATGCCGAGCAGTTGCACATCGGACTCGGCGATGCTGCGCGCGAACAGGCTCGTGAACACATCGACCGCGCGCTTCGGCGTCTTCAGTGCGTTGCGCAAGCGGTCGAGCGAGCGCTCCTGCCCGTGCTGCAGCCGGTCGATGCGCGCATGCAGGCCGCGGAAGCACTCGTTGTGCGACGGCAGCACCAGCACGTCGTCGGGGACTTCGCGCTTGAGCTTGGCGAGCGACGCCAGCCAGTCGGCCATCGGGTCGGCGTCGGGTTCGACCGGCGAGACCGACACGTTGGACGAGATGCGCGGCAGGATCTGGTCGCCCGAGATCAGCACCTTCAGGTCGGGGCAGTACAGGCACGCATGCTCGGGCGAATGGCCGTTGCCGGTGACGACGCGCCAGTCGTGCGCGCCGATGCGCAGCACCTCGCCGTCGCGCAGGCGCCGGAAGCTGTCGGGCAGCGGGTGGATGTGCTTGCCGAAATTGCCGAAGCGCGTGCGGTAGGTCTCGATGGCCGCCTCGCCCCAGCCGGCGCGCCGGTAGAAGGCGATGGCGTCGTCGGGCGCTTCGCGGCCGGTGTCGGACACCATCACGCGGCACATCAGGTATTCGGAGCGGGTCATCCACAGCCGCACGCCGAACTTGCGCGTGAGCCAGCCGGCCATGCCGACGTGGTCGGGGTGCATGTGCGTCACGAAGACGCGGGTGAGGCCGCGCGTGTCGGGCGAATTGGCGAACAGCTCGCGCCAGACCGCCACCGTTTCCTCGGTACGCACGCCGGTGTCGACCACGGCCCAGCCGTCGCCGTCGTCCAGCGCCCACAGGTTGATGTGGTCGAGCGAATAGGGCAGTGGCATGCGGATCCAGTGAACGCCCGTGGCGACCTCGATCGACTTGCCGCGTGGCGGAAGTTCCGCAAAGGGATAAACAAGCTTGCCCTTGGCTGCTTCCGCCGACTCTTCCAAACCATCCATCGTGTTTCACCTCCAGAGGGATGAATTGTGAACCCGACCGGCATTCGGCCCGGGTCACTTCGAAGACGATGGACGGCGCGCTTACTTGCGGCGCGGGCGGGCCGCGCCCGGCGCCGAGGTCTGCGACGGGGCGGCGCCGCCGTCCACGCCCAGGCGACCACCGCCGCCGAGGCCCTGGCCGCGCACCGTCTGCGCCTTGTAGTTGCGCAGCGAACGGACCATCTGGTTGAAGGCGTCCATGAAGGCCGCCGCGATCACCTTGCCCTGCGCGGTGTTGGTGTAGCCGCCGATGCCGCCGGCACCGCCGCGGCCACCGAGGCCGCCGAAGCCCGCGAAGTCGGTCTTGGAGGCGCTGCCTTCGGCCGCAGCCACCTGCACGCCCGAGCGGTTGTCGATGAGCGTCAGCAGCGCGCTGGCTTCCTTGGTCTGCAGGCTGGCGCCGACGGCCGCGATGGCGCGACCGCGTCCGCCGCCCACGAGGCCGCCGAGCGCGCCGCCGATGCCGCCGGCGTCGTTGTTGCTGAACACGATCTCGGGCGACAGGCCGTAGTCGGAAGCCACCATCTGGCCGCGGCCGAAGTTGCTGCCGCCGCGCATCTCGCCCGATTGCATCAGCGCGCGCTCGCGTGTCATGGCGTTCATGCCGGCCGCGCCGCGCTCCACCACCACGAAGCAGTTCGACTGCTGCACCAGCAGGCGCAGCAGGTTGGCCGTGGGCGGCAGGCGGTATTCACCGGTGAGGATCGTGTACCAGCCGGCATTGACGTTCTCGATCAGCGAGACCGTGCCGAGCGGCGATTCGCAGCGCTCGAGCTGGCTGCTCTCGCCCGAGGTGGCGCCGCCGGCGGCGCTGCCCGTGGCCGTGGTCTTGGCCGCCGGGGCGCCCATCTGCATGTCCATGGTCTGGCAACCGGAAAGCGCGAGCAGGCCCACGAGTGCGCTGGCGAGAGAGAGTTTGGAAAAAGGCATGTCCCTGTCCGTCAAATGAAAACGATGTGGCGTCCGCGCAGGGGCGGGCGCCGCGCCCGCGCGACGATACGGGCCGCCCGATGCGGCGGCCAGTGTCGAAAGTCACACAGTCAGGAACATTTGTGACGCTTGTTGGGGCGTGGTTACAGTCCGAACTCCATTCGCAGGAGTTTTCAGATGGCCACAAAGAAGAGGAATGTCGTGGGAGAAGCCGCCGTCGAGCTGACGACGCAGCAGGTCGCGCAGGCCCTGGCCATTGCCGAGGCGTCGGGCTACAGCGGGAATGCCGACCCGTCGTTCGTCGGCGCGGTGCTGGTGGCGCTGGCGGTCAATACGAGCGCCGTCAGCGCGACCATCGACAGTGCGAAGGACCGGGGCCGCGGCGTCGTCGGCGTCATGCAGCACTGACTGCGTGAACGGGCGGCGCCGCCGGCCTGAACCGGCGCACCTTCAGGTCGTGTAGTCGCCGCTGGCTTCCGGCTGGAACAGCACGGCGATCACGCGCGCGCTGTGTTCCCCGCCGTCGGGCGTCTTCCAGCGCGCGACCGCGCCTGTCTTCTGGCCGAGCAGGCCGATGCCGACGGGCGACAGCACCGAGATGAACCCCGTGGTCGGTTCCGCGTCGGCGGGATAGCAGATCACGATCTTTTGTCGCTGCCCGCCGGGCAGGTCTTCGATTTCCACCTGCGTGTACATCGTGACGATGTCCGAGGGCATTTCCCGCGAGGGAAGGATGTCGGCCGTGTCGAGCAGATCGACCAGGGCCGGGGGAAGAGGGGCGGCCGCGAATTTGCTGAGGCGGACGTAATCGAGTTCGGTGAGCGTGCGCTCCCCGTGAACGGTTGAAAGCATGAAGCACTCCAGATGAACGCAACCCGCCTTTCCAACAGACAGGGTCGCTACCGCGCGGTGTGGTGCCCGGCGGTCAAGGTGTGCGCATCAAGAAGAAGGTAGCGGACCGCCGGGCTCAGGAATGTGCGGACGTGCGTCGGAGGACCGACGTGGCCGCCGCGACGACGGCGCCCACACGACGACCGGCCACTGCCATGGGCAGGGCTGCGCGCGCAGGGTATCGACGGGGCGAGAGGAGGGCCATGGGGCGCGAGTGTAGGGGATTCTGGCCAGATTGACCAATTATGGCCCTACAGATGCAGCGAGGAATTGCCGTGGAATCTCTGGATTCAATCGGTTGAAAGTCTGAATCGGAATCAGGGGCCAGTGATTTGAAATTGCGTGAATGAATGATGGAAGAGGATGGGGTAAACGCCCATCTTTACCGAATTCTCTGTGATTTCGATATTTTCTTGACTTGTGCTGTGTGTATTGAAATTCATCAATGAATAATTCGATGCGCTACATCAAGATGAATGAAATGGAATTGATTTGATGAAATTTAATTCGCGTGAAATATTCTTCCTTGGTTAAAACAGGCGCTTGAGATTGCTGTTGTAGACAGTTGATTTCAATTGTTTTGACTCTCTCGAGAGCCTGAGGACTTCAATTGAGAGGCATCTGGCCGAAAGAAGGGGTGAGGGCATTTTGTTTGGTCAATATGTCTCATTTGCGCAGCCTCTGTTCTTTTATTCGATTGCCATAAAAGCCCTGAGACATAAGAATTCGGTACGCAAAAATTTGACCCACTGATTTTCTTCAATTGCAAGCAATGTTGATTTTTTGTTTGCAGCAAGAAGATCAATTGCAAATTTTGCGGCGTGAATTTCAAATAATGTTAATTGGGGTTTGAATGACAGCATCCACTTGGGACTTGTTCTTGTCGTCGTCGCGAGGCCGCGCAGGCGCGGTTCGCCCGCTGCTCCGCGCAGGCCTGGCTCTGCTTGCCGCAGGCGCCGCGACCGCCGCGCTGGCGCAACCCGCCGCTTCGCTGGAGGTGCCGCGCGCACCTGTCGCAGCCCAGGCCGTGACCGTCGTCCTCGCCCAATCGAAGGTGGTCAAGGGGCCGGATGGCAATGAACAGTTCCAGGACGCGGCCACCATCAAGCCGGGCGACGTCATCGAATACAAGGCCACCTACACCAACAACACGGGCAAGCCGGTCAAGGGGCTGGTGGCCGATCTGCCGATCCCCGAGGGCCTGGAATACCTGCCGCGCAGCGCCAAGCCGGGCGCCAGCCTCGTGAAAGCCGCCACCAAGACCGCCGTCTTCGAGCCCGAGCCGCTCGTTCGCAAGCTGGCCAACGGCAAGACCGAATCCGTTCCCTACAGCGAGTACCGCATGCTGCGTTGGAGCCTGGGCCAGTTGCCTGCCAGCGGCAGCATCGCCGTGAGCGCGCGCGCCAAGGTTGAAACCGTCGCGCCGCCAACGGCAGCGCCTCCCGCGCCCGCCACGCCGCCCCCGCGCGGCAAGTAAAGGCCGCGCCGCCCCTCGCGCGCTGCGCGAGGCGAGGGCGCCCGCCCTTTCCATCGATCTCTTGTTTCCGAGTGCCCGTCGGCAGGTACGCGTTCGTCCGTCGAAACGTACCGGCCAGGTTCTTTCGTGTTCCCGTTCATTGACAACAGAGGAGAAAACTACGTGATTCCCACCCAGCCAACCCCACGCGCCAGCGGCTTCAAGCCGTGCGCGCCCTGGGCAGGCGCTGCAGCGTTGACGCTGGGCTTCCTTTTCGGAAGCCCGGCGGCACTTGCCGCTGCGCCGCCCGCCAACACCGTCATCGGCAACCAGGCGTCCGCCAGCTATTCGGACGCCGCCGGAACGGCCCAGGTCGCCACCTCCAACCTGGTGCAGACCACCGTTCTCCAGGTGGGCTCGTTCACGCTCGACAGCGTCAACCAGGTCACGACGACCATCGTCAACACCAAGTCCGGCGCCGCCGGCTCCACGGTCTATGCACCTCACGTGCTAACCAACACCGGCAACGGCGTCGACACCTTCGCCCTCACGGTCAAGGCCGATGCGGGCAAGTTCTCGCGCGTCGAGGTCTTTGCCGACGCCGACGGCAATGGGCTGCCCGACAGCACGACGGCGCTCTGCTCGGCGACCGATGTGAACGTCTGCACGGTGACCCCGGCGCAGAGCGTGCCCGGCAACAACGGCGCATTCCGCTTCGTCGTGGCCTACACGATCCCGGGCTCGGCCGTCGGCACCGGCAACTTCGATGCCGCAACGATCACCGCCACCCCGGGCACCCCGGCGCTGTACACCGCGCCGAACACCTCGGCGGCCGACAAGGACGAGGTCAAGCTGGCCACCGATGCGGTGTTCAACCTCACCAAGGTCATCGGCGCTCCGTCGGTCGCGGCACCGGGCAACGGCGTCTGGCCGACCGCGCCGGCCAATGGGCCGCGCTCTTCCGCCGCCTGCACGGCCACGAGCTGGACACCGGCATCACGCTGGCCGGGCCTCCCGTGCTGATCGCCAGGACCACCACCGGCGTCCTGAGTGGCTGCCCCGCGGCAGGCTCGCTGATTTCCAATTGCAGCGTGGCCGCCGGCGTGGCGCCGGGCACCTTCGAGATCCGCATTCCCGTCTTCGTCGAAGAAACAGCCGTGGGCGCGCAGTCCGGCACGAACACGGTGAACCTGAGCGGTGGCGGCGATGCGCTGTGCACCCCGTTGGCGAACGAACCCTGCGATGCCACGACGCCGCCCATCGCGGTCCGGCTGGGTGACCCGAAACTTCGCATCGTCAAGGTGGCGTACGTCGGTTCGGGCACCCACCGCTTTCGCTTTGCGCTGTCGGGCCTGAGCGTGAGCAGCGACACCATCACGGTCACCGTGCCGGGGGAGCAGGTCGGCGCGCAGACGATCACCGGCAGGATCGGTGTCCCGGTCACCATCACCGAGACGTCGCCTGCCGGTTGGCCCGTGAACCCGGTGAGCGCCAGCTGCTACGACCTGAAGGACGTCATCGCGCCGTCGCCCATCCGCGGGGCGCCCCGCGCGAGGCCGGCCGCAGCGCCGGCGTCGGCGCCGCCGGTGGTGCTGGCCGGCAACGTGCTGACGATTCCCGCCGAGTGGATGGTGGGCGGCGCGGACCTCGAATGCACCTTCGTCAACAGCGACGCGTATGCCGTCACCGGTCGCGTCTTCAGCGACAACGGCAGCGGCGCGGGCGTGCCGAACGACGGCGTGGCCAACGGCGGCGAAGCGGGGCTCGTGGGCGTGCAGATGCGGCTCACCAACTGTGCGGCGGGCGTGTGGTCCACGGCGGTGACCGACGGCTCGGGCCACTACCGCCTGGAGGTGCCGTCGCAGCCGTCGTCGCCGTCCGATGGCGATCCGCTGTGCGTCGAAGAGGTGACGCCGGCGGGTCATCTGTCGACGGGGGCGTCGGTCGGCGGCACGCCGCTTCCTTCCGGCACGGGCGTGGCCGTGGGCGGGCGGACCTACACCTACACGCGCACCGCTGCGGGGGCGCCGGACCACATCGCCTTTGCATGGAACGACGCCCGGGCCGGCGAGCTGAACTTCGGCGACGTGGCCCTGAGCCGCTTCGGCGCCGACAGCGCCCGCACCGGCTCGCCCGGCAGCAGCGTGAGCCACGCGCACACCTTCGTGGCGCAGACCGGCGGGACGGTGAGCTTCGGCGTGGCCGGCGCGGTGGCCACGCCGCCGATCGACGGCTGGAGCGCCAAGATATTCGAAGACCCGGGCTGCACCGGCGCCTTGCAGGCCGGCGCCGCGGTGCTCTATCCGCCGTCGGTGCCCAGGCCTGTGACGACAGGGCAGAACCTGTGCGTGGTGGTGCAGGAGTTCATTCCGGCCGGCGCGCTCGCCGGCTACAACGACAAGCGCTCGGTGCAGGCGAGCTTCGTGTTCACGAACGCATCACCCGCGTTGAGCGCGAGCTACCTCGTGCTCGACACCACGACCGTGTCGAGCACGGCGCTGGAGCTCAAGAAGGAAGTGCGCAACCTGACGAAGAACGGCGGCTTCGGGCTCAACAACGAAGCCAAGTCGGGGGAGACGCTCGAGTACCGCATCACCTACACCAACAACGGCGCGACGCCGATCAGCGGCCTGACGGTGAGCGACGTCACGCCGGTCTACACCAGCTTCATCGCCTCGCAGGACGGCGCGACCCCGGCGACGCTGACCGCATGCACGAAGCGCACGCCGGCCAATGCATTGCCTGCGCCAGTCGTGGCGTGTGCAGCCGCGCAGGCGCCGGGCGGAACGGGTCCGCTGGACTGGAAGTTCACCGGGCAACTCGCACCCGGCGGCACGGGCAACGTGCGGTTCACGGTGACGGTGAACTGACGGCTTGCGCGTCAGCAGGCGCGCAAGCTGCTGCTATCAGCAGCGTCCCTTCTTCGCCTGGCCGGGCGGGCAGTGGCCGCCGCCGCGGTGGTCGTCGTCGTCATGGTCGTAGCGGTCGTGGTCATGGCGGCGGTGGTGGCGGTCTTCGCGGCGTTCCTCACGGCGCTCGGCGCGGCGCCAGTCGCCTTCACGCCAGCGCCAGCCGCCGTCGGCGCGCACCCAGCCACCCGGGGCGTAGGCGTAGTCGGGGCGAGCGGCCACGTAGTAGCCGGGGCGCCATGCGTAGGCGCGGTCGTTCCATTGCCAATGGCCGGGCACCCAGACCTGGCCGCCACGCGGCCGCGGCGCGGGTTCGTAGCGTGGTGCAGGCGGGGCGACCTGGATCAGGCCGGGCACGTTGATGTTGACGGAGACCTGTGCCACGGCGGGCAAGGTGGCAGCGGCCACGGCGGCGGCCAGAAGAATTCTTGTGAGTTTCATCGTGATGCCCTTTGGTTGTTATGAGTCACTGAGCTCGAACAACGCCTGACCGGCGCGGTGCGTGCACGGGGTTGTCCTGGGCGGGGCCGCAGAAGTTGTTAACAAAGAGGGAGTTTTGCACGCAGGGCGGGGCGGCCGTGTCGGACAGGCCCGCGAGCCGCGCAGCGGAAGGCCGATGTGTGGCGCAGAAAGCGAAAAGGCCCGTTACCTTGTGAGTAACGGGCCTTCAGCAAATGGTGGCTCCTCG
>NZ_JBWKPT010000002.1:116517-551464 GCF_059418385.1 Variovorax sp. GW821-FHT09A10
CGACCTGGGCTCGAACCAGGGACCTACGGATTAACAGTCCGGCGCTCTACCAACTGAGCTATCGAGGAACAAGCCTTCAATTATATTCAATGAATTCGCCGTTCTGAGACGACGGCGATCATTTTTGATGGGTGAAGCGCGCAGGGCGATTGATTTTTTCGCACCTTCCACGTCTTCGCCCCCGCGCGCTTCACTTGCACGGGGCTCCACAAATGAAAAGGCCCGCTACCTTGTGAGTAGCGGGCCTTCCAGAGGCCTTGCGGCTTTGTTGTGGCTCCTCGACCTGGGCTCGAACCAGGGACCTACGGATTAACAGTCCGGCGCTCTACCAACTGAGCTATCGAGGAACAAGCCTTAGATTATAGCGTGGTTTTTTGGGCTTCCAAAACACCGAGGCGCCGGCGCAACGAAATCGTGGCGACGGGGCCGCGGTGACCACGAAGCATCACGCTCACATCGCGATGCTCACGCCCAGCCGCAGCGTGCGCGGCGCACCCGGGAACAGGTAGACGTGGCTGAACTGGTAGGGCGATTCCTTCCAGTAGCGGCGGTCGAACAGGTTGTCGACGGCCAGCGTCCAGCTGGTGGCCATGCCGGCCAACCTGGTGTCGTAGCGCAGCACCGCATCCAGGCGCGTCCACGACGGCAGACGGACCGAGCCGTCGGGCAGCACGTTGCGGCGGCCTTCGTACGACAGCTGTCCCGCGAGTTCGAGGCCCGGCACCGACGCGAAGCGGTACGCAGCCTGCGCGCGCAGCACTTCCTTGGGCACGTTGGTGGGCGCCTGTCCGTTGAGCTCGGGCGCGGCCGTGCTGCCGCGCCGCTTGGCGTCGATCAGCGCGAGGCTGCCGCCCAGGCGCCACGGGCCGCCGGTCCATTGCGCGCCGGCCTCGAGGCCGCGATGCACTGCGCGGCCGTCGTTGCGCACCGTGCAGGACGCGCCGCACAGGTCGAGGTTGGTCATCGGGCGCGAGATGTCGAACCACGCGACCTGCCAGTTGAATGCAGCGTCGCCGCCCTTCAGGCCCAGTTCCCACTGGCGCGACTGCAGCGCGGGCAGCGCCTCGCCTGCGTTCGCGTACTGCGAGCTCTTATTGGGCACGACCTGCGATTCGACGCCCTTGCCCCAGCTCGCATAGGCGAGCAGTCCGGGCTGGATCGTGTAGCTGGCCGCGATCCACGGCGTGGTGATGCTGTCGCTGTAGCCGGTGGGGCGCGAGCCGTCGGTGCGGATGCTGTCGCGCGACAGCCGCGTGTGCCGTGCGCCGATCCAGGTCGTGAAGCGGTCGTTCCAGCGGATCGCGTCCTGCACCGACAGCTCGGTCGAGCGTTCGTTGCGGTTGGTGTTGGCGTCGGTCAGCCGCGGGTCGGCCGGCGTCATCGCGGTCGCCCAGATGTTGCCGGTGCCGACGTAGTTGTAGGCCTGGTCCTGGAAGCGGTTGCGCACGCGGCTTTGCAGCAGGCCGAAGCCCAGCTCGTGCCGCACGCTGCCTGTCATCACGTTGCCCTTGAGGTTCAGGCTGCCCGCGGTCTGCGTGCGGCGCTCGTTCTCGCTGCGGAAGTCGTACACGTCGAAGGTGCCGTCGGAGCAGTAGCGGTCGTAGTTGCCTTCGGCGCCGCAACCGAAGGCGTAGGCCAGCCGGTCGTCGGTCTTCAGGCGCTGCTGGCCGATCTGCGCGCTCCAGCGCCAGTCGGCATTCAGCGCCTGGCTGAAGCGCACCGTGCCGGTCAGCGCCTTGAACACCGAGGGCTGCGACCACGGCTGGTTGTTGAGGTTGATGCGTGGATCGACCGGCGCGGGCAGCACGCTGCCCAGCAGGCTGTAGCCGTTCTGGCTCGGCTGTGTCTTGCGGCTTTGCTCGATCTCGAATTCGAGCACCGAGTCGCGCGTGATGCGCCAGTCGGCCGCGAGCGAGAACAGGTTGCGGTTGCCGTCGAGGTTGTGGGTCAGCGGCTTGAGGTTTTCGCTGGCCACGTTGAGCCGATAGCCGAACTGGCGGTTCTCGCCGAAGCGGCCGCCGAGGTCGATCGCGCCGAGCACGCTGCCGCGGCTCGTGGTTTCGAAGCGGATGGTGCGCAGCTCCTGCTCGGTCGGGCGCTTGACCACGTAGTTGACGAGCCCGCCCGGCGCGCTGGTGCCGGCCTGGATGCCGCTGGTGCCGCGCAGGATCTCGATGCGCTCCTTGTTGTCCAGCGGGATCGCCGTCTCGGCGCTGATCGGCAGGCCTTCGCGCCGGTAGTTGAAGCGGTTGTCGAGCACGAAGCCGCGCACCGTGAGGTAGTCCCAGTAGCCGGCGGAGTTGTAGGCGTCGGTGACCGAGGCGTCGAACTGCGTCAGGTCGGCGAGGCGGCGTGCGCCGCTGCTGCGCAACTGCTGGCTGTCGATCACCGTGGCCGACAGCGGCAGCTCGCGCAGCGGCACGTCGCCGAAGCCGCTGATGTCGGCCTGCGGCGCGGCGGCGCCGTCGTTGACGGTGACCTCGGGCAGCGCCTGCGACGGCGATGAAGACTGCGCATGCGCGCCGCAGGCACCGAAAGTGAGGAGGGCGGCGGCGAGCGCGCGCGAAAGCGGGGAGTGCGAGAAAAGTCGAGCGTTCATTCTTTGCGTTCAGGGGAACCGGGGGCGGCGTGCATCGCCGTCATCCATTGCGCGGCCGTGGCCTCGGGGTCGTCGGCGGCCACCAGCGCGCGCACCACGGCGACCGAGCCGACGCCGGTGGCGAGCACCTCGGGCAGCCGCACGGCATCGACGCCGCCGATGCCCACCTGCGGGTAACCGCGCAGCAGGCGCGCGTAGGCCGCGAGCCGTGCCACACCCTGCGGCGCGGTCGCCATCCGCTTGAGCGTGGTCGGATAGATGGCGCCCATAGCGATGTAACTCGGGCTCACCGCGTCGGCGCGCACCATCTCGGCGTAGCCATGGGTGCTCACGCCCAGCCGCAGGCCGGAGGCGCGCAGTTGCTGCAGTTCATCGGGCGACAGCGCGTCGAGGTCTTCCTGTCCGAGGTGGATGCCGTAGGCGCCGGCCGCGATGGCGACCTGCCAGTGGTCGTTGATGAACAGCAGCGCACCCGTGCCGCGCACGGCCTCGACGGCGGCCTGCACTTCCCGCGCGACGGCGGCGGCGTCGTCCGACTTGAAGCGCAGCTGCACCGTCGGCACACCGGCGCGCGCCATGCGGCCGACCCATGCCGCGTCGGGCAGCACGGCGTAGAGGCCGAGCCGTTCGGGGCAGGGCGGGAAGGTGTCGGCGCGCGAGGTCGGCGGAAACGGGCCCATGCCGAAATCGGTCGGCGCATCGGGCCATGCCGACGCGTCGAACTGGCCGAGCCGTTCGGTCTGCGCGCGCCATGCATGGGCGAGGCATTCGGCATCGATCTCGATGAAGCCGAGCGCGGTGCAGGCCTGCTTCGCGCCGCGGTAGACGGCGTCGTCCGACGTAAAGCGCGGCGCGCTCACGGCCGTGGCCGTGGCGGCGCCGAAGCGCAGGCCGTGGGCCGCAACGATGGCTTGTGCCACGGCGCGGGCGTTGGATGTGTCGATGGCGTTCATGGTGTGTGGTGCCAGAAGGGCGTGCCGAGCACGGGCGTGCTGGGTTGCGCGGCGTCCTGCGCGGCCATCGCGCCGGCCCGGTAGGCGGCGCGGCCGGCCTGCACCGCGTCGGCAAAGGCACCGGCCATCGCGACCGGTTCCTGCGCGAGTGCGACCGCGGTGTTGAGCAGCACGCCGTCGTAGCCCCACTCCATCACCTGGCACGCATGCGAGGGCAGGCCGAGGCCCGCGTCGACCAGCATCGGCACCTGCAGCCGCTCGCGCAGCAGGCGCAGCGCATACGGGTTGACCGGTCCGCGCCCGGTGCCGATGGGCGCGGCCCAGGGCATCACGGCCTGGCAGCCGACATCGACGAGGCGCTGGCACAGCACGAGGTCTTCGGTGCAGTACGGCAGCACGTGGAAGCCGTCGCGGATCAGCTGCGACGCCGCATCGACGAGGTTCAGCGTGTCGGGCTGCAGCGTGTAGTCGTCGCCGATGAGTTCGAGCTTGATCCACGGCGTGTCGAACAGCTCGCGCGCCATCTGCGCGGTGGCGATCACTTCCTGCACGCTGTGGCAGCCGGCGGTGTTGGGCAGCACCGGCACGGCCAGCTTGCGCAGCAGCTCCCAGAAGCCGTTGCCGAGGTCGCTGTTGCCGGAGCCCTGGCTGGCGGTCTGGCGGCGCAGCGAGGCGGTCAGCATCGCGGGCTTGGCGCGCTGTACGGCGGCTTCGAGCACGTCGGGCGAGGGGTAGCGCGCCGTGCCCAGCAGCAGGCGGCTGTGGAAGGTCTGGCCGTAGAGGACCAGGGGATCGGGATTGGTCATGGTTGTCGTCTCCATCGTCTTGTCTCTGGTGCGTTCGTTCAGCCGCCGGTCACCGGGCGGATCACCTCGACGCGGTCGTCGGCGTGCAGCGGGTGCGTGGCATAGGCCGAACGCGGCACGAACTCGCGGTTCACCGCCACCGCGAAAGGCGGCACGGCCTGCAGCATGGCCAGCGCGTCGGCGAGCAGCGCGCCCTCGGGCAGCGTGCAGGGCTTGTCGTTGATCAGGATGTTCATCGTCGATGTTGTGGTCATGCGTCGGGCACGTCCATGCCGAAGCTGTGTGCGAGCGTGGAGCGGCCGTGCGCCAGCAGTTCCATCGCCGCGTCGAGCAGGGCGGGCGCGATCATGAAACCGTGGCGGTACAGGCCGTTGATCTGCAGCACGCGCGGCTGCGGCTGGCGAATGGCGGGAAGGTTGTCGGGCAGCGTGGGCCGGCATTGCGTCGCGATCTCGACGATGCGCGCCTCGGCAAAACCGCTGTGCACCGCATAGGCCGCGCTCAGCAGCTCGAGCGTGGAGCGCACGCTGGCGGGCGACATGTCGTCCGACTCGATCTCGGTCGCGCCGATCACGAACAGGTGATCGGGCTTGGGCGCGATGTACAGCGGGTAGCGCGGATGCACCAGGCGCGTGGGCCGCTGCAGCGTGACCTCGGGCGCATGCACGCGGATCACCTCGCCGCGCACGCCGCGCAGCGCATTCCATTGCGGCTTGGCGCCGAGGCCGCGGCAGTCGATCACCCAGTCGGGCTGGCCCGCCGTGCCGGGCGAAAAATCGGAGGGCGCACGCGGCGATTGCCAGTGCAGCGTCACGCGCGCATCGGCTTCGAGCGTGGCGCGCAGCGACGCCAGCAGCGCGCGGTTGTCGAGCTGGCCTTCGCCCGGCAGGTACAGGCCGCGCGCGAAGCGCGTGCCCAGCGAGGGCTCGAGCGCGGCGATGGCGGCGGGCGTGTCGAGCGCCTGCATCGGCGCCAGCTCGGGCACCTGCGCGCCGGTGCGCGCCAGCACGCCCGCGAGCCGTGCGGCCTCGGCGGCGTCCTGGCGGTGCCACAGCACCAGCGTGCCTTCGCGCTGGAAGAACACCGGCTGCGCCAGTGGCGCCAGCAATTCGGGCCAGCGCGACAGCGCGTGCTGGCCCATGCGCACGACCGACACCGGCGCCACGGCCGATTCGGCCAGCGGTGCGAGCATGGCTGCAGCCACGCGGGCCGCTGCGCCTTCGGCATCGGGGCTGCCGGCTTCGTACAGGTCGACCTTGCAGCCGGCCTGCGCGAGCGTGACCGCCATCAGGCGACCCATGAGGCCTGCACCCAGGACGGCCGCCGATTGAAATGGCACGTTCATGGTCTTGCTCCTTCCCCCGCTGGGGGAAGGCTGGGATGGGGGCGGGCAGAGCGCTCGATGGACACGCCGCGTGCCCCCACCCCGACCCTCCCCCGGAAGGGGAGGGAGAAAGAGGCGCGGCGCACTCGCCGATAATTTTCAACATGACCCCCGCACCCACCCAACGCTACGCACGCGTGCTCTCCATCGCCGGTTCCGACAGCGGCGGCGGCGCCGGCATCCAGGCCGACCTCAAGACCTTCGCGGCCCTCGGCTGCTACGGCATGACGGCCATCACCGCGCTCACCGCGCAGAACACGGTGGGCGTCTCGGGCATCCACGGCGTGCCGCCCGACTTCCTGAAGGCGCAGATCCAGGCCGTGGTGGAAGACATCGGCGTCGACGCCGTCAAGCTCGGCATGCTGCACGCGCCCGAGGTGGTCGAGGTGGTGGCCTGGGCCATCGACCGCTACCAGCTGAAGAACGTGGTGCTCGACCCCGTGATGATCGCCACCAGCGGCGACCGCCTGATAGCCGCCGAGACCGTGCAGGTGCTGGTGCGCGAGCTGTTCCCGCGCGCCGTGGTGGTCACGCCCAATCTCGACGAAGCCGCCTTGCTGGTCGGCCATGCCATCGGCGGCATCGACGCGCTCGACGGCGCGGCCGACGAACTGCTCGCGCTCGGCGCGAAGGCCGTGCTGCTCAAGGGCGGCCACCTGCCGGGTGACGAGGTGGTCGACGTGCTGCTGGAGCGCAGCGGCGCGCGCAAGCGGCTCGCGTCGCAGCGCATCGCCAGCCGCAACCTGCACGGCACCGGCTGCACGCTCTCGTCGGCCATCGCCGCGCACCTGGCATTGGGCCTGGCGCTGCCCGAGGCGGTCGAGCGCGCACGCGCGTACATCCTCGGCGCGATGCGCGCCGGCGCGGATGTGCTGGTCGGCGCGGGCCACGGTCCGCTCAACCACGGCTTTGCGCCAGTGCCGACCCACCGCGTGCCGCTGTCGGCCGGCTGAGCCAGGCCAGCACGAAGGTCGCCGCCAGCGTCGGCAACGCCGAGCCGAACTGCGGCGCCCACTTGGCGAGCGCGTGGTAGGCCGCGATGCCCGCGAGCCAGATCAGTGCCGCGCCCCAGTCGATGGTGCGTGTGCCGCTTGTCGACACGGCGTTCCCGCTGCCCAGCCGTCCCAGGATCACGCCGTACAGCGGCACGAACACCGAGCTCAGCAGCAGCAGGAAGGGTTCGAGCGTGTGCATCGGCAGCACCAGCGCCAGGCCGATGCACAGCACCGCCAGCAGCAGGCCCCAGCGCTTCACGCTCCAGCGCGGCAGCAGGCTGTGCGTGGACACCGAGCCCGAGTACACGTCGCCATAGGCGTTGTCGAGTTCGTCGATGAGGATCAGGCCCAGCGCCACCAGACCGCCCTGCGCCAGCAGCAGCGCCATGACCAGGCTGGTGCCCGGCTCGGCCACGCTCACCACCATCACGCCCAGCGCATAGCACCAGATGTTGGCGAGCGCGTAGCCGATCCAGGTGCCGCTGAACGCGCTGCCCAGGCCGCCCCCGGCGCTGCGCTTGCCGTGGCGCGCGTAGTCGGCCACCAGCGGCAGCCACGACACCGGCATCGCAATCACCAGGTCGAGCGCGCTGAACATGCCCATGCTGCCGTCGCCCGGCCGGGCCCAGAAGGCGTCCAGGCCCTTGGCGTGCAGCCGCGTCGCGAACTGCCAGCTGAGCCACAGCAGCGACAGCACCACCAGCGGCAGGCCGAAGCGGCTCACGAAGCGGCGCACCAGCTTCACCATCGAACCGGCCAGCAGCGCCAGCAGCACCGCGCCCCACAGCAGCGTGGTCAGCACGCCGCCCCAGGCCGTGCCCAGCGCAGGGCCGAAGGCCTGCTGCCCGATGGCCTGCGTGCCCTCGCGCATGATCACGAGCTCGAAGGTGGTCCAGCCCACCAGCTGCACGATGTTGAGCAGCACCGGCAGCCGAGCGAAGGCGCTGCCGTAGGTGGCGTGCATCAGTCCGGCGCTGGCCAGCCCGGTTTCGCAGCCCAGCCGCGCGGTCCAGGCCAGCAGCCCGGCGCCGAGCAGCGAGCCCAGCACGATCGCCAGCGCCGCGTCGCGCGTGCCCACGGCCGGCACCAGGTAGGCGCCGATCTGCATCACCAGCAGCCCGACGCCGAGGCTGAACCACAGCGAGGCGTGGTCGTGCCAGCCGAAGACGCGCCGGGAGGCGGGCAGGGGCGTGAGCGCTTCGTTGCCGGAAGCGGAACTGTCGTTGTCGTGGTCGTGTGCCATCCGTTTTGCTCCAGTGCAAAAGGTTTGGCAGGTGGGCGAGGCTCCAGTGGCGCGGCCGTCGCGCGAGACAACGCGACAGGCCACCGGACCAGCTTCCCTGCGCGAGGATTACCTCGGGCCTCCTAAGTAAATAACAAAGAAGGCGCAATCAGGTTCAAAGGGACTTTCTCAGCAGGGACGGCAAGCCGCCCCAGCACCCCTAGCGAAATGTCATTTTAGGCGCCCGTGCTGCGAACGCATCGAAAAGTTCCTGCGTACTGCAAAATTCGGCCCCGGGGGGCGGACGTCGCCGTATCCATAGAAAAGGCCCGATGAGCTTCACTTTTGATTACACAAGCGTTGAGCCTGTATCCCAGCAGGTCGCGGCGCAGGTCGCTATCGAAGCCGACAAACTTCGGAGGTCGTACGACTGGTGGGCCGAGCCTCTATCCATCGAATTGGATGAGGATTCCAAGCATTTGAGCGGCGGTACGCGAGTTTCGCTAGGAAGCTATGGGCCCGTGAAGGTGTCCGAGCCTGAAGACACATTGATGATGTGCCGAGACATGCGGGAAATAGTGAAAGTGCTTGTGCGCTGGTCCCAGCGCTACAGCATTACTTGGAATCTCAACGTGGCCGGACAGGATATCGGGCTCATCGCTCGGGGTGCAAACAACGATGTGTCTGCCCAATTCTTGGGTCCTTGTGATCAACCTGGGTGGCCAGAGAGCAAGATTCCCGAGATTCTGAAAGAGCATCAGGCGCGAAAGAAGCGTTAGAGCAAACGTCCCCCTGCTCCTTGGGCATCGGATGTCCGGAGAGGATCCCAACAGAGTCCGAGCGCTAGCAACATGAACATCTTTGTCGACGAGTCGGGCACTTTTCGGACGGCGCCCGTGGCAGACGCTTGGTGCGTCGTCGTCGCCTATGTCTCGCCGGAGATTGATCGCGCTCCGTTGGCGCGACTGATCAGCGATCTGCGTGTTGAGACCTCTGGTGGGGGGGAGGCCAAGCTTCGAGATCTAACAGAAGCTCGCTATGCACGCTTCCTCACCGACCTCACACGGCTGCGGGGCATCGCCTTCGGGGTCGCAATGGATGCGTACCAACATAGCGACGCGCAACTGATTCACCATCGCGACATGCAGGCTCAGAAGGTTCTGACGCACATCGACAAGATGCACCATGCTGAAGCCCGCAGGGGGCTAGAGGATCTTGCTACAGCGATTCGACTTCTTCCTGTTCAGTTGTACGCCCAACTTTGCGCTCAGGTCGAGCTTTGCCACGCTGTGCTCCGCACTGGGATCACATACTTCGCCCAGCGTCATCCACCGACTTTGGCGCACCTACGCTGGCGAGTCGATCGGAAGGACACGATTCCGACGGCATACGAAAACGCCTTCAGGATCATTCTTCCCGCACTGCTGCAGACAAAGTCGCTTCGAGATCCCATCTTGCAGTTGACCGGTGCCGATTACTCGTTCTTTCAGCGGTTTGAGTTCCCGAGGGGCGCGGCGCCGACCTTCCTGCGGGATGACTACGGCATCGACATGGATACTGATCCACTCGACGTAGGGAAAATGGTCCGCGAGGACTTTCGCTTGGTGGACTCAGCGGCAGTTCCCGGTGTGCAAGTCGCTGACCTATTGGCGTCGGGTCTGCGCCGCACGATGCGCGGCTATTTCGATGATCCGGAAAAGATCGCAAGACTTCTCGGCGCGAACATGCTTCAAAGAGAAAAGGGGGAGCCCCCGCTGAAATTAATCTCCCTGGGTGGTGTCCCAGACATCCCGGTTACGGGCCGGTCCGCCGTGCTCTTGGCTGCAATGGGGCGGTCCGCAAAGTCTCTCTTGGCTTAGGGCTTTGGTCGCTGGTCAGCGGCAGGCTTGTGACGCGTAGGAGCCCCTGCCAAGTAGCACGTTGCGATAGCAATTGATGGTCACCGCCTCGGCTTCCCGCGCAACGTCTTACCTCGGGCCCATCAAATAAACAACGGGCGCAATCAGGTTCAAAGGGACTTTCTCAGCCGAACCGACAAATCGGTCAGCACCCCTAGCGAGTGCGCATTGTAGTTCGTGGCCTTGGGCCCTGGGGGCGATGTAGCCGATCCGGATCAGCGACCGCCGCTTTGACCGCGGGTTATCTCGACGTAGACATGCTTGGAAGCATGTGTAACTATCCACTTACGTCGCACTGCGACTGTCTTTCCCCAGAACTTGGAGTTTTATGAGCGGAATTATTGAGCACGAGGGTAATGGTGGAGTTAGCCGGGCAGTAAGAGCCGGAAATTCCAACGGAATGGTATCGCTCAAAACATACCAAGATGTTTATCACCAAATTACTGGCAAGACAGAGCAGATTCAGAAGCGCTATTCCGATAATCTGCTGGTGGACTTTTCGGAGATTGAACAGTTAAATTATAAAATCTTGCAGCTATGTGATGTGCATGACATCGTTGCAAACAATGAGACGGTAAGTGTTTTTCACGCGAAAGATCGAAAAGAGGTTTTCACATCTTTTGAAAGATTTAAAGCGTACAACGCTAATTCTGCGAGTCCAACAGTCAGTGTGGTTCTAAAGTATAATTTTTCTTTAATTCCTGCGGGCCTTGATCGCCCTCAGGAATATGTCGTCAATGTTCGCTTAACTTCGAGAGTGGCAGTAATCAAGCAATTGGAGGAAGAAGGCCCGTCCTTCTTGAGAGGGAGGTTGATGGGGTTTGCTGGGGAAAATACCGCAGAGATTACCATTGACTATGCAGATTATGTAATTGCACGTGGGTACGTTGAGGCATTTGATGAGTGGATTCAGGGATGCAAGAAGAGCCCAAAAAACACAGTTAAACGCGTTCTCAGCAGATGGTCTCACCACGTGCCTCCTGCGTTCAAAATTGCTGGCGCTTTGCTGATTACTGCATTTGCATGGAAGGCAGTGCCCAACTCTCTAGGAGTCGAGTCTTTCGATCCTATCTCGTTAGCGCGCCTTTTCATTGTTTTTGGCGGCTGCGGTTATGTTTTGGTCAATTTAATGGAAGTCGCAGGGAATGCGGTTGAAGAGGCCATTGATTGCTATCCCACGCTGTCGTATCTGAAATTAAATAAAGGGGATGGCAATTTAATTGGTGAATTCGAAGGGCAAAAGCGAGGCGTCATAATAAAATTCATTTTGGCTGCTTCTGCGAATGTTGTGCTGGGTATCCTCGCGTCCAAGCTTGAGAAATTTATTTAGTATTGCTCAAAAATACGGAGAAGAACCGAGCTGAGTTTTGAACTTCAATTTTCCCTTGCAGTGGTCGACAGCGGCAGGCTGAGCACGCGCAGGAAGCCCTTACCCTGCAGCTGATTGCGGTAGCAGTTCACCGCGACGGCCTCGGCCTCGCGCGCCACGTCCTCGCCGGCGCTGACCACCGTACCGTCATCGAGCACGATCGCCAGCCGCGCTGGCTTCCCGTCGACGCTGACTCGCAAGCCCTCATGTGAAACCGCGGTGATGACCACGCCTTGAATGGCGCCGGTGTGCTGGTGGCCGATCATAAAAGTGATCCCTGTTGGCCCTCGGCCCGGGCGACCAGGTCGATGGCGATCTTCATGACACGCAGGTATTCGGTCGACGGCCGCTTGTCGACCTCCTGGCCAGGGCGGTAGTGCCGCCAGATCTCGTTCTTCTGCGATTGCGGCACCACGGCCCAGTGGCGGCCACACATCAGATGCTTCGGTGGGCATGCCTTGCTGCAGCCCTCGGCATGGCAGGTGTGCCTCATGGGGCCAGCTCCACATCGAAGAAGCCGAGCGCGCCCTTGAGCGGCGCAAAGGGTAGAGGCTTCGCATCGCGCAGCACGAACCCGATGGCGCCCATGTACCAGGGCGACCGCAGATACACATCGGTCTCGACCAGGTGCGCCGATCCGACGATGCCGCCGCGCTCGAGTTCGCCCGCCGGCGGCAGGATCTCGACCAGGTGCTTCAGACGAGAGTCGGTCGCGAGGAAGCGGCGCGCCTCCTGGTACTCGCGCGCCGTCATGCCTTTGCTGGCGTGCACGAGGAACTCGCCGCGGTGGGTCGTCGACCACGTGCGGTTTTCGACGTCCTTGTGGCCGGTCACGATGAGCCACGCCCACGGCTGGCGGATGGCGAGCGCCTTCATGACCGTGCCTCGATTACGCGGCCGCCGGCGGCACGCACGCGGCCCTTGGCCAGGTCGATCGCCTTCACGGCCTCTGCGGAGCTGAGCTGCTCGAGCTGGAAGCGATGCAGCTCGACCGCGGCCTTCACGTCATCTAGCTCCTGGTAGTACAGCGCCGTGGGGAACCACTCGCCCGTGACCATGGCGCGCAGCTTGATGCCCTGCAGCGCGCTCTCGGCGGCCTCGAGGTGGCCGCGCATGCCGCGCACGACGCCCTTGTCTTCGATGGCGATCGCGATCTCGACGGAGCTGGCCAGGATCATCCATTGCAACTCGGAGGCCACGCCCTCGCGCAGTGCCGTCAGGCTGGATTCGATGGGGCTCAGCACTTGACCGAGTTCATGGGCAGTCAGCCTGGTGACCTTGCGCACGACCAGGCTCATGGTGTGGGCCGTGGGTGCGAAGCGCACGCGGCGTGGAGGGCGACCGTGGCTCATGACAGAACTTCCAGCATATCGGCGTCGAGCTCGACCAACTTCGGCGCCTTCTTCGGCCTGGCTAGGTTGACGACCCATTTCGTCGTGCCGTCGACGGCCTGCTTGAGCGTGCCCTCCTTGCCGTCGTGCTCGGCAGCGTAGCCACCGAGCGCGCCGCGCACCTTCACGCGATTGCCGGCCTTGAGTACAGGCGTCTGCGGCTCGCTGCGTTGATCGGCTGTGCGAGGAAACGGCCAGAGGCTGGCGGCGATCACCTTGAGCCAGCCGATGGGAAGAAGTGCCTCGCCGGCATCACCGTCGAATTGCACGCGTGCCTTACCGCTGGTCCGGATCTGGAGCACGACACCCTCTCGCTGGTGATCGTGGTGGCCTTCATGGTCGACGCCAACGCGATCGCCGATTTGAGGCAGGGCGGCCGCACTACCCGGCGCGGCGAGTGCCGCGCCTTCGTCAAGCCCTGCGCCGTCAGGCGCCGGAATATTCGCCTTCTCGCTCGCCTCGAGTTCTTGCAGCGCCTCGGCGATCTGCGCGGCAGCGTCCTCTTTCGAGGTCTTGCCCTTCTTTGCCGCCGCCGCAGGCTTCGTCTTCGATTTTTCTCCCTTCGCACTTCCCTCCGGCTGCGCAGCCAGGTCCTCGCCGGCTGGAGCTTGCGGAGCGCGTTCAACGCGGATCTGCTCCTGCACCTCGGCCTTGATCGCGTCGATGCTGATGCCCAGGACGGCCGCCAGGTCCTCGATGACGGCGGCGAAGCCATCAATCGTCCGAACGCCGTCGTTGAAGGAGCTGCGAGCGATCCGATCGCTGAACAGCATGGCTAGGATCACCTTGTAGCCGACCTCGGTGTCATCGGTCGAGCGAACCGTCGACATGAAGAGATCTTCATCCGGATAGTCGTCGAGGCCCAGCGCTTCAGCACAGTCGTCTTCGCCGCAACGCTGGTCGGCGCCAGACAATTCGAGCAAGAGCCGACGCATCATGTTCGCGGTCAACGCGCGAACCTCGCCCGCTTCGACGCGCGGCTGAATCTTGGCGATCGCCGCAGCACGCCAACGCTTCTGATAGTCGAGCTCGAGTGTGCGGCGCTCCTGCTCGGCCTCGTAGTCCGCTTCGGCCATCTTCTCCTTCGGAGAAGCCGTGGTCTGTCGGGCGCGTGCCTTCGCGTTGCCGGCGAACTCCTCAGGGATCACTTCGATCAGATCGCCTGACTCGGGGGCCACCAGTAACGCGACCTTCTTCATCTCCTTGGGAGAGAGCAATTCGCGCAGTGGAACGCCATTCGGCGTGGCCGTGTTGTCCAGCGACGTGTAGCCCTGCAGGTAGGTTGACGTGTTGTAGGGCATCACCTCCTTTGCTTCGCGGCCTTCGATGATCTCCATGCCCTTGGCGCGCGCGATCGCCACTAGCGTCTCCCTGTGCGCGTCTTCCTTTCCATGGAAGCAGGTCGGGTCCGTGCAAACGTCTGGACTGTCGACGTCGGCGAAAAGATCGGGATTCGCGCCTGTGCGCTTGGGGCAACCCGGGCATGCGCCAGCGCCCGGCACCAGGTTCGCGTCCGCGATTGGGAAGACCGCGGCGGACAGCTTGAGCATGACGTTCTGCTGGACCCATGTCTGCAGGGCGCGGTAGCTGAGCCGCGGTGTGCCCTGATGATCCTTCTCAGTCGCGGCTTCCAGGGCCTTGAGCTGCTGCTTCTCGTCGGGAATGCGCGCGATGAGCAAGGCCTTGCTGCCGTCGATCTCGCCGTTGCGTAGCGCTTCGCGTGGCGCCGTCGTGAGGTCGAGCAGCTTCATGCGCCCGTACACGTAGCTGCGGCTCTTGCCGATGCGATCGCCGATCTGTTCCTTCGTCACACTGGTCTGGTCGCAGAGGCGCTGGTAGCCCTCAGCCTCCTCGAGCTCGGTGAGGTCGGCACGCTGCAGGTTCTCGACGATCTGGATCTCGAGCACCTGTTCGTCGGTCAGGTGGCGGATCATCGCGGGGATCGTGGTCTTGCCGGCGAGCTTGCTGGCGCGGTACCGACGTTCGCCCGCGACGATCTCATGCGTCGGCACCACGTAGCTTTGCCCCTTCTGGCCGCGGTGGTTCGCCTTGGACGTCTCTTCCACCCGGCTGCCTGGCAACGGACGGACCAGGATGGGCTGATGCACTTCGCTGGCCTTGATGCTCTCGGCCAGGTCGTTGAGCTTGACGGGGTCGAACGTCGTTCGCGGATTTGTCAGGCTCGGCACGATGGAAGAGAGCGAGAGCATTGCGAACGACTCGGGTGCGTCCTTCAGGATGGGCACGGCGAGGTCGGGTTGTGCGTGGCCATCGGCCGCGTCGAATTCTTTGAGGGACATGGTTCAGCCTTGAATCGTGTGGGGGGTGAAGGCGTTGCCGGCGCTGCGGGTGGGCACCGTGACGGAAGCGCCGGCAATGCCGGTCTCGGTCGACAGGAACTCGCTGAGCACCAGCTGCTGCAGGTGGCGCACGTCGTGACTGTTCGCCAGGACTACGTCGGGCACGAACTCGCTGCCGTCGGTCGCACTCACGTGCGAGCCTTCGGAGGTCGTGGTGCTGTTGATGCCTGGACGCGTCACCTTCCAGATCTGCCCTGCGAGCATGCGGACGGTGTCTGCTTCGTTCTGGAAGCGGCAGTCGGTGATGACGAAGCGGGTTTCGCCGTCGCGCATGTAGTCGACCAGGCGCTTCAGCAGCAGTCGAGACCAGTAGTGCGAATGCGTGGCTCGCCGGTACTCGGTGCCCCACCACTGCAGGATCTGGCGAGGTGCGCGCGGCTGGTCGAGCCATTCGTCCGTGGGCTGGCCGGAGCCATTGCGCGGGATGTCGAGTCCACTGAGCGCGATGGCGGCGAGCAGCTCGCGCGGGGCGCGGCGCAGCGAGAGCGCGCTCATCGGATGGTTCTTCGTGCTCGGGTGCGCGAGGTGCAGGATCTCGACGCCGAAGCCGTCGGCTACCTCGGCGCGCAGCGCATCCGCGAAGGCGACCTTGCGAAAGCCGAGGTGTGCGACCAGCAGGTCGGCGATGGTGTCCTTGCCGACGCCGGCATAGCCGGTCAGCGCGATGATGTGCTTCTTCATGGGTGGGCCTTGGGGGAGGGGAGAAGGGCCACCGAGCGCACGTCGGGCAGGCAGTCCCGGCGGATGTCCTTCAGCGGCGTGGTGATGGCGACGCAGGCGCCCTTGGGCAGGGTCCCCGCTTTCGTCTCGGCTTTGCCGAACTCAGGCTTCGAGAAGACGAGTTCGGCGTGCACCGTCAGGTCGGCGCCCGACCGGGGGCGCAGATTCATGCAGATGACCGGCACGTCGACGCCGTCGGGCCGGTGGCGGGTGACGACCTCGGCGGCCTCCACGAGCACGCCTTTGACCTGCAGGTGGAAGGCGTCGAAATCTGCGGCCGCGGGCGGCAGCGTGTCGGCGAACAGGTCGGGTTCGCATGCGTGTGCAGACGTCTGCACGGCGCTCATGGCCGCACTCCCGGAACCTCGGACAAGGTGACCGCGAGAGCGACCAGGCCGAGCACTGCAACGAACGACACCACCAGTAACGCGCGCGCGAAGTCGACGATGTGATCGAGTGGAGCGCGCAGCGGCTCGTAGTCAACGCGGGCCAGCTTGTCGAGCTGCACCGGGTCGAGTCGGCGCCTCAAGGTTGACCCCCCGCGGTCGCCACGTTCGGGGTTTCGTGGGGGCCATCCAGGTGGCAGCTGGCGCCGATTGCGAAGGCGACAACGGCACCTATGAGCCAGCGCGCCCCTGTGCGGCCACAATCTGCCGACAGGAGGGGATCATGGAGTTCAATTTGAAGGAAGCGGTGACGCTTGCGATCGCGCTGCTGGGTGCCGTTCTTGGCATGCTCAATGCATGGCGCAACTGGAATATGGACAGGGTGCGTGTCCGGTTGAAGATCACCTGGGCGAGTACCACCATGGGGAATAGCTTGTGCTTCGACGTGGTCAACCTGAGCAACTTCCCGATCAGCGTCACCCACTTCGGGTTTGACAGGAACGATGGGAAGCATATGCAGTTCCTGCCCATCTTCACCAACGGGGAGCGACTTCCGGTGCGCCTGGAATCGCGGACACGTTGCACAGGCTTGACTGCTGCGGGCGCACACCAAGGCGTTGAGTTCGCGACCGTCACGTCGGCATACATCCAGACGGCGTGCGGACTCAAAATCAAGGGCAACGGTGCTGCTTTGCGCCAGGTCGTCCAATCGGCCTTGGCAGCGCATCAGTAGCCAGCGAAGGCGCGTGGCTGCCACCCACTGCCTGGCGGTGGTGGCGATCCCCCGTAGCGTGCTCATGCCGCACTCCCCGCGGCCGATTGAGGCACCAACTGCAGCTCACCCGACGTACAGCGAGGCACGGGAACGGCGAATCCCCACTCGGCCAGCTTCATCTCGGCGAGGTGACCCTTGTAGGGCGTGGCGCAGATCTGGTGATCGCCGAACGCTGGCATGTCGCCGGCGGCGTTGAACAGGAAGTGCGGCTGATCAAACGCGACGGGGGCGACCTTCTGGTTGCGGATCACCTTGTCGATGTGCCTGAGGACGCGCCGGCTGCTCATGGCGTGCCTCCTGCGGCACCTCTATGCGCGGGTGCGCGCCACTCGCTCTCGTTGGCCTCGTCAAGGGCCCTGGCAACGGCGTACAGCAGCACCAGTGCGACGATGACGGCGGCAATGGCGAGGGCCTTCACGCGGGCACCTCGACCAGGTTGCCGAAGTCGTCCATGACCCCGAACCCGGATGTGCGCCACAAGCGGCCGGTGTCGTCGTAGCGATTCGCGCTCCAGCGGTAGCGGCCCTGTTCATCCTCTCCGTGCTGCCGATCAGTAAGGAACGCGAACGCGTCGCTGCGGCCGTGATACGTGAATATGAACTCACTGCGGGGGTTGGCAACGACCCGGCCGACGTCCGGCACCAGCAAGACCTGCAGGCCGTCGACGTTCGCGTGGCGCAGCTGGGCAAGCAGCGGCGCCACGCGCTGATCGGGGTCGTCCTCGAAGCCCTCGAGGAAGCCGATGCACCTGTCGAGCAGGACGCCGATCGGCTGGGGGGCCGCGTGCGCGGCGGGGAAGGGAATGACCATTTCGGCCTCCGTCGTTAATGACGGGGCCGACAATACCTGTAGGTAAATTACCTGTCAATACCCGTGGGTAAACTTCAGTCGGTGCGCAAGCGCTGCCGCATGAGACCTGGGAAGGGAATGATCTGAGCGCTTTTTTTGATTATCGGTTGGCCCTCTTCGGTCTAGCCGACTCCGAATCAGGAGGGATGAGTAGGAGAATTGTTCGCTCGATGTGGTCGCGTTGGTCTGCGCTCAGTTGGTTGTATTGGTGGGGGGTTACGCGAACGAAGGGCCATGCCATGCCACGTGAGATCGGCGAGGGGGGAGCCACCTTGCGGGCGTGACCGTCTGCCTCTCCCTGGGCGCTAGGCATCGCAGCGCCCAGCGGGAGATCGAACCAATCGGGCTGCAGCCCGTAAGCCTTGGTGGCGTTGCGCAGCGTTTGCAAGCCGAGATTTTTTCGCCCCTTCTTGCCGGGCGCGTACAGAAGCCTCGAGACGTAGTCGGGCGACAGCTCCAACTTCGCACCGAGGGCTGCTTGGGTGAGGCCGAGATCGACTTTCAATTCGAGAAGTCGTTGGCGCCAGTGCTCAGTCAAATCCATGCCCGAATTCTTGAGTCTGTTTACCATAAGGTAAATGACCTGAGGGTATTGACTGAATGTATACCTATGGGTAAAGTAGCGACTCTATGGACACTTTGCGCGCCTACCTGAGCAGCCTTTCGACCGCCGAACAAGCGGCTTACGCGAAGCGCTGTGGAACCTCGATCGGCTACCTCCGCAAGGCCATATCGAAGGGGCAGCGCTTGGGCGCGACGCTTTGCATCAGCTTGGACCGCGAGAGCGGACGTGCCGTGCGCTTCGAAGACTTGCGGCCGGATTCCGATTGGAGCTATGTGCGCAGCACGGCCGACGGTGCAGACGCCTGCACAGCGGGTGCCGCGGTCGCGGAGGGCGCCTGAAGTGGTGCCTCGCCTTACCGCCCTGGAATCGCTAACCAAGCCTCGTCGGGTGCGTCGCCGAGGGGACGCTGGATCCAGAGGAGTTCCATCCGGCGCTGAACTTCTTCCGTCGCCCAGTCGGGCAGCGGTCGCCACGTCGGCGCGCCGTCCGCGTGCAGCTTGGCGTCGAACGGAACCACTCTGCTCGCGTGGGCCAGCGCATAGGTCACCAGCTTCGTCGAGGCAAGCGGCACCACCAGCCGATGGTTGTTCGTGTATGCCGCTGCGCGCCCGGTCTCTCTGTCCAGCAAGAGCGAGTAGGGCAACTTCGATTTTTCCAGATAGGAGAGTTCTTCCATGACTAGGTTCTTTCACGTAGTAGGTGAGCAGGGCAGCGGCAAATCGTGGCTCATTGTCGCGATGGCCCGCCAGTTCGAAGCGAGGGGCTTTCAATGCGTCGGCCAGGACCCCAATGTCTGTACCACGCGAGCTGAGGCCCTGGCCGTCCGGCCAGACGCTGACGTGTATTTCATCGAGCACCAGGACGACTCGACCCTCGACGCGCTGCCGGGCGAGCAAGTCATCCGCATTTCGGCCCAGGGCGGCTGAGATGCCATCGGCTCGGATCCTCAAAGCACGCATCGCCAAGCGCCGAGCGCAGGCGATGTTCCCGCTCTTCATTTCGACATCACCAGACGGGCAGCTCGAGATCAGCCTGCCCGGGCGCAAGCCACTTCGCGTGCGCCCGACCGAGGTGCCGCTTATCCGCGCAGCGCTAAGCAGGCCTTGGCTGAGTAATGCAAGCGCATCCTTGGCCGCTCTACCAGTCTCGGCGGCCGAAATCGGGGCCCGCGACGCGGCGCGGATTGGGCGGACTGGGAGGGCTGGGGTCGATGCGGGAGTTGCGCTTACAGACCGGGCACATGGCGACGCCATGAGCGACGTGCAGCACGCTCTTCTTACCCGCGTCGAAGCACGGCTGGCACAGGAAGTGTGGAGGCTCGTCGGTGCGCTCAGCCAATTCGGCAACCGGGCGCAACTCATAGGCAAAGAAGCTCCCGATCGAGCCCAGTTTTGCCAGGCGATAGCGGGCTTTCTCGGTTTGAGCAGCCTCCAGTTCGCGTACGCGCTCTCCAAGAGCATGGAGCGCGGCATCCTTGTCGATGGTGGCCGCCAATACCTGGCTGAGCTGCATCTGGGTGTCGAGGATCTGTTTCGTGAGATCAGCCTGGAGGGCCGCCGCTTTCTGGCGGTCGCGCTCGTCGATGAGCGCTCGGCCCATGCTCCCGACCAGCCCAAGGGAGGAAATGAGCTGTGAAATCTCGACAGACATGGCTCGACGCTCCGGATGATGTGACGGGCGGGCATCGTACCTCGCGTGCGAGATCGCCCGTCCCGGTGGGGTCCTGACATGAAGCCTGTTAAGCCCTTGGCCTGGCGGCGTCGCGCCGCCGCTCGAAACGACCCGGGACCAGATTCGGGTCGCCCGGCCAAGCGGCGCATGAGATGGGACGAAATTGAGAAGAGCCTCGAGGCGGAGCTTGCTGAGTCCAGACGTCGGTACATCGTCGGCGGGCAGCAGCCGGAACTCTTCGTTCCACGCTGCGTGCAAACCCAATGGAGAACGAGTCGGGAGGCGCCAGATGCGTAAGGTTGTGCTGACGCTGCACAACTACACAGCACAGCGCTTATGTGTCCTGCGCGATGTCCCCCACGCGGGGGGGCGGCTGATCCAGCTCGGAGTTGAAGTCGGTGTATGTGATCGAGACGTTGCCTCGGCCTTGCGTCACCGCGAAGTACTGCCGCGGCCCGGCGAGAAATTCGACCACCAGACCATCCTCTTCTTTGATCGTGACCCTGACGGGGACGGAGAAGGGGTTGTGCGTGAATAGCTTTTCCCCGGATTCCAGTTTGTGCTGGAAAGTTTCGCCTGTCATTTCGCTCGCTCCTTTGGTTGGCAACGGTGGTGTGGAAATCCCATTGTCCGGCCGAAGAGAGCGAGCACCCTTTTTCCCCCGCCGCCGACCACTTCGGCGCGCCTGCTTGCCATTTCCCTTCTCCTCCGTCGCCGCGCGCGGGCAGGTGCGCGGTGTTGGGCATGCCGAGGCGGCGGGGTCTTTTTGTTTTCGTCATGCTGGCAGTTTGTCGCGCTGCAGCATGACTGTCAGTAACGATGAAAGAGAGCCGTCGTAATGGCCATGGACGTGAAAACCGCTGCCTTCAATGTGGCGCACGATTTCGAGGGCGGCGTCGTTCAACTGGCGCCGCAGATCGGCAGGAATCCCAACACCCTCAACGCCGAAGTCGCGGGCATTGGCAGTGCCAAGCTCGGGCTGCTCGATGCCGTCAAGATGAGCGTGCGGGCCAGGGACTTTCGAATCCTCGATGCGTTCGCGACTGTCTGCGGCCGCATGTGCGTGCCGCTGCCTGAGATGCTCGACGTCGAGGGCGACGACTGTATGCGGGCGCTCGCCGACTCGTCGCGGGAGTACAGCGAGCTCGTCGCGACCACTTGCGCTTCGCTGGCGGATGACGGGCGGGTGTCGGCCAATGAGCTGCTCAAGCTACAGACCGAAGCAGGCCATGCGATCGCCGCGATCAACGCGTTGCTCGCAGCTGCCACGCGACGCCACCAGTTGGGCAAGCCGGCGGCGTAAGGGATGCCTGACGAGATTCAGTTTCCACCGACAGACCCACCGGTGTGGGATGGCATACCCGACTCTCTCGCGACCCGGCAGCAATGGGTGCTGTGGAAGTTTGAGTGGAAGGACAAGGACAAGCCAGGTGAGGGCAAGCCCAACAAGGTGCCTTACTACGTCCAGGGCGGCCGTAGGGCTGGTGGGCAAGGTTCAGACCGCGACCGCATGCGTCTGGCGACGCTACAGGTCGTGCGCCGTGCCTTTGAGCGTGGCGGGTATCACGGTGTCGGCTTCGGATTCCTGCCAGGTGATGGCTTGATTGGCGTCGACCTGGATGGACAGCTCGAGGAATCAGGCGAGTGGTCCGACCGCTGCCGCAACATCGTCGCGGCATGCGACAGCTTCACCGAGATCTCGGTGAGCGGCAAGGGTGTGCACGCCATCGTCGAGGGCCACACCGAGACCAACAAGAGCAACGACATCGGTGTCGAGGTTTTCTGCGAGAGCCAGTTCTTCATCTGCACCGGCAATCGCTTTCCCAACACGCCAGACGAGATCCGGCCCATTAGCGAAATAGCGTTGCGACGTCTGCACAAGACGATCAACGACGCGAAGGAGGCCGCGCAAGCGGCGAAACGTCCAGCGCCTTCGCCGGCGCGAGCACCGGCCGCCGCGTCACCAATCGGGCAAGCCGGCGACGACTTCCAGCGTGTGAAGGAAGCAGCCATGCAGAACTTCGCTGCGTGGGTGCCGAAGTTGTTCGGTGGGCGTGAGCAGCCGCACAATTTCCCGAGCGGCCCCGGCTTCCGTGTCACATCAAAAGCGCTCAGCCGCGACCTGCAAGAGGACCTCTCGATCTCGCCCGATGGCATCGTCGACTTCGGCGTGGCCGACATGGGCGATGCAAAGCAGGGCGCTCGCACGCCGATCGACCTGGTCATGGAGTGGCTGCCGGCGGCGAAGCCGGCGGATGCGCTGAAATGGCTCGCTCCGCATGTCGGCATCGAACTCACCAAGCCAGCGCGGAGCACCAAAACTCGCGATGCGCCGGCTCCCGCTGGGGAAGCGGGGGGCGGTGGGGGTGGCGACATGCCGCCGCCACGCGATGCCGACGACCAGGACGACGAGTACAGCCACGACAACGTGCTGAGCATGCTCGTGAAGGGGAAGGGCGGTCGACCGGAAGATTGCCGCGAGAACGTCCTGTATTGCGTGCTCAACGATCCGGCCCTCAAGGGCCTCATCAAGAAAAACGACTTCAGCCAGCTGCTCGAGCGCACCAAGGATGCCCCGTGGGGCCGCCCCGCTGGTGAGTGGGACGAGGAAGACGACCTCATGCTGGGGGAGTACCTCCTGCGCACGTATCGCCTCGGCATCAAAGGCAAGGGCACATTGCGCGACGGCGTGCTGATGGCAGCTCGCCTGAGCAAGTACAACCCGATCCACGATTGGATCAAGGCAGAGACGTGGGACGGACAGGATCGCATCGACCACTGGCTGGTCGACGTATTCGGCGTCGATGATCGGCCGTACACGCGGCTCATTGGCCGCTGCTTCATGATGGGCCTCGTCAAACGGGCCATGCAGCCTGGCTGCAAGTTCGACTACATGCTTATCCTCAAGGGAGAGCAGGGCCTGGCGAAGTCGGGCGCCTTCCGCGCGCTGTCGTTCCCGTATTTCACCGACAACGCGATCAGGGTGGGCGACAAGGACAGCCTGATGGCGATGCAGCTCGCCTGGATCGTCGAGTCGGCCGAGCTGGAGTCGCTCAACAAGTCCGAGACCACGCTGATCAAGCAGTTCTTGTCGGCACAAGAGGACTGGTACCGGCCGCCCTACGGTGGCCAGATGCGCAAGCAGCCGCGGCACAGTGTGAACGTCGGCACGACGAATGCGGACACCTTCCTGAAGGACGCCACCGGCGACCGGCGCTTCTGGCCGCTGGAGGTGCATGTCGTCAACCTCGATGTGCTCACCAACATGCGGTCGCAGCTGCTGGCCGAGGCCCTGCACCGCGTCAACGCGGGCGAGCAGTACTGGCCCACCAGGCAGGAGGAGCGCGAGCTCGTGTTCCCCGAGCAGGAGCCCTTCAAGCGCTCCGATCCGTGGGAGGACAACCTCGACGAGTACGTCAACGACACCAACCGGCCGAACATCAGCGAGCTGCCCAGGTGTGACCGCGACTTCTTCTCGAGCACCGAGCTCTACGACAAGGCGCTCGGCATCAAGTCCGATCGCATCGACGGCAACGGGCAGATGGACACCCGCATCGTCAACTGCATGAAGGCGCTTGGCTTCAAGCGCCACAGGGAGACCACTGGCAAGCGCAGGCGCGGCTATCTGCGCTTGGCGCCCGTGGTCCCGCAATCCTTGCCAGCGGCAGCCGGTGATCCGCCTGCCTTTGACGACGAGGAGGGCCATGACCTCCCGTTCTGACATCAACACTGCGCGCCTGGCTGGATGCCATGCGGATCGGTCTCGCCCCGGCGAGGTAGGCGTCTATGCGTCTGCCCCTTCGGTCCTGACGCCACCGCCGTCCAGCCCGTCCACCCTACGCCCACCCGGGGGTGGACGGCGCAAGTTGTTGATTCTGTTGGGGAAACACCCCATCCGTCCACCCGTCCACCCCCTTCGGGGTTTCACGCTCACACACAGGCGCAGGCGCGCAGACAGGCGAGCGCGTGTCTGCGCGCGTACGCGGGCGCAGCTCACCCACACACCTTGGTCGGGTTGGACGGATGGACGGAATGAGCAGCCATGCGGGTTTGCGCCGTCCACCTCACGTCCAGCACCGACCGTCATCGAGAGGAAAGCACCATGAACCAGCCAGCACCGAAGGTCGACATGCGCAGCACGATGCCGGACACGGCCGATTGGATCGGCCAGAAGCGACTCGAGTGGGGCAGGGCGCACGTCGACGACTGCCTGCGCCGCGCAACGATCGACAAGCAGCCCGGCTTCTTCTACGCGATGGAGCGGGGGCACGTCGTCGGCACGCCGTTCCCGGCCGATCACCCGGCTGCCCAGGCACAGCAGTACGCGTTGCTGAACGGCTGCACGTTCGCCGTGTTCATGTTGCAGCCCGCTGCTGTGCAGACGCCTGTATCAGGAGGTCCGGCATGAAGATCGACGTTCGCGACAACTTCCCCGAGGTCAAACGCGCGCTGGCCGAGCAGCAGGCGCAGATGCCATTTGCCTTGGCCCTCGCACTGACACGCACCGGCCAGGATGTGCGTGTGGCGGAGAAGGCCGAGATCACCTCGGTGTTCGACCGGCCCACGCGATACACGCTCAACTCGCTTTTCCTTCAGCCTGCGACCAAGCAGAAGCTCGAGGCACGTGTATGGGTCAAGGACACCGAGCGCCCGGATCACTACCTGCTGCCGCAGATCAACGGCGGTAACCGACCGCTCAAGCGCTTCGAGCAGCTGCTCGTGCAGCGTGGGCTGATGCGCAGCAGCGAGCGTGCAGTGCCAGGGGCAGCCGCCAAGCTGGACGGGTACGGCAACATGGGCCGCGGCCAGATCGTCAAGATCCTGAGCCAGCTGCAGGCCTTCAACCTGGCGGGCTCCACAGCCAATGCGAGCAGCAGCAAGCGGAGCAAGGCCAAGAGAGCAGGCGCGATCTACTTCGTGAGCACTGGGCCCGGCACGCATCCCTACGGCCGGCACTCGTGGAGCAAGGGACGCATGGCGCAGACGCTGCCCCGCGGTGTGTGGGTGCGCAAGCCCGACGCCGTGATGGGCTCGAAGGTATCGCCTGTCCTGCTCTTCGTCTCTCGCGCCACCTACCGCCCTCGCTGGCGGTTCACCGAGGTGGCAGAGGCAACGGTGCAGCGTGCCTTCCCGGGCCATATCAGCGCAGCCCTGGCCCAGGCCCTGCGCACGGCACGGCCTGCAGGAGGTGCGCGATGACCCTGGGCCTGACGCACCAAGGTGGGGCGGCCCACCCCCCCGGCAACGGGTCCTCCCGGAAAAGCCGTAGTACGGGTAATTCGAGGCCCGTCTTTTCGCTAGTTCTGGCTGTTTCTACGAGGTAAGTAAGGATGATCATCAAAGGCCAGGAGCAGATCGCCGCCATGTTTGGCGTGGCTCCGAAGACCATCACCGAGTGGCAGGTGGTCGGATTCCCGGTGGCGGTACAGGGCGGCCCTGGCGTGGCCAGTGAATACGACGCGACCGCCTGCATCACCTGGCTCGTGGAGCGCGAAGTGCGCAAGGTGCGGGCCGAGTCGCCGAAGGATCGGCTCGCGCGGCTGCAGGGTGACAAGCTCGAACAAGACATGCTGCGCGAGAGCCGCGCACTTATCCCCGCGGGAGAGGTCGAGCCGCTGTGGGCCAGTGCCGTGCTGAGCGCGCGCGAGTTCCTGGTGGGCGAGCCAATGCGAATCTCGTCGCTGATGATCGGCCTGTCGAAGCCGGACGTCGAGGCGCTGCTCGTCGCCACCTTCGATGAGTTTCTACTGCGGCTTTCGAACTGGCGGGCGCAGGAGGTCGACGACGAGATCGAGGATCCCGAAGCCGACGAAGGCGAGGTCGATTGAGCTTCGAGCCTGTACTCAGCCTGTCGCACGCGGAGCGCGCGCGAAGGGCGCTGCGCGTGACGCACGCGAAGGTGTGGCGTCGCCTGAAAAGGCCGCCGGATATTTCACCCGCGCAATGGAGCGTGCGCTATCGGATCCTTAGCAATGAAGAATCCGCCATCAAGGGCCGATTCTCGTGGGGCATCTCGCCGGCGCTGCGCGAGATCGCGGAGATCGCCAATGACCCGGCGACACGCAAGATCGTCGTGCAGAAGTCCGCCCAGGTCGGCTACACCGCTGGCATCGTCTGCAACGTCATCGGCTACCACATCCACTACCGGCCCAGCGTGATCGTCGCCGCGTTCCCCAGAACGCAGGCAGCCAAGGATTTTGCGACGGAGAAGCTGGATCCGATGATCAGCAGCACGCCAGTCCTGGCCAAGCGCATCACGCTCAAGAGCCGGGCCCAGGGCAACAGCACGCTGCGCAAGCGCTTCGAGGGCGGACTGATAAAGCTGGTGGGCACGAACAGCCCGAGCGACGTGAAGTCCACGAGCGCCCGAGTTGTCATCGTCGAGGAACCTGACGATGCAGCCAGCGACGTGCGGGGGCAGGGCAACTCGATAAAGCTGCTCGAGGAGCGCGTCAAGACCGATCCTCGGCATCTGATCCTGATCGGCGGCACGCCGACGGCAAAGAATGCCAGCGCGGTGGAAGACGAAATGCGCAAGTCCGACAAGCGCTACTTCCACGTCCCGTGTCACGACTGCGGCGAAACGCACGTTCCCGACTGGGAGCACGTGACCATCCCGGAAGATCTCGAAGCCGCGCCCCACGAGGTCTACGGGCACCATCAGCCAGACCTCGCGTTCTACGCCTGTCCGCACTGCGGCGCGATGTGGACCGACGATCAGCGCATCGCCAATCTGAGGCGCGCGGAGCGAGACGGCGGCGGCTGGGTGGCCACGGCCGTCAGCGCCGTCCGCGGCTACTACCTCAATGAACTGCTGAGTACCTTCGATGGTTCCCGCGTTCCCGTGCTCGCCCGCAAGTATCTCGAAGCCAAGTGCAACCTGGACAAGGGCGATCCGCTCGACATGATCGCGTTCTGGAACAGCACGCGCGGCCTGCCGTGGGAGTACCGCGGCGAGCTGCCCGAGGAAGACACGCTGCGCGAGCGCGCGGAGAAGTATCTGGAGTGGACGTGTCCGGCCGGCGGCCTGGTGCCGCTGATGACTGTCGACGTGCAGCACGACCGCTTGGCTGTCACAGTTTGGGTCGTCGGCCGCGGCGAGGAAATGTGGCTGGCATTCTGGGGCGAGTTCCATGGGCAGACCGTCGTGAGCCACGCTGGCGCGTGGCTCGAGCTCGAAGCTGCCATGTCCCTCCGCGTTCGGCATGCATCCGGAGCTGGCCTGGCGATCGCCGCCGTAGCGGTGGACTCGTCGGACGGGCAGACCAGCGAAGCCGTTTATGCCTTCGTGCGCAAACACAATCGTCCGGAGCGGCCCGTCTATGCCGTCAAAGGTGCTGCGGACAACGTCGGCAAGGTCGAGATCTGGACGCCACCAAAGGCGGTCGATCCGAACGCGAGGTCGACGAAGGCCTCTCGTGCCGGCGTCAAGTCCCATCAGGTAGGCACGGCAAAGGCCAAGGACCTGATCCTCGGCTGGTCTGAGCAGGCCGGCCGAGTCCGTCTTGAAGGCGACGGGCCCGCCCGCATGCACTGGTACGAAGGTGTCCGCGATGACTTCTATGAGCAGCTGCTCAGCGAAATCAAGATTCCGGGCCGACGGAACAAGGCGCGTCGCGAGTGGAAGGCTCGCACCGATCGCCGCAACGAAGTGCTCGACTGCACCGTGTACGCCCTGTGGCTCTCGCGTGCGCTGCGTCTCCACCTGCGCAAGGCGCAGCAATGGGACTACGCCGAGCTCAAAGTGCGCCAGGCGCCGCTGATCGATGACGAAGAAGAGCCCAGCCAGGTCGTGCATACGTCTGCACGGCCTGCACCGCCCGTGCCCGAGGCAGTTGCAGTCCCTGCACTGGTCGCACCCGCACCGCCTCCGGCGCGCCCTCGTCCGCCACCCCCACCCCCTAGTTCCTTTGCCTCCGACGAATGGAGTAGCCGTCTATGACACACGCCAACACACCTCAGTTCGATCTGACCCCCGCCCAGGCCGACGATGCTGCCGTCCAGCTCGAGCACGACTTCATCGCGATCGTGCGCGAAGAGATCGGCATGCACGAGAGTCTCGCGACGATCGTCGCGCAGGCGCTTGTGCGTGGCCTTCGCCGTCGAAATGGCGGACAGAGCCTGTGGATTCCCGCGCCGGACAAGTCGCAGCGGAACGCGGCGATCCGACGTGAATTCATCGGATCCAACATCGACGAAATCATGGCCAAGTACGGACTCAGCCGGCCGCGCATCTATCAGATCGTCGGGAAGCAACAGCACGCGCAACCGCAGATCGGCGTGTCGTCCGCGAAAAGTCCAATTTCCTCTCTTTAAATTAGACAACCAACCGAATAGGGTCAGGCACATGACTACTGCAACCGACATGTTGGCCAAGTACGTGGCCGCTGAAGCCGCCGTGCTGGGGGGGAAGTCCGTCTCCTTCGGCGGGCGGACCCTATCCATGGAAAACCTCGCGGAGATCCGCAAAGGGCGTCACGAATGGGAGGCTCGCGTCGCTGGCGAGACAGCGCCGGCCGCTCCCACGATTGGCGGATTGCGCTACAGCGTCGCCCGTTTCGACTGCGAGTGAGGCAACCAATGCGCGATACCTCCATGAGCGTGTTCGATTTCTGGGTCTATCTCACGGACCCAGCCGAGCGTCTTCGTCGGGCGCAGGCCAAGACGGTGCTGGCGCACTACGAGGCAGCGAAGCCCAGCACCGGCCGTCGCAGGCGCGGCGACAACAAGGCGCCGAATGCGCTGGTCCAGCAGGGGGCGGTGGCTTTGCGTGCGCAGGCTCGATTCCTCGAACGCAATCACGATCTGTTCCGCGGCGCATTGCGTGTGCTGGTCAACAGCACCATCGGTGCGACGGGCATTGGCGTGGAGCCACAGCCCCGCCGGCTGGATGGAACCATTCACACGGCCTACGCGGAAGAACTGAGTGCCGCGCACAAGAAACACTGCCGGCGCCCAGAGGTGACACGGCGCTACACGGAGTCGCTCTCGCAGCGCCTCATGGCCTACACCTGGTTCCGCGACGGCGAAGGGTTCGCTCAGCAGGTCTATGGTGATGTGCCGTACCTGAAGCACGGAAGCGCCGTGCCGTTCTCGCTCGAGCTCTTCGAGCCCGACTTCGTGCCCATGGACTACAACGATCCGGGCAAGCGCATCACGCAGGGCATCCAGACCAATGCGTGGGGCCAGCCGGTGGCGTTCAATGTATTTCGCAATGACCCTCGGGAGGGCGGCAGCTGGCTTTCGCAAGCCGACCTGAAGTCCGTTCCCGCCGAGCGCATGCTCCAGGTCGCCACCTGGGATCGCTTGCATCAGCTGCGCGGCGTGTCGGAGTTCGCCAGCGTTCTCACGCGCATCGAAGACCTGAAGGACTACGAGGAGTCTGAGCGCATTGCGGCCAAGGTTGCGGCTTCGATGACGGCCTACGTCAAGCGCACGAGCCCTGAGGGCTATGAGGGCGCGACCAACCTGGACGCCAATGGCAACGCGATCCCGCGCGATCTGCGCATGCAACCGGGCATGGTGATCGACAGCCTGCTGGTGGGCGAGGAAATCGGGTTGATCGATGGCAGTCGCCCGAACCCCAATCTCGTCGGATGGCGCGCGGGCCAGCTCAAGGCATTTGCCGCCGGCATCGGCGCCAGCTATTCCAGCGTCAGCCGAAACTACGATGGCACGTACAGTGCCCAGCGGCAGGAGCTGGTCGAGCAGTGGGTGCACTACGCGGTGCTGGCCGACGAGTTCGTGGGTATGTACGTGCAGCCCAACTGGGAGCGCTTTGTGGAGGTCGCTCATATGAGCGGTGTCGTGCGTACGCCGACGGACGTGAAGCCAGGCACCGCAGCCGATGCTCTCTATCTCGGCCAGTCGATGCCATGGATCGACCCACTTAAGGAAGCCCTGGCCTGGGAGAAGCGCACGCAAGCCGGTTTCGCAAGCGAGGCTCAAGCGATTCGCGCCGGCGGCAACAACCCGCGCGATCTTCTCGAGCAAGTCACCGAGTTTCGGAACGAGACTGCGAAGCGCGGGCTCATCTTTACGAGCAATGCGGCAAACATCGGCGGTGGGGCACCCGGCATGCAGGAGCCGCAGAACAACCAGGACGATCTGCCGCGCCCCGCAGCAGGCGGCTGAAGAAAGTCTACTTTTACCCCTTAAAAGTAGACAAGCTTCTTTCGACACTGAGGGCTCTCTAACGAGGGCCCTCAGTCCATGAGCAACAAACAATCTCCCGCTTGGTATGCAGTCCGCCGCCGCACAGCAGTCGCCGCCGCTGCCATGGGCGCTGCATCTTCGGCCGAGATCCTGATCTACGGCGACATCGGCGAAAGCTGGTGGGAGGAGACGGTGAGCGCCGCCTCGTTCGTGCGCGAGCTCGACGAACTGGACGTTGAACAGATCACGGTACGCATTGCCAGCCTCGGCGGCAGCGTGCCGGACGGCTTGGCCATCTTCAATGCGATGCGCCGCCACAAGGCTCACATCACCACCGAGGTGGACAGCATGGCCCTCTCGATCGCGAGCTTGATCGCGATGGGCGGTGACACGGTGCACATGGCGGAGAACGCCGTGCTTATGCTCCATGCGCCTTGGTCGTATGTGGCCGGGAACAGCGTGGAACTCCGCGAGATGGCCGACCAGCTCGACACCTGGGCCGCGGCCATGTCCACCAGCTACGCACTTCGCACAGGCGACCAGCCCGCAATGCTCGCGCTGCTGCTGGACGGCAAGGACCACTTCTACACGGCCGCCGAAGCGCTCGAAGCCAAGCTCATCGACGGCATCACCGACGCCATCCCAGTCTCCGCTTCGGCGAGAGACCTTCCTGTCAACCGTTATCGCTCGCTGCCCGCGTCTCTCTCGCGCGTGGCGGGCATTCCCGCGGCAGCCGCCGCAGTTCCTACGGAGCCTTCTATGCCCGCAATCACCACCCCGGCGGCCACCCCGAACCCCGCCACTCCCGCTGCCGCCGCGGCGCTCACCCCGGCAGTCGCGCCGTCGGCTGCCGCGATCCTTGCCGCCGACAAGGCGCGCCGGGAAAGCATCCGCGCCATGTTTGCCAACCACGCGACCGTGGCCGGTGTGCCCGCGCTGCAAACCGCGTGCGAGGACGATCACAGCGTCACGCCCGAAGCCGCTGGCACGCAGCTGCTCGCCCACATCGGCCGCACGATGTCGCCCGTCGCAGGCGGCCACGTCGTCACGGTGGAAGACGAACGCGACAAGTTCCGCGCAGCCGCAACCCAAGCCATCCTCGCACGCGGCGCCATCGCGATCGACAAGAACGGCCCGGTGCGCGCCGATTCCTCCAACCCGATGCGCGGTCGGAAGCTGCTCGCGATCGCCGAGGCCTGCCTGATCCAGGCCGGCCAGCGCGTCGACGGCATGGATCAGCGTGCGCTCGTCGCCGCGGCCTTCACGCAGTCGACCAGCGACTTCCCCGTGCTGCTGGAGAACGTGCTCCACAAGACGCTGCTGGGCGCGTATGCGATCCAGGCCGATACCTGGTCGCTCTTCTGCCACCGTGGCTCGGTCAGCGACTTCCGGCCGCACAAGCGCTATCGCGTGGGCAGCCTGAGCAACCTCGAGCTCAAGAACGAGCTCGGCGAGTACAAGAACAAGACCATCCCCGATGGCGAGCGCGGAACCATTTCCGCCATCACCAAGGGCAACATCATCAACATCAGTCGCGAGACCATCATCGATGATGACCTCGGCGCCTTCACCGGCCTGGCACTCAGCCTGGGCCGCGCGGCCAAGCGCACCATCGAAGCCGACGTCTACGCTGCCTTGGCACTGAACGCAGGCCTGGGCCCGTTGCTCGACGATGGCAAGACTCTGTTCCACGCCGACCACGGCAACATCGCCACGACCGTCGGTGCGCCGACCGTCGTCAACTTCGAAGCGGCTCGCGTGCAGCTGGGCGCACAGAAAGACGTGTCCGGCAACGAGTTCCTCGATCTGCAGCCCGATGTCTGGCTTGGCCCGAACAGCCTTGTCGGCCAAGCCAAGGTGGTCAACAACAGCACCTACGACCCGGACGCGGCGAACAAGCTGCAGCGCGACAACATCGCCCGCGGCTTGGTGCGCACCATCGTCGGCACCCCGCGCCTGACCGGGACGCCCTGGTACTTCTTCGCCGACCCGAACGTGGCGCCGGTGCTCGAAGTTGCCTTCCTCGACGGCAACGACGTGCCCTACCTGGAGTTGCAGAACGCCTTCGATACCGATGGCGCCCGCTGGAAGGTCCGGCTCGACTACGGCGTGGCCGGGATCGACTTCCGCGGCGCACTGCGCAACGCCGGCTGATCGCCGCTGAGAACTTCCACACAAGGACATCACCATGACCACCACGTACGTCCAACCGGGCCACGTCATCGACTACACCAACGCCACCGGTGCAGCCATCGCCAGCGGCGCCGTGGTGCGCATCGGGCAACTGCTCGGTGTCGCACTCGTGAACATCGCCATCGGTGCCACTGGCTCCGTCAGCATCGACGGCGTGCACCGGCTGCCCAAGGTTGCCGGCGCCGTCATTGCGCAGGGCGAGTCTCTGACCTGGGATGCGTCGGCTGGGGCCTTTGACGACAACCTGGCTGTCCCTGCCGCGGGCGATGTGACCGGTGCTGCATCGGTCGCTTTTGCGGCGGCCGGCAACGGTGCCACCACAGCCCTGGTCCGCCTGACCGGCGTGCCGGGCACGCTGGCAGCCTGATCGCCGCGCAGACGCTGCCATGGCCGCTGCCTTCGCCGCCCTCGAAGCCCGCGTGAACGCGGCTGTCGTCACGTATCTGTCGAATCGGATCGTGACGGTGGCCCCGTCTGCCATTCCTTCGTTCGAAGGGATGTTCGAGGATGTCGGCGCGGCCGAGCTCGACGGGTTCGTGCAGGCCACGCAGCCGCGCTTGACCGCATCCCTTGCGGACTGGCCTGAGCTGCCACGCGGCACGCGCGTCTCACTGCTGAATCCGGCCACCCTCGCGGTCGAGGAATTCGAGGTAGCAGGGTCCGACAAGGATGGAGCCGGCTTCATCGTCTACGCGTTGCGCACGCCCTGAGCCATGGCCCACGTACAGCAACAGATCATCGACGGCATCGAGGCGGCACTCAAGGCCGCCGCCACAGCGGCCGGCACCAACGTGTTCTCGGACCGCGTCGACCCGCTCGAGCCGACCGAGATTCCGGCGCTGCTGATCGAAGAAGCACCAGCCGGCGAGCAGGTCGATGTGCTGACGATCGGCGGTGGCGAGTTGCGCACTTATTCCGTCCTGGTGACGTCCGTGGTTTCCCATGCCAGCGAGTACGGCCGCCGCGCTCGTGCGCTCGGCCTCGAGGTCGAGAAAGTACTCGGCGTGCCGACCTTCGCAATTCCCAAGCCTGGCCGTGCTCGCATCGTTGCGTCGCGAATGGTGCTGAGCGGCGAGGGCGATCGCGCGCTGGCTGCCCGTGAGCAGACCTGGCAGCTCACCTACACAACCCGGCGCGGCGCGCCGGACACCGCCCTTTAACTGGAGCACACCCATGTCCGACTATCAAATCTGGTCCGAAGTGCAGGTCGACGTGCAGTCGGCACTGGCCACGCCGATCGCCATCACCGCCATTTCGAAAGCCAATCCCGCCATCGCGCTCGCGGCCAACCATGACCTGGAGCCGGACGACGTCGTGCTTCTGCGCGTGAAGGGGTTCAATGACTTGGACTACGCGGTGGTGCGCGTCGGCGCGGTGGTGGCAGACGTCTCGTTTGTGCTCGACGGCATCGACACCCTGGATTTCAACGGCGCGTTCATCTCGGGCACGGCCAGCAAGATCACCTTCGGCGTCAGCGCCGCCACCTTCACCGATGTCACGCCGAGCGGCGGCGAAGCGGCCAAGGTGGCGATCCAGACCATCCACATGAAGCGCGGCTTCAATCGTGCGGGCGCCGAGTCGCCGCTTGTGTACGGCTTCGGTTCTCTCTGGGACGTCGCCGATCCTGCGCTCCTCGCCCTCCAGGCTGCCTCGCGCAAGGGCCGTGTCCTTGCGACGCGCTTCGTCTTCCTCGACGGCACGACAGTGCTTTTCGCCGGGCAGCCGAGCGTGAACCTGGCGCCTGCCGGCGCGGCCGGCGCCGCAGTGACCACGCCCGTCAGCATCGACGTGCGAGGGTGGCTGCAGGCCTACGCCGGGGGCGCGTGATGGTTCTGAACCGCAGCCAGGTTCCCGAGCAGAAGCTGCCGCAGCAGGTCGAGCCAGTGCCGGAGCTGGGCGGCGACGTCATCGTCCGCGGCCTGCTGCTGTCGAAGTGCATGGAGCTGGACGAGATCAACGACAAGGCCAAAGTGCCACAGGAGGGCGAGACCGATGAAGAAGCCCGCACTCGTGCCGGAAAGCTGGTCGTACCTCGCACGCTCCACGCTTGCGTGGTCGACGACGAGGGCGAACCGATCTTGTCGCTCGAGCAGTGGGACGTGTTCGGCGGTGCGTACCGCGCCACGACCTTTCGCCTGTTCGAGATCGCACTGCGGGTGTGCGGCCGCATCACCGAGGACGTCCGAAAAAACTAGCGGCCCAGCCTGCGCTGCGTTTCGCCTTTGTGCTGGCGCGGGATCTGGGGTGCACGGTCGAAGAGTTGGGGCGGCGCATGAGCGCGCTGGAGTTTGCGCAATGGCAGTCGATGTACGAGAACGAAGGCTTGAATCCGGAGTCGCGCCGCATGCAGCATGCAGCGCTGCTGGCGGCCGTCCTGCAGGGCGCCAGCACCCGCAGAGATGGAAAGCCTTGGTCTGCGGCGCATTTCCTCGGCGCGGATCCATGGCAGCCACCACCAGTGCCAGCCGTCGCGGCCGCGGCACGACGCGTCAACGTGGTGCAGCAGGTCAGGGCGATGAACGCCCGTCGTCGCGGGGGCGCGTGACATGGTGACCAGAGCAGAAGTCATCCTCGCCGGCACCGATGCCACGAAGGCGATGTTCGCGAGCGCGAGTCGCAGCTTCGATGGCCTCAAGAATCAGATCGGCACGGTCAAGACTAGCGTCGCGAGTTTGGGCGGTGCGATCACTGGCGCCCTCGCGCTGGTGGGCGGCAAGGGCCTGATCGACACCCTTGATCGTCTCGACGACCTGCAGGAGAAGACCGGCATCAGCGTCGAGAAGCTCAGCGAACTGCGTTACGTGGGTGAGGCTGTCGGAACGCCGTTCGAGGCCCTTGCGGGCGGTGTGGGCCGGCTCAGCAAGCTCATGGTCGAAGCCGCCGGCGGAAACAAGGAGGCGATCGCCACGTTCAAGGCGTTGAACGTCGAAATCCGGAACAGCGACGGCACGATGCGCTCCAGCGAGGCGGTGCTCGGTGATTTGGCCGATCGCTTCTCTGGCTATGAAGATGGCGTGGAGAAGTCGGCACTCGCCCAGCGGGTGTTTGGCAAGAGCGGCGCGGAGATGATTCCGTTCCTGAACCAGGGCCGCGAGGGCATCGAGAAGCTGCGCATAGAGGCGGAGCAGCTGGGGGCCATCTACGGTGGCGCCCTCGCCAAGGATGCCGCGGACTTCAACGACAACCTAACCAAGCTGCGCCTGTCTTCCGAGGCGGCTGCGATCTCGGTGGGAGGTCCGCTTCTGAAATCCTTGGTGAGCCTCACCAGCCAGATCCTCGAGGCGAAGAAAGAAGCCGGGTTGCTCAACGCGGTGTTGATCGCCATCGGCGGCGGTTTCGCGAGGACGCTGGGAACCGATGAAATCGGGAAAGCGCAAGCCCGTGCACGTGATGCCACGGGCGAGATGGCCCGACTGCAGGGTGTCATGAACGGTGTCGAGCTCCAACTCCAACGAGACCCGACGAACGAGATGGCGCAGCGGCGCCAGGCCACCGTCCGCTCGAAGATCGAAGAGCAGCAGCGGATCGCCGCCGCATCAAGCGCCGAACTCAAGCGCCTGGCGAATCTCGCCGACCCAATGGGGGACCCTCAAAAGCGCAAGGAAGACCGTGGCTTCACGCCGACTGCGCCCGGCAAGCCACCCGCTCCTGTTGCCACTGGTGGCGGCGGCGCCAGCAGCAAGGAGAAGGACCAGGAGGCCGCGGCCAAGCGCTACATCGACAGCCTCACCAAGCAGACGGAGAAAGTCAAGGAGCTGAGCCAGGTCGAGACCGCGCTGGCCGAGATCCAGCGGATCCGCGCCTCCGGCGGCGAAGTGACAGAGGCGCAGAAACAGACGATTCTGCGAACTGCCGCCGAGATCGACATTGTCAAGGAGCGTGAAGAGCTCGAGAAGACCGCGACGAAAGACCGCGAGAAGGATCAGCAACGCCTGTTCGCGCTGCAGGACCAGGCAAAGCAGGTCTACGAGGCGTCCCTCACGCCGCTCCAGGCTTACAACGCGGCCGTCGCACACCTCAACGACCTGCGCACGCAGGGCTTGATCAGTTCGGAAACCTACGCACGCAGCATCAGCAAGGAAGGGCAAGAGTTCACTGATGCCGAGAAGAAGCTGCGCGATCTCGCGAATCAATCGGATGAATTCTCGAAGCAGGCCGCGCAGAACATCCAAGATTCGATCGGGCAGGGCCTGGTGGACATCCTCGACGGAAACTTCGATGAGGTCGGCACGAAATTTCTGAAGATGCTTCGGAACATGGCCGTCCAGGCCGCGGCTGCGAACCTCTCGCGTGCCATGTTCGGCGACCTGATCGACGGCGGAAAAGGCGATGGCCTCTTCGGGCAACTCCTCAAGAGCTTCGGCACGTTCCTCAATCCCAAGTCCGGCGGTGCCGGTGCCACATCCGGCGGCGTTGATGTCCTTGGGACCTTCATCACTGGTCTTGCCGGTGCTCGCGCCGACGGTGGCCCCGTCGCCGCCGGCCGTGCCTACCTGGTGGGCGAGCGCGGTCAGGAGGTGTTCGTGCCCAAGAGCGACGGCACCATCATCCCGAACCACGAGCTGGGCGGTAAGGGACTCACGGTCAACAACTTGACCTCTGGCCGCGTCGACTTCGCGAGCGTCGACAAGACGCCCTCTGGCGATGTGCTGACTCTGCGGCAGATGGACCAGATCGCTGCGCAGTTCAACAACCCGAACAGCCGGGTGAGCAAGAGCATGTCGCGCAACCTTGCCGTGCAACGGAGGCGCTGATGCCGCGTCCCGTCATGCCGGACGGCTTCGCGCCGCAGATCCAGGGTTACAGCATCGGTGCGCCAATGGGCGCGCGTGCGACTGCTGTGGCAGGCGGCTCTCCGCGCGCGGCCCTCGAGTACGCACGCGGGCCGCAGCCGTTTCAGGTGACGATGATCATGGGCCCTGACGAGTTCAGCGTCTGGACGGCGTGGTTCTTCCACATCGTCAAGCTGGGCACCATCCCCTTCGACATGGCGCTCAACAGCGGCTTCGGCCCGCAGGCACACGTCTGCACTGTCGTGCCCGACACCTATGCAGCGGTGCCGGTGAGCGGCCCTCTCATGTCCGTGTCGTTCGTTGTCTCGGCTGTAAGCCGCGTGCACGACATGACGGCCGCCGACGCACAAAACATGGTCGACCTGTGGAACAACGTCGGCGACAACTTGAGCGATCTGCTTGATCGCCTGGCGCAGTTCGCGCTCGTCGATACCGATGCACTGGACTTTTGATGGACGACCTCGAAGCCCGCCTGCGTGTCTTCTTGGCCTCCGCTCCTGCGGACAAGCACGCCATTGCCACCGTCGAATTGAGCCACAGCGCCATGTCGAAGGTGTGGCGCCTCTGGCGTGAGCCCTACTTAGGCGTCATCACCACGGAAGACGGCGTGGTCGAGGTGCTGCCGGTGAACCTTGAGATTCGCCTGGCGGGCAGCGAGGCCAACCTCGACCAGAAGTTCGACATCTTGATCGACACCGTCGACATCGAGGATGAATTCCGCGAGGAGATGGACCGTATTCCCATCGATACCACGGAGAAGGTCCACGCGGTCTACCGCGAGTACCTGAGCGACGACCTCACCGAGGTGCAGACGACTGCAGTCCTGCAGGTCGAGACGGCCACTTACACCGCGGGGATGGCGACGTTGTCCGCCGTGTCGCCGCGGCTCAACGTCACGCGCACCGGAGAGATCTACGCGCCCAAGGACGTTCCCATGCTGAGGGCCTTTGTATGAACGTCAACTATTACCTGGAAAAGCAATACCCGAACCCGCCGTGCTGGGCACTGGTAGCCGATGTCTACGCCGGCGAGCTCGGCCAGAACGTCACCGAGTACCGGACCATCAACAACACGCTGCGCGCGATCGCCAGCGCCTTCCGCATCGCTATGTACAAAGGCCAGCACGGCCTCGAGCAGTTCGATGCGCCGGCGGACTTCGCCATCGTGTTGCTCGGGCGCTCGCGCTCGCTGGGTATGCACCATTGCGGAATCTTCTATGAGGGCAAGGTTCTCCATGCGCTTTCGGATGGGAACCTCTATCAGGACATGGCCAGCCTTGGTGACACCTACCCGGTTATGCAGTTCTGGGGGCGTCCATGAGGGTCCGCGTCTACGAGCATCCGCTGGCTCCGTGCCGGCCGCTCGTGTTTGAGGTCGAGAGCCTGGCGCAGTGGCTCCTGGATCACTACGGCCCTGCGCCAGCGCTCGTGCCTCAGATCTTTGAAGGGGAGCCCAGCGCGGAGTCGGAGATCACCGGAGATCTGGACGCACTGTTGAATGCGTCCGCCCCAGAGTACGTGGTGCTCGAGAGCCCCGGCGACGCGGCAACGCTCACAAGCCTGGCGATCAGCGCACTGCTCACGGTCGCCCAGGCAATCCTGACGCCGTCGCCGAACATGCCGGCGAACGTTAACCGCACCCAGCAGAGCCCGAACAATGCCCTCGGAGCGCGCGAGAACCAGGTGCGGATGCTGCAACGTGTCGAGGACATCTACGGCACTCAGAAGAGCATACCGTCGACGCTGATGCCGGCCTATGTGAAGTATCAGTCCAACGTGCGGGTCGAGTACGGCTATTACTGCATCGGTCGAGGCTACTACGACGTTTCGGATCTCCGCGATGGTGAGACCGACATCGGCACGATCACTGGCGCGAGCGCCGCGGTGTACCCGCCGTTTCACAGTCCCAACGACGGCAGCGCGCCCCAGCTGCAGGTCGGGCCACCCATCATCGATGACATCGTCTCCGTGCGGCGTTCGGTGGAGACCGATGGGATCACGCTGAAGGCGATGAACCAGCTGCAGCTGCCGGCGCAGGACTACTACATGTTCGCGAAGGCGGGGCCAACGCGCACGATCTCGACCGAGATGGGCCCTATTGAAGTCCCGGGCAATTCAAACGACCAGGTTTTGCAGTACGTCGGTAAGCCGAACTTCAACGCGATCGCGGAGGTGGGGCAGACGATCTCGATCTCTGGGCTCGACGAGTACTTTTCGCTCAACGGGATTGTCGAGGTGGTGGCAGGAGAGCACCGCTACATCGACAACACTGCGGGTGGGCCTATCCTGTTCCTGCGCTTGAGGGTGGGCGATCAGGTGACGTTTTCGGGCTTCCCGGACGCCGGGAACAACGGTACTTTCACTGTCGCTACAAAGCCGTCTGATGCGGAAATAACGGTGACGAGCGGCTCGCAAGTGGATTGGAATGGCTTTCCCTTTCCGCCGACGATCCATGTGGATGGGGTGGTGCTTCACCCTGGCTATGCGGGGACGCGAACGATCACTGGCGTGCTCAATGGTGGCGTGGTCCTTTCGGGTGCCACGTTCCCGGAGGACTACGGTTTCGAGCCCAGGATCCAGACCACGGTGGTCGTCAACAACGGCCTCACCGACTGGACCGACTGGGTGACATTGCCGGCAACGGACCGCACGCAGGTTTGGATCAACGTTGTGGCCCCGCAAGGCATGTACGTCGACAACGGTGGTCGGTCTCCAACATCGGTCATCTACAACCTGGAGATCGAGCAGCTCGACGGAAGCCTGAACCCGACGGGCGTTGTCGAGTCGGCATCAGGCGACCTCTCGGGCGCCATCACCGATGAGATAGGAGAGACGCTCGAAAGGGTCACTGCTTGGGTGGGACCGGCCAGAGTTCGGGTGCGTCGCTTCACGCCCTACAACTGGCATTTCAACGGCACCGTGGTCGATGAGATCAAGTGGGCGGACCTCTACAGCGTCTCGCCTGTGTCCAAGGTCCATTTCGGCAACAAGACCACCATCCACACGGTGACGCGCGCGACACCCCGGGCGACCGCAGTGCGAAACCGGCAGTTGAACTGCATTGCTACGCGGCTGATCCCTCGGTGGACTGGCAGTGGCTTCTCGGGGGAGTTCGACGCAGAGGGTCGGCATGTTTCCGGCACGTTGATGCCGACGGCTTTCATCCACGACGTCATCGCGGCCGTGGCGCTCGATCCCAAGATTGGCAACCGCGCGCTCGCCGAGCTGGACATGGTGCAGATGTCTGCACAGGTCGATCTGGCCTATGCGATGCACCCCGAGGCGCCCACGTTCAACTACACCTTCGATTCGGACAACACGAGCCTCGAAGAGACGATCCAGATGATCGCCAATGCGGGCTTCTGTATTGCCTACCGGCAGAGCGGGAAGATTCGTTTGTCGTTCGACCGGGCCCAGTCGTCACCTACAGCCATCTTCACGCATCGCAACAAGAAGCCGGACGCAGAGACCATCACGCGTACCTTCGCGAACGATGCCGACTACGACGGCGTGGAGTTCATCTACCAGGACCCCGAGACGCGCCAGCCTGAGACGATCACGCTGCCTCTCGACGGCAACTACACGAAGCTTAAGAAGTTCGAGATCCCCGGAATTCGCTCCTACCCGCAGGCCTGGCTGCGCGCTTGCCGCGAGTACCGCAAGCTGCTGGGGCAGCGCATCACCATCGAAACGGCGACTACCACCGATGCGCGTGCGTTGCTGCCCAACGCGCGCATCGGCATCGTAGACAACACGAGATTCAAGAGCTTCGACGGCGAAGTGATCGGCCAGGCGGGACTCGAGCTGGAGTTGAGCTGTGACGTGCAGTTCACGCCTTCGTTGAATCACAGCATCGTGCTCATGCGCCGGGATGGCAGCGTCGAGAGCATCAACGTGACCGAGATTCCTGGCCATCCCAATCGCTTGCTCCTGCAAAGCGTGCCGAGCGAGGCGCTGGTCACCGAGATATCCGGCGCAGGCATTCGGACCATCTTCTCCTTTGCGAACGACGACACGCGCTCCGCTCAGGCGTTCCTGGTACAGGAGATCGATGTGTCCGAACCCGAGTACATCCGCCTCACAGCTGTGAACTACAGCGACGACTACTTCGCAATGGACGACGAGTCGATCCCTCCCAAAGAGTCCGTCATCAACTGACCGAAAGAACAGACATGTCCGATCCAATTTCCATCCCAGACCTCGACAACGGCAAGATTGACGTCAAGCACATTGAGGCGGTGGCGACCTCCAACGCGCCCACGGCCACCGACAGGTTTGGCAATGTCAAGCGTACGCTCAAAGGCGCGATCGACTTCATTGTTGGCCTCGGTGAGGCTGCGGTGGCGCCAGTGATGGCGGCGTCAACGGCAGCGATCAGTAGCATTCAATCGACCTTCAACAGTACGACTGCGGCCGCGCAAGCAGCGGGTGCTGCGGCGATCGCTGCAGCACAGGCCTCCACCGACACGGCGATCGCAGAGATGGAGGCTCTTGCGGCAAGTCAGGGGTACCTGGTGCCGGTGGCCTATGCCGCAGGGCTGGCCATGACCTTGCCCAATCAAACGGTCGCCTACAACGGGCAGACCTACGCGCCGAAGGCGACTGATCTGCCGTTCACTACCAGTGGCACTTTTGAGGCGGCGAAATTCCGTCTCGTCGCCGGCATCGTGGGCGTAGACCTTTCGGGAACTGCCGGCGCGTCGATGGTGGGCGGTGTCGATGGCCGCACGGTGCAACAGCGCCTCGACGTGCTTCCGCTGTACCTGAAGGATCGCGGGCTCAGCCACCTAAATTCGGCGACCGTAAACACTTCGATCGCGAACGCCGCCATTACCGAAGCTGGTGCTGCGGGGCGGCCGGTCGTTTTCCCCATGGACGTGCCAGACGGGTCGTGGATCGACTTCAATGGCATCCTGGGTGTCCCCTTCAAGGGCATGCAATTTTTGGGAAGCAAGGACCGCTCGCGGCTGCGCCAGACGGTCTTTCCTTTGCCGCTGTTTGACGTCTCTGCTACGGACGTAATGATCGATGGCCTGTATGTCGGAGGCGTCGCATTCTCTGGTGCTGGCACCGGGGATTCACATGCCCTGTACTGCGGTGTCCACCTTAAGCCCACAGCCCATCGTGCACAGGTTCGCAACGTTTTTGGCGATCGGGTGTCCACGGTCGTCAACATTATTCCGCGGCTCGAAGAGCTTCCATCGGACCCGGTTGAAGACGTTGTGGTTGAGAACATCGGAAGCCACGAAGTCGTCTTCGCGCTCCTGTTTGGGCACTGCAAAAACCCATTGATCCGCAACGTGCGGGGGAGCTATCTGCTACTCAACAGCGTGCCCACGCCGCCTCACCTTGTTTACTCCTCAGGCGATCGAGGTATCAGCACTGGCGTCAAGGTGCTCGACTGTCACGCACAGGATGGTCAGTTCAGCTATGCGTACCAACTCAAAGGGATTGAGGGTGGGGAGTTTTCCAACCTGACGGCAGACAACTCTGCCGGGCTGTTGCATGTAATGGATAGCAAGGATCTGACGTTCAAGGGCGTGCAGTCCACGGCAGATGTGCATGCCGATCTACTTGCAGGATCCATCGAGTTGGAGTCCGCCAACAACAACATCCAGATCAATAACGCGGTGGTCCGGATGGCAGGCAACGGGAAGCCTGTGCGTTTTGGCATTGACACCCAAAACTCTGTGCTGCGTGTTTCGATGATCGAGGCGAACCACAGCATCGCCAACACTAACGATGACGCGCACGATGTCGAAATTCGCGGGACTAGCAACCGGGTCGAGCGGGTCAAATCCACCAACATCGGCGCCCAACGATGGATCTCGTCGATCGGCATCTGGCACGGGACGGGGCACCAGATCATCGACCCAGTGACCTCCGGAAATCTGGATGGCGTTTTTGTTCGCTCTGGCGACGGGCACGTCGTGGAGTCCCTCGCTTCGAACCTGACCAACTGGACGCGACGCGCCATCACCTCATCGCGTCCCTCGAAGCTCATTAGTACCGACTCCGCCTCGAACAGCAGACTCGTCGCTTACGACCGGGCGAACATTCAGTCGGGCAGTGGCAGCGCGACTGCTCCGACGTTCACGTCGTCGGGCCACCCGTGGATCACGTCGTTCGGCACATGGCTGGTGGAAAACCAGCGGATCCGGTCGGCGACCGGGTCGTTCGCGCTGCTCCACATTGCCACGGCGAGTGCAAACGTTCACCTGAAGGCAGGCATCAAGCTGGCGGCAGCCGAGGGGCTGGCCTTCCGCGCGACCAACAAGGACAACATGTTGTGGCTTCGTTTGTCCACTGCCACCAACACGCTCGCGCTCTACCAGATCATCGGCGCCGCCCAGACGATCGTGACCTCGGCGGCGTTCACTCCGACGAATGGACGCCGGTACTTGGTCGAAGGCTATCTCTACGGGCTGAACTTCGACGCTTACGTCGACGGCCAGAAGCTCTTTAGCACCACGCTTTCGTCCTCGGCCCTGGATGCCGTCACGAATCACGGGCTGGTGGGGCAGGCGAATGCGAACGGGCTGTTCGACAACGTCGAATGGCGCAGCCTGGATTGATTTCAACGCAACCCGCTTCGGCGGGCTTCTTTTTGCCTAAAGGGTGACCGATGCAGAACATCTTCAAGAGATTGGGGGCAGGCGTCGCGCAGAGCTTCCTCGGCGCGGCCATGCTCGTGCATGTCGAGGATCTTCGGCGCTACATAGCGGCCGCGCCGAGCTGGCCCCTCGATCAGGACCGTGCCGAGGTGCGGCTGCAGGCAGCGTTCATCACGACCGTCTTCCTATTGCTGCTCGCCGAGCCAATCTTCTACGTCTTCTCGGTGCCCGAGTCGTTCATTAGCCGCGTGAGTTCGATGACGTACTCGCGATGGTGCGTGGTCGGCGCCTTTGCGATCGCGTTCGCCTCGGCGCTGCCGCATCTCTACACACTGATCTTCAGGCCTGACCTTTTGGCCCACAAGGTCTACAGGCGCGCTGCGGCGTTCGCCGCGGTCGTGGCCGGCGCGACGTGGATCGTGCTTGCTAACAGGGCGGTGCGACTGGACGTCGGGGGTCTCGAGTGGGCCTACGCAATCCGGGCTGTCGCTGCCTTTTTCATCGCCGGGATCTTCGGCGTATCCGTCAACGCTCAACAGATGAGGGAGCACTTCAATGCAGCGCCGCGTTAACCAGGCCTTCTTTCTTTGGCTGGCGTGTTACAGCGCGCTCTGCTATGCGAACACCACGCTCATGCAAGACGTGCTCACCTACGACTGGATGTCGCTGCTGTTTGCTGCGGCGGCCGGCCTGCTTGGCGGCGCAGCGCGAACGATCTTCACGCTGGTGTCGGAGCGTGCCCTCGTTGGCAACGTCAAGACGCTGTTGCTGAAGGATCTGATCGTCGCCATTTTTGGTGGGGCCGTCGCCTACATCGCGATCCAGGGCTACAACTCCGGTGCCAGTGCGATCACCGTCCTGAAGCTGCCGATCGTCGTGCAGGACCTGCGGATCTTGCTGATCCTGTGGGCAGGTTTCTCGCGCGGCCGATGGTTCGGCGTACTGGATCGCTTCGCTGCCGACGCTATCGCCAATGCGAGTAACCGCCTGCGAGGCGGCGCTGGGCCAGACGCGCCGCCCTCGGTCGCCGCCCCGTTGGGAGACAAGCAATGAACGAACACCTCGCGACTGGGGACGACGGGCACGAGCTGAACCACCACTACGAGGCCTGCAAGCTGCGTGCGTACCCGGACCCGGCCTCGGCCTTGTTCAGGGCCCTGCAGGGCGCCCGCATCGATCCCTACAACCTCACCATGGTGCCGATGCAGTTCGCGCACCTGAGTGGCAAGCCCTGGACGATTGGCTGGGGCGACACCGAGGGCGTGAGCGTTGGCCAGGTCATCAGCCAGGCTGAGGCCGATGCGCGCTACGCCAAGCGCCTGGTGCGCGACTTCGAGCCGCCCACACGGCGGGCCATCCTGGTGCCGCTGACACAGCGGCAGTGGGACGCCATCGTCTCGACGGTCTACAACACCGGTCCGGGCGGAAGCGGCCGCGACGGGATCCTGTACCTGGCTGACGGCCGCCCGTCGACGTTCCTGCGCAAGCTGAACCTGGGCGACTACGGCGGCGCGGCGGCCGAGCTGCTGAAGTGGGTGCGCGCCGGCGGGCAGGTGCTCAAGGGCCTGCAGCGCCGGCGTGAGGCGACTCGCCTGGTGTTCCTTGGCATGGACGCTCGCTCGGCCATCGTGTCGGGTGAGGCGAAATTCCCATGAGTGCGATCACCGGACTCTTGGGCATGCTGCCTGGTTGGCTCTGGGCCGGCCTGATGGCCTCATGTGTGCTGCATGGGTGCTGGGTTGGCCACCAGCGCGACAGCGCCGTCAACGGGCTCCACGACCTGCAGGCGCGGATCGCGAAGCAGGATGCCGCTCGAGCGCAGGTTGCGCTGACGGCAGATGCGAATTTTCGCAAGTTCGAACATCAACAAGCGGCTGCGGCTGCGGACCTTGAAAATGCAAACCAAACGCTCAAGCTGGCTGCGGGCATTGTCGATCGCAGCAATCGCAATGTTGTTGACGGGTTGCGCCGGGATGTCGCCCGGCTCGACACCGCCGCCCGTGCTAGTGGGTTGTCCAGCGCCGCCGCCAACGCCGGTGAGCTTGCGGCAAGCCGGCGAGCGGCTGCAGATGCAAGAGGACTATTCCTTGCGTGCGCAGCGGAATATGAGGCAATGGCGGGAGAAGCTCAACGCGACGCCATCGACCTCGGCACCGGAGTAGGATTTGCAGAGCTGGTGCAGACGTCTGCATCGCCATGATCAAGGCCCCCAGTGCTACGGCGCTGGGGGCCTTTTGTCGTTTTAGTCTCAACACGACGTCGAGCTCTGATGCGGAAGGGGGCAAAACCCTAGTGCGAGGTTGGGGAGGACCTACGGTTCTAAAGAGCAAAGATCAATGGCTGCTGTCCCCATACACTCCGCGAGGTGAACTAACAAGGAGCGGAGAGATGCCACGTGCAGAATTTCAAATTGAAGCAGGCAGTCTTGCAGGCTTTTCCCCCCAAAGAATAACCTTCGATGGTTTGACGGTAATCACAGGGGTTAATGGAGTAGGAAAAACCCGACTTCTCGAAGCCGCCGGGGCGAAAGCAATTCGGGTTGGTGCGGGGACGGGAATTGCACCTCGAGGAAGAACTCGTCTGATGGCGCAAGGTTTCCTCACCCAAATTAGCACTGATGGGCTTGTGGCCCAAGAAATGGAGAATCGATGGAGATTCGAACAGCAGCGATTGAAAATTCTCAAGAGCGGCGTGGTTGATCGTATCGAACAACCTGTATTTGAAAGTCTCGCTAGAGACCTGGGAAAGGAAACTCAGGATCTTACAATTATCGACCTCTTTTTAGGACACCGATCTGGGCTAGAGGAGGGCAGATATCAAATGTCTGCACACTTTGTTGCTTATCAATATAAGGTGTGGAGAAATGTATGGCAACGCATGGTTGACGGATTCAGGGGTACCAATTACGCGTTGTCAGATGAGGATTTCGTGCGTCGAGTCGGTGAGCCGCCTTGGATTAAAATTAATAGCGCGTTGGCGCAAGCTGGATTCGGGTATCAGGTAGTTGTAGAAAATCCTCCTCCCGACGCGGAGGATGGACGGGAGTTTAAAAATTACCTCCTGAGCGACAAAGGGAGGGCCATAAAGTACGAGGAGCTCTCACAAGGGGAGAAGGTAATATTCTCTTTGATCATTCAAAACGAGTTGAGCGATGTCCCGACGGATTTGCTGCTCCTAGATGAAGTCGACTCCGTGCTGCACCCCAAAGCTATCGAGCAGTTTTTGGGAAACCTCACAAGAATATTTGTACAGAATTTAGAAACCCCCGTGGTGCTTGTTACCCACGCACCCACCACGGTGGCGCTTGCACCAGAGGATTCTCTCTACTCGTTGATAAAGCGGGATGAAGTGTCTGTCCTGATAAAGGCCTCGCGGCAAGAGGCCTTGGACGAACTTGGTGCCGGCTTGCCGCTCCTGAGCGTAGCTGTCGTAGATAGGCGCATAGTTTTCACCGAAAGCGAGTACGACGCGGAGTTTTATCAAAGAATCTACGAGCCAATCAAAGAGCAGCTCGGCGGTTCGCATTCCTTGGTTTTTGTTCCAAGTGGATATAACGGGCGGGCGGCGAGTTCGGCGAATGTCGTTAATCTTTTGAATGCATTGAAAGAAAATCCAGCTCGGAATATCTTTGGAATCGTTGACTATGATTTGACGAATAAGCCAAATGACATGCTTCGTGTGCTCGCCTTTGAGAAGGCGTATACACTCGAAAACGTTCTGTTGGATCCGCTGCTCATGGCGATATATCTGCGAAGCAAGAAAGTGAGGAGCGCGGACATTGGGTTGAAGATTGACGTTCCGGTTGCGAAATTTGAATCATTGGGGCAGGAGGAGTTGCAAGGTATTGCCAATGCTATTTTTTCCCTTTATGGGGAAAAAGAATTTCCCATCGATGGAAAGATGGTCAGATGGGAGTACAGAAACGGGCGTCACGTTGACGTGCCACATGATTTGGCATTTTCTTCTGGGCATAAAATTGTTGACAGATTGGTGCAAAAATCTGGCATCTTGCAATCAATGTTCAGCGGAGCGAAAGATGTGTCGCTGCAAAAGAACATGCCAGAAATAATTTTTGAGCATGAGGGGTGGACGCCGAAAGTATTGATTGATTTGCTGGAATCCTTGCTTGTTAAAGCTTAGTTCTAGTGGCGGCAAATAAAACAGTCAGGGACGTGGGCGCTTGAGGGGCGCGCAAAATCTCAGGTTGCACTGCGTTCGTCATAGTTCGGCGCGTCGGCCGGCGGATCAGGGCCGCGCTGATGTCATCGGCGTGTCGACGCGCCTCGAGGCGCACACCCGCCGCATCGGCGGCCGCCGGTCGCGGCACAGGCCGGCAAAACCATCGTTGGGGGTAGTCGTCTGACTTGATGTTCTTGCTGCCTCGGCCTCGAGGAATGACCTCAATACCTTCAACGCATATGCCGCCGCGCACTTGGTAGAGATGTGCTCGATCGAGCGCTGGGATTAGGTAGGTCTCGCGATCATCCGAGAGCAGCATGGCGAGCATCAGGCTCCGGCCTGGCCGACAGTCGTGAACGCGCTCCATGTAGACGAACTCGCCGACCCGGCGTGTGAGCCGCACCGCCTCCTTGGTGGGCAATTCCGCGCCCTCGAAGTGGTATCTGAAGACTTCGCAATACACTGTTTAAATATACAGTGGTATTTCGGTCATGGAAAACGTTCCAGAAGAACTGTGGGTCGCTGCCTGCGCCCACCGGCTGCAGCGGCAGTGGCATACGGTCGACCCTGAGCAGCTCGAGGAGGTCGCCCGCGACTTGGCGCGTGATCCGCGCCTGCGAGCGATGGACCCGGGCTCGGCCGCGCTCGACTGGCTTCGGCCGCTTCACTAAGCCGAGTAGGCGGCCTGCGTCAGAGCTTGGCTGTAGAAGAGACTTCATCCCACGCTGCGAGCGTGTTGTCAGCGGTGATTCGCAGCTGTCGGGCAGTGCCGCCTTTTGCCTGCAGGATGATGTCGATGGAGCTCTTGCCGGCGGCCGGCCGCATTCCGCTGTGGTACACGACTATTCGTTCGAAGGTGTCGGCTACGAGTTGACGCGCTCGCATGCGCGCCCCGTAGTCCAAGGTTTCAACGCCTTTGATGAGCGCCCTCCAGCGCTCGTCCGCCCCGGTCAAATCTGATCGCGCGGCCTCGGCCAGGGCGCGCTCGGCCAGTCGTACCTGGTCACGTGCTAGATCGCGGTCGGCCTCGAGTTCACGCGCTCGGCGAATGAACGTCGCCGGAGCGCCCTCGGTGCTCTCGAGCAGTGCGTCGGTGATGCGCTCAAGCTTCGTTTCTATCTCCTGCAGGCGTACTGATGCCGCCGTTAGTTCGCTGCGAGGGAGCACGCCCCGATCGCCGTCATATAGCGACTGGAGATTGACCATGTCCGAGCAGTAGCGCATCAGTGCACGCTCGATAGGGGCCGAGGAGCACGATCCCTTCACCGCGCAGCTCTCACCGCTGTTGACGCGAACGCACTGCAGCCGTCGGTGGCCGTCGGCCAAAGTGCCATCGTTGCGACGCTTGTTCGCCATCGTCTGGCTCTTCATCGGCGAGCCGCAGTAGCCACACACGCTCACGCCAAATCCAGTAAGCAGCGACGGGATCTGGCCTCGAACATGCTGCCTGCTTCGCAGGCCGACGAGTTGCTGCAGCTCAGTCCAAACGTCTGCATCGATGACTGCAGGGTAGTAGCCCTCGAGCACATGCGTATCAGGTTCCAGCACTAGGTGCTTCTCGCCCTTGAGTGCGGGATTGGCAAGAAGCCGCACCAGGTGGCCGGAGGTGGGCATGCCGGTGCTGGTCGACAGGCCCGCCTCGTGAAGTACCTTGGCGATGTGGCCAGTGCCCAGTCCGCGGCGGAACATGTCGACGGCGGTGCGGATCGCCCCAGCACGCTCGGGGATCACTTCCCAGCGGCCGTCGACCACGCGCAGCCAACCCGGGGCCTTGCCATAGCGGATGAGGCCGCGATAAGTGCCAGCGATCCATCCCTCGCACTGCCGGCGGATCGCATCGCGTACTCGCTTGCTCTTCGTATCGGATTCTTCGTGAGCCCGGATCATCACCAGGAGGCTGTAGACCAGGTCCATCGGATTGGCTTTGAGCCGATCAAGGCTGTAGACCTTGCCGTCACTGGCCGTGACAACCGAGATGCCGGCCGAGATGATGGCGGTCAGCTGTGCTTGCGCCTGGATGGGTTCCGCGCGCGAGAGGCGGTCGAGGCCTTCGACTACAAGGAACGAGCCTGCGGGCACTTGGCCATCCTCGACGGCCTTCAGGAACACGCCGAGCGCGCCTTTCTTGACGTGCCGTTGATGAAAGGCCGATAGGCCCTCGTCACGCATGGAGAGCGTCTCGTCGAGGAGGAGGGCGTGCTCGCGAGCCCAGGCTGCAGCGTAGGCGCCTTGACGCTCGGAGCTGGCACCGCTTGCTTGGCGGGCGTCGCTGAACCGCATGTAGCTGTAAACCTTGGCCGTCATGCGGCGCAGTTTACTTTGCGTGCGTGAGGTTTACCTCAGTCAGGTTCAAAGGGACTCTCTCAGTCAGCCCCGGAACAATCCGGCTCGACACCCCTAGCGATGCGCCTCAGCGAACTGCGGCGCGGGGCGGATTTTATCCCCGCGCGGCAGAACGTCGCAGACGCACGAAAATCCGCGTCGCGAGGGCGGTTTCACATGCCCCGGGGGAACCACGACACATGGCAGACGATTTCAAGTACCCGGGACCGGCACCGGCGTCACCCGCGAACGCGCCGCGCACCCGGCTGAGGCGCTTCCGCGTCGACGTCGGCACCATCATCTGCGCGGTCGCGCTGCTGCAGTCGCTGCTGCTGGTGGCCTTCGGCTACTGGGGGGCGGAGAAGCTGGTGTCGAAGGTGGGCGAGTCGGCGCACAAGGTCAACCACGACCGGGTCGAAGACAACATCCTTGCCTTCCTGGCCAAGACCGAGGGCCTGGTGCGCGCCATTGCCCACACCCCCGACCTGCACCCCGCGGGCCACGACGGCGAGCAGACCGCCGAGCTGCTCTGGGCCGCGCTGGAGCAGACGCCCGAACTCGACAGCATCGGCGTGGGCAGCGACGACGGCCACTTCCTGATGGCCATGCGCCACCCCGTGCCGGTGGTGCGCCAGGTGCTGCGCGACGGCAGCGGCAGCACCGAGACCTGGGAGTACAAGTCGCCACCCGACAGCGACGCCGACGAAGACCCGCGGCGGCGCTACGAGACGACGCGCATCGAAGCCTTCCGCAGCGAGGACGACCCGGTGCACCAGGCCTGGTTCACGCAGGCCGAGAAGGCGCAGCGCCCCGTGTGGACCGCGCCCTTCGTGCTGCCCTCGATGAAGGAGCTGGGCGTGAGCCATGCGCGGCCGAGCCGGCGGCGGGACGAGGAGGGCGCCACGCAGACGCTGGTGGCGGTCGCCAGCGTGTCGCTCGGGCACCTCTCCAACCTCGTGCGCCTGTTCGGCGGCACGGGCCACGGCCACAGCGCGCTGTTGAGTGCCGACCACCACGTGATCGCGCGCAGCGACCACCCGCATTCCGTGCGCGTGCTCGAAGACCCGGACGAGGGCGTGCTCGGTGCGCTGCACACCCACATGCTGGCCAACGGCAGCCGCGGCTGGACCGAGGACATGGCTTTTGCGCTCGTGCACGAGGGCATGCACTACCAGGTGCAGACCTCGCGCATTCCGGCCACCGACTGGCATCTTGTGAGTTGGGAGCCCGAAGAGGCGCTGCTGGGTGCGCTGCATCGCAACGTGCTGTGGTCGCTGCTGCTGGTGTTGGCGTTCCTGGCGATCGCGCTCTTCATTTCGCTGCGCCTGTCGAAGCTGGTGACCGCGCCCATCGAGAACCTCTCGCGCACGGCGCGGCGCATCGGGCGGCTCGAGCTGGACGACCTGCCGCGCGAGTCGAGCCGCGTGCTCGAGATCCAGCACCTGAACCAGGCGCTGGACGAATCCGCGCGCAGCCTGCAGGCCTTTCGCAAGTTCGTGCCGGTGGACGTGATCCGCCAGCTCATCGCCGAGGGGCATGCACTCGAACCCAACGGGTCGCCGCGCCGCGTCACCGCGATGTTCACCGACGTGGAAGGATTCACGGCCATCGCGGAATCGATGCCGGCCGACGTGCTGATGCGGCAGCTGACCGACTACTTCAACCTCGCCACCCGCGTGTTCGCGCGCCACGGCGGCGTGATCGACAAGTTCATGGGCGACGGCATCATGGTGCTGTGGGGCGCGCCCACCGACCTGCCCGACGCAGAGTACCGCGCCTGCGCGGCCTCGCTCGAACTGCACGCCGAGATGACCGAGCTCAACCGCCGCTGGCAGGCCGAAGGCCTGCAGCCGTTCCGCACGCGCATCGGCATGCACACCGGCGTCGTGATCGCCGGGGTGCTCGGCTCGAGCGACCGGCTGTCGTACACGGCGCTGGGCGACGTGATCAATGCGGCCAGCCGCATCGAGGGCACCAACAAGCAACTGGGCACGCGCACGCTGATGTCCGAGACGACCTTCGAAGGCCTGGGCGGGCGCCTGGCCACGCGGCGCATCGAGGAGCAGATCGAGCTGCGCGGGCGGCAGACGCGGATGGTGCTCTACGAGCTGCTAGAGGTCGAGCACCAGCCTCGGTGAGCGGGCCCGCGAGCAGCAGGGCAGGAAGCAGTCGTTGGCCGCCTGCTCGGCCGGCGTCAGGTAGAGGTCGTGGTGCGCGACCTCGCCCGCGAGCACGCGCGTGAGACAGGTGCCGCAGACGCCCTGCGCGCACGAGACCGCGATCTCGATGCCCTCGGCGGCGAGCGCGTCCAGCACGGTCATCGTCGCGGGGATGTGGACGACGCGGCGGGAGCGGTGCAGTTCGACCTCGAAGCTGCCTTGTCCATCGGCCGGCGGTGCGGCGCCCGAGAACGACTCGAAGTGCACCTGCGCGTCCGTCCAATGCAGGGCGCGTGCGGTCGTGCGCACGGCCTCGAGGAAGCCTGCGGGGCCACAGACATAGGCGTGCCGGCCCGGCGCCGGATGGCCGAGGGTGGCGGCGAGGTCGATGTGCTGCGCGGGCGGGCCGTCGTCGTGGTGAAAGAACACCTTGTCTGCGAACGTGCTGTCTTCGAGCCGACGCCGGTAGGGCGCGCGCGCCGCCGAGCGGCTGCAGCAGTGCAACGCGAAGTCGGCCCCCAGCGTGGCCAACCGCTGCGCCATCGACAGCAGCGGCGTCACGCCGATGCCGCCGGCCAGCAGCAGGCTGTGCGTTGCGCTTTCGTCGAGCGCAAAGAGGTTGCGTGGCGGGCCGATCTGCAACACCGAGCCTTCATGGACGGCGTCGTGCATCGCCCGCGAGCCGCCGCGCGAGGCGGCGTCGCGCAGTACGCCAATTTCGTAGTGCCCCTCGCCGTCAGGGGCCGATGCGTTGCACAGCGAATACTGGCGCACCAGCCCGCCTGGCAATGAGACGTCGATGTGCGCGCCCGGCGTGAAGGCCGGCAAGCGCTCGCCATCGACGGGTACCAGCCTGAAGCCGGCCACGCCTTCGGCCTCGACCGTCTTGCGCGCCACTCGCACCGCGATGCCTGCGCCGCCCGACACGCCATTCATTCCTTGGGCACGAGGAAGTTGCCGGCCTCGAACTGCACGGGCGGGGCCGCGGGGTCGAAGCTCACGCCGGCCGGGTCGCGGCCTTCGCGCAGCGCGTCGAGCTGGCGTTGCAGCAGCCGGCGCAGCATCACGATGCCGCGGTCGGACGAGGCCAGGTGCTCTTCCGAATGCGCCGTGATGGCGCCCTGGCTCACCTGCGCCTCGTAGTCGCCGGGGAAGGCGCGGTGCTCGGCCTCGCTCAGCTCCTCCCACAGCTTGCCGTTCAGGCGCGAGCGCACGCGGGCAAGGTCGCCGGGGTTTTTCACGCGGCCCACGGTGTAGATGCGAAAGCTGTGGTCGTCGATCGGCAGCACCCAGCCGATCGACTCGACGCGCCCGTAGGCGGCCACGCGCGGGTTGGGCACCACACGCAGCGTCGGCAGCACGGGGCCGGCCACGCGGCGGAAGGTGCTGCCGTCTTCGAGCGTGCGGATCGAGGTGATCGTCACGCCGGTCTCGGTGCTCTCGAAGCTCACGTCGGGCATCTGACCCATGAGTGCCACGAACTGCGTGCCGCTGAAGCTGCCGTGCAGCACGGGCACGTGGAAGGGGTCGGCCACGTTCTCGTAGTGCTGCAGCCAGTTGCACGGAATGACCTGCGGCCCGCCGCCGCCGATGCTGTTGCCGTCGGCTTCCAGGGTCTCGCCGTCGTCCATGGTTTCGAGGCAGTCGTAGCGTGGCAGCACGGGCTTCTTCTCGGCCGGGCCAAGGTACGCCCAGACCAGGCCGTACTGCTCCTGCACCGGGTACCAGGGCTGGCGCACGCGGCCGCGGCTGCGCGCGCCGCCATCGGGTTCGCAGGGCTGGTCGACGCAGTGGCCCTGCACGTCGAACATCCAGCCGTGGTAGCAGCAGCGGATGCCTTCTTCTTCCACGCGCCCGTAGTAGAGCGACGCTCCGCGGTGCGCGCAGCGCCAGTGCACGAGGCCCGCGCGGCCGCGCTTGTCGCGGAACAGGATCAGGTCTTCGCCCAGCACGCGCACCTGGCGCGGCGTGTCGGTGGCGTCGGCGGCCAGGCCGATGGGGTGCCAGTAGCGGCGCAGCAGCTCGCCCATGGGCGTGCCCGCGCCGACCTCGGTCAGCTCGGGTTTGTGGCTCGGCGCCTTGCGGCCGTAGGCGGTACCGGTGTCGAAAGCGATGGGTTGCCACTCGGAGGTGGCGGAGGGCGGGACAACGGCGCTCATTCGGGGGTGACTCCTGCGGCCTTGATCAGGTCCGCCACGCGGGGAAAGTCGGCCTTGTAGCCGGCACGGAATTCGGCGGGCGTGCTGCCCAGCGGCTCGAAGCCGTAGCCCGCCAGGCGCTCCTGAATGTCGGGCAGCTTCGTGATCTCGCGCAGCGCGAGCGACCATTCGTCGAGCACGGGCTGCGGCGTGCGGGCGGGCGCATACACGCCGATCCAGCTGTCGAGGTCGAAGCCTGCGAAGCCCTGTTCGGTGAAGGTCGGCACGTTGGGCATCGAGCGCACGCGCTGGCGGCCCGTGATGCCCAGCACCTTGATGCGCCCGGCCTGTGCGAGGCCGCGTGCTGTCGCGGGGTTGGCCCAGGCCACGCCCAGCGCTTCGCCGAACATGTCGTTGTGCGCGGCGGCCTCGGCCTTGTAGGGCACGTGCACCAGGTCGATGTGGTTCTGGCGCGCCAGCAGTTCGCCGAACAGGTGCGCGTTGGAGCCGTTGCCCCAGGTGCCGTACGAAACGCCGGGGTGCGCCTTGGCGTAGGCCACGAACTCGCGCACGGTGGAGAAGGGCGCCGAGGCGCGGGCGATGAGCATCGGGCCGCCCGTGGCCAGCTGCGACAGCGGCTCGAAGTCTTTCACCGGGTCATAAGGCAGCTTGGGCTGCAGCACCACGTTGTTGATGTGCGTGAGCGGCAGCGTGAGCAGCACCGTGTAGCCGTCGGGCGCCGCCTTGGCGACGGCGTCGGCGGCGATGGTGCCACTGGCGCCAGGCCGGGCCTCGACGATCACCGACTGGTTCCAGCGCGCCTTGAGCTTCTCGGCGTAGACGCGGGCGATGGCGTCCATCGGCCCGCCGGGCGAGCCGAAGGGCACGATGCGCACCACGCGGTTGGGAAAGGGCGCGGGCTGCGCGAAGGCGGGGCCGGCGGCGAGGGCCGCAAGGCCGGCACCGAGAACACCGAGTGCGTGGCGGCGCGTAGTGCACGTCTTGTCCGCCTCGGGCGGCGAGGGTCTGAACCGATTCATCGTGTCTCCAGTCGTGTTGTACTTGTGCGCTGGACGATACGGACAGCCTGCCCCGCGGGCAATTCGAAGCTTTGAATATGAGATATGGCCCAACGTGATATCCGCAGCCTGGACGTCGGCATGCTGCGGACCTTCGATGCCCTGATGCGCGAGCGCAGCGTGTCGCGCGCGGCGACCCGGCTCTTCCTGAGCCAGCCTGCGGTGAGCGCTTCGCTCAACCGGCTGCGCGACACCTTCGACGATCCGCTGTTCACGCGCACGGCGCATGGCGTGGAGCCCACGGCGCGCGCCCATGCGCTGGCCGGCCAGGTCGAGCGCGTGCTGGCCGATCTGTCGGCGATGCTGGAGCCCGGCGAGGGCTTCGAGCCGGCGGCGTCGCAGCGCATCTTTCGCATCTCGGGCAGTGACTACGCGAGCCACCTGCTGCTGCCGACACTCGCCAACGAACTCGTGGCCTGCGGCTCGCGCATCCGCCTGCACTGGGAGACCAGCTCTTTCCTCACGCTCACCGAGCGCCTGCGCAAGGGCGACTTCGACGTGGCCGTGCTGCCGCGCCTGCAGCCGCCGAGCGATTGCGAATCGGCGCTGCTGTACGAAGACCGCTACGTGGTCGCGGTACGGCGCGGCCATCCGACGCTGGGCGAGGCGGCCACGCTCGATGCGTTCTGCGAAGCGCCGCATGTGTTCCTCGGCTACGGCAGCTCGGCGCTCGACGACCTCATCGACCAGGTGCTGGCGCGGCAAGGGCGCACGCGCAGCATGCGCGTGGCGATGACCAGCTTCGGCCAGATCGTCGACCTGCTGGCGCAGACCGACCATGTGGCCGTGCTGCCGCTGCGCGTGGCCGAGCGCTTTCGCGATCGGCTCGCGGTGCACCCGCTGCCCTTCGAGCTGCCAGGCTACCGCTCGGTCGTCTGCTGGAACCGCCGCTCGAATTCCGACGCGGGCGTGCTGTGGCTGAAAGACGCGCTGCTGCGCATCGCGCTCACTGCGCCGGCTTGAGCCTGCGCGCGAAAGCCTCCAACCCGTCGATCGTGATCTGGATGTGCCGCTCGAAACTGCTGTCGAGCGGCACGGTGGTGCCGTTGTCCCAGCGCAGGATGAAGGCCTTGTTGGCCAGTTGCGGCAGGTGGCGCGCGAGCACCGGGTGGTCGAGCGGGCGGATCGTGTGGACGCGCTCGCGCAGCTCTTCGGCCCAGGCCTGCGTGTTGTCGGCGGGCAGGGGCGAGAACTCCATCGTCAAAAAGCCCAGCATCGCGGCGATCACGCAGTTGTAGGCCTCGCGCAGCGGCTCGCCGTCGAAGCCGGCCTCGGTCAGTGCCGACAGCACGCCTTCGACCAGTTCGGTCGGCAGGCTGCCGTTCGACACCAGCTGCGCTCCGAGCAGCTGCGCCACGTTCGGGTGCTGCCGCACCGCGGCGCGGCAGCGGTGGAACAACTCGGCGATCCAGTCCTGCCAGGCGAGCGTGCCCTTGGGCGGCGTGACCTGCGCCATGACCGTGGCGGCGACCTCGGCCAGCAGCGCCTCGCGCGTGCTGACATGCCAATGCACCGTGGCCGGGTACACGCCGAGCTGCGCCGCGATCTCGCGCATGCTGAAGGCGCCGAGGCCGAAGGCGTCGATGTGCGCCAGCGCGGCTTCGGCGATGCGCTGCTTCGACAGCGCCGCACCGCCGGCAGGGCGGCCGGCCGTCCGGGGGCGAGGCTCGGGGACTTTTTTCTTCATGGATGCAGCCATTGTGCAGCGGGTGAATTGATTGTATAAATATTATTAATTGAGCATTGATCAATTAAACGGGCCGGGCGCTCCCGGCACGTTCCACTCCCAAAGGATGTCTCCCATGACGACCGCCATCGACCAGGCCCTGGCCCAGGCCCATCAACGCTTCACCGACGGCAACCCCGAAAGCCTGCGCCGTTTCGAGGCGCAGACGCGCTACATGCCCGGCGCCAACAGCCGCTCGGTGCTGTTCTATGCGCCGTTCCCACTCACTATCGCCAAGGGCGAAGGCGCGACGCTCTGGGACGCGGACGGCCACCGCTACACCGACTTCATCGCCGAGTACACGGCCGGCGTCTACGGCCACTCGGCGCCCGAGATCCGCGAGGCGGTCATCGAAGCGATGCAGGGCGGCATCAACCTCACGGGCCACAACCTGCTCGAAGGCCGGCTCGCGCAGACGATCTGCGAGCGCTTTCCGCAGGTCGAGCAGTTGCGCTTCACCAACTCGGGCACCGAGGCGAACCTGATGGCGCTCACGGCCGTGCTGCGCTTCACGGGGCGGCGCAAGGTCGTCGTGTTCTCGGGCGGTTATCACGGCGGCGTGCTCGGCTTCGGCGACCAGCCGTCGCCGACGACCGTGCCCTTCGACTTCCTCGTGCTGCCGTACAACGACGCGGACACTGCGCGTGCGCAGATCGATGCGCACGGTGCGGACATCGCCGCCATCCTGGTCGAGCCGATGCAGGGCGCGAGCGGCTGCATTCCGGGGCGGCGCGACTTCCTGCAGGCGCTGCGCGACGGGGCCACGCGGGTCGGCGCGCTGCTGGTCTTCGACGAGGTGATGACTTCGCGGCTGGGGCCGCACGGGCTGGCGAACGGGCTGGGCATTCGCTCCGACCTCACGACGCTGGGCAAGTACATCGGCGGCGGCATGTCGTTTGGCGCCTTCGGTGGGCGCTCTGACGTGATGGCGCAGTTCGACCCGCGCACCGGCGCACTCGCGCATTCAGGCACCTTCAACAACAACGTGATGACGATGGCGGCCGGCTATGCGGGCCTCACGCAGCTGTTCACGCCCGAGGCGGCCGCAGCATTGGCAGAGCGTGGTGAGGCGATGCGGTCACGGCTCAACGCGCTGTGCGAACGCGAAGGCGTCGCGATGCAGTTCACCGGCGTGGGCTCGCTCATGAATGCGCATTTCCTGCGGGGCGAGGTGCGGCGCGTGGCCGACCTGGCGGCGGTGGACGGGCGCTTGCGGCAGCTGCTGTTCTTCCACCTGCTGAGTGAGGGGATCTACACCTCGCCGCGTGGATTCGTCGTGCTCTCGCTGCCGTTGTCGGCGCAGGACATCGATCGCTACGTCGCCGCCGTGGGCAGCTTCATCGAGGCCTACCGGCCGCTGCTGCTCAGCGCGGGGTAGCGCCCGCCACGCCCAGCAGCTCGTGCAGGCGCGTGCTGGTGGTCGTGTACTGCAGCGGGATTGCCTTGCCGGGGAACACCCGCGCCGCAGCGCCCCAGGCCGCCAGCGTGGCCTCGTGGAAGCCGCAGACGATGAGCTTCTTCTTGCCCGGGTAGGTGTTGATGTCGCCCACCGCGAACACGCCGGGTTCGCGGGTTTCGTACTTCTCGGTGTCGACCGGCACCTGCTTGCGTTCCAGCTCGAGGCCCCAGTCGGCGATGGGGCCCAGGCGCGGCGAAATGCCCAGGCAGGCGACCAGCGCGTCGAGCGGAAGCTCGACCGTGGTGTTGTCTGGTGTGGTGATCTGTAGTTGCTTGCCGTCGAAGGCGCTCGGCTGGCCGACCCGGAAGGCCAGCTTGCCGTCGGCCACGAGGGCGCGCATCGCGGCCACGTTCGCCTCGTCGGCCTGGAAGCCGTCGCGGCGGTGGACCAGCGTCACCTGCTTGGCGGTGGCTGTGAGGGCGATGGCGGTTTCGAGTGCGATGTCGTCGCCGCCATTGACCACGACCGTCTGGCCGGCGAAGCGGTCGAGCGAATCGGGGTGATAGAACAGCGTCGAGCCTTCGAACTGCGCGATGCCGTCGACCGTGATGCGCTTGGGCACGAAGGCGCCCACGCCGCCCGCGATGAACACGGTCTTCGCAAGGAAGGCGGTGCCGGCCGAGGTGGTCAGCAAGAGCCGGTCGTCGGTCTGGCGGGCCAGCGTAGAAACCTGCTCGCCGAAGTGGAATTGCGGCTTGAACGGCGCCACCTGCTGCAGCAGCGACTGCGCCAGATCGCGCCCGCTGGTGACCGGGGTGCCGGGAATGTCGTAGATCGGCTTGTGGCCGTACAGCGCCACGCACTGGCCGCCCGCGGCGGGCAGCGCATCGACGATGTGGCAGGAAATCTCGAGCAGGCCCAACTGGAAGGCCTGGAACAGGCCGACCGGACCGGCGCCGATGATCAGCGCGTCGGTCTCGATCGGTGCGGGCGCCTGGCTCAGCGCACGAGCTCCGAGATCTTGCCCGTTTTGTCCTTCCACTCCTCGGCTTCAGGCAGGGCGGGCTTGCGCTTGGTGATGCTCTTCCAGCCGTCGGCCAGGGCCAGCTCGGCGTTCAGCTTGATGAAGGCGATCTGGTCGGCCGGCAGGTCTTCCTCGGCGTAGATCGCATTGACCGGGCATTCGGGGATGCAGACGGCGCAGTCGATGCATTCATCCGGGTCGATCACCAGCATGTTGGGACCTTCGCGGAAACAGTCGACGGGGCAAACGTCCACGCAGTCGGTGTATTTGCAACGGATGCAGGCTTCGGAGACGACGTGGGTCATTTGTCTTTTAGCGTCAGGAGAAGGGGCTGGAAAACCCTAGATTTTAGGCCTTTGCGGCGGGCGGCTGCACGAGCACGGCTGCGGAGGTGCGATGAGAGGCCGTATCGACCAGCACCAGCGACCCCAGCGCACGCGATTGGGCGAAGGGCAGCACGGCCAGCGGCTGCTGCAGCGCGAGCACCACATCGCCGATGGAATTGGCCTCCAGCTGGGTCGCCGGCTCGGATTCGAGGGTCGTGATGTTCACGCGATCGACGATGCGAGCCACCTTGGCCTTGACCCAGCGGTGGCCCTGCAGCGCCCAGTACACGCGGCCCGCGACCAGCGGCTCGTCGTCGAGCCAGGCCACGGTGGCGGTGATCTCGCGCACGGGCTCGAAGGCCTCGGGCGCCAGCAGCCAGTCGCCGCGCGACACGTCGAGTTCGCGGTCGAGCACGATGCCGGCGCTGTGGCCCGCATGCACGGTCTTGGGCTGGCGCGTGTGGCTCAGCACCTGCGCCACGGTGGCGGTCTGGTTGCTGGGCAGCACGGTCACGCGCTGGCCGGGCTCCACATGGCCCGAGGCGACGCGGCCCCAGAACACGCGGCGGCCTTGCGAGGTGTCGGCCGAGGCCGAGAACTTCTCGACCCACTGCACCGGGAAGGCGAAGGGCACGGCTTCGTCCTGTGCGGTCACGGGCAGGTCTTCGAGCAGCTCGAGCAGGCTCGGGCCTTCGTAGCCGACCCAGTCGGCATGGCGCGTGGCCACGTTCCAGCCCTTGAGGGCCGAGATCGGCACGATGGCCGCCACCTTCACGCCGGCCGCTTCGGCGAAGGCGTTCAGCGCGGTCGAGATGCGCTCGAAGGCGAGGGCGGCGTCGTCGATGGCGTCGAGCTTGTTGACCGCGAACACGATCGACTGCACGCGCAGCAGGTGGGCGAGCAGCGTGTGGCGGCGCGTCTGCGGCAGCAGCTCGCGCTTGACCACGGTGCCGTCTTCGACCTCGGCGGCCCAGGCCAGCTTGGTGGCATCGACCAGCACCACGGCCGCGTCGGCGGCCGAGACGGCCGTGACCATGTTGCGCGTGTACTGCTCGTGGCCCGGCGCGTCGCCGATGATGAACTTGCGCTTGGCGGTCGAGAAGTAGCGGTAGGCCACGTCGATCGTGATGCCTTGCTCGCGCTCGGCCGAGAGGCCGTCGGTCAGCAGGGCCAGGTCGGTTTCGCCGCCGCGCTGCACGCCGGCGAGCTGGTCCTGCAGCACGGTCTTGCTGTCGACCAGCAGGCGGCCGATGAGCGTGCTCTTGCCGTCATCGACCGAGCCGCAGGTGATGAAGCGCAGGGCGGTGCCGGTGTCGCCGTGAAGGGCGGTGGTGTCGAGGGTTGCCGTCGTCGTGCTCATCAGAAATACCCGTCTTTCTTGCGCTTCTCCATCGAAGCTTCCGAAGTCATGTCGTCCATGCGCGTGGCGCCGCGCTCGCTGACGTCGACCGACAGCGTCTCCAGCACCACGTCGCCCGCGCCTGCGGCGAGGCTCTCGACCGGGCAGGTGGTCGTGATGTCGCCCACGGTGCGAAAGCGCACGTCGCGCACCTGCACGGTCTCGCCGTCGCGCGGCGGCGTGAGTTCGGTCACCGGCACCAGCAGGCCGCGGCGTTCGACCACTTCGCGCTTGTGCGTGTAGTAGATCGACGGCAGGCCGACGTTCTCGCGCTCGATGTATTGCCACACGTCGAGCTCGGTCCAGTTCGAGATCGGGAACACGCGGAAGTGCTCGCCGGGAGCCAGGCGCGTGTTGAACAGCGTCCACAGTTCGGGGCGCTGGTCCTTGGGCTGCCACTGGCCGAAGCTGTCGCGGTGCGAAAAGATGCGCTCCTTGGCGCGGGCCTTTTCTTCGTCGCGGCGGGCGCCGCCGATCAGCGCGTCGAAGCGGAATTCTTCGATCGCCTCGAGCAGCGTCACCGACTGGTGCGCGTTGCGCGATTCGCCCGGATGGGCCAGGCGCACGGTGCCGCGCTTCATCGAGTCTTCGACGCTGCGCACGATGAGTTCGGCGCCCAGTTCTTGCGCGCGCTGGTCGCGGTAGGCCGTCACTTCGGGGAAGTTGTGGCCGGTGTCGATCATCAGCAGCGGGTAGGGAATGCGGCCGACGCCGAAGGCTTTTTCAGCGCACTTGAGCAGCACCAGCGAGTCCTTGCCGCCCGAGAACAGCAGGGTGGGGCGCTCGAAGGCGGCAGCCACTTCGCGGAGGATGAAAATGGTTTCTTCTTCCAGCGCGTCGAGGTGCGTGTTGGACAGGTTCGCGGGTGAATGCATGGGCGGCTGCAGCAGGTCGGCTTCGGTACGGGCGTTCATCGGATGGGTCCTGGAGGCGGAGAGCGATCGTTCAGTGCGACAGGTGCAAGCCGCATTCGCGGTTGTCCTCGCCCTTGGTCGGGTCCACGTAGTCGAAGTTGTTGGGCAGGCCGTTGGCTTCGCAGTATTCGTACAGGTCCTTGGACGACCAGTGCAGCAGCGGCGCGACCTTGATCAGGCCGTCCGGGTTCACGCTGACCGGGTCCATCTGCGCGCGCACGGCCGTGTCGGTGGCCCGCAGCGCGGTGAACCAGACCTTGGGCGCGGTCTCGCGCAGCGCGCGAGCAAAGGGTTCCAGCTTCACTTCTTCGGTGAAGGCAGCGTGGCGCGGATCGTCCAGCGCCGGCGTGGCGCCCTCGACCGCTTCGCGGTGCGCGCGCGAGCGGCGCGGCAGGTAGATGTGCAGGTCCAGGCCCAAGAGCTTCGTCACCTCGTCGGCAAAACGGTAGGTGGCCTCGGTGTTGTAGCCGTTGTCCATCCAGACCACCGGCACGTCCCGCTTGGCGCGCGTGACCATGTGCAGGATCACGGCCTCGAACGGGCGGAAGTTGGTGGTGATGATCGCGGGCTGGCCCAGGCCGACGGCCCAGTCCACCAGGCCCTCGGCGTTGCGGCCGAGTTCGGTGTTGATGCGTGCGAAGTCGATGTCGGTGGCGATGCTCATGGGACTCTCTTGTCTGCTCAGGCGCCGGCGACGAAGTGCGGCGCGGTCTTCACCGCATCGCCCTGGTAGAACGTGGCGAAGCGGTCGAACTGGCGCTGTGCGTCGGAGGCGTCCACGCCTTCCTTGAGCACGGCGCTGGAGAAACCGGTGCGTTCCATCTGCACCAGCTGGTCGATCAGCACGTCGCCGGTGGCGCGGATGTCGCCCGTGAAGCCGAGGCGGCGGCGCAGCAGGAAGGCCTGGCTGTAGGCGCGGCCATCGGTGAACTTCGGAAAGTTCAGGTCGATGCGTTCGATGTCCGCCAGGCACACCTCGATGGCGAGCGGGTCGGCGTCGTTGGCCAGTTGCAGGACCTTCGGGTCGCCGTCGTCGATGTGTTCTTCGGTCGAAAGAATGTTGAGCGTCTTTTTCATGCTGCTTCCTCCACCTTGAATCGCGCACCGTTGGCCGCGGCCTTGAACGGGTCGTGGCCCACGCGGCGCAGGGTGTCGATGAAGGTCTCGCCGTTGGCGCGGGTGTCGCGGTACGTGGTGAGCACGGCCTCGATCACGCCCGGCACTTCGGCCGCCGAGAACGAGGGGCCGACCACCTTGCCGGCTTGCGGCGCGCCGCTGAGCGCGGAGCCGTCGGAGCCGCCGAGGGTGACCTGGTACCACTCCTTGCCGTCCTTGTCGACGCCCAGGATGCCGATGTGACCGCTGTGGTGGTGGCCGCACGAGTTGATGCAGCCGCTGATGTGCAGGTCGATCTCGCCCAGGTCGTCGAGCTCGTCGAGGTCCTGGTAGCGCTCGGTGATGGCTTCGGCGATGGGAATGGAGCGGGCGTTGGCCAGCGCGCAGAAATCGCCGCCGGGGCAGGCGATCATGTCGGTCAGCAGCTGCACGTTGGCGCTGGCGAAACCGGCGGCGCGGGCGGCGAGCCACAGCGCGTGCAGGTCTTCGGCGTGCACCCAGGGCAGCACCACGTTCTGGTCGTGCGTCACGCGGGCTTCACCGGCCGAGAAGCGGTCGGCCAGCTCGGCGATGGTGTCGAGCTGGTCGCCCGAGGCGTCGCCGGGCGCCTGCTTCAGGCGCTTGAACGACAGCGTGACGGCGCGCAGCGCGGGGTTCTTGTGGGCGTCGACGTTGCGGGCGAGCCAGCGCGCGAACATCACGTCGTCGGCGGCGTGGGCGCGCAGCTCGGCGTCGGTCTTCTCGGCGCTTTGCAGCACGCGGGTGGCCAGCGTCGGCGGCACGAAGGAGGCGGCCACGCGGTCGTACTCTTCCTGCGTGATGGTGTGCGGTGCGCCGTCGTGCTCGAGGATCTGCTTGTACTCGGCCTCGACGTCGTCGATGTAGCGCTGGCCCTCGGCCTTCACCAGGATCTTGATGCGCGCCTTGTAGATGTTGTCGCGGCGGCCGTAGCGGTTGTAGACACGAATCACCGCTTCGAGGTAATTCATGATCTGCTGCCAGGGCAGGAACTCGCGCAGCACGGTGCCGATGATGGGGGTGCGGCCCATGCCGCCACCCACCTGCACGCGGAAACCGATGTCTCCCGCTTCGTTCTTCACCACGTGCAGGCCGACGTCGTGCCAGCCGGTGGCGGCGCGGTCTTCGGTGGCGCCGGTGATGGCGATCTTGAACTTGCGCGGCAGGAAGGCGAACTCGGGGTGCAGCGTGCTCCACTGGCGCATGATTTCCGCGAAGGGGCGCGGGTCGGCGATCTCGTCGACGGCAACGCCGGCGCGCTCGTCGCTCGTGATGTTGCGGATGCAGTTGCCGCTGGTCTGGATGCCGTGCATGTCGACCGAAGCCAGCAGGTCCATCACGTCGGCCGACTTGGCCAGCGGAATCCAGTTGTACTGGACGTTCTGGCGCGTCGTGAAGTGGGCGTAGTGGGTGGGCAGCTTGTGGCTGCCGAGCAGGCCCTGGGTCTCGATGGCCTTGCGGTAGACCTCGGCTTCGGGCTCGTCGTACTCGCGGGCGATGCGGGCCAGCACGCGCAGCTGCTTGCTCGACAGCTCGCCGTACGGCACGGCCACGCGCAGCATCGGCGCGTAGCGCTGCACGTACCAGCCGTTTTGCAGGCGCAGGGGGCGGAACTCGTCCTCGTGCAGGCGGCCCTTTTGCCAGCGCTCGAGCTGGTCTCGGAACTGGGCAGCGCGTTGGTGAACGAACTGGCGATCGAATTCTGTGTATTGGTACATCGTGCGTGTGTGTCTTGAAGTGCGGTGCGTCCAGCGCCCCAGCAAGAAGCCGCGATTCTGAAAGCCCGCCTTATGGAAACAAACTATTTTTTGGTTCGCGCCTTATGCGGATAAGCTAATTCACCAGCATCCATGCGGGTTGCGAGACGGTTGGTTGCTTATTCTGGATAAGGCGCGAAGGCCGGCGCGGGGTCGCCGGACGCTGAATTCTAGGAACCTGGGGGCGCCCGCGCAGCGCGGCGCGGGCGATCCTGGCTATCGCAGCTTGAAGTCGAAGCCCAGGGTCTGCGGCGAGCTCAGCAGCTGCCGCGCGGCCTTGTCGGCCTGATGCTGCGCATTGAGCCATTCCCGGGCCAGCCGGGCTTCGGTCCGGTTCAGGTTCTCGATGCCGTGGTGGCGCTCCTTCGACCAGGCCTGGAAGCACTTCACCACCCGCAGCGGATCGCCGATCTGCTCCTCGATCCGCAGCCGGTAGATGTCGGCGGCCACCATGACATCCTTCAAAGTGAAGTTCTGGCCTTTGACGTGGACCACGTAGGGGACCACATAAGAAGTTGTCCTGGCGAGATCGCTCATGCCTTCATCCGTGCCTCAAGTCGCTGCCTGTGCCGCAGATTAGCGGCGGGTATCGAAATGAAACTGAGCGTTTCTGAGCGCCGAAGCGGCGCCCGGACAGCGCCGGGCTAGCGCCGGATGAGCGTCTTGGCGTGGAAGCGGTAGCCGGCGTTGCGCGCCGTATTGATCGGAAGCACCAGCCCCGTGGCCTCGCTGACCTTGCGCCGCAGGCGGCGAATCTGCGTGTCGAGACGGCGCTGGTCGTAGCTCAGGTAGTGCTCGCCCAGCGCCTGCACGATCTGCTGGCGGCTGGCGATCTCGCCGCCGCTGCGCATCAGCTCGTGCAACACCGTGAGGTCTTGTTCCGACAGCGCAATGGGCGCAAAGCCCGGCGGCGACAGCCGGCGCGGGCCCAGCTCCAGCACCCAGGCGTCGGCCGGCACCGCGGCGGGCGAATCGCCCAGACGCCGCGACAAGGCCGCCAGCGTGGCCGCCAGTTCATCGAGGTCGGTGGTCTTCGACAGGTAGTAGTCGGCGCCGATGTCCAGCCCCGTCACGCGGTCGCGGGCGCCGCCGCGCGCCGTCAGCACGACGATGCCCAGGCGCTCGCCGCGTTCGCGCAGCTCGCGGATCAGCGACAGGCCGTCGCCGTCGGGCAGCCCGAGGTCGACCAGCGCGATGCCGTGGCGGGCCGGGTCGTAGGTGCGGTGGAAGCCTTCGAGCGACGCCTCGGCATCGACCCGGTAGCCGCTGCCGGTCAGGAACTCGCTCAACTCTTCGCGCAGCACGGCTTCATCTTCCAGCAGGATCACATCACGCATGGGAACAGGGTACGGGCTGGCGACCAAGGGAATCTGAGCGTTTCTAAGCACGATGAAAGGCGCGCGGATTGTAGGGGCGCCATCGATAATCCGCGCCCATGAAACGCCTCGCTCGGTGCCTGTGGTTGTGCGGTTGCCTCGCCGTGTGGGGCCTTCTCTTTTCGACCGCGGCAGGGGCCGGGGTGCTGCAGCTGAATCCGCTGGCGAGCGTCGACAGCCACGGTCAGTTGTCGATGCTGCGCGACCCCGAAGGCCAATTGAGCGCCGACGAGGCCGCCGCCGCCCCGGGCTGGAAGGCCTTGCCCGGCGCCGTGAACGCGGGTTTCACGCGCGATGCGGTGTGGATCAGGCTCGAGGTGCAGCGTCTGGCCGACGTGCCGCAGCAGCGGTGGCTGGCGCAGTTCAAGAACGCGCTGCTCGACGACGTGCGGCTGTACCGCCAGGACGACGCGGGCCGCTGGCAGTTGGCCGTGCATTCCGGCGAAGACATCGGCCGCGAAAACTGGCCCATCGACGCGCGCAACGCGCAGCTGCCGCTGACCCTGGAGAGCGCCGCGCCCACGCCGCTGCTGCTGCGCCTGCAGTCGCGCAACGCCATGTCGACCACCATCGGCTTCGCTGCGCCCGAGGTCTACGCGGGCACCGCGCGGCGCGAGTACCTCTTCTACGGCCTGGGCTTCGGTTTCGGCCTGATGCTGATCGCCTTCCACGCCCTGTTCTGGCAGATGACACGCGAGCGCGTGAGCGCCTGGTACCTGGTCTATGTGGCGAACGCGCTGCTGGTCGAGTTCCTGACGGCGGGGCTGCCGCAGCAGTTGCTGGCCATTCCCGCGCGGCTGTCCGACATGCTGTTGAGCCTGTCGATCTGCGCCGGCGTGGCCATCGGCATCCGGTTCGCCGGCATGCAGCTGGGCACCGATGTGCGGTGGCCGCGCTTCACCCGCGTGGTGGTGCGCGCGGTGGGCCTTGTGAGTGCCATCGCGGTGGCGCTGGTGCTGGCCGGCGCCAACGGCCTGGCCATGCAGGCGGTGCAGGGGACGGCGATGCTGTGCATCGTCTACCTGATCGGCGCCGCGCTGTGGCTGCTGCCGCGCGACCAGGGGCAGGCGCGGGCTTTTCTCATCATCTTCGGCATCTACTACGCGGGCGTGATGGTGAGCTTCCTGCGCAACCAGGGCTGGCTGCCGGCCGGTGCCTGGACCGACAACGCGACGGCCATCGGCACGCTGCTGCACCTGCTGCTGATGAGCATGCGGCTGAACCGCCGCTACGACCAGTTGCGCCGCGAGAAGGAAGCCGCGCAGGCGCGCCTGGTGCACGTGGTCGGTCGCCAGAACGACCGGCTGGAGGCGGAAGTGCGCCGGCGCACGGCCGATCTGCGCGGCGAGATCGAGCAGCGCCAGCGCCTCGAGGTCGACCTGCGCGCGGCGCTGGAGACCGAGCGCCGCGCCAAGCAGTCGCAGGTGGATTTCGTCGCGATGGTGTCGCACGAGTTCCGCACGCCGCTGGCGATCATCCACACCACCGCGCAGCAGATCGCCAAGAACCTCGACGCCGCGCGCGAGAAGACCCTGGCGCGCTGCCTGAACCTGCGCGCCGCCGCGCAGCGCATGACCGCGCTGGTCGACGAATACCTCACCTCCGACCGCATGGAAGCCGGCCAGACGCCGTTCCAGCCACGCCCTTGCGAGCGCGACGAGTTGATGGAGCTGTTCGAGGACCTCGTGGCCGACTGGCCGGACGGCCGCGTCGTGTGGCATGACGGGCAGTTGCCGCCGCAGCTGGTGTGCGACCCCGGCCTGCTGCGCGTGGCGCTGCGCAACCTGTTAGCCAACGCCGACCGCCACACGCCGGCCGGCCGGGCGATCGTGCTGGACGTGGTGCCGGCGGAAGCGGGCGGGCTGGACATCCGTGTGAGCAACCCCGGTGATGCGATTCCGCACGACGAGGTGCCGCGGCTGTTCGAGAAGTACTTCCGCGGCCGGCAGGCGGCGCGCTCACCGGGCGCCGGGCTGGGCCTGTACCTCGTGCACCAGATCGCCGAGCTGCACCGGGGCCAGGCCCGGCTCGACAGCGCCGGGCAGGACGGTCACGTGCGCTTCAGCCTCGCGCTGCCTTGAAGTGCCTTGAAGGCGCGCAGCTTCAGCGCAGCATCGCCGACATCGCCGAACAGCAGTTCAGCATGCGCACCGCCGACTCCACTGTTTCAGCGGTGAAGCGCAGCGTCACGCCGTCGACGCGCTCGAAGCTCGGCCACTGGCAGAACAGGTCGGCCATCATCGGCGACTGGGTGCGCAGCGTGACCACCTGCGGGCCCTGGAAGACCAGCGGACGTGCATGGGTACGCGCAGCCAGTCCTTCGATCACGCCGGCGCGGATCGCCTGGCGCGACTGCGCCGGCGACAGCGACACGCCGCTGTTGAAGCCAGTCGCCTTCTTGGTCTGCACGAAGCTCGCATGCGGAAAGAGCGCCTGGTTCTCGGAGATGAACACGTCGTCGCCGCTGGCCATCACCACGGGCACGCCGTATTCGCCGGCCAGCGCGCCGTAGATTCCGGCTTCGCCCAGTTCCTGGTCGCCCAGCCGGATGCCCGCGAAGGCAAAGCCGTTGATCGTGTGCGCCAGGATGCCGCGGCCCTGCGCGCGCGAGTGGTAGCCCACCATGCACAGCGCGTCCACGCCTTCTTCGACGCCGGCCACCATGCTCAGGTAGCGCGGCTTGCCCTGCACGACGCGGGCGCGTGCATCGAGTACGTCGGGCGGCATGTTGCGAAAGCCGCCGTGCGAGTCGTTCACCAGCACCTCGGTGGCGCCGGCGTCGAAGGCGCCGGCAATCGCGGCGTTGGCCTCCTGCGCCATCAGCACGCGGGCGCGTTCGTACTCGGGGTTGCCCTGGCGCGCCTGCTCGTGGTGGTAGACGCCCGCAACGCCTTCGATGTCGGTGGAGATCAGGACTTTCATGGACGGGTGTTTCAGGCGAGAGGTGAAAGGGAAGACGCCGGCAGCAATTCGCCGAGCGCCGCGCGGTGATTGCCGTCGCGGCCCGTGACCGGCGTGGCGCGCCACAGCGCATGAAGTATGGCCTGCTCGGTGCTGTCGGCCGCGGCCTGGAACAGCCCGTCGAGCCGCGTGTCGTGCAGCATCGCCACGGCCGGCATGGGCCGGTCCGCGCGATCGGGGATCGTGTAGGCGGTCGAGAAGGCCAGCACGAGATCGCCGCTGCCGTGGCCGTAGACCGAGCCGGTGCGGGCCAGCCCCGCGCCCGCGCGCAGCGCCAGGCGGCGCAGCTGGCGCGCATCGAGCGGTGCGTCGGTGGCGACGACGATGATGATCGAGCCCTTCTCGGGCTCCGACGCTTCCTTCGCTGCCTGAAGCGCCGCGAGCCGTGCGCCCACCGCGTGCCCGGCCAGCACCAGCTGCGGCTGGCGCCCGTAGTTCGCCAGCACCAGCGTGCCCGCCGTGTGGGTCGTGCCGTCGGCCATCGCCACGCGGCGCGACGCGCTGCCGATGCCGCCCTTGAGCTGGAAGCTCGACATGCCGCGTCCCGCGCCGACCGAGCCCTGTTCGAAATCGGTCCCGGCAGCGTCGAGCGCCTGCAGGTAATCGGCCTCGGTCACGGCCAGCCGCTGGATGTCGTTGAGAAAACCGTCGTTGCACTCGAAGACCAGCGGGTTCACCGTGGGCAGCGCGCGGCCGGTCTCGGGGTTGGCCGCCGCGCAGTGGCGGATCTGCGCCGTGGCCACGGTGCCGACCGAGAAGGTGTTGGTCAGCGCGATCGGCGTTTCCAGCACGCCGAGCTCGGCCAGCTGCACCAGCCCCACGCTCTTGCCGAAGCCGTTGAGCACCACGGCCGCGGCCGGCACCTTGTCGCGGAACGGGTCGCCCGCGTGCGGGCGGATCACGGTCACGCCGGTCTGCACCGGGCCGTCGGCCAGCGTGCGGTGGCCGACCGTGACGCCCGCGACGTCGGTGATGGCGTCGCGCGGGCCCGCAGGCAGGGTGCCGATGAAGGGCAGGGAGGTCGTCGAGGCCATGAAGAGAGAAAAAGAAGAACGGGCTTACTGGCGGTCGATCTTCGGATCGAGCGCGTCGCGCAGCGCATCGCCCAGCAGGTTAAAGGCCAGCACGGTGAAGAAGATGGCCAGGCTGGGGAACAGCGCCACGTGCGGCGAGGTCACCATGTCGGCGCGGGCCTCGTTGAGCATCGCGCCCCACTCGGGCGTCGGCGGCTGCGCGCCCATGCCCAGGAACGAGAGGCTGGCCGCCGTGATGATCGAGGTGCCCACGCGCATCGAGAAGTACACGACGATCGACGAGATCGTGCCCGGCAGGATGTGGCGCACGATGATGGTCCAGTCGGACGCGCCGATGCTGCGCTCGGCCTCGATGTAGGTCTGCTGCTTGAGCACCAGCGTGTTGCCGCGCACCAGGCGCGCAAAGGCCGGGACGCTGAACACCGACACCGCCACCACCACGTTGGTCATGCTGCTGCCCAGGATGGCCACCACGCCCAGCGCCAGCAGGATGCCGGGGAAGGCGAACAGCACGTCCGAGATGCGCATCACGATGCGGTCCCACCAGCCTTCGTAGTAGCCGGCCAGCAGGCCGAAGGCCGTGCCGATGATGCCGCCCACCAGCACCGACAAAAAGCCGGCCGCCAGCGAGATGCGCGTGCCCGCCAGGATGCGGCTGAAGATGTCGCGGCCCAGCGGATCGACGCCGAACCAGTGCGTGGCCGAGGGCCCGCTGTTCAGCATGTCGTAGTCGAAGAAGTTCTCGGGATCGAAGGGCACGATCCACGGTGCGAACACCGCGATCACCACCAGCAGCAGCACGAAGACGGCCGCCACGATGCCCACGGGCTGCTTCTTGAAACGGCGCCAGCATTCGCCCCAGGGCGTGCGGACCTTGCCGGCGGTGAGCGCGACGGTCGGGACCTTGAGAGCCGGAGGCAGGTCGAACGGCGGAGTATTGGGATTCATGCCGTGCTTACTTGTAGCGAATGGTGGGGTTGATGAAGCCGTACAGCACATCGACCACGAGGTTGATCAAAATGAATTCGAGCGAGAACAGCAGCACCAGCGTCTGGATCACGGGGTAGTCGCGCATCTGCACGGCATCGACCAGCAGGCGGCCCAGGCCGGGCCAGTTGAACACCGCCTCCACAAGAATGGATCCGCCCAGCAGGAAGCCGAACTGCAGGCCCATCATCGTGACCACCGGAATCAGCGCGTTGCGCAGCGTGTGCTTGAACACCACGCTGGTTTCGTGCACGCCCTTGGCACGCGCGGTGCGCACGAAGTCTTCCTGGATCACTTCGACGAACGACGCGCGCGTGAAGCGGGCCATCACGGCGGCCACCGCCGCGCCCAGCGTGATCGAGGGCAGGATGTAGTGCTGCCAGGTCGCGGCGCCCACCGTGGGCAGCCAGCCCAGCTGCACCGAGAAGATTTGCATCAGCAGCATGCCCAATGCAAATGCGGGGAATGAGATGCCCGACACCGCCAGCGTCATGCCGATGCGGTCGGGCCATTTGTTGCGGTACACCGCCGACACGATGCCGATCCCCATGCCGAAGATCACCGCCCACACCATGCTGGTGATGGTCAGCATCACCGTCGGGAAGAAGCGCTCGGCAATCTCCGTCGACACCGGCCGCCGCGTGCGAATCGAGGTGCCGAAGTCGCCTTGCACCATGTGGGTGAAGAAGCTCACGAACTGCTGCGGCAGCGGCTTGTCCAGCCCGAGCTCCGCGCGCACCATGGCCACGGTCTGCTCGTCGGCGTCCTGGCCGGCGGCGAGGCGCGCCGGGTCGCCGGGGAGCATGTGGACGAACAGGAACACCAGCACTGCCACGATGAGCAGGGTGGGGATCAGGCCCAACAGTCGTTTGAGGAAGTAATTCAGCATGGGATACGGTTGTCGCGAACGGGCGATGGCACGGTGCCACCGCCCGCCGGACAGTCAGTCAAGAAACGAAGGAGCTGCGATCAGTTCGACACCGACATCGCGTCGATGTTGATGTTGGCGTCGGGCATCACGAACACACCCGACAGGCGCTTGGCGTGCGCCGACAGGTTCTGCTCGGTGACCAGCGGCACGCGCGGCAGGTCCTTGCGGATCTCTTCCTGCGCGGTCTTGTACAGCGCAGCCTTTTCCTTGTCGTCCACCGTCACGAGCGCCTTGGCGATCGCGGCGTCGACCACGTCGCTCTTGTAGAACGACATGTTGTTGAGCTTGGGCGCCCACGACTCGGAAGCGAACAGCGGACGCAGGCCCCAGTCGGCTTCACCGGTCGACGACGACCAGCCCGTGTAGTACATGCGGACCTTGGCCGTCTTCGGATCGGGCCAGGCATCGACCTGCTCGGTGCGCTGGCCCACTTCGAGCGCCTGCACCTGCAGCTTGATGCCCACCTGTGCGAGCTGCTGCTGCACGAACTGGATCGTCTTCTGGCTGGTCGTGTTGTTGTAGGCGCTCCACAGCACCGACTCGAAGCCGTTGGGGTAGCCGGCTTCGGTCAGCAGTTGCTTGGCCTTCTTCACGTCGTAGGGAATGGGCGCCATCTTCTCGGCGAACTTCACGCCCTGGGGCATCACGCCCTGTGCGGGGAAGGCATAGCCGCCGAAGGCCACCTTCGACAGCGCTTCCTTGTTGATGGCGTAGCCGATGGCTTCGCGCACCTTCGGGTTGTCATACGGCTTTTGCAGCATGTTGAAGGCCAGGAAGCGCGTGATGATCGAGGGCGAGGCCACCACTTCGAGCTTGTCGCTCTTCTTCAGCAGCTCGGCCTGCTCGTAGGGAATGGGGAAGGCAAAGTCGGCTTCGCCGGTCTGCAGCATCGCGGCGCGCGTGTTGTTCTCGAGCACCGGCTTCCATTGCAGGTTGTCGACCTTCGGGAAGCCCTTCTTCCAGTAGCCGTCGAACTTCTTGGCCTTGACGGCGTCGGTCTGCTTCCATTCCACGAACTCGAAGGGGCCGGTGCCCACGGGGTGGAAGGCGATGTCCTTGTTGCCCCACTTCTTCAGCGCGGTGGGCGAGATCATGGCGGCCGAGGCGTGGGCCAGCGAGTTGATGAAGGGGCCGAAGGGCTCCTTCAGCGTGATGCGCACGGTGGTCGGGTTCACGGCCTCGACCTTGCCCACGCGGTTGAACTGGTTGTAGCGCAGCAGCTTGTTGTCCTGGTTCAGCACGCGGTCGAGCGTGACCTTCACGGCTTCGGCGTTGAAGTCGGTGCCGTCGTGGAACTTGACGCCGCTGCGCAGCTTGATGGTGTAGACCAGGCCGTCCTTGGACACGTCGTAGCTCTCGGCGAGCACGTTCTGCACCTTCAGGTCCTTGTCGAACTGGAACAGGCCTTCATAGAAGGTCTTGGTCACGGCCGTGGTGATGGTCGTGTTGGTGTTGTACGGGTCCAGCGTTTCCGGCTGGTAGCCGATGGCCAGCACCACGTCTTTGGCAGCCAGTGCCGAGCCCGAGGCGGCGAGCGCGGCCAGGCCCAGCAATGCGGATGCCCAGCGCAGGGAGGAAGAAGATTGCTTCATGGAAGAACTCCAGTCGGTTCGTGGAAAAAATGCAGGGGGCCTGCGGGTGAAAAAAAAGGTTCGGACTCAGAAGGCGCCGCCGATGGCATGCCGTGCGACGAAGTGGCCCGGCGCGACCTGCACCAGCGGCGGCACGTCGGGCTCGTCGCCCACGGCGCGGATCGGGCTGGGAATCTCGCCTTCGAGCAGCGCGCGCGGCTTGTGGCGGCGCGACGGGTCGGCCACCGGCACGGCCGCCATCAGCTTGCGCGTGTAGGGGTGCTGCGGCGCCTCGAACACCGCGCGGCGCGGGCCGATCTCGACGATCTGGCCCAGGTACATCACGGCCACGCGGTGGCTGATGCGCTCGACCACGGCCATGTCGTGCGAGATGAACAGGAACGCCACGCCCAGCTCGCGCTGCAGGTCGAGCATGAGGTTGACGATCTGCGCCTGAATGGACACGTCGAGTGCAGACACCGATTCGTCGGCCACCACCACCTTCGGGTTCAGCGCGAGCGCACGGGCGATCGCGATGCGCTGGCGCTGCCCGCCCGAGAACTCGTGCGGATAGCGCTGCGCCACCTCGGGCGGCAGGCCCACCTTCTGCAGCAGCCAGTCGACGCGCTGCTGCGCCTCGGCGCCCTTGGCGATGCCGTGGATGAGCAGCGGCTCCATGATCGAGAAGCCCACCGTCACGCGCGGATCGAGCGAGGCGAAGGGGTCCTGGAAGATGAACTGGATGTTGCGGCGCAGCGCCTGCAGCTCGCGCGTGGGCAACTCGCGGATGTTCTTGCCGCCGAACTCGATCGCGCCGCTCTGGCTCTCGACCAGGCGCAGCAGCGAGCGGCCCGTGGTCGACTTGCCGCAACCCGATTCGCCGACCAGCGCCAGCGTTTCGCCGGGGTACAGGTCGAAGCTGATCTTTTCCACCGCATGCACGCGGCGCTTCACGCGGCCGAAGATGCCGCTGCGCACGTCGAAGCGCGTCACGAGGTCGCGCACGCGCAGGATCGGGCCGGCGTCTTCGCGCACGGTGGTCTGCGGCGTGGTGTTCGTGCAGGGCACGGTCTCGGTGCTGTCTTCGGTGCCGGACTCGGTACGAAGGAGCTCGAACTTGGCCGGCAGGTCGGTGCCCTGCATCGCGCCCAGCTTGGGCACGGCCGACAGCAGCGCCCGGGTGTAGGGATGCTGCGGCGCGGCGAACACGGTGTCGGAGCTGCCGGCTTCGACCTTGTCGCCGCGGTACATCACGAGCACGCGGTCGGCAATTTCGGCCACCACGCCCATGTCGTGCGTGATGAAGAGCACGCCCATGCGCATCTCTTTCTGCAGCTCGCGGATGAGCTGGAGGATCTGCGCCTGGATCGTCACGTCGAGCGCAGTGGTGGGCTCGTCGGCGATCAGCAGCTGCGGCTTGCACGACAGCGCCATCGCGATCATCACGCGCTGGCGCATGCCGCCCGAGAGCTGGTGCGGAAAGCGGTCGAGCACGTTGCGCGCTTCGGGGATGCGCACGAGTTCGAGCATGCGCAGCGCCTCGGCGCGCGCGGCCGCGTTGCTCTTGCCCTGGTGGATGCGGATGGCCTCGGCGATCTGGTCGCCGGCGGTGAACACCGGGTTCAGCGAGGTCATCGGCTCCTGGAAGATCATCGCGATGTCGGCACCGCGGATGCCGCGCATCGTGCTGTCGCGCGCCTGCGCCAGGTCGAGCACTTCGCCGTTGCGCCGGCGGAAGGCCATGCTGCCGCCGAGGATGCGGCCACCGCCGTGCTCCACCAGCCGCATCAGCGCGAGCGAGGTGACCGACTTGCCCGACCCCGATTCACCCACCACCGCGAGCGTTTCGCCGTGGTCGACGTGGAAGGACAGCTTTTTGACGGCATCGACCGTGCGCTCGGAGGTCGAGAAGCGCACGGTGAGGTCGTCGACGGCGAGGACGCGGCCGTCGGGCAGGTTCAGGGCAGGGGAGGACATGGCGGATGCGAGGGAAAAAGGGGGCAGGGCGTCAGGCGAAGATGGCCGTAACTGGCATTTCGTCGCCGCGCGCGTGGCCGCGGTACATGCCTTCGGTGTTGAAGGCCAGGCTCAGGTTGCCGTGGCGGTCGACGGCGATCAGGCCGCCGGTGCCGCCGATGGCGGGCAGCGACTCGTGCACCACGGCGTGCGTGGCCGCTTCGAGCGTGGCGCCGCCGTAGGCCATGCGCGCGCAGATGTCGTAGGCGGCCGCGACGCGGATGAACATTTCGCCGCTGCCGGTGCACGAGATGGCGGCCGTGCGGTCGTCGGCGTAGGTGCCGGAGCCGATGAGCGGCGTGTCGCCGACGCGGCCCACGCGCTTGTTGGTCATGCCGCCGGTCGAGGTGGCGGCGGCCAGGTGGCCGTGGATGTCGAGCGCCACCGCGCCGACGGTGCCGAACTTCTTGTCTTCGTCCAGCGGCGGCTTGGTCATGGCGGCGCCTTCGTGGTCGGTGACCACGCGGCCCGTGTCGCGCACGCGGTACAGCTGCTGGCGGCGCGCGTCGGTCGAGAAGAAGAAGGGCTCGACCATCTCCAGGCCGCGGTCGCGCGCGAAGGCCTCGGCGCCCGCGCCGGCCAGCAGCACGTGGGCGCCGTCCTCGAGCACGGCGCGCGCGGCGCGCACCGGGCGGCGCACGTGGCTCACGCCGGCGATGGCGCCGGCAGCGAGCGTGGCGCCGTCCATCACGGCCGCGTCGAGCTCGTGCGTTTCTTCGTGCGTGAACACCGCGCCGTAGCCGGCGTTGAAGAGCGGGCAGTCTTCGAGCATCTCGACCGCCAGGCAGGTGGCGTCGAGCGCGGACATGCCCTTGAGCAGCGCGGCCTGCGCGGCGCGCACGATGGCCTGCAGCGCATCGTGGTAGGCCTGCGCCTGCTCGGGGTTGGTCGTCGAGGCGCTGATGGTGCCGGCGCCGCCGTGGATGGCGATGACGGGCGTGACGTTCTTCATCGGGAAGCTTTCTTCTTTTTCTTGCCGGCGTCGGAAGCGACGGCGGCGGGGAGGGAGGGCATGGAGACTTCGCCGCGCGCATGGCCCTGGCCCAGCCCGCCGTGCAGCCACGGGCGCACCGCCTGCAGGATGCGGCCGGCCGACTGCGCCGCGCCGGGCGCGCGCAGGGCAACGGCGCTGGTCAGTGCCTCGATCAGCGCGAGCACGCTGGTCTCGCAGTTGGGGCGGTAGCTGGTTTCGGTCTGGCCGTACAGCACCACGTCGGCCAGCGGCGCGATGGGCGAGCTGGGCCGGTCGGTCAGCGCGAGCACCGCGCAGCCCTGGCCGCGCGCGATCTGCGCCAGCGCCACCGTGTCGGTGAGGTAGCGCGGAAAGGTGAGGCCGATGAACAGGTCCTGCGGCCCCGCATGCATCAGCGTGCGCGCCGAGTGCGTGACGCCGCTCACGCTGGAGAGCATGCGCACGTCGCTGCAGGAGCCATCGAGCCCGTGCTGCAGCAGCCCCGCGAGCCAGGCGCTGGCGCCGAAGCCGCCGATGTAGATCGAGCGTGCCTTCAGGATGCGCTGCACCGCGGCCTCGCAGGCGGCGTAGTCCAGCGACTGGCGCGTGGCTTCGATGTTGCGGCGGCTCTCGTCGAGCGCGGTGGCGAACACCTCGGCCACCGTGGTCGGGTGCTCCAGGTTGCCGCGCAGCCGCTCGACCGGCGCCACCAGCGGCTCGAAGCCGCGCACGAGCTCGGCGCGGAAGGCCGCGTAGCCGTCGAAGTCGAGCGCGCGCGCAAAACGGTTGGCCGTGGCCACCGACACGCCGGCCGCGGCGGCGAGCTCGTCGATGGGCAGCGTCGCGACCTGCAGCGGATGCCCGAGCACGAAGTCGGCCACCTGCCGGTGCGAACGCGTCAGCCGCGGCAGCGCCTGCGCAATGCGCTGGGCCACGGTGGTGCCTGGGGTGTCGACGTTGGTGCTCATGGGGCGGGCGATGCACCGGGAAGGGTGCGAGTGATGTAAATCAGTTTACAAATATATGTCAGTTATGAAAATTTTCTGTCATTCCCGAGCGATATCGCAAGTAGCGGGCCAGCCGCGAGGGGCTTTGGCGAGGGGTGGAAGGGGCGTGTTTCCCTTGTGGGGCGGCGTGTTCCGGGCCGTTGGGGCGCGGTCTTCAGGGATTTCCCTGATGCTGTCGTTTCATCCCCACGGGCGGGGGATCGGGCGCTTTGGAAACGAACGAATTAACTGCGAGGGCCGGGTTGCATGGCGACATTGACGGCCTTCAGGTCAGCCCTGAGTATCCCGAGCGGTGCGATTGGCACCGGGGAACGAGGAAGCAAAAAATGAGACAGGAATGGCTTCGCCGCGCGTGCGCGGTGATGGGTGGCTTTGTGCTGATGGCGGCCCTGTCCGCCTGCGGCGGGGGTGGCGGCGGAGGAGGCGGCGGGGGCGGTGTGCCGCTGATCCTGCCGCCGACGGGCACGGCGCCGGTGCAGCCGGCGCCTTCGGCCAATGGCCGGGTGGTGTCGGACACCGTGACGTCGAGCGTCAACAACGTGCGCTACCCGATCGAGGTGTTCATTCCTGCGGCCTACGACAGCAGCAGCGACACCGTGCCGATCATCTACGCCTTCGACGGCGACGCGACCAACGGCCTGCCCGACACGCGCTTCACCAACCTCAAGAACGTGCTGCTCAAGCGCGGCACCAAGGCCATCCTCGTGGGCATCGGGAACACCGCGCGCCGGCAGGAGGACTACAACTTTCCGGGCGCCAACGCGTACCACACCTTCCTCACGAAGGACCTGGTGCCGTTCATCGAATCGAAGTACCGCGCCGACCCGAAGAAACGCATGCTCACGGGCCTGTCGACCAGCGGCAACCTCGCGGCCACGGCGCTGTTCCTGGAGGCACCCGACAACCTCGTGTTCTCGTACTTCATTTCCATCGAGGCGGCCTTCTGGCAGCAGGAGGCCGAGAACAACGCGCTCGAAAAGAAGATGTTCGACGCACTCGCAGGCCGGCCATTGCCCGTCACGCTGATCCTGGCGCACTGCGCCAGCGGCTGCAACGAAGTGCCGGTGAAGGCGATGTACAAGCGGATGTCCGAGCGGGGCTACGTGGGACTGCAGCTGATCGACACGGAGTTCAACTCCACCCACGTGGGCACGGACGTGCTCGCGTTCGACGACGCGATCGTGCGGATCTTCAAGTAAGGCTTTGCGGCGAACCGGGCAACCCGGTTCGCGCCACATGCTCAGTTGGCGGAAGGACTCGGCGGGTAGCCGGCTTCCGTCAACGCCGCCACCAGCGAGGGGCGGTCTTCGGTGGTGTCGATGCGCACCGTTCTTTGCTTCACGTCCACTTCGAGCCTGGCCTGCGGGTCCAGGTCCTTGATGGCGCGGGTGATGCGGCCGGCGCAACTGCCGCAGGTCATCGACTGGATTTCAAACGCTTGCATGGGGTGAGTCCTTTCAAAAGAGTGACTCGCAGTCTCAAGCTTGGCATCGTGTGAAGGTCAAGCGCGTCAAACGCCCGACCCCTGGCGTGCCAAGGTCATGCGCTGTTCGCGTTTGACTCTCTCATGGTGTGAAGGTTGAGACTTCGCGCTTTGGCTCGAAGGAGAACCCCATGGAACATCCCACGGCGCCGGCTGCTGCTGCGGCGCGCTTGTCCCTTGCCGACGTGATGGCGCGCTGCGGCGCGTCCGCGCAGTTGCTGAGCGACTGCGAATCGCTCGGACTGCTCGACGACACGGCGCACGCCGGCCGCTATGACGAACGCGCCGTGTCGACACTGCGCTTCGTGCGACGCGCGCACACGCTGGGTTTCGACACACCGGAAGTCGTCGAGCTGCACGCCCTGTGGCAAGACGGGCGCCGCGCAAGCTTCGACGTGAAGCGCGTCGCGCTCGAACGTGCCGACGACCTCGCCCAGCGCATCGAGGAGCTCGCGCACATGAAGCGCCTGCTGGAGCGCCTGGCGCATTGCTGCGAGGGTGACGAGCGCTCCGAGTGCCCCATCCTCGATGAGCTGGCCGGGCTCGAGGGGTTCGCCGGCTGTGCAGCGCGTCGCGGGGCGTGAGCCGTTTGAAGTCAGTCACGAATCAGAATTCACGACCATCATTCTTGCCAGCACATCCGTTGAATGGCCTCGAAGCCTTGCGCTTTCCGGCCTGAGTTCGCCGAACTCACATTCACCTTCCGTTTCAACCCGAGCTGGAGCACATCATGGGAATTCTGAACACACTGGAAGAAGTCGCTGGCGCCGTCGTGGCCGTCGAGGGCCTGGAAAAGGTCGATCCGAATGCGTCGTTCCTCGGCAAGGCCGCTGCCGCTGTGGCGGGCTACAAGGGCGTCGAGCTCGTCAAGGAGAAGCTCGAGGAAAAGAGCGAAGGCGAAGGCGCCAGCCCGGATCAGGCGGCCTGAGATCGGCGCCGTCGTTCAGGGCCTTCAGCCCGGAATGTTCGGTTCGACCAGCTGGGCCAGCGCGACCAGCGACTCCTGCCAGCCCAGGTAGCACATCTCGACAGGAATCACTTCGGGGATGCCTTCCTGCACGATGGACACTTCTGTGCCGCACGAGACCGCCGTCAACGTCACGGTGGTCTTCATCGTGCCCGGCAGGTTGGCGTCGTCGAAGCTCGCGTCGTAGGCAATGCGTTGGCCGGGCACGAGTTCCAGGTACTTGCCGCCGAACGAGTGGCCGTGGCCGGTGCCGAAATTGGTGAAGGACATGCGCCATGCGCCGCCCACCACAGGCTCCATGCTGTGGACCTTGCCGGTGAAGCCGAAGGGCGGCAGCCAGCGCTCGAAGGCGCCGGGCTCCACGAAGGCGCGGTAGAGCTTGTCGGGGGATGTGCGCAGCACGCGGTGCAGGCGAACGGTGTGGGTGGCCATGGTTGCTTTCTCCTGATGAGGTACAGAGGACGACCCTCTATGCTGACGTCGGATGAGCCCGCCGCGATTCGACAGGGGGCAGGATCAGGACAAACCCTGAGCCCGCACCCCAGGCTTCAATCGATGAATCGCGCCACGATGTCCTGGAACGACGGCAAGTCCATCGGCGTGTGCCCGCCTTCGTAGCCCTTCAGGCTCAGCTGCAGACCCTTGTAGTTGCGTGCGGCGATCTGGTCGCGCAGCGCGGTGATCTCCGGGCCGCCGACGTTGCCGATGGCATAGCCCAGCAGCAGGGTCACGGGAATGTCGCGCGTGCTGCTGTTGGCGTACATCTGGCTTTCGAGCGGATCGAGCTGGCCGCGCGCGCCGGCGGCGGGCGGGTCGGACGCGAAGAAATTCTGGAAGGTGAACGTGCCCGCCGCGCCTTCGGTGAAGAAGGCGATGAGCGTGAAGACGCCGCCGTTCGACAGGCCGGAGAGCATGCGCCTGGCCGGGTTGGCACGGTAGTTCGATTCGACGTGCGGCACCAGCTGGCCGGTGAGGAAGTTGTGGTACGCCTTGGCGCCCGGCATCAGGTAGTCGGTGTTGCGGCGCGAGGTGCCGCCGATGCCGACCACGATGGCTTTCTTGCCGGCCTTCTCGAGGATGTCGGTGAAGTTCTGGAAGCGCGTCACGCTCAGGTTGTAGACGGCGTCGCCATCGGTGATGTAGACCGTGGGGTAGCTCGCCGTGGCGCCGTCGTAGCCGGCCGGCAGGTAGACCTGGATCGGGTAGGTCGCGTCCGTGGCGGTCGACTTCATCGAGCTGCTGACCACCCGGCCGCGCCCGGTGTCCGCGGGCGGTGGTGTCGGCGTGCCGCCGGCCGGTGGCAGCGGCAGCATCGCCACACCGCCTCCGCCGCCCCCACCACCCCCTCCGCCGCCGCAACCTGACAACCCCAGCAGCAGGGCGCAGCCCGCTGTGAACATGAGCCGGCGAAGAATCCCTCTTGTCTGCATGTGGTGTTCCTTGTTGTGATGACCGTGGTGGCGGAAGCCGGGGCGATCTTAGGGGCGATGGGGTGTGGCTGTCGCGGCCGTTTTCTGCATGAACACACTCAACGGATCGTCCGGGTAGTCGCCGAAGCGCTCGCGCCGCGCATACCCCGCACGCGCATAGAAGGCCAGCGCCTCGGGCTGGCTCACGCCCGTCTCCAGCCGGAACATCGCGCATCCGCGTGCCGCCGCTTCGGCTTCGAGAAAGCCCAGCACCTTGGCCGCGACGCCTTGCCCGCGGTTCTGCGGGCGCACGTACATGCGCTTGAGTTCGCCATAGCCGGGGTTCATGACGACAGCGCCGCAGCCGATGGCCGTGCCGGCCGCGTCGCGCGCGACGGCGAACAGCACATGGGCCGCCGACAGCGCGGCGATGTCGATGCCGTAGTGGCTCTCGGGCGGGTACAGCGGCTTCTGGTACGCATCGAGGTCGTCGATGAGCTGGACGACGTCGGGCTGATTCGGGTTTTCGATCGAGATCTGCATCGTTCGATCGTAGCGAGCCGAAGCGCCGCAAAGCCCGACGCGCGACGGGGTTCTGCGCGGCGGCCAACAATGGCCGCGTCATTCATCTGGTTCGTCAGTTCATTGATTGAAGGAGTAGAACTTTGGAATACCGTCATCTGGGCAAATCAGGCCTCAAGGTCCCCGTGCTGAGCTTCGGCACCGGCACCTTCGGTGGCAAGGGCGAGTTTTTCAGCGCATGGGGCAGCACCGACGTGGCCGAGGCGCGCACGCTCATCGACATCTGCATGGACGCCGGCGTGAACATGTTCGACAGCGCCGACATCTACTCGGGCGGTGCCGCCGAATCGGTGCTGGGCGAGGCGATCAAGGGCCGGCCCCGCGACCGGCTGCTGATCTCGACCAAGGCCACCTTCCGCAGCGGCGAGGGCCCGAACGATGTGGGCTCGTCGCGCCATCACCTCGTGCAAGCGGTCGACGCGTCGTTGAAGCGGCTGGGCACCGACTACATCGACCTGTTCCAGCTGCACGGCTTCGATGCCAGCACGCCGGTCGAAGAAACGCTGTCCACGCTCGACGACCTCGTGCGCGCGGGCAAGCTGCGCTATGTGGGCACATCGAACTTCTCGGGCTGGCACCTGATGAAGTCTTTGGCAGTGTCCGAGCAGCGCGGCTATGCGCGCTACGTGGCGCACCAGGCCTACTACTCGCTGGTCGGGCGCGAGTACGAGTGGGAGCTGATGCCGCTGGCGCAAGACCAGGGCGTGGGCGCGGTGGTCTGGAGCCCGCTGGGCTGGGGCCGGCTCACGGGCAAGATCCGCCGCGGCCAGCCGCTGCCGGCCAACAGCCGCCTGCACGTGACGGCCGACATGGGCCCGCCCGTGCCCGACGAGCTGCTGTACCGCGTGGTCGAGGCGCTCGAAAAAGTCGGCGCCGAGGTCGGCAAGACGGTGCCGCAGGTCGCGCTCAACTGGCTGCTGCAGCGTCCGACGGTGTCCAGCGTGGTGGTCGGCGCGCGCGACGAGGCGCAACTGCGCCAGAACCTCGGCGCGGTGGGCTGGAACCTCACGCCGGCGCAGGTGGCCGAGCTCGATGCGGCCAGCGCGACCACGCGCACCTACCCGTACTGGCACCAGCAGGGCTTCAAGGAACGCAACCCGAACCCTGTCTGACCGGGTTCAGTCGGGTGTCAGCCCCAGCACCCACTGCTTGAACTGCTCCAGCGCCCCGGAGGCCGGCCGGCCTTCGGGGTATGCGAAGTAGTAGCCCTGATGCACGTCCAGGTGCCGGTCCACCGGAATCACGAGTTCACCGGTGCGCAGCTCCTGCTCGACCAGGATGCGCGGCGCCAGCCCCACACCCATGCCCGCCGCCGCGGCGGCCACCACCATGGTGAACAGCTCGTAGCGCGGCCCGCGCGAGGCATGCACCGTGTACTCCCATTCCTGCTGCGCGTACCAGTCGCGCCACGCATGGGCGCGCGTGCTCAGGTGCACGTGGCGGCAGCGCTCGAAGCCGGCTTCGTCCCACCGGGCCTGCGCGTCGCGGAACGCGGGGCTGCAGATGGGCACCATCTCGCCTTCGGAAAAGATCAGCCCGCCGCGTGTGTTCGGCCAGAACTGGTCGCCGAAGTAGATCGCCGCGTCGTACGCGTTTTCCTGGAACGAGAAGGGCTGCGAGCGCGCCGACAGGTTCACCGTGATGTTCGGGTGCAGTCGGCTGAAATCGGGCAGCCGCGGAATGAGCCATTGCGTGGCGAAGGTCGGCACCACGGCCAGTTCGAGCACGAAGCCCATCTCGTGGCCGGCGCTGATCTCCAGCGTGTCGCGGCGGATCTGGTCGAGGTGGCGGCGGATGCGCGCGGCGTACTCGCGGCCCACGTCGGTGAGCGTGAGCCGCTTGCGCACGCGGGAGAACAGCGGCACGCCCAGGCGCTGCTCCAGCATCGCCACCTGGCGCCCGACCGCGCTTTGCGTGAGCGCCAGCTCGGTCGCCGCGCGGGTGAAGCTCCCCAGGCGCGCCGAGGCCTCGAAGGCCTGCAGCGCGCCGAGGTTGGGAATGTCTTTTCTCATCGCGCTATTCTGGCGGGAGCGTGCGCGGCCCGGGCAACGGCCCGGGCCCGGACACCGAAGACACGGAAAGGCATCACATGCGGCGTGTGGCGATCATCGGCGGCGGGGCCATCGGCTCGGCCATCGCGTACTTCCTGGGCGCCGACCCGGCGGGTGAGGCCTTCGACATCACGGTGGTGGAGCGCGACTTCTCGTACCGGCAGGCCTCGTCGGCGCTGTCGGCCAGCTCGATACGGCAGCAGTTTTCCACCGCCATCAACATCGAGATGTCGCTCTACGGCATCGAGTTTTTCCGCGCGCTGGGCGAGACCCTGCGCGTGGGCGACGACGTGCCGGACATCGGACTGGTCGAGCCCGGCTACCTGTACCTGGCCTCGGCGGCCGGTGTCGACGTGCTGCGCGAGAACCACGCGACGCAGAAGGCGCATGCGGTGGACGTGGCGCTGTTGACGCCCGATGAACTGAAGGCGCGCTTCCCGTGGCTCTCGACCGAGGGCATCGCGCTGGCATCGCTCGGCCTGTCGGGCGAGGGCTGGTACGACGGCTACAGCCTGCTGCAGGCCTTTCGCAAGAAGGCGGTGTCGCAAGGCGTGCGCTATGTGCAGGCGCAGGCGACGGGCCTGCAGCGCGAGGGCCGCCGCATCACCGGCGTGCAGATCGACGGCGGGGACACGCTGCATGCCGACATCGTCGTGAACGCGGCGGGCGCTTGGGCGGCGCCGGTCGCGCAGTGGGCGGGCATCGCGCTGCCCGTGCACGGGCGACGGCGCAGCGTGTTCAGCTTTTCATGCCCGAGCGCCTTGCCGGGTTGCCCGCTGGTGATCGACACCTCCGGCATCTGGCTGAGGCCCGAAGGCCGCCAGTTCATCTGCGGCTTTGCGCCGCCCGAAGACCGGGACCCCGACGACGCACCGCTCGAAGTCGACCACGAGGCCTTCGAGAATTTCATCTGGCCGGCGCTGGCCGAACGCATCCCGGCCTTCGAAGCCGTCCGCATGACCGGCGCCTGGGCCGGCTACTACGAGATGAACGTGTTCGACCACAACGCGATCCTCGGTCTGCATCCGGACTGCGACAACCTGTACTTCGCGAACGGCTTTTCGGGCCACGGGCTGCAGCAGTGCCCGGCGGCGGGGCGTGGCATCGCGGAGCTGATCCGCTTCGGCGGCTACCGCAGCCTCGACCTGTCGCCGCTGTCGTTCGCGCGCATCCTCGAGAACCGACCGTTGATCGAGAAGAACATCATCTAGGGTTGCTGCTCCGTCGGCTTGATGTCCCCCACGGGCGACAGCAGCGCCGGGTCGAAGGCGGCGAGCGCGCGACCTTCCTTCAGGCGTCGCGGCCAGTCGGGGTTCGACAGCGCGCCGCGTCCCAGCGCCACGAAGTCGGCGCCATCTGCGAGCGCCGCCTCGGCGCGCCCCGGGTCGTGCAGGCTGCCGTTGGCGACGATCGCAAGGCCGGGCGCGTGGCGGCGCGCGAGCTGCAGCAGGCTCGGCCCTGCGTCGCCGAAGGCCGGTCGCCAGGCCTCGAACTCGGTGACGTGCAGGTAGTCGATGCCGCTGTGCGCCAAAGCCCCGAACACCGTCGATGCGCCGGCTTCAGCCTCCGGCCACTTGTGGCCGAAGTCGTTGACCTTGCCTTGCGAGATGCGCGCACCGACCGGTGCCGAGGCGCCCAGCATCTGCCGCACGGCGCGCGCCACCTCGGCCGTGAGCTGCACGCGCTGCGCGAGGGCACCGCCCCAGCGGTCGGTGCGCGTGTTGGTGTGGCCGTTCAGGAACTGGTCGAGCAGGTAGCCGTTCGCGCCGTGGATCTCCACGCCGTCGAAGCCCGCCACTTCCATGGCCAGCAGCGCCGCCCGGGCGAAGCCGCGAATCGCCTCGGCGATGTCGGCATCGGTCATCGCGCGGGGCACCGGGTACTCGCCTTCGCCACGGTAGGCCGTCATCTGCGTGCCCAGCGGACGAACGGCCGATGGCCCCGCCGTGTGGTCGCGAAAGCGGTTGAACTGCGACAGCGCGCCCGCATGCATGAGCTGCGCGATGGCGCGCCCGCCCGCGCCCTGGATCGCCTTCACCACCGGGCGCCACGCACGGGCCTGTTCGCCATCGCTCAGGCCGGGCTGGCGGGCATAGCCTTGCGCGTATGCCGTGTCGGTGTAGATGCCTTCGGTGATGACGAGCCCGAAGCCGCCCCGCGCAAAGCGCTCGTAGTAGCGGGCCATGGTGCCGTTGGCGTGGCCCTCGGGCGAGGCGCTGACGCGCGTCATCGGCGCCACGGCGAGCCGGTTGGGCAGCTGCAGGCCGTGCAGCTTCGCCGGCGCGAGCAGCGGCGTGCTCATCGGGCGTCTCCGGGCGCGACGGCGATGGCCTCGATCTCGATCATCGCGTCGGGCGAGTACAGGCCCGAGACCTCCACGATGGTGTCGGCCGGGTAGGGCGCCGAGAACCACTGACGGCGCAGTTCGACGATCTTCGGAAAGTGCTTCATCGAGGTCAGGAAGATCGTCACCTTGACCACGTTGCCCAGGCCCGTGCCGGCGGCCCGCAGCACGCGGTCGAGGTTCTTGAAGGCCTGCTCGGCCTGGCGGTCGAAGTCGCCCTTGCCGACGATCTCGCCGTCGTCGCCGATCGCGGCCTGGCCGGACACGAAGACCAGGTTGCCGAGCTGGATGGCCTGCGACAGCAGGAAGGGCGCGTAGGGGTCAGGTTGCGTGTGGATTTGCTTGGGTTGCAGTTGCATGACAGGTGCCTTTGATGGTGAATTTCAGATCAGCCGTGGAAGTGGTTTCTTCCCGCGACCCTTGAAATTTAGGGAAGAAGAGGGCGCCCGACAAAGGCTGATTTTTCAGCCGATGGATGAGTTGAGCTAATCTGTCTGCATGCGAAGACTTCCTCCCCTGGGCGCATTGCGTGTGTTCGAGGCCGCGGCCCGCCGGCTGAGCTTCAAGGCCGCTGCCGACGAACTGCACGTCACGCCCACCGCCGTCAGCCACCAGATCAAGCAGCTCGAGGAAACACTCGAAGTGCGCCTGTTCGAACGCGGCACGCGGCAGGTGCACCTGACGGCGGCCGGCCACCAGCTGTTTCCCGCGCTGCGCGACGGCTTCGACAGCTTCGAGCGCGCCGTCGACGGCGTGCGCCGCCTGAAGGGCACGCGCATCGCCACGCTGTCGTCCACGGTCGGGTTCATGGCCCGGCGGCTGGCGCCGCGCGCGGGCACCTTCCGCGACCTGCATCCCGAATGGACGCTGCGGCTGGACGCCACCAACCAGGTCGTCGACCTCGACACCGAGGCCGATGCGGCGATCCGCTACGGCAACGGCCGCTACGCCGACCTGGTCGTGGAGCCGCTGTTCCAGGACCACTACGCGCCGGTCTGCAGCCCCGCGCTGGCTGTCGCGGCGCGGCAGGACCTGAAGGCCGTCTCGCTGATCCATTTCGAATGGGGCCGCGCGGGGCGCGACGAAACGCTGGCGCCCGTGTGGCGCACCTGGCTCGCGCGCGCGGGCCGCACCGATGTCGATGCGCAGGCCGGCCTGTCGTTCACCGAAGAGATCCACGCGGTGCAGGCCACGGTCGCGGGGCAGGGCGTCGGCCTGCTGAGCCTGGCGCTGGTGGCCGACGAGCTGGCGTCGGGCCTGCTGGTGCAGCCCCTCGAGTTGTCGGTGGAGAGCTACCGCTACGACCTGGTCTACAGCCCGCGCGCCGCCAGCCGGCCCGCGACGGCCGTGCTGCGCGACTGGGTGCACCGCGAGTTCGGCGGCGCCGAAAAGAAGGCATAGTGGCAGGCATGACTGCCCAGACCCTGTACGCGCAAAAGCGCGTTTCCGCCGCCGATGCCGTGCGCCAGGTGCGCAACGGCGACATGATCATCGTGCCCACGGGCGTCGGCGAGCCGCCCTCGCTGCTCACCGCCTTGTCGGAGCAGCGCCGCGACTTCCGCGACGTGAAGGTGGCGCAGATCCTGGCGATGCGCAAGTACGCCTACATCGACCCCGAGACGGTCGAGCACGTGCGCCACGTCGCGCTGTTCTTCGGCGGTGCCACGCGCGCCGGCGGGCAGGCGGGCTGGATCGACTTCATTCCGAACTACTTCTCCGAGATCCCGGCGCAGATCGAGCGCGGGCAGATCGCGGCCGACGTGGTGTTCAGCATGGCTTCGCCGATGGACGCGCACGGCTACTTCGCGCTGAGCCTGGGCCCCGACTACACGATGGCCGCCGTGGCGAAGGCCCGCGCGGTCGTGCTCGAGGTGAACCCCAACGTGCCCTACGCGCACGGCAACTGCCACGTGCACATCTCGCAGGTGGCGGCATTGGTCGAGAGCAGCGAGCCGGTGATGGAAGTCGGCCTGCCGAAGATCGGCCCGGTGCAGGAAGCCATCGGCAAGCACGTGGCCGACCTGATCGACGACGGCGCCACCTTGCAGATCGGCTACGGCGGCATTCCCGACGCGGTGGTGATGCAGCTCACGGGCAAGCGCGACCTGGGCATCCACACCGAGATGATCGGCGACGGCATCCTCACGCTGGTGGAAAGCGGCGCGGTCACCAACCGCCGCAAGAACTACCTGCCGGGCAAGTCGGTCGCGACCTTCGCGCTGGGATCGAACAAGCTGTACCGCTTCATGGACCGCAACCCGGGGCTGGAGATGCACCCGGTGAACTTCACCAACGACCCGGCGCTGGCGGGGCTGAACGACAACCTCATCGCCATCAACGCCACCATGCAGATCGACCTGCTGGGCCAGTGCGGCTCCGAGAGCCTGGGCCATGCGCCGTACTCGGGCACCGGCGGGCAGTCGGACTTCGTGCGCGCGGCCAACCGCTCGCGCGGCGGCAAGGCCTTCATCGTGCTGCCTTCGACGGCGAAGGACGACACCATTTCGCGCATCGTGCCCTCGCTGTCGCCCGGCACGCATGTGAGCACGAGCAAGAACGACATCAACTACGTCGTCACCGAATACGGCGTGGCGCAGCTGCGCGGCAAGTCGGCCAAACAGCGCGCGCAGGAACTGATCGCGATTGCGCACCCGGACTTCCGGGCGGAGCTGACGGAGCAGGCGAAGCAAGCCAGGCTGCTGTGAGCGTGGCGCAGAGCGCCGCTCAGCTGGCCTTGGCCGCCCGCACCAACGACGGCGTGGCCTTGTAGCTCTCGGGGAACAGCTTCTTCAGGTCGTCGATCTTCGGCAGGTCGTTGATCGCGATGTAGGGCTGGTTCGGGTGCAGCGTGAGGTAGTCCTGGTGGTAGTCCTCGGCCGCATAGAAGGGCTTGGACACCTCGACCGTGGTAGCCAGCGGCTTGCCGAAGGTCTTGGCCTGGTTCAGCTGGGCGATGTAGGCGTTGGCGATACGGGCCTGTTCGGCGTTTTCGGCGAACACGGTGGAGCGGTACTGCGGGCCGGTGTCGGGGCCCTGGCGGTTGAGTTCGGTCGGGTCGTGTGCCACCGAGAAATAGATCTGCAGCAGCTTGCCGTAGCTGACCTTGCGTGGGTCGTAGCTGATGCGCACGGCCTCGGCATGGCCGGTGCGGCCCGAGCCGACCTCGTCGTAGCGCGCGGTGCGGGCCTCGCCGCCCGCGTAGCCCGAGAGCGCATTGCTCACGCCCTCGACGCGCTGGAACACGCCCTGCACGCCCCAGAAGCAGCCGCCCGCGAACACGGCGGTGGCGGTGGTGGCGCCGGCGGGCGCAGCAAGGTCGGCCGTCGGTGCGGGCACGCGGCGCGCGGTCTCGGCAAAGGACGGAGCTGCGTGCCAGGCGAAGGCGGCGGCAGCAAGCGCGCCGGCGGCGATGGCGAAGGATTTCATGGCGGTCTTTCGTAGGGAGCGCAAGAAAGGAACAGTGATCCCGATCCCGCCGGCCGTCAATGGCGGCGGGGCCGGGGAGAAGGCGGCTTACTTCTTCATCTCGTCCTTGCCCATCGCGTCCTTCTTCATTTCGTCTTTGCCCATGGCGTCTTTCTTCATGCCATCTTTGGCCATGCCGTCCTTCTTCATGGCGTCCTTGCCCATGGCGTCTTTCTTCATCCCGTCCTTGGCCATGCTGTCCTTCTTCATGCCGTCCTTGGCCATGTCGTCCGCGGCCAAGGCCGAGGCGCCGGCGAAGGCCATGCAGGTGGCGAGGAGGGTGGCGGTGAGCTTGTTCATTTGGGTCTTCCTGAGTTGAGGTTGGGTTTTGTTGTCGAGATCGGCCTGGTTCCCTGTCGGAATTCGGCCTCGCGCTTTCTTCGGCAGTCGAGCGGCTGCGGCAGCCCCTCAGCTCCCTCCGAACCAGTTGTAGCCCTGGTCTTCCCAGTAGCCACCGGGATAGGTGTTGGTCACGTACATCGCCTGGATGTGCTTGGGGTTCTTGTAGCCAAGCTTGGTCGGCATGCGCAGCTTCATCGGGAAGCCGTACTTCGGCGGCAGCGGCTGGCCGTCGTAGCTCAGCGTCAGCAGCGTCTGCGGGTGCAGCGCGGTGGGCATGTCGATGCTGGTGTGGTAGTCGTCCGCGCACTGGACGCCGACGTACTTGGCGCTCAGGTCCGCGCCGACGTGGCGCAGGAAATCGGCAAAGCGCACGCCGCCCCACTTGCCGATGGCGCTCCAGCCTTCGACGCAGATGTGGCGCGTGATCTGGTCCTGCTGCGGCAGGGCGCGCAGCTCGGCGAGCGTCCAGCGGCGCTTGTCGGCGACCATGCCGCTCACTTCGAGGCGGTAGGTGGCTTCGTCGACCTCGCGGACCTCGTCCTCGCCGTAGTAGGCGTTGAACGGAAAGGGGCGCGTGATCTCGGCCTCGGTGTAGGTCGGCGCCAGCCGCGTCGGGCTGAAGAGCCAGCCTTGCACCTCGTCGTTGAAGCGCGAGACTTTGGTCAGTGCGGCCTCCACGTGGCTGTCGTCGCTGATGCTGCAGCCGGTGAGCATCGACAGGCCGCCCAGCGTCAGCGAACGGCGCAGGAACAGGCGGCGCGAGGGCGCATCGAGCCGGCGCTCGATGAGGGCGCGGGCTTCGCGCACCACGGCGTCGCCGTCGACACCGACCAGGGGAGGGCGTTTGAAAAAGAGGCTCATGGGGTGTGGGGCGCGAGACCGCGCAGCATGGTGAGCAGGGTGCGGGGCACGAGCGCCACCATCACCAGGTGCACGGCGACGAAAGCCACCAGGGCGGCCATCGCCACGAAGTGGACGCGGCGCGCGGCTTCGTAGCCGCCCAGCAGTTCGCGCAGCATCGGAAACTGCACCGACTTCCACAGCACCAGCCCCGACAGCACGATCGCGACGAGGTCGACGATCACGAACAGGTAGGCCAGCTTCTGCACATGGTTGTAGTGGCGCGGGTCGGCGTGCGAGAGCCTGCCGCCGAGCGCGGCCCGCGCGTCGCGCCAGAGACCGGCCGGGGTGAGCGGAAAGAACTTGCGCGCGAAGCGACCGCTGGCCAGGTTCAGTACCAGGTAGACGAGCCCGTTGAACACCAGCAGCCACATCGCCGCGAAGTGCCACTGCAGCGCGCCGCCGAGCCAGCCGCCCAGCGTGATCGCGGCCGGAAAGCGAAAGGCAAGGAAGGGCGCCGCGTTGTAGATGCGCCAGCCGCTGGTCACCAGCACCAGCACGGCCAGCGCGTTGAGCCAGTGCGTGACGCGCATCCACAGCGGGTGGATCGGTCGCTGGTCGGGGGCGGAGCGTGTCTGCATGGGCCGGATTGTTGGGCGCACCCCCTCGCCGATTCATCACGCAAAGTTCAAAGATTCGTGATAACTCCGAGGGGCGTCTCGCGGGACAATCGCGGCCATGGACACCGCCAAACGCGTGCTGATCGTCGAAGACGACGCCCACATTGCCGAGCTGCTGCGCATGCACCTGCGCGACGAGGGCTATGCGGTCGAGCACGCCGCCGACGGCAACGCCGGCCTGCGCGCACTGGAGCGCGGCCAGTGGGACGCGCTGGTGCTCGACCTCATGCTGCCCGGCATCGACGGCCTCGAGATCTGCCGCCGCGCCCGCGCCATGGCGCGCTACACGCCCGTCATCATCGTGAGCGCACGCTCCAGCGAGGTGCACCGCATCCTCGGGCTGGAGCTGGGCGCCGACGACTACCTGGCCAAGCCCTTCTCGGTGCTGGAGCTGGTGGCGCGCGTGAAGGCACTGCTGCGGCGCACCGACGCACTGGCGCGCAACGCCCGGCTGGAGTCGGGCAGCCTCACGCTGGGCAACCTCGACATCGAGCCGCTGGCGCGCGAGGTGCGCGTCGACGGCAAGCCCATCGAGCTCACGCCGCGCGAGTTCGACCTGCTGTACTTCTTTGCGCGCCATCCCGGCAAGGTGTTCTCGCGCCTCGACCTGCTCAACCAGGTCTGGGGCTACCAGCACGACGGCTACGAGCACACGGTCAACACGCACATCAACCGGCTGCGCACCAAGGTCGAGGCCGACCCGGCCGCGCCGCGGCGCATCCTCACGGTGTGGGGGCGCGGCTACAAGCTCGCGGCCGATGACGCTGCACCGAAGGGCGACGTATGAGCGCCGCGCCGGGCCGCCCCAAGCAAGCTCGCTCCCGCCTGGCGGGAAGGCGCGAAGCGCCAAGGGTGCTTCAATGACGATGGCCTGGGCCACGCTGTCGCGGCGCCTGTCGATCGCGTTCGCGGTGCTGCTGCTGGCCTGCTGCGGGGCCTCGGCGTGGCTGCAGATGCGCGCCGGTGCGCAGCACGCGCAAGAGGTGACGCAGCGCCTGTCGCTGGGGCTCGCGGCCCACATCGCGCAGAACGCCGAACTCATGAAACCCGGCGGGCTCGACCCGGTGGCGGTGAAAGACCTGTTCGACAAGCTCATGACCGTCAACCCCAGCGTCGAGGTCTACGTGCTGGGGCCCGACGGCCACATCGAGGCCCAGGCCGCGCCGCCCGGGCACCTCAAGCGCGACAAGGTGGCGCTCGACCCCATCCGCCGGCTGCTGGCCGGCGAGCGCCTCCCCATCGCGGGCGACGACCCGCGCAGCCCCGACGGCGCCAAGGTCTTCAGCGCCGCGCCGCTGCGCATGGGCGGGCGCGACGCCGGCTATGTGTACGTGGTGCTGCAAGGCGAAGACCACGACGCGCTGGCCGCCAACCTCTCGGCCGACACCGTGCTGCGCACCACGCTGTGGTCGATGGCGCTGGTGGCGCTGCTGGGGCTCATCGCCGGGCTGGTGGCGTTCCGCCTCATCACCCGGCCGCTGCGCGAGCTGACGGCGGCGGTGCGCCGCTTCGAGGCCGAGGGCATTGCGGCGCTGGAGCGCGAGGCGCCCATGCCCGCGCCGCCGCGCCACGCCGACGACGAGATCGCGCAGCTGCAGCAGGCCTTTGCGCAGATGACGCGCCGCATTGCCGAGCAGTGGCGCGAACTCAGCCTGCAGGACCGCCAGCGCCGCGAGCTCTTCGCCAACATCTCGCACGACCTGCGCACGCCGCTCACCTCGCTGCACGGCTACCTCGAGACGCTGCTGCTCAAGGCCGGCACGCTCAGCGAGGAAGAGCGCCGCCGCTACCTGGAGATTGCGCTCGGCCAGAGCCGCAAGGTGGGCCGGCTCGCGCAGGAGGTGTTCGAGCTGGCACGGCTCGAGTACGGCGTGGTCAAGCCCGAGAAAGAGAACTTCGCGCTCGCCGACCTCGTGCAGGACGTGTTCCAGAAGTTCGAGCTCGCGGCCGAGGCGCGGCGCCAGCAGCTCAAGCCCGACATCGCGCCGAACCTGCCCGTGGTGTCGGCCGACCTCGGCATGATCGAGCGCGTGCTGACCAACCTGCTGGACAACGCCATCCGCCACACGCCGGCCGGCGGCGAGATCGAGGTGCGCTTGCGCCCGTCCGACGCCGGCGTGGCGGTGCAGGTGAGCGACACCGGTCCCGGCATTCCGGGCGAGCTGCAGAAGGGCCTGTTCACGCGGCCGGCCTTTGCCGATGGCGGTGCGCGTGGCGGCGGGCTGGGGCTCATGATCGTGCAGCGCATCCTTCAGCTGCACGGCAGCGACATCCGCCTTGTGCCGCAGCCGGGCAAGGGCGCGGTGTTCCTGTTCCGGCTCGGGGGCGCCACAGGGCGTTGAGCCCGGCGGTCGACGGGTTTGCCAGCGGGCGGCGGGCGATGCTACAAGCGAAGCGGCATCACCCCCCAAGAACAGAAGGAGACCACCGACCATGCCCGCTTTCGAGACCGTCCTGATCGACAAGGACCCGCAGCACCCGCGCATCGCACGCCTCGTGCTCAACCGCCCCGAGAAGCTCAACGCCATCGGCGACAGCACGCCGACCGACATCCGCCGCGCGGTCGAATGGGCCGAGGCCGACGACGAGGTGCACGTGATCGTGGTCGAAGGCGCGGGCCGCGCCTTCTGCGCCGGCTACGACCTGGGCGACTACGCCGAAGGCCACGGCCGCGAAGGCCAGGGCGACCATCCCTGCCGGCAGGAGAAAACGCCGTGGGACCCGATGCTCGACTACGCCGCCATGAAGCGCAACACCGAAGACTTCATGTCGCTGTGGCGCTGCCGCAAGCCGACCATCGCCAAGGTGCACGGCTACGCGGTGGCCGGCGGCAGCGACATCGCGCTGTGCTGCGACCTGCTCACCATGGCTGACGACGCACGCATCGGCTACATGCCCACGCGCGTGTGGGGCTGCCCGACCACCGCGATGTGGACCTACCGGCTCGGCGCATTGCGCGCCAAGCAGCTCATGTTCACGGGCGACACCATCACCGGCACGCAGGCGGCCGACTGGGGCCTGGCCAACTTCGCGGTGCCCGCGGCGCAGCTCGACGAGGCCACGCTGGCGCTCGCGCAGCGCATCGCGGGCGTGCCCAGTTCGCACCTCATGATGCACAAGATGGTCGTCAACCAGGTCTGGCATTCGATGGGGCTGGAGCAGACCCAGATGTTCGCCACCGTGTTCGACGGCATCACGCGCCACAACCCCGAGGGCCTATGGTTCCGCCGCCAGGCCGAGGCCGAAGGCTTCAAGAGCGCGGTGCAGTGGCGCGACAGCGGCCGGCCGATTCCCGAAGGCGACGAAGCCAGGGCGCGCATCGCCGAGCTCGAGGCAAAGCTGGCTGCGCGCGGCTGAGCGCACGGTCGCGTGGCGCCGCGTGACAGCATGCCTGCCCGCATGTCACGCGACAGACATATCTCCCCTTGATGATCCGCCGCGCCTGCCGCCCGTCACGTTGACGGCGGAAAGATGGCGCATCCATTTCGATGGATACAAAAGGGGAGGATTTCAATGCAGTTGTTCAATTTCTCGCGCACGGCCCTCGCGGCCTGCGCTTGCGCATTCATGGCCGCCTGCGGTGGTGGCAACGGCGGCGGTGGCATGCCGATGTGGCCCCTCGCGCCGGTCTCGCCCCCGGCGCCGGCACCTGCGCCCGCCCCGGCGCCAGCACCGGCCGAGGCCGCCCCCGTGCTCGTCATCGGCCACCGTGGCGCGCCCGCGCTGCGGCCCGAGCACACGCTGGCCTCGTACCAACAGGCCATCGACGACGGTGCCGATTTCATCGAGCCCGACCTCGTGCCCACCAAGGACGGCGAGCTGGTCGCGCGCCACGAGAACGCCATCGCCATCGTCGATGCCGCGGGCAAGGTGCTCGAAGCCACGACGAACGTGGCCGAAGTGCCGAAGTTCGCCGACCGCAAGGCCACCAAGGTCATCGACGGCCGCCAGGTCACCGGCTGGTTCACCGAAGACTTCACGCTGGCTGAACTCAAGGAGCTGAAGGCGCGCGAACGCATCCCGGCGCTGCGCCCGGCCAACGTGTCTTTCGACCAGCTCCAGGTGCCCACGCTCGACGAAGTGATCCAGCTCGCCAAGGCGCAGTCGGTCATCAAGGGCCGCGTGATCGGCATCTACCCCGAGACCAAGCACCCGACCTACTTCCGTTCGATCGGCCTGCCGCTCGAGAAGAAGCTGCTCGACACGCTGCACAAGCACGACCTCGACAAGGCCGACGCGCCGGTGTTCGTGCAGTCCTTCGAAACCGGCAACCTGAAGGACATCCGCCTGAAGAGCACGGTGAAGATCGTCCAGCTCATCGACGGGCAGGGCGCGCCGTATGACTTGGTGGCGCTGAACGACAAGCGCACCTATGCCGACCTCGTGAAACCCGAAGGCCTGGCCGAGATCGCGACGTATGCGAACGGCATCGGCCCGGCCAAGGCGCGCGTGATCCCGGTGGTCGACGGCAAGCTCGGCGCGCCGACCACGCTCGTGAAGGACGCGCACGACAAGAAGCTGCTGGTCCACATCTTCACGGTGCGGCCCGAGAACAACTTCCTGCCCGACAGCCTGAAGAAGGCGCCCAAGACCGACCCGATCGTGTACGGCGACACCGCCGGCGAGATCAAGGCGTTTCTCGACGCGGGCATCGACGGCTTCTTTGCCGACAGCGCGGCCACGGCCGTGCCGGCGGTGAAGGCGTACCGCGCGGCGCAGCCGAAATAAGTCGAACCTGAAAAGGAAGGGCGCTCAGCCGCCCTTGCGGCGCTTCACCACCACCGTGGCCTCGAGGCCTTCATAGGCTTCGGCGTCGCCGTACCAGCTGCCCGAGATGGGCGCCGCCAGCGCGGGGTCGCGCGCCACGCCCACGCGGATCAGCTGGCCGCTGCCCATGAGGTTGTTGGTCGGGTCGAAGGCCAGCCAGCCCGCGCCCGGCAGGTAGGCCTGCAGCCACGCGTGCGTGCTGCCAGCGCCGGTGACCGATTCGCCGGGGGCCTGCCCGGTGGCGTCGCTGTCGAGCGAGGCGTCGTAGAGGTAGCCCGAGACGAAGCGCGTCGCGATGCCGAGACGGCGTGTGGCTTCCATCATCAGCAGCGCGTAGTCGCGGCAGCTGCCGCTGCCCAGCGCCAGCGTTTCGAGCGGCGTCTGCGTGCCTTCCTCGTCGCGCGCCTTGTATTCGAAGCTCTGGCCGATGTGCGCGTTCATGCGCGTGAGCACATCGCGCGTGCTGTTGGGCTGGTCGGTGTGCAGGAACTGGTGCGCCCAGCGGATCAGCGTGCCGTTGGCGTCGTCGTTGTGGTGCGGGCGCAGGTAGTGCTCCAGGTCCAGGCGCTCCTGCACCGAATAGGCAAAGGGCAGGAACTCGGCCGACGGGTCGAGCGTGAGCAGGTCGCGCTGCGAAGGCGGCACGTGCTCGATGGTGAAGGAGCAGACGATGCGCAGCTCGGTCGCTTCGCCCAGCGGCTGCACCAGCGCGACGGAGTTCGAGTACGGGTCCTGGATCAGCCGCGTGAGGGCCTGCGGGCTCACCTGCAGGTCGGTGGCGAGCACCCGCAGGTCGTGGCTGTCGCGCGGACGGAACATCACGCGGTGCAAGCCGAAGGTCACCGGCTTGTTGTAGCGGTAGACGGTGGTGTGGGTGATGTCGTACTGGATGGCCATGGCGCGCATTGTGCGGTGCGCGCGTGACCTCGGGTGACGGGAAAGCCAGAACGCGCCGATTCAGTCCGATCCGGGCCAGAGCCGCTGCGTGCCCAGCGCCTTGGCGAGCGTCGCGGGCAAGGGCAGCGGCTCGCCATGCCACTGCGCCGCCAGCAGCTCGGCGCACAGGGTGGCAAAGCTCAGGCCGCGTGAGCCCAGCGCGGTGCAGGCCCACAGGCCCTCGTCGGCCCCCGGGGCCAGCGGGCCGACCAGCGGCCGGCGGTCGCCCGAGGCGCAGCGCACGCCGACCCAGGCGTGCACGTCTTCGCGTTCGAAGGCGGGCGCCAGCGCGGTGGCGGCGCCGGGATGCAGGCGCGCGAGCCGTTCGCGGTTGGCGAGGCGGTCTGCGTCGGTGGGGGCGAGGTCGGTGCTGTCGCGGTCGAAGGTGGCGCCGATCAGCCACAGCGGCTGCGGCGCCTGGCCGTCGGGCACGCCGGCGATCAGGTGGCCGTCGCCGTTGATGGGGGTGACGGGCAGGGCGGTGGGGGCGGCGCGGCCCCAGGCGACTTGGCCGCGCACGGGTTGCAATGGCAGGTCGGGCGCGAAGCGGTGCGATGCGAAGCCTGCAGCCACGACGACGCGGTCGGCTTCGGCGAGCAAGGCGCCGGTGTCGTCGAACAGCTGCCAGCCGCCGTCCGTGCGTGCGAGACGCGCCACGTGGCAGTTGCCCCGGAATTCGACGCCCGGTTGGCGCAGCCACGCGGCGATCAGCCGGTGCGGCCGCACCCAGGCCGCGCGCGCATGCCAGAGCGCCGGCGTGTCGGGCGGTAGGCCGGCCGCCGCGAGTTGGTCGGGCTGTGCGGGCCAGGATTCGTTCAGCCCGTCCGCGCTCCAGCCGGGCGGTACGCGCACGTCGCCGTCGGGCCGGCGTTCAAGCGAGCCGTGAGCGCCCCAGTCGCGGTCGGGGTCGAGCCGCTGCGTCAGTTCGCTCCAGGTGGCACGGATGCCGGCGCGCGTGAGCCGCGACAGCAAGGCGTCGTCGGACGACACATGCGGCGCCAGCAGCCCGACCGGCAGGCCCGACGCGCCGGAGGCCGGCACGTCGGCTGCATCGAGCACCGTCACACGCCAGCCGCGCCGCGCAAGGCTGGCCGCGACTGCCGCACCCGCGAGCCCGGCGCCGATCACCGCGCAATGGCCGGGCGCGTCGACACCTTCACGCACTGGCTGGCGACGCCGGACGGTCCAGGCGGGCGCGAACACGCCGCGTAGGTTGCCGGGGCGCGGGTCGAGTTGGAAGCCGTTCTGCGCCAGCGCATGGCGCACCCCGTCGTCGTCGGTGCGGGCCGCGAGGCCGGTGCCCTGGCGGGCGAAGCGCGACACCGCCTTGAGCGTGTCGGGTGAGGCCATCGCCGGGCCGAAGCCGTCGAGGAAGAGACTGTCGGCCTCGAAGCGTTGCGCGCGCAGCATCGGCTGCAGCTCGCCCACGCACAGCGTGAGCAGCACGCGGCCGTCGTCGAAGGCCAGCCGGTGGAAGCCCGGCAGCAGCCCGGCCCATTGGCGGGTCAGCTCCTCGGCGAGCGGCGCGAGGGCCGGGTCGGCTTCAGCGGCGCGCAGCAGATCGCCGGCCGGCGCCGGATGGGCGTCGACCGCGACGTAATGCAGCAGGCGCGGCCGGTGGGGGTCGGCGCGCCAAGCCTGCCAGGTTGTCAGGAAATGAAGGCCCGGCCCGAAGCCGGTTTCGAGAATCCGCCATTGCGGGCGCCCGGACCAGGCGGCGGGCAGGCCACAGCCGTCCAAAAACACACGGCGCGAAAGCGCCGGTGTGTCGTTGTCGAGGGGAGGGGTGTCGCCGGAGCGCGCGCCGAGCGGGGTGCCGTCGGCGGCCACGCCGGACTCAGGCCGCGGGAGGGGGAACGTAGCCTTGCGCCACGTCGGCGCCTTCGCCGAAGAAGTGCTTTTCCATCTGGCGAGCCAGGTACTGGCGGGCGCGCAGGTCGGCCAGGTTCAGCCGGTTTTCATTGACCAGCATGGTCTGTTGCTTGAGCCAGGCGGCCCAGGCTTCCTTGCTGACGTTTTCCCACAGGCGCTTGCCCAGGTCGCCGGGGTACGGCGGAAAGTCGAGTCCTTCGGCCTCTTTGCCGAGCTTGATGCACTGAACCATGCGTGCCATTTGATTGCCTCTTGTGGGGGAAAGCGGTTGCTTAGTTGATTTGGCTATTAAGAACTGAAAACTTGGTCGTTCCAGTTCCTATATGTCGTATTCAGAATACGTGGCTTCATTGATATGCCTTTTTAAGAGCAAGACACCATGAGCCTTCGCCGCGACTTTATCAAGCTTTCCCTGGGTGCCGGCGTGGCCGGTGCCTTGGCCCTGTCGGCATTGCCGTCGTTTTCGCAGGGCGCGGCGGGTGCCAAGAGCCCCGTGACGCTGCTGAACGTGTCGTACGACCCGACCCGCGAGCTGTACGTGGACTACAACCAGGCCTTCGCCAAGTACTGGAAGGCCAAGACCGGCCAGGACGTGAGCGTCAAGCAGTCGCACGGCGGCTCGGGCAAGCAGGCGCGCTCGATCATCGACGGCATCGATTCCGACGTGGCGACGCTGGCGCTGGGCGGCGACATCGACGCCCTGGCCACGCACGGCGGCCTCGTCAAGGCCGACTGGCAAAAGCGCCTGCCGCACAACTCCGCCCCCTACACCTCGACCATCGTGTTCCTGGTGAAGAAGGGCAACCCCAAGGGCCTGAAGGACTGGGACGACCTGGTCAAGCCCGGTGTGCAGGTGATCACCCCCAACCCCAAGACCTCGGGCGGCGCCCGCTGGAACTATCTGGCCGCCTGGGAATTCGCCAAGCGCAAGTACGGCGGTGAAGCGAAGGCCAAGGAATTCGTCGGCAACCTGTACAAGAACGTGCCCGTGCTCGACACCGGCGCGCGCGGCTCGACCATCACCTTCGTGCAGCGCGGCGTGGGCGACGTGCTGCTGGCCTGGGAAAACGAAGCCTTCCTGGCGCTGAAGGAATTCGGCCCCGAGAAGTTCGAGATCGTCGTGCCGTCCATCTCCATCCTGGCCGAGCCCAGCGTGGCGGTGGTCGACAAGGTGGTCGACAAGAAGGGCACGCGCGCCGTGGCCGAGGAGTACCTGAAGTACCTGTACTCCGACGAAGGCCAGGACATCGCGGGCCGCAACTTCTACCGCCCGACGTCCGACAAGGCCAAGGCCAAGTACGACAAGCAGTTCCCCAAGCTGACGCTGGTGACCATCGACCAGGCCTTCGGTGGCTGGGCGAAGGCGGACAAGGAGCACTTCGCCGACGGCGGCTCCTTCGATCAAATTTACGCACCCAAGCAGAAGTAAGCGCAGCTGCGCCGGAATCGATCGCTGGTGGCACCCCATGGGAGGGCGCCGGGGATCGCTTCGCCCTGAATTTCTCCTGAAGCCCAACGAAAGTTTCTCGTGTCCGTTCTCCTGATTGCCGGCAGCCCCTCGGCCCCGTCCCGTTCCACCGCCTTGCTCGACGCGGTGGGCGAGCGGCTGGCCCAACGCCATGCGCGCATCGAGCGGCTCGCGATCCGCGACCTGCCGGCGCAAGCGCTGCTGCTGGCCGAGTGGGCGCATCCGGCCATCGAGCGAGCCATTGCCCAGGTGGCGGCGGCCCGCGTGATCGTGGTGGCCACGCCGGTCTACAAGGCGGCCTACAGCGGCGTGCTGAAGGTCTTTCTCGACCTGCTCTCGCAGAACGCGCTCAAGGGCAAGACGGTGCTGCCGCTGGCCACCGGCGGCAGCCCGCACCACATGCTCGCGCTCGACTACGCACTGCGGCCCGTGCTGCAGTCGCTGTCGGCGCGCCACATCCTGCCGGGCGTCTACGCGAGCGATTCGCAGATCGCGCTGACGCCCGAGAACGCCTACCAGGTGCACCACGACCTGGCGGAGCGCCTGAACGAGGCCGTCGAGGTGCTCGCGACCGAAGGCCTGAAGCTGCCGGCCACGCACGGCTTCGAGCCGGTTCCTTTCTCCCGTGTGCGATGTAGCGTCTGACGACCGGGTTCCTCGCTGAACCCGGCCCCGGCCAGACTTCTTTCCGTTCCCCGTTTTTCAAAGCCGCCTGTGTGCGGCCGGGGGATCGCTTTGCCTCACGTTTTTGCACCAAGGAATTTCGCATGAACCCCGTCGCTCCCGAAGACTCCGTGTTCGAAGTCGCGCCGCGCTCCTTCTGGCAGGCGCTGCGCGACCTGGCCATCAGCGCCATCGTCGTCACCGCCATCGCGTTGATCGTGAGCTTCATCTCCGCCGCCTCGGCACATGCGCAAGGCAAGCCCAAGGGCGAGCTGCGCATCGGCTACCAGAAGTCGGCCAGCCTGTTCGTGCTGCAGAAGGCACAGGGCACGCTCGAGAAGAAGCTGTCGCCGCTGGGCTTCGGCGTGAAGTGGGTCGAGTTCCCGGCCGGCCCGCAGCTGCTCGAAGGGCTGAACGTGGGTGCGGTCGACGTGGGCTATGTCGGCGAGGCGCCGCCCATCTTCGCGCAGGCCGCGGGGGCGAAGTTCGTCTACTTCGGCTACGACCCGGCCGCGCCGCGCGCCGAGGCCATCCTCGTCACCAAGGATTCGCCCATCCGCTCCGTGGCCGACCTCAAGGGCAAGAAGGTCGCGCTCAACAAGGGCAGCAACGTGCACTACCTGCTCGTGAAGCAGCTGGAGAAAAACGGCCTGAAGCTGTCCGACATCCAGCCCGTGTACCTCGCGCCCGCCGATGGCCGCGCCGCCTTCGAAAGCAAGAACGTCGACGCCTGGGTGATCTGGGACCCGTTCCAGGCCGCCGCCGAGAAAGCCACCGGCGCCCGCGTGCTGGCCGATGGCGCACCGGACGTGGTCAACAACTACCAGTACTACCTGGGCGAGCGCGGCTTCGTGAAGAAGCACCCGCAGGTGATCGACGCGCTGTTCGCCGACTCGGTCGAGCAGGGCATCTGGCTCAAGAAGAACCTGCGCCAGGCCGCCGAGCTGATTGCGCCGCTGCAGGGCCTGCCCGTCGATGTGGTGGAGCTGGCGCTGCGCCGCTACGAGTTCAACGTGAAGCCGATCACCGCGGCCGTCGCGGCCGACCAGCAGCAGATCGCCGACACCTTCTACGCGCTGAAGCTCATTCCCAAGCCCATCAAGGTCAGCGACGCGGTCGTCACGGCCCAGCCCTGAACAGATTCGAAGGACCCCTTTCCATGACCCGCATTGCCATTCCCCGCCGCCGCCTGCTGCAGGGCGCAGCCGCCGCCCTCGCGCTGCCGTCGTCGTTCGCCGCCCTGGCGCAGGCCCCCGCGCGCCAGTTGCGCATCGGCCACCAGAAGGGCTACCTGAGCGTGCTCAAGGCCCGCGGCACGCTCGAGAAGCGGCTCGCGCCGCTGGGCGCCACCGTGAAGTGGACCGAGTTCACGGCCGGCCCGGTGCAGCTCGAGGCGCTGAACGTCGGCTCGATCGACTTCGGCGACGTCGGCGAAGCGCCGCCCATCTTCGCGCAGGCCGCCGGTGCACCGCTGGCCTACGTGGGCGCCACGGTGCCGCGCCCGAAGACCGAGGCGGTGCTGGTGCCCAAGGGCTCGGCCATCCAGAGCGTGGCCGACCTCAAGGGCAAGAAGATCGCGCTCAACAAGGGCTCGAACGTCCATTACTTCATCGTCAAGCTGTTCGAGAAACATGGCCTGGCCTACAGCGACCTGAACCTGGTCTACCTGCCGCCGGCCGATGCGCGCGCCGCCTTCGAGAAAGGCTCGGTCGACGCCTGGGTGATCTGGGACCCGTTCCTGGCCGCCGCGCAGCAGTCGCTCGACGCACGCATCCTGGCCGACGCCGTGGGCGTGGTCGGCAACCGCGCCTACTACTTCTCGTCGCTCGACTACGTGGCGAAGAACGCCGACGTGCTGGCCATCGCGATCGAAGAGGTCAACAAGATCGACCAGTGGGGTGCCGCCCACCGCAACGAACTGGCGACCGAGCTGTCGGCCATCTGGGGCCTGCCCAAGGCGGTGGCCGACCTGTCGCAAGGCCGCACGGCCTACGGCACCGGCCCGATCACCAAGGCCATCCTGGCCGAGCAGCAGCAGATCGCCGACACCTTCTTCGCGCTCAAGCTGATCCCCAGAAAGATCAACGTGCTCGAAGCCGCCGGCGCGGGGATCGCGTGATGGCCACCGTGTCGACTGTCCTGCACGAACGCGCCGGCCAGGTGCTGGCCATCACGGCGCGCGCCTGGGGCGTCGTGTCTGCCGCGCGCCGCCTTCCTTTTCTTCTTGCCGTCTGAACGGGCAAGCCAACGAACGATCGAGAGTTTCCGATGCAGATCTTCTGGTTCCTCCCCACGCACGGCGACAGCCGTTACCTTGGCACGAGCGAAGGCGCGCGCGCCGTCGACCTGCCGTACCTGCAGCAGATCGCCGGCGCGGCCGACCACCTCGGCTACGAAGGCGTGCTGATTCCCACCGGCCGCTCCTGCGAAGACCCGTGGGTGATCGCCTCCAGCCTGATCGGCGCGACGAAGAAGCTCAAGTTTCTGGTGGCGGTGCGGCCGGGCCTGCACCAGCCCAGCCTGGCCGCGCGCATGGCCGCGACCTTCGACCGGCTCTCGGGCGGGCGCCTGCTCGTGAACCTCGTCACCGGCGGCGACCAGGCCGAGCTGGAAGGCGACGGCGTGTACCTCGACCACGCGGCGCGCTACGAGCAATCGGCCGAGTTCATCCGCATCTGGCGCGAGATCATTGCGCGCAGCCACGAGACCGGCACCTACGACTACGAAGGCAAGCACCTGAGCGTGAAGGGCGCGCGGCTGCTGTTTCCGCCGGTGCAGAAACCGTATCCGCCTGTGTGGTTCGGCGGCTCTTCTGCGGCGGCGCACGACCTGGCCGCCGAACAGGTCGATGCCTACCTCACCTGGGGCGAGCCGCCCGCGGAAGTGTCGAAGAAGATCGCCGACGTGCGCGCCCGCGCCGAGCGCCAGGGCCGCAGCGTGCAGTTCGGCATCCGCCTGCACGTGATCGTGCGCGAGACCGAAGACGCCGCCTGGAAAGCCGCCGAAGAACTCATCAGCCGCGTCGATGACGAGACCGTCGCGCGCGCCCAGGCCGCCTTTGCGCGCATGGATTCCGAAGGCCAGCGCCGCATGGCCGCGCTGCACGCCGGCGGCGCCAAGCGCGGGCGTGCCGACCTGGAGATCGCGCCCAACCTCTGGGCCGGCGTGGGCCTGGTGCGTGGTGGCGCGGGCACGGCGCTGGTCGGCGACGCCAAGACCGTGGCGGCGCGCATCGAGGAGTACGCGGCGCTGGGCATCGACAAGTTCATCTTCTCGGGCTACCCGCACCTCGAAGAGGCCTATCGCTTCGCCGAACTGGTGTTCCCGCTGCTCTCGCGCAAGGCGAAGACGCAACTCGCGGGCGGCTCCCTGAGCGGCCCCTTCGGCGAAGTCGTCGCCAACCTCGACGCGCCGTCCCGACTCGTCTCGCAAAGCTGAGGACACGCATGACCGAACAAGTACAGGAACTGCCGGCGGTGGCGCCGGCATCGAACACCGCAGGGGACGCAGGCAGCGCGCTGCGAGGCTTCGCCCTCAACGTCGCGAAGCGGCTCATCCCGTGGCTGGTGCCGGTGGGGCTGATCGTCGTCTGGCAGATCGCCTCGTCGCTGGGTTGGCTCTCGACGCGTGTGCTGCCGGCACCGCTCGACGTGGTCAAGGCCGCGTGGACGCTCACCGTGTCCGGCGAACTCTGGACGCACGTGAAGGTGAGCGCGGGCCGTGCGCTCGCGGGGCTCGCCATCGGCGGCGGCGCGGGGCTGGCGCTGGGCCTGCTCACGGGCTCGGTGAAGTTCTTCGAGACGCTGCTCGACTCGACCATCCAGATGGTGCGCAACATCCCGGCGCTGGCGCTCATTCCGCTGGTGATCCTGTGGTTCGGCATCGACGAATCGGCCAAGCTCTTCTTGATCTCGGTGTCGGTGTTCTTCCCGATCTACCTGAACACCTTCCACGGCATCCGCAACGTCGATCCGCAGCTCATCGAAATGGGGCGCACCTACGGTCTGTCGCGCTGGCAGCTGTACCGCGAGGTGATCCTGCCGGGTGCGCTGTCGTCGATCCTGGTGGGCCTGCGTTTCTCGCTGGGCCTGATGTGGGTGATCCTCATCGTGGCCGAGACCATCTCGGCGCAGGCCGGCATCGGCTACCTCACGATGAACGCCCGCGAGTTCCTGCAGACCGACATCGTGCTCGTGGGCATCCTGCTGTACGCGCTGCTCGGCAAGCTGGCCGACCTGTTCGCGCGCGGCCTGGAGCAATGGTGGCTGCGCTGGCACCCCGGCTACCAGAAGAAGCCGGCGAAGTGAGGGCAGGGGACATGAACCACCTCATCAATCGCCGCACTGCCATTGCGACGCTGAGCGCGCTGAGCGCAGGTGCCGTGCTGGCACAGCAGCAACGGCCCGCCACGGTGCGCTTCGGCTACCAGAAGTCGTCCACGCTGATCGCGCTCTTGAAGGTGCAGGGCACGCTCGAGAAGCAGCTCGCGCCGCTCAACGTTTCGCTGAGCTGGCACGAATTCACCAGCGGCCTGCCGCTGCTCGAGGCGCTGAACCTCGACAACCTGGACATCAGCGCCGACGTCGCCGACACCGTGCCCGTGTTCGCACAGGCGGCCGGTGCCGACCTGACCTTTCTGGCGCAGGAAGCACCATCGCCGGCCGCGCAGGCCATCGTCGTTCGCGACGAGTCGCCGCTCAAGACCGTGGCCGATCTCAAGGGCAGGAAGGTCGGCTTCGCGAAAGCGGCCGGCGCGCACTACCTGCTGATCGCCGCACTCGAAAAATCCGGCCTCTCGTTCAAGGACATCGAGCCCGCCTACCTGACGCCGGCCGACGGCCGCGCCGCCTTCGAGCGCGGCGCCATCGACGCCTGGGTGGTCTGGGACCCGTTCCTGGCCGCCGCCCAGCGCCAGTCGAAGGTGCGCATCCTGGCCGACGGCGCGGGCATTGCGTCGTACCAGCGTTACTACCTGGCGAGCACCAAGTTCGCGAAGGCGCGGCCCGACGTGCTGCGCGTGGTCTACGCCGAGCTGGAGAAGACCGGCAAGTGGGTCAAGCAGAACCCGAAAGAGGCCGCGGCCTTGCTCGCGCCTGTGTGGGGGCTCGACGCCCCGACCATCGAGCAAGCCAACAGCCGCCGCAGCTACGCCGTGCGGCCCGTGGTGCCCGGCGGGCTGGCCGAACAGCAGCGCATCGCCGATGCCTTCTTCGCCGAGAAGCTGCTGCCCAGAAAAATCGATGCGCTGAAGGTGGCGCTGTTCAACCCCGGGGCCTGAATTCATGAGTGCCGTTCTCAAAGACATCCAACCCCAAGCCATTGCCGGTGGCGTGCGCCTCGAGGCGCGCGGCCTGCACAAGCGCTATGGCGCGCGCGAGGTGCTGCGCAACACGCAGCTGACCATCGAGCCGGGCCAGTTCATCGCCATCGTCGGGCGCAGCGGCTGCGGCAAGAGCACGCTGCTGCGGCTCATCGCGGGCCTCGAGGAAGCCACCTCTGGCGGCCTCTACACCGACGGCAAGGCCGTGAGCGGCCTGCACGACGACACCCGCATCATGTTTCAGGAAGCGCGCCTGTTGCCCTGGCGCCGCGTGCTCGACAACGTGACGCTGGGCCTGCCGAACGACGCCAAGGCGCGCGGCAAGGAAGTGCTGGCGCAGGTCGGCCTGGCCGACCGCGAGAACGAATGGCCGGCGCGCCTGTCGGGCGGGCAGCGCCAGCGCGTGGCCCTGGCGCGCGCGCTGGTGCATCACCCGCGCCTGCTGCTGCTCGACGAGCCGCTGGGCGCGCTCGACGCGCTCACGCGCATCGAGATGCACCGCCTCATCGAGAACCTGTGGCAGCGCCACCGCTTCACCGCGCTGCTGGTGACGCACGACGTGCAGGAAGCCGTGGCCCTGGCCGACCGCGTGATCCTCATCGAGGACGGCCGCATCGCGCTCGACGAGAACATTGCGTTGGCCCGTCCGCGCTCGCAGGGCGACCCGGCCTTTGCCGCGATCGAAAAACGAATCCTCGACCGGGTGCTGCAGAAGTCCGAAGAGACCGATGTGGAAAGCACCGATACCAGTTGGCTCACACCCCAGGCCCATGCCCTGCGCTGGGCGATCTGAGTCGTTTCATTCATTCCCCCTTTGAAAGGCAGTCGCATGTCGCAGAACTGGAAATTCGAAACCCTGTCGGTCCACGCCGGCTACTCGCCCGAGCCCACCACCCGCGCCGTCGCGCCGCCGATCTACCAGACCGTGGCCTATGCCTTCGACAGCGCGCAGCACGGCGCCGACCTGTTCGACCTGAAGGTGCCGGGCAACATCTACACCCGCATCAACAACCCGACGCAGGACGTGCTGGAGCAGCGCGTGGCCGCGCTCGAAGGCGGTATCGCCGCGCTGGCACTGGCCTCGGGCCAGGCGGCCGTGACCTACGCGATCCAGACGATTGCCGAGGCCGGTGACAACATCATCAGCAGCACGGCACTGTACGGCGGCACCTACAACCTGTTCGCCCACACGCTGCCGCAGTTCGGCATCACCACGCGCTTCGCGGACCATCGCGACCCGAGCAGCTTCGAGAAGCTGTTCGACGAGCGCACGAAGGCGGTGTTCGTCGAGTCGCTGGGCAACCCGGCGGGCAACGTGACCGACATCGCGGCCATCGCCGAAATCGCGCACCGCCACGGCGTGCCGCTCATCGTCGACAACACCGTGCCCTCGCCGTACCTGAGCCGGCCCATCGAGCACGGCGCCGACATCGTGGTGCACTCGCTCACCAAGTACCTGGGCGGCCACGGCACCAGCATCGGCGGTGCCATCGTCGATTCGGGCAAGTTCCCGTGGGCCGAGCACAAGGAGCGCTTCAAGCGCCTGAACGAGCCCGACGTGAGCTACCACGGCGTGGTCTACACCGAGGCGCTGGGCCCGGCGGCCTACATCGGCCGTGCGCGCGTGGTGCCGCTGCGCAACACGGGCGCGGCCATTTCGCCGTTCAACGCCTTCCTGATCCTGCAGGGCATCGAGACGCTGGCGCTGCGCATGGACCGCATCAGCAGCAACGCGCTGGCGGTGGCGCAACACCTGAAGCAGAGCAAGGCCGTCAACTGGGTGAACTACGCCGCGCTCGAAGACCATGCCGACTACCCGCTGGCGAAGAAGTACTTCGGCGGCAAGTCCAGCGGCGTGCTGACCTTCGGCATCGGCGCGGGTCGCGAGGGCGGGGCGAAGTTCCTCGATGCGCTGAAGCTCTTCACGCGCCTGGTGAACATCGGCGACGTGCGCTCGCTGGCCACGCACCCCGCATCGACCACGCACCGGCAGCTGTCGCCCGCAGAACTGGCCCGCGCCGGCGTCACGGAAGACACGGTGCGCCTGTCGGTGGGCATCGAGCACATCGACGACCTGATTGCCGACCTCGACCAGGCCCTGGCCGCCGCATCGAACTGACACAGCGTTCCAAGAAATGACCACACTGCAAGCCATTCCCGACGGTGCGCTGGACCAGCTGTTCCGCAAGGCGCGCACCGTGCACGCCTTCAAGCCGGTGTCCGTGACCGACGCGCTGATCCACCAGCTGTATGACCTCGTGAAATGGGGCCCGACCGCCTACAACGCCCAGCCTGCGCGCTACGTGTTCGTGCGCAGCGAGGAGGCCAAGGCCAAGCTGAAGCCGGCGGTGTCGGCGGGCAACACCGCGCAGACGCTGCAGGCCGGCGTGACGGTGATCGTGGCGCACGACACGCGCTTCTACGAGCACCTGCCCACGCAGTTCCCGGCCTACGACGCCAAGCCCTTCTTCGAGAAGAGCGCCGACGCCGCGCAGGCCACGGCCTTTCGCAACAGCAGCCTGCAGGGCGCCTACCTGATCCTGGCGGCGCGCGCGCTCGGGCTCGACGCGGGGCCGCAGTCGGGCTTCAACGCCGACCTGGTCGACAAGGCCTTCTTCCCCGACGGCCGCTATCGCGCGAACTTCCTCGTCAACCTCGGCGTGGCCGACCACGCCGGCACTTTCGAACGCGGGCCCCGGCTGGCGTTCGACGACGTGGCCGAGATCGTCTGAGCGCCGGCCGTTTTCACTCACAACCCCTGTCAACCCTGAAAGAGAAATCACCATGTCCATCCAAGCCATCAACGTCCGCAACCAGTTCAAGGGCAAGGTCCGCGAGATCATCCGCGGCGACGTCGTCTCCGAAGTCGATGTCGAAACCGCCTGGGGCATCGTCACCTCCGTCATCACCACGCGCTCGGTCGACGAGCTGCAGCTGAAGGTGGGTTCCGACGTGGTCGCACTCGTGAAGTCGACCGAAGTTTCGATCGCCAAGCTCTGACGGACCCTCGGGCTTTGCGATTCCCCGGTGCTGTTTTGGTACCGGGGTTTTTCGTTTCAGCGCTGCTGGTTTGGAGCGTGTGCGCAGGACGCCGAGCGCGCCCTGAAGCAGCACCCCATAGATCACAAGGTTGTTAAGAATCGACTTTTGAGTCGTTTGACCTTGGCCTTCGCACTCCTACAGTGGTGGTTATCGCCATCAAGGAAGATGGAATGACCAACGTACAACAGGAGCCGAACCGCATGTCCGTGGAAGTTGAAGATGTCATCGCCTTGCCGCCCGCCCTCGAACAGGCGCGCGCGCAAGCCATCGAAAAGAACTGGCCCTACGCTGGCGGCGTGACGCCCCCCGTGGCCTGGCAGCTGGTGCAGGACGGCCAGGCCCTGCTCGTGGACGTGCGCTCCGGCGAAGAGCGCAAGTTCGTCGGCCATGTGCCCGACAGCCTGCACGTGGCCTGGGCCACGGGCACCGCGCTCACGCGCAACCCGCGCTTCGTGCGCGAGCTCGAAGCCAAGGTGGCCAAGGACGGTGGTAAGGAGGCCGTGGTGCTGCTCTTGTGCCGCAGCGGCAAGCGCTCCGCGCTGGCGGCCGAAGCCGCTGCCAAGGCCGGCTTCACGCACGTGTTCAACGTGGTCGAAGGCTTCGAGGGCGAGATCGATGCGCGGCAGCACCGGGGCGGGTCCGACGGCTGGCGTTTCCATGGCCTGCTGTGGGTGCAGGACTGAACCCCCATCGATAGATACACACGGGAGGAAAAAACACATGGCTCAATTCGAAGTGAGTGACATCGTGCGCGCACTGCACGAGGTGCGCGATGAATGGCGCGATTCGCAGCGCCGTTCGCGCGAGCCCGGTGCGCGCGAGTTTCCGTCGCGCGATGCGCTGGCGCAGATCGTCGAGTCGCTCAAGGGCGCGCTCTTTCCGATGCGGCTGGGCCCGCCGGACCTGCGCCACGAGAGCGAGGATTTCTACGTGGGCCACACGCTCGACGCCGCCTTGCAGGCGCTGCTGGTGCAGGCCCGGCTCGAGCTGAACTTCAACGCACGGCTGGCGCCGCGCCCCGCGAGCGAGATCGACGCAGCGGCCACCGAAGCCGTGCGCCAGTTCGCGAACGCGCTGCCGGGCCTGCGTCGGCTGCTCGACAGCGACGTGCTCGCGGCCTACCAGGGCGACCCTGCCGCGCGCAGCGTCGACGAGGTGCTGCTGTGCTATCCGGGCGTGCTCGCGATGATCCACCACCGCCTCGCGCACCGGCTCTACGAGCTCGGCCTGCCGCTGCTCGCGCGCATCGTCGCCGAACTGGCGCATGCGCAGACCGGCATCGACATCCACCCGGGCGCGACGATCGATGCGGGCTTCTTCATGGACCACGGCACGGGCGTCGTGATCGGCGAGACGGCCGTCATCGGCAAGCGCGTGCGGCTGTACCAGGCCGTCACGCTCGGCGCCAAGCGCTTCCCCACCGACGCCGAAGGCAACCTGCAGAAGGGCCTGCCCCGTCACCCGGTGGTGGAGGACGACGTGGTCATCTACGCGGGCGCCACCATCCTGGGCCGCGTGACGCTGGGCAAGGGCGCGGTCATCGGCGGCAACGTGTGGATCACCGACGACGTGAAGCCCGGTGCCAGCGTCACGCAGGCCAGCCTGCAGAACAACAGCGCACCGAAGGCGGGCGGCGTATGAAAGCCTTCGTCGAAGACTTCGGCGTCACCGTGCGCCAGCTGCGCGAAGGGCAGGGCTGGTCGCAGGAAGAGCTGGCCGAGCGTTCCGATCTGAACCGCTCGTACGTGGGCGAGATCGAGCGCGGGCGCGTGATCCCGTCGATCGTCACGGCGCAGAAGCTGGCCACTGCATTGGGCATCAACATCGTCAACCTGCTCGCGCGTTGCGAGCAACTGGAGCAGTCGCGCCTTGCACGGCGGATCAACTTGGCGGCTATAGCCTGTTGAGGGGAAACCCGTGGTCGCCAGACACTGGCGATCACTTTTTCCTCAACCCACGGAGCCTTGATCCATGAGTGCAACAGTCGGTGGTACCACCGCCCTTGGCGACAACGCCGCCCGCCAGCTAGCCAACGCCACCAAGACCGTTCCCCAACTCGAGACCATCAGCCCGCGCTGGCTGACGCACCTGCTGCAATGGGTGCCGGTGGAGGCGGGCATCTACCGCGTCAACAAGGTCAAGAATCCCGAGTCGATCAAGGTCACCTGCACCTCGCGCGAAGAAGAGAACCAGCTGCCGCGCACCTTCGTCGACTACGAAGAGAACCCGCGCGAGCACTACCTCAATGCCGTGAGCACCGTGCTCGACGTGCACACCCGCATCTCCGACCTGTACAGCAGCCCGCACGACCAGATCAAGGAGCAGCTGCGCCTGACGATCGAGACGATCAAGGAGAACCAGGAGAGCGAGCTCATCAACAACCCCGACTACGGCCTGCTGGCGCAGGTGAGCGAAGAGCAGCGCATCTTCCCGCTGACCGGCGCGCCCACGCCCGACGATCTGGACGAGCTGCTGACCAAGGTGTGGAAGGAGCCCGCGTTCTTCCTCACGCACCCGCTGGCCATTGCCGCGTTCGGTCGTGAAGCCACGCGCCGCGGCACGCCGCCGCCCACGGTGAGCCTGTTCGGTTCGCAGTTCATCACCTGGCGCGGCATTCCGCTGATTCCGTCGAACAAGGTGCCGGTGGCCGACGGCAAGAGCAAGATCCTGCTGCTGCGCGTGGGCGACAAGCGCCAGGGCGTGGTGGGCCTGTTCCAGCCGGGCCTGTCGGGCGAGCAGAGCCCGGGGCTGTCGGTGCGCTTCATGGGCATCAACAATCACGCGATCGCGTCGTACCTGATCTCGCTGTACTGCTCGCTCGCGGTGTTGACCACCGACGCGCTGGCCGTGCTCGACGACGTCGAGATCGGCAAGTACCACGACTATCCCGACACCTACAAGTAAGCCGCGGTGAGCAGCACACCCACGTTCCCGGGCGAGGCGCCGTTCGATCCGGCCGTTCTCGCGCGCATGGCCAGCGCCATGTTCTCCGCGCCGCCGGGCGCGCAGTTTCCCGCCAACATCGCACCGCCGGGCTCGCCGCTGGTGAGCCCCGCCGGCTTCGGGCCGAGCGTGCCGGGCACGCCGATCCCGCAGGGGCAGATTCCGGGCGCCAATGTGCTGCCCGCATCGCCCACGCAGCTGCCGTCGCTCGCGAACCGCGCGCCGGCGCTGCTGCCGCATGCGGTGGCGGGCAATGGCGTGCCGGACACGGTGCTGTCGGTGGCGCCGGCCTTCGAGCCGCGCTCGGGCGGCGCGGTGCAGGGCGTGCCGCAGCAGGTGGGGGCGCCTGCGTCGCCGCAGGCGGCCTCCGCATCGCCGTTCTACTTCCTGAACAACAGCTACGGGCATCCGACGGCAGGCACCGCCAGCGATGGCTTTGCGATCCACGATCCGTTCGCGGGTCTTGCCGCGCCGACCGCGCAGCCCGCGTTGCCACCGAGCCCGCCTGCGGCGCCGGTCGGACGCGACGCGCAGTTCTATTTCGTCGATGCGGTGCGCCTGCCCAACGGCTTCGTCACGCCGGCCAAGCCCGATCCGCGCGGCCCTGATGCGGTGCCGCTCGCCGGCAGCGGCCAGCATCCGCCGTTCGACGTGCACGCCGTGCGCCGCGACTTCCCGATCCTGCAGGAGCGCGTGAACGGCAAGCAGCTCGTGTGGTTCGACAACGCCGCCACCACGCACAAGCCGCAGTCGGTCATCGACCGCATCGCGTACTTCTACGCACACGAGAACTCGAACATCCACCGCGCGGCGCATGAACTGGCCGCGCGCGCGACCGACGCCTATGAAGGTGCGCGCGAACGCGTGCGCAAGTTCATCAACGCGCCCGAAGTCGAAGAGGTGATCTTCGTGCGCGGCACCACCGAGGCCATCAACCTCGTGGCCAAGAGCTGGGGTGGCCAGCACGTGGGCGAGGGCGACGAGATCATCGTGTCGAACCTGGAACACCACGCCAACATCGTGCCGTGGCAGCAGCTCGCCGCCGCCAAGGGCGCGAAGCTGCGCGTGATCCCGGTGGACGACTCGGGGCAGGTGCTGCTCGACGAGTACCGCAAGCTGCTGAACGACCGCACGAAGATCGTCGCGGTCACGCAGGTCTCGAACGCGCTGGGCACCGTGGTGCCGGTGAAGGAGATCGTCGAGCTGGCGCACCGCGCGGGTGCGAAGGCGCTGGTCGATGGTGCGCAGTCGGTCTCGCACATGCGCGTGGACGTGCAGGACATCGGCGCCGACTTCTTCGTGTTCTCAGGCCACAAGGTGTTCGGCCCGACCGGCATCGGCGTGGTCTGGGGCAAGCGCGAAGTGCTCGAAGACATGCCCCCGTGGCAGGGCGGCGGCAACATGATTGCCGACGTGACCTTCGAGAAGACCGTGTTCCAGCCGATCCCGAACAAGTTCGAGGCCGGCACCGGCAACATCGCCGATGCCGTGGGCCTGGGTGCAGCCATCGACTACGTGAACAAGGTCGGCATCGAGAACATCGCTCGCTACGAGCACGACCTGCTGGTGTACGGCATGGCGCAACTGGGCGCGATTCCCGGCGTGCGGCTGATCGGCACGGCGGCCGACAAGGCGAGCGTGATGTCCTTCGTGCTCGACGGCTACACCACCGAGGAGGTGGGCCACGCGCTCAACGACGAAGGCATCGCGGTGCGCACGGGGCACCACTGCGCACAGCCGATCCTGCGGCGCTTCGGCGTCGAGACCACGGTGCGGCCGTCGCTGGCGTTCTACAACACCTTCGACGAGATCGATCGGCTGGTGACGGTGGTGCGGCGGCTCGCCGGCCAGCGGCGCACGCGCTGAGCCGGCTCAGGGCTTCGATGCCAGGTGCTGCCTGAAGAAGGCGAGCACCTTGGCATTGAAGTCGGCGTGGAAGGCGACGCGGTCGAAGCCGCCGGCATCGCTGCAGATCTCCGGCAAGGCCTTGGCCATGGCCGGCGCGCAGGGCGCCAGGAAGGCGAAGTGCGCGGTGTTCGCGGGCACGTACCAGTTCGGCGCGGAAGGCAGGTTGCGGCGAACCGCCTCGACGTCGTCCAGCGTCACTCCGTCGCCGCCGCGCGCGGAGGCCCAGAGCTGGACGGGCACCGTGACCTGCTTCAGCCCCTCGGTATCGAAGAAACTCAACGGGTCGACGATCACCGCCGCCTTGATGCGCGCATCGCGCACCGGCGGCGCGGGCAGTTCCTGGCGCTGGATCTGGCCGCAGAACGGAATCTTCGACGCCGGCGTGCAAAAGCGCAGGCCCTGCTTGAAGTCGGGCACCGCGCCCGTCGCGACGAGGCCGGTGTAGCCGCCGCGGGAGAAGCCGAAGAAGCCGACCTGTTCGGCGGCGATCTTCGTGTGGCCGGGCCACGCCTTGAGCATGTGATCCGCCAGCCGCCGCATATCGACGGGCCGCGCGGCAAATGTCGAGAGATGGCCCCGGCGCTCCATGTCCTGGAAGTTGTTGTTCGGATGGTTGATGGCGGCGACCACGAAGCCCGCGTCGGCCAGCGCCGCGGCCGTGTCGTGGTGCCCGAGGAACGAGCCGCCCGAGCCGTGCGACATCAGCACCAGCGGCAGGCCCGTGCCGGCAATGGGGCAGTCCTTGGTGGCCGAAATGGCGATCAGGCCGAACGCGATCTCGCCGGGTGCTGCCTCGCAAGGCGTCCACACCGCGCCGCGCAAGGCCGGCCCGTCCTTGTCGGCCGGCACCTCGATGAAGCTGAAACCCGCGGCATGGCTCCATGCGGCGGACACGCAGAGGGCGGCGAGCAGGGCAAGGCGATGCAGGGTCATGGTGCGCAAGGGGTAGGGGGCTGAACGGGCCGCCAGTGTGCCGCCTCCGGCCCCGTGCCGCCAGCCCGTTTTGCGTCGTGCGATGCGGGCGCGCTATGCTCTGTCGCTGTCCATCACGCTGCTTGTCTTCGCATGTCCCAGCCTCAGGTTTCTTCTTCCGGTGCTCCTTCCTCTGTCAGCGATTCCTGCGATGTGTTCGTGATCGGCGGCGGCCCCGCGGGTTCGACCGTCGCGGCGCTGCTGGCGCAGCAGGGCCGCAAGGTGGTGCTGGTCGAGAAAGAGCACCACCCGCGTTTTCACATCGGCGAGTCGCTGCTGCCCGCGAACGTCGAGCTGTTCGACAGGCTCGGCGTGCGTGACCAGGTCGAGAAGATCGGCATGCCGAAGTTCGGCATCGAGTTCGTCTCGCCCGAGCACGAGCACCGCAGCTACGTGGAGTTCGCCGAAGGCTGGGACAAGTCGCTCGACTCCGCCTGGCAGGTGCGCCGCTCCGAGCTCGACGAGCTCTTGTTCCGCAACGCCGCCACGCGCGGTGCCCAGACCTTCGAAGGCTGCAAGGTGCGCGACGTGGCCTTCGACGCCGACGGCGCCACCGTGCAGGCCGTGATGGACGACGGTGCCAAGCGCAGCTGGCGCGCGCGCTTCGTGGTCGACGCCACGGGCCGCGACACGCTGCTGGCCAACAAATTCCGCTGCAAGCAGAAGAACCCCGACCACAACAGCACCGCGCTGTTCGGCCACTTCACGAATGCCGAGCGGCTCGAGGGCAAGAAGGAAGGCAACATCAGCATCTGCTGGTTCCCGCACGGCTGGTTCTGGTTCATTCCGCTGGCCGACGGCACGACCAGCGTGGGTGCGGTGTGCTGGCCCTACTACCTGAAGACGCGCGAGAAGTCGCTGAAGGAATTCTTCTACGACACCATCGCGCTGTGCCCGGTGCTGGCCGACCGCCTGAAGAACGCCACCCTGGTCGACGACGCCGTGCACGCCACGGGCAACTTCTCGTACTCGAGCACGCACGCCACGGGCGACAACTACCTGCTGCTGGGCGACGCCTTCACCTTCATCGACCCGATGTTCTCATCGGGCGTGTACCTGGCGATGCACAGCGCCTTCGACGGCGCCGAACTGGTGGCCACCGCGCTCGACCAGCCGGCCGAACTGGCCCGCGCGCGCGAAGGCTTCGAGGCCATGATGCGCAAGGGCCCGCGCGAGTACTCGTGGTTCATCTACCGCGTGACCAACCCGACCATCCGCGACATGTTCATGTACCCCGGCAACCCGTTCCGGGTGAAAGAGGCGCTGATGTCGCTGCTGGCCGGCGACATCTACAAGGGCACGCCGATGTGGGGCGCGCTGCGCATGTTCAAGGTGCTGTACTACGGCATCTCCCTGGCCAACTTCCGACGCACCATGGCAGGGTGGAAGCAGCACCGCTTCAACATCCGCGACATGGGGGCGTTGAAGGGGGAGACGATCCAGAAGTCGGACTGAGGATTCGGCGCATGGCCGTGCGGGTGTCCCGAACCACCATTGGCGTGGCGCTGGTCGGCCTCGGGTTGCTCATGGCCGTCTGGAGCTACAACGGCTATGGCGATGCCCGCACCTGCGGCTATATGGCATTGACCTGCCTCTATCGCGCGCTGGCCTGGCACCTCGGTCTCCAGGGCATGGCGACGGTCGTGCTGTGGTGGGAAGTTTTTTCACCGCAGAAGAACACGCGTCAGAAATGGGCTCGGTATGCGTTGGCCATGGGCGCCACGCTGGTCCTGCTGTTTCCGGCGCTGGTGCTCGCGTCCGTGTTCCTGCTGTAGGCGCTACCAGCCCCGCAGGTCTTCGCGGCCGGTCGCCCAGGCTGTGCTCGACGCGCGCAGCGTTGCCACGGCATGTGCCACCCCCAGCTGCGGACTGCTGAGCACATCGACCTTGAGGTCCGCCAGCAACCCCGTCACCGGCGCCATCGACGCCTGCGCCAGCACGATCACGTCGGTGCCGTCGGCCGCGGCGCGGATCGATTCGGCCAGCGTGGCCACGTAGCGCGCGATGTCGCCGGACTGGAAGTGCACCCAGGCATCGTCGACCAGCAGCGTGCTGGCGCGGATGCCGACACCGGCCTGCCGGGCCGCGGAGAGCACGAGCGACAGGGTCGGGTCGATGGTGCTTTCGACGGCGCCGACGATCAGCACGCGCGGGCCGTTGCGCACCGCGCGGTCGGCCATGGCGCGGTCGATGCGCAGGGCGGCGAAGGCGCCGCCGGTGGCGGTCTTCTCGGCGATGCCGCCGATGGTCGAGCAGGTGCACACGACCACCGAGGCGCCGTCCGAGGCGGCGTCGCGCATGGCTTCGTGGACGCGCGCCATGAGGCCGGCGTGGTCGATGCCCAGGGTGCGCGCATCGGCGAGCAGCTCTTCCATCACCAGGTGCTGCACGCGCAGCTCGGGCGCGATCTCGCGGGCCAGGCTGCCGAAGGTCTGCACATGCACCTGCGCGGTATGGAGAAAGGCGAGCGTGTCGGCCATGGTGTTGCCGCCGTTCAATCGGCCTCGTGGGCGCGCCGGAACTCGTAGGCCTTCAGGTGCACGTAGGCCGTGCGCAGCACCGACGGCGTGGCCGATGCGCTGCGCGGCGCGCGGGCCAGCAGGTCGCCCAGGATGTGGTCGGCCTCGACGCGCGCGCCGCGGGCCATGTCCTTGTACATGGAGGCGGTCATGGGCGAGCCGGCGGTCGTGACCACTGCGCGGCCGCGCGTGATGGCGCCGGGCCGCGGGGCAAAGCCGTTGTGGGCGGCGATGGCGCAGCACTCGTCGAAGATCGCGAGCGCCACGTCTTCGCCGCCGGCCGCCACGATGTCGCCGATGGAGGCGTGCATCAGGCTCGTGAGGCCCGCGGCCGAGGCGATGAAGACCCACTTCTCCCACATGTCCTGCGCGATGGACTCGCTCGCGGTGGCCGTGAAGTTCGCGCCGGCGAACTGGGCCGCGATGGCGTCGATGCGCGGCGAGCGCCCGCCGGCGCGTTCACCGTAGCTCAGGCTGTGCATGTCGTTCAGGTGCTGCACGCGGCCCTCGTCGTCGAGCGTGGCGGAGATCATGCACAGGCCGCCGAGCACGCGCGCCTCGCCGAAGCGCGCGACCAGCCGGTCGATGTGGCCCAGGCCGTTGAGCAGCGGAAGGATGACGGTGTCGGGCCCGACGGCGGGCGCGAACGAGTCCATGGTGGCGTCGAGGTCGTAGGCCTTGCAGCCGACCACGACCACGTCGTACGGGCCGCCGATCTGCTCGGCCAGCACATGCTTCGGCGTGGGCAGGTCGAGGTCGCCGAAGGGGCTGCGCACCACGAGCCCGGTCGTGGCCAGCTGGGCCGCGCGGCCGGGACGCAGTAGAAAGGTCACATCGCGGCCTGCCGCGAGCAGGCGTGCGCCGAAGTAACCACCGAGTGCTCCCGCACCCACCATCAGGAATCGCATCGCGCGCTGCCTCCGAAGAAACTGAAGATCGGAAGCGATGATGCCCCGGATCGCGCGCGGGCGCCTCAGGGGTGTTGCGAGGTCGCCAGTCGCTCGCGGGCAAAGGGCCGCAGGTCGAGGCCATGCGCGCTCTCGCGGCCCAGCACGCAGTCGGCGATGGCGTCTCCCAGCCCGGCCGAGTGCTTGAAGCCGTGACCGGAGCAGGCCGAGACGATCAGCACATTCGGCAGGCCGTCGAGCGCGTCGATCACGAAGCGGCGGTCGGGCGTGACGGTGTACATGCAGGCGCGGGCCTTGAGTGCGTGCCCTGCGATCTGTGGAAAGCGACCGGCCACGCGGTGGCGGTACATGGCGGCGCTTTCTTCGGCGCTCACCTCGCGGTCGAGTGCGTCGGGCGTGGTGGCGTCGACGTACTGCTCGGTGGCGACCTTCAGCGCGGGCTGCGACGGGTCGGAGGCCGGAAAACCGTACATGTAGTCTTCCTGCGCGTCGCCGAACATCCAGATGAAGATGGGAAAACGCCCAGGCGCGAAGTCGGCCGCGGCGGCGGGGCCGGTGTCGAACCAGTGCATCACCTGGCGGTGCACCGAGAAGTGCGCCTGCCAGTCGGTACGCGCCTGCCGGCCGAGGAATTCGGGCAGCCAGGCGCCGGCCGCGACCACCACCTGGTCGGCGGTGAAGCTCGCGGTTTCGGTGCGCACGCGCACGGTGTCGCCGTTGCCCACGGGCTCGACGCCCAGCACGCGCTCGCCGGTGCGGGTCTGTGCGCCGTCGGCGCGGGCCACGGCGAGCTGGGCGGCGATGGCGTCTTCGGGGCGCACGAAGCCGGCGTCGCGTTCGAGGTAGCCGATCTCGTCGCCCTGCAGGTGGAACTGCGGGTAGCGCGCGCGGATGCCGGCCGCGTCGAGCACCTCGTGCGCGATGTCGAAGCGCTCGGCGCAAGCGATGGTGCGGCGTACGAAGTCGGACTTGCCGTGGTGCTCGGCCACGCGGTCGCGCGGCGCGAGGATGAGGCCGCCGGTGGTGGTCATCAGCGGTCGGCCGGTGCGCGCCTCGAGCTCGCGCCAAATGGCGTGCGAGCGGTGCACCAGCGGCACGTACTCGTCGCCTTCGCCGACGGCCAGCCGGGTGATGCGCGAATCGCCGTGCGAGGAGCCGCGGTCGTGCGGCGGCGCGAACTGGTCGATGCCGAGCACGCGCGCGCCGCGTTGCGAGAGCTGGTAGAGGGTGGCCGCGCCGAGGGCGCCCAGGCCGATGACGATCGCGTCGTAATGAGTAGGGGAACGGGTCACGGGGCGAGAGGTTTCGTCGTCACACAAGGTTCAGGTCCAGAAACGCATCCTTCACCGCGATGGGCTGGGGAATGAGCTTCAGCTGCGCGAACACATCGGCCAGGCCCTGCTGTTCGCGGGCGATGGCGGGCGTGAGCGCCACGACGCCATAGTGCCGCCGTTCGGTCGCCAGCGCCAGCACCTTGGGCTCGACCTTCAGCTGCGGCGCGAGCGTGGCCACCACGTCGCCGGGGTGGGCCTGCGCCCAGTCGTTGGCCTTGCGCAGCTCGGCGAACACGGTGCGCAGCGTGTCGGCGTTGGCGCGCGCGAAGGCGGGCTGCGCGAAGTGGTAGGTGCGGTTGCCGCTCAGGCCGCTGCCGTCGAACAGCAGGCGCGACTCGGTCGCCACCTGCGCGCCGGCCAGGAACGGGTCCCACAGGCCGATGGCCGCAACGCTGCCCGACTGGTAGGCGGCCACGGTGTCGGAGGCCGTGACGATGTAGACCGGCTCGATGTCTTCGTAGCGCAGGCCGGCCGCTTCGAGTGCGCGGATCAGCACGTATTGCGTGTTGTAGCCGCGGCCGGTGACGACCTTCTTGCCCTTGAGGTCGCGCACGCTGCGGATCGGCGAGTCGTGCGGCACCAGGAAGCCGACGCCGCCGGGGTAGGGGCTTTCGGCCGCGAGGTAGGCCAGGCCCTTGCCGCTGGCCTGCTGGAACACGCCGATGCCGTCGGAGGCGTGGCCGAAGTCGATGGCGCCGGCGGCCAGCGCTTCCGACAGCTGGCTGCCGCCGAGGAACTCGCGCCACTCGACGTTCACGCCGGCCGGCGCGAGCGCCTTCTCGAGCTGGCCCGTGCCCTTGAGGATGTTGAGCGTGTTGAACTTCTGGTAGCCGATGCGCAGCGTGCGGGCGCGCGTCTGCGCGAACAGCGGGGCTGACGCGGCCACGGCGGCGGCGCCGATGCCGGCGCGAAGCAGAAGGCGCCGGGAGACGGCGGGTGAGGAAGAGCGTGGGAAGTGCATGGGAAGAGCGGGGCCGCGTCGCGCGGCCGAAGAAGAAAAAAGCAGTCAGTCGGAAGGCAGAGGCTGGCCACTCTAGGGACCGACGCTGTCTCGCGCCACGAAGCTTTTGTCATTTGTTCATGCGCAACTCATCGCTGCATATGCAAGCGGAAATTGCTTCGTTGGCGCCGCACGCGGCGCTGCCTAGAGTCGCGCTCTCTTTTTCCACTTCCAGCGAAGCGCAGGCATGACCCGCAACACCCACTCTTTCACCGTGACCAGCCTGGCCCTGGCAATCGGCGCTCTCACCACCCTGGGCAACATCGCCTGGGCCGACAAGCTCGACGACATCCGCAAGGCCGGGGTGCTGCGCGTGGCCGCGTTCGACGGCAACCCGCCCTTCGGCTACATCGACCCGGCCAGCAAGAAGCAGGTCGGCCACGACATCGACCTCGCCACCGAGTTCGCGAAAAGCCTGGGCGTGAAGATCGAGCTGGTGCCGACCAACCCGGCCAACCGCATCCCGCTGCTCACCTCGGGCAAGGCCGACGTGGTGTTCGCCAGCTTCACCATCACCGACGAGCGCGCCAAGGCGGTGGACTTCACCACGCCGTACTTCCTGGTCGGCCAGCAGTTCCTGGCGAAGAAGGGCGTGCTGAAGGAGGCCGCGCAGATCAAGGACATCCGCATCGGCACCGAGAAGGGCACGACCATGGAGTCGAACCTGCGCAAGAACTACCCCGACGCCAAGGTCGTGCTCTACGACGATTCGCCCTTTGCGCTGGCCGCGCTGCGCAACGGCAACGTGCAGGCCATCACCAACGACGGCGTGAAGCTCACGGCGCAGTGGAACGCGATTCCTGACAAGGAGAAGTACGAGATCCCGGCGATCACGGTGTCGAAGGAATACCTCGGCGCGGCCGTGGCCAAGGGCGAGACGCGCCTGCTCGAGACGCTCAACGCCTGGCTGGTCGACAGCGAGAAGAACGGCCGCGCCGTGGCGATCTACGACACCTGGTTCGGCCCGAACAGCAAGGCGCCACTGCCGCGCCTGCTGAAGATCGGCGACCAGCGCGTGGCCGCCAACTGATGGGGCACGCAACGACCGGATCGATGCGGCCTTGAGCGATTTCCTGCGTGAGCATCTGCTCGCGCCCCATTACCTCGGCTGGCTGCTCGACGGCTGGCTCGTGACCGTGGGCGCCTCGCTGCTGGTGGCGGCGGGCGCCACGCTGCTGGGTGTCGTCGTGGCGGCGGGGCGCTCGTCGAGCCGGCCCGCGTGGCTGCGCGCGAGCGGCGCGTACGTCTCGCTGTTTCGCAACACGCCGCTGCTGGTGCAGCTCTTCTTCTGGTACTTCGGCGCGCCCAGTTTGCTGCCCGAGGCGCTGCGCGAAGGGCTGCTGGCGGGGCGTTTCGTTTCCTTCGAACTTCTGTCGGCGCTGCTCGGGCTCACGCTGTATGCGGCCGCCTACGTGGGCGAGGACGTCCGCTCGGGCATCCGCGGCGTGCCCGTGGGGCAGACGCTGGCGGCGCAGGCGCTGGGCTTCACGCGCGCGCAGGTGCTGGCGCAGGTGGTGCTGCCGCAGGCGCTGCGCATCGCGTTGCCGCCGCTGCTGGGGCAGTACATGAACATCGTCAAGAACACCTCGCTCGCGATGGCCGTGGGGCTGGTCGAGCTGTCGTACGCCTCGCGCCAGGTCGAGGCGGAAACCTTCAAGACCTTCCAGGCCTTCGGCGTGGCGACGTTGCTCTACGTCGTGACCATCGGCGCGATCGAGCTGCTGGCTGCGTGGGCTGCGCGCCGGCAGTCGGCGGTGCCGGGGAGGGCCGCTGCATGACCGATGCATTGCACATGCTGTGGGACAGCCTGCCGTACCTGCTGTGGGGATCCTTTCCGCAGGGCGAGCTGGGCGGTGCGGCGCTCACGGTGCTGCTGAGCGCAGGCTCGGGCATCGCGTCGGCGCTGCTGGGACTGGCGTGGGGTATCGGGCTGGCCATGGCGCGAGGCCCGCTCAAGCGCGTGCTGATCCTGGGGCTGGCGTTCCTGCGCGCGATCCCGGTGCTGATGCTGATCTTCTGGACCTACTTCCTGCTGCCGTTCGCGCTGGGCGTGAGCGTGCCGGGCGTGCTGTCGGTGATGTGCGCGCTGTCACTGGTGGGCGGCGCCTACCTGGCGCACGCGGTGCATGCGGGCATCCGCGGCATCGGCGCGGGACAGTGGGCGGCGGGGCTGTCGCTCGGGCTCACGCGCTGGGGCACGCTGCGCCACATCGTGCTGCCGCAGGCGCTGCGGATGATGCTGCCGTCGTTCGTCAACCAGTGGGTCACGCTGGTGAAGGACAGCTCGCTGGCGTATGTGGTGGGCGTGGGCGAGCTGTCGTTCGTGGCCTCGCAGGTGAACGCGCGCACCATGGTCTATCCGGCGGAGATCTTCGTGCTGGTGGGCGCGATCTACTGGCTGCTGTGCACCGGGCTCGACAGGCTGGCCCACGGCGTCGTGCGCCGCGCGCAGGCGGGTGCGCCGGTTGTCATGAACTTTTCTGGAAAAGGTCTTGAGCGCTTCGCATAATCGTCCCGGTCATTCCGACAGCCTTTCTCATTTCAAGGAGTTCCACCCCATGGCACAGACCCGGATCGCCGTCATCGTCGGCAGCCTGCGCAAGGATTCGTTCAACCACAAGCTGGCCCTGGCGCTGGCGCATCTCGCGCCGTCGGACTTCACGTTCGAGACCCTGCGCATCGACGACCTGCCGCTGTACAACCAGGACGACGACGGCAACCAGGCCGCGCAGGTGAAGCGCCTCAAGAGCGAAGTGGCCGCCGCGCAGGGCGTGCTGTTCGTCACGCCCGAATACAACCGCTCGATCCCCGGCGTGCTGAAGAACGCCATCGACCACGCCTCGCGTCCCTACGGCCAGAGCGTGTGGGCTGGCAAGCCGACCGGCGTGCTCGGCATCTCGGTGGGCGCCATCGGCACCGCGCTGGCGCAGCAGCACCTGCGCAACATCCTGGCCTACCTCGACGCGCCCACGATGGGCGGCCCCGAGGTGTTCCTGCAGGCCAAGGAAGGCCTGTTCGACGACAAGGGCCACATCGGCAACGAAGGCACGCAGAAATTCCTGCAGGGCTGGATGGACAAGTACGTGGCCTGGGTGAAGAGCCATTCGGCGGCCTGACGAACAGAGGGCCGGTCGACGGCCATGAAAAAGCCGCCCTTGTGGGGCGGCTTTTTTGATTTGGCGATCTGAGTTTTGTAATTCAGATCGAATTGAAGATTTGAAACTTCAGGTCAATCAATTCAGGGTATTGGTTTTTGTGGAAATTTCAGGTCAGGCCATGCCTTTTGAGTACGCCTGTTTCGCGATTCGCAACTACCGGACCGTATTTCCAACGACATAGCCACCATCGACCGGCAGATCGGTGGCGGTCACGAACGCGGCGGCCGGGCTGGCAAGGAAAATCGCGGCCCCGACCAGGTCTTCGGTCGATCCCCAGCGCTTGAGGGCGGAGTGATTGGCGACGAGGTCGTGGCTCCTTGGCACACTCCACAACACTTTGGTCATATCGGTCTTGTGATAGCCCGGGGAAATGGCGTTGACCCGCACGCCATGCGGCCCGTACGCGTGCGCCAAGGTTCGCGTCAGGCCAAGCAGCCCGGTCTTGCTCGCCGCATAGGCGGGAATTTCAGGCTCGACCAGGTAGCTGAGCATCGACGAGATATTGATGATGCTGCCCTTCGAGCGGATCAGGTGTTCGCGGAAGGCGTACGACATGCGCATGACGCCATTGAGGTTGACGTCGATCACGTCGAGAAAGGCTTCCTCGGTATGTTCCGCATCGCCGCGAAGGATGCCCTGTGCGTTCACCAGGACATCGAGGGTGTCGAATCGTGCCGAGAACGCCTTGATGGCTTCGCCGTTGCGAGCGTCCAGGAGCTCGAAGCGAATGGATCGGTTGTCCGGATTTGCGCTTTCCCTGGCGATCTTTTCAGGGTTGCTCCCCGTCGCCACGACCGAGGCCCCCAGCCTTGCGAAACCGTGCGCAAGGGCGAGTCCGATGCCACTGGTGGCGCCCGAAACCACCACCGATTTCCCGCTGAAAAGGTCGTTGCGAAAAGTGCCGAGTATGTCGCCGTTGTCTGTTTGATTTGCTTGCATGGTCGGGCCAGATTTGTTGAATGCCGAATTGGCCCGAAAAATATTATCAGCGTCGATGGGGTTCTGGCATTCCATTCAAATCGAATTAACTATAGACCTCAGTGTTTGCAATTTTCTGGTGGCAAGACAGTGGCGGATCTGCGCCGATTCTCGATTTGAGGCGCAAACGTTAATTTCTAGTTGAACGCATGAGCACCAACGCCCCTGCACGCTGCGCAAGGCAGCATGCAGGGGCGTCGAGGGCAGGGGCGGAAAACTCAGGCGGCTTGCGCAACGGTCTTCTGGTTCGCCGCTTCGGTCGTGGCCACGAGGATGTCGGCGCGGGCGGCGGCCAGGGCGGCGGCCTTGGGCGCGTCACCCATCGCGATGCCTTCGGCGCGCACGAAGCGCACGTCGGTGATGCCGAAGAAGCCGAAGATCACCTTCAGGTAGCTCTCCTGGTGCTCCGCGGCCTGACCACCTTCGGAGGTCGAGTAGATGCCGCCGCGGCTCGAAGCCACGATGATGGTCTTGCCACCGGCCAGGCCGACGGGGCCCTTCTCGGTGTACTTGAAGGTGCGGCCGGCTTGCGCGAGGCGGTCGATCCACGCCTTGAGCTGGGTCGGGATGGTGAAGTTGTACAGCGGGGCGCCGAGCACGACGACGTCGGCGGCCAGGAACTGGCTCACCAGCTTTTCCGACAGGGCGTTCTCGCGCAGCTGCGCTTCGGTCGGCTGGGCCTGCACGCCGGTCTTGATGCCCAGGGCGTCGGCGCTGAAGTGCGAGGGCGCGTCCACGGCCAGGTCCAGGTATTCGACCTGGGTGTCGGGGTGGGCGGCGCGCCAGGCGGCGACGGTTTCGGCGGTCAGCTGGCGCGAGGTGGAGCCGGCGGCCAGGATGCTGGAGTCGATGTGGAGCAGCTTCATGTCAGTCAATCACTTTCTGTGCAAGGTGTCGGCGCTGAGAAGTGGCCGGCGTTGGGAGAATTCTATTTTTGATGTGAGTGACTGATAAGTAGCCAAAATTTGATCAGATCGTTCTGTTGGTAGGACAATAAAGCCATGCAAGACCTCAACGACATGGTGTTCTTCGCCGAGGTGGCCGAGCGGGGCGGCTTTGCCGCCGCCAGCCGGGCGCTGGGCATTCCCAAATCGCGCCTGTCGCGCCGCGTGGCCGAGCTCGAGGAGCGCCTGGGCGTGCAGCTGATGCAGCGCAGCACGCGGCGCCTGTCGCTCACGCCGGCCGGCGAGATCTACCTGCGGCACGCCTCGGCCATGCGCGACGCGGCCCAGGCGGCGGCCGAGGCGGTGGCGCAGGTGCAGAACGAGCCGAGCGGGCTGGTGCGGCTGACCTGCCCGGTCACCATCGCGCACAGCGGACTGGCGCAACTGATCCCGCTGTTCATGGAACGCTACCCCGCGGTGCGCGTCGACATCCGCGTCATCAACCGGCCGGTGGACCTGATCGAGGAGGGCATCGACATCGCGCTGCGCGTGCGCCCCACCATCGAGGACAGCACGGTGCTCGTGGCCAAGACCTTCGGCCACAGCCGGGGCGTGCTGGTCGCCAGCCCGGCGTTGATGGCGCAACACGGGCCGATCGACACGCCCGCCGACCTCGCGAAGCTGCCGACGGCGGCCATGTCGGTCAATGGGGAAGGGCGCGCCGAATGGCGGCTCGAAGGCCCGGAAGGCCGCAGCCACCTGCACGTGCACACGCCGCGCTACGTGGCCGACGACCTCGCGACGCTGCAATTCGGCGCGCTGGGCGGGGTCGGCGCGACGATGCTGCCCGACTACATGTGCAGCGCAGACGTCGAGACGGGCCGGCTGGCGCGGGTGCTGCCGGGCTGGGGGCCGTCGCCGGTGGTGGCGCACATGGTGTTTCCGGCGCGGCGGGCGCTGGTGCCGGCGGTGCGGCGGCTGATCGACTTCCTGTCGGAACACCTGCAGAGCGAGCAGATGCGGATGTTTTGAGGCAGATTGCTATCTAAAAGATAGCGGCATAGGGGGCCTGCGCAGGTTCTATATGCGAAAAACGTCATATCCAAACAAACAGATATTCGTTTGCCATTGAAGCAGCGGTTCGCACAATCCAGGGCTTCACCCCCTTCTTGGAGCGACCATGGCAACCCTGCGACTCGGCGACACCGCCCCCAATTTCACCCAGGACTCCAGCGAAGGCCCGATCGACTTCTATCAATGGGCCGGCGATTCGTGGATCGTGTTCTTCTCGCACCCGGCCGATTTCACGCCCGTGTGCACCACCGAACTCGGCAAGACGGCGGCGCTGTCGGGCGAGTTCGCCAAGCGCGGCGTGAAGCCCATCGCGCTGAGCGTCGACCCGGCCACCAAGCACAAGGAGTGGATCTCGGACATCAACGAGACGCAGAACACCACCGTCAACTTCCCCATCATTGCGGACGCCGACCGCAAGGTGGCCGACCTGTACGACCTGATCCACCCGAACGCCTCGACCACGGCCACGGTGCGCAGCGTCTACATCATCGACCCCAAGAAGGTCATCCGCACCACCATCACCTACCCGGCGTCCACCGGCCGCAACTTCGACGAAATCATTCGCGTGATCGACTCGCTGCAGCTCACCGACAGCCACAAGGTCGCCACGCCCGTGAACTGGAAGGACGGCGACGACGTCGTCATCGTGCCGAGCATCCAGGACCCGGCCGAGCTGGCCGAGCGCTTCCCCAAGGGCTTCAAGGCCGTCAAGCCTTACCTGCGCATCACGCCGCAGCCCAACAAGTAAGAAGCCGCAGGACCGCGCCGTCATGCAGACTCGTGTCGTCATCGTGCCCGGTTGGCGCGACTCCGGGCCCGGCCATTGGCAGAGCCTGTGGGAAGAACGCATTCCGGGCGCGGCGCGGGTGGCGCAGGACGACTGGGCTTCGCCCAAGCGCGACGCCTGGGTGCCCGCACTGGCCAAGCTGGTGCTCGAAAGCGAAGGCCCGGTGGTGATCGCGGCGCACAGCCTGGGCTGCATCGCCACGGCCCACCTGCCACCCGAGGCCGCCGCCCGCATCCAGGGCGCGCTGCTGGTGGCGCCGGCCGACCCCGAGCGCCGCGCGGTGCTGTCCGACTTCGCACCCGTGCCCTACGCGGCGCTGCCGTACCGCAGCATCGTGGTGGCGAGCAGCAACGATCCCTATTGCCCGATCCGCCTGGCGGGCGCCTATTCGCGCGCCTGGGGCAGCGAGTTCGTGCGCATGCAGAATGCGGGGCACATCAACATCGATTCGGGGCACGGAGACTGGCCGCTCGGCCTGGCCCTGCTGCAATCGTTGACCGACGAACCCGCCGCCTGGTCGGCCGGTCGTGAATTTTCAGACAACCTGGCAACCACATGACTTCCAGAATCAAGACCTTCGCTGCCGTGCTCGCGCTGGCGTCCTCCGCACTCGCCGGCAACACGGCCTTTGCCCAAGGCACGGGCCTGCTGAACGCCTCGTACGACGTGGCGCGCGAGTTCTACAAGGACTACAACGCGGCCTTCGTGGCGAACTACAAGAAGACCACGGGCAAGGACGTCAAGATCGACCAGTCGCACGGCGGCTCCAGCGCCCAGGCGCGCGCCGTGGCCGACGGCCTGGATGCCGACGTGGTGACCATGAACACCTCGACCGACATCGACTTCCTGGCCAGCGCCGGCGTGGTCGCCAAGGACTGGAACAAGAAGTTCCCCGAGAACGCATCGCCCACCACCTCGACCATGCTGCTGCTGGTGCGCAACGGCAACCCCAAGGGCATCAAGGACTGGGACGACCTGGTCAAGCCCGGCGTGCAGGTCGTGATCGTCAACCCCAAGACCGGTGGCAACGGCCGCTACGCCTACCTGGCGGCCTGGGGCTACATCAAGAAGAAGGGCGGCACCGACGCCCAAGCTGCCGAGTTCGTCGGCAAGCTGTTCAAGAACGTGCCGGTGCTGGCACGCGGCGGCCGCGACGCGACCACCGCCTTCCTGCAACGCAACATCGGCGACGCGCTGATCACCTTCGAATCCGAAGTGGTCTCGATCGACCGCGAATTCGGCACCGGCAAGGTCGATTCGGTGTATCCGTCGATCTCCATCGTGGCCGAGAACCCGGTCGCCATCGTCGAGCGCACCGTCAAGAAGAAGGGCACGGGCGAGCTGGCCAAGGCCTACCTCGACTGGCTGTACTCCGAAGAAGCGCAGGAAATCGCCGCCAAGCATGCGCTGCGTCCGCGTTCGCAGGCCGTGCTCAAGAAGTACGCCTCGACCTTCAAGCCGCTGCAGCTGTTCACGGTGCAGGAACTGTTCGGCAGCCTGAGCGAAGCGCAGAAGGTGCACTTCAATGACGGCGGCCAGTTCGACAAGCTGTACACCCCCGGCGGCAAGTGAAGTACACCCCCAGTCTTCGCGCACTTCGTGTCGCTTCGCCAACCCCCTTGCAGGGGGCGACACCTGCGGCCCGGCAAAGCCGGTTCCGCGGTGTCCCACGAAGGGACCAGCGAATCAACAACGGACCGTTTTCATCATGAGTGGTGTGACTTCGTCGGCGCTCCCAACTGCGGGAGCGCCTTTTTCACGTGCCAACCGGGCAGGGGGCGCCAAGCGCGTGCTGCCCGGTTTCCACATCACGCTCGGCTTCACGGTCTTCTATCTGTGCCTGATCGTGCTGATCCCGTTGTCGGCGCTGGTCTTCAAGACCTTCACGATGACCTGGGAGCACTTCTGGGTGTCGGTGACCGCGCCGCGCGTGATGGCCTCGTACCGCCTGACCTTCGGCGCCTCGCTGATCGCCGCGATGGTGAATGCGGTGTTCGGCCTGCTGGTGGCCTGGGTGCTGGTGCGCTACAAGTTCCCGGGCAAGCGCATCGTCGATGCGCTGGTCGACCTGCCGTTCGCGCTGCCCACGGCCGTGGCCGGCATCTCGCTCACGGCGCTGCTCGCGGGCAACGGCTGGATCGGGCAGCTGCTTGAGCCGCACGGCATCAAGCTGGCGTTCACGCCGGCGGGCATCGTGATTGCGCTGATCTTCATCGGGCTGCCGTTCGTGGTGCGCACGGTGCAGCCGGTGCTCGAAGACACCGAGAAAGAACTCGAAGAAGCCGCGACCTCGCTCGGCGCCACGCGCCTGCAGACCTTCACCAAGGTGATCTTTCCGGCGATTGCACCGGCATTGCTCACGGGCTTTGCGATGGCCTTCGCACGCGCCATCGGCGAGTACGGCTCCGTGATCTTCATCGCCGGCAACATGCCGATGATTTCCGAGATCACGCCGCTCATCATCATCGGCAAGCTGGAGCAGTACGACTACACGGGCGCCACCGCGGTCGCGCTGGTGATGCTGGTGCTGTCGTTCATCCTGCTGCTGGTCATCAACGGCCTGCAAGCCTGGCAACGCAAGCGCGCAGGAGCCTGACATGAGCGCACCTTCGAAAATCATTCGCCGCGCGCAGGCCGGCACCACCGAGTCGGCCTGGGTCCGCTGGACGCTGATCGGCGTCGCCCTGGCGTTCATGTTCCTGTTCCTCGTGCTGCCGCTGGCGGCCGTGGCGGTCGAGGCGCTGCGCAAGGGCCTCAATGCCTACCTCGAGGCGCTGAAGGAACCCGATGCGTGGAGCGCGATCCGCCTCACGCTGATCACCGCCGCCATCGCGGTGCCGATGAACCTCGTGTTCGGCGTGGCCGCAGCGTGGGCCATCGCCAAGTTCGAGTTCCGCGGCAAGGCCTTTCTCACCACGCTGATCGACCTGCCGTTCGCGGTGTCGCCGGTGGTGGCGGGCCTGATCTACGTGCTGGTGTTCGGCGCGCAGGGCTGGTTCGGCCCGTGGCTGGCGGAGCACGACATCAAGATCATCTTCGCCGTGCCCGGCATCGTGCTGGCCACCGTGTTCGTGACCTTCCCCTTCATCGCGCGCGAACTCATTCCGCTGATGCAGGCGCAGGGCACCGACGAGGAGCAGGCCGCCATCGTGCTCGGCGCGACCGGCTGGCAGACCTTCTGGCGCGTGACCTTGCCCAACATCAAGTGGGGCCTGCTGTATGGCGTGATCCTGTGCAACGCGCGCGCCATGGGCGAGTTCGGTGCGGTGTCGGTGGTGTCGGGCCACATCCGCGGCCAGACCAACACGATGCCGCTGCACGTCGAGGTGCTCTACAACGAATACCAGTCGGTGGCCGCCTTCGCGGTGGCCTCGCTGCTGGCGATCCTGGCGCTGGTCACCCTGGTGATCAAGTCGGTCATCGAGTGGCGCCATGAGCGCGAAATGAAAGCCATCGCCGAGCTGCCGCCCGAGCGCCCCCCCGAGCCTTCGGCGGCCTGAGAAGACGAGAGAACAAGACCATGAGCATCGAAATCCGCAACATCAGCAAGCAGTTCGGCGACTTCCGGGCGCTGAACAACGTGAACCTCGACGTCGAGTCGGGCGAACTGGTCGCGCTGCTCGGCCCCTCGGGCTGCGGCAAGACCACGCTGCTGCGCATCATCGCGGGCCTGGAAACGGCCGACACCGGCAGCATCCACTTCTCGGGCGAAGACACCACCGACGTGCACGTGCGCGAGCGCCAGGTCGGCTTCGTGTTCCAGCACTACGCGCTGTTCCGCCACATGACCGTGTTCGAGAACGTGGCCTTCGGCCTGCGCGTGAAGCCGCGCAAGGAGCGCCCGAGCGACGCGCAGATCAAGGCCAAGGTGACCGACCTGCTCAAGCTGGTGCAGCTCGACTGGCTGGCCGACCGCTACCCGTCGCAGCTGTCCGGCGGCCAGCGCCAGCGCATCGCGCTGGCCCGCGCGCTGGCGGTGGAGCCCAAGGTGCTGCTGCTGGACGAACCCTTCGGCGCGCTCGACGCCAAGGTGCGCAAGGAACTGCGCCGCTGGCTGCGCCGGCTGCACGACGAGCTGCACGTCACCTCGATCTTCGTCACGCACGACCAGGAAGAAGCGCTCGAAGTGGCCGACCGCGTGGTGGTCATCAACAAGGGCCGCATCGAGCAGGTCGGCTCGCCGCAGGACGTGTGGGACAAGCCCGCGAGCCCGTTCGTCTACGGCTTCCTGGGCGACGTGAACCTGTTCCACGGCCGGGCCGACAACGGCGCCGTGCAGCTGGACGGCATGCGCATCGACTCGCCCGAGCACAGCAGCGCGCGCGACGCCAAGGCGCTGGCCTACGTGCGCCCGCATGACCTGGATGTGACACGCTACGTGTCGGGTGCCACGGGCATCGTCGCCACGCTGTCGCGTGCGATCGTGGTCGGACCGATCGCGCGGCTGGAACTTGAGCCCACCGAAACGAATCCAGATAATCCGGGCTCCGGAACCATCATCGAAGCGCAACTCCCTGCGCAACAGTTCCGCGACCTGGGCTTGAAGGAAGGCGACACCGTCGTCGCCAACCCCCGCAAGGCCAGGGTGTTCGTAGAAGAAGATTGGGTATCTCCTTGATCCATTGGTACTTCGGCGCGCCGCGCCGCGCGCTCGGGCTGATCTGCCTGGCCTGTGTCCTCATGCTGGCCTTCGGGCTGTATCTGCAGCACGTGGTCGGGCTCGAACCCTGCCCGATGTGCATCGTGCAGCGCTATGCGCTGATGCTGGTGGCGCTGTTCACCGGCCTGGCGGCGCTGTTCAACAGCCGCGGCCTGCAGGTGACGGGCGGGGTGCTGGCGCTGGCGGCGGCGGTGGGCGGTGCCTACACGGCGGCGCAGCAGAGCTGGCTGCAGTGGTATCCGCCCGAAGTCGTCTCGTGCGGGCGTGACCTGTACGGGATGATCGAGACCTTCCCGCTCAAGCGCGCACTGCCGATGATCTTCCGCGGCGGCGGCGACTGTTCCAAGATCGACTGGTCGCTGTTCGGCCTGACGCTGGCGAACTGGTCGTTCATTGCGTTCACGGTGCTGGCGCTGTTGCTCCTCACCTTGCTGCTGCGTCGGCGCACGGCGCGCTGAGTTCTTTTTCAGTAGTTCTTGCGGCGTGGCCCGCTGTCCTTCGAGGGCAGCGGCCCACGCCGTTTTTCATGGGTCGCTGCGCAGGCCCGTGCAAAAAGCCCGCCGAAACGCATGCTTTAGCAGCCCTTCAGCAACCGGGGCTAGGATCAATCGCATCCCTTCCCGGGCCTTGCCGCCCGATTCATCCCACTTCTTCACTGCATGCCCACCACTCCTTCGCGACGATCGCGCAAGCTTCTTGTCGGCCTGGCCTTGCTCGTCGTGCTGGCCATCGCAGCCTTCTTCTGGCTGAGCCCGCCGAAGAAAAGCGACTACCTCACCGCCACCGTGCAGCGCAGCGACCTGGAGAACGCGGTGCTCGCCACGGGCGTGCTGCAGGCCTTCAAGCAGGTCGAGGTCGGCGCGCAGGTGTCCGGCCAGCTCAAGTCGCTGAAGGTGGTGCTCGGCCAGACAGTGAAGAAGGGCGACTGGCTCGCCGAGATCGATCCCGTCATCTCGCAGAACACCTTCGCGCAGGAACAGGCCAAGCTCGAGAACCTGCAGGCCCAGAAGCTCGCCAAGGAAGTGCGCGTGAAGCAGGCCGAACTCACCTGGGCGCGCCAGCGCGAGATGCTGGCGCAGGACGCCGCCGCGCGCCAGGACCTGGAAAGCGCCGACACCGAGCTGCGCGCGCTGCGCGCCGACGCCGTCTCGCTCGACGCGCAGATCCGCCAGCAGAAGCTGGCCCTGGCCTCGGCGCAGACCAACCTGTCGTACACCCGCATCATGGCGCCCATCGACGGCGACGTGGTGTCCATCAGCACGCTCGAAGGCCAGACCGTGGTGGCCTCGTTCCAGGTGCCCACGCTGATGAAGCTGGCCGACCTGTCGACCATGACCGTGAAGGCCCAGGTGTCCGAGGCCGACGTGGTGCGCGTGAAGGCCGGCCAGCCGGTGTACTTCACCATCCTGGGCGACCCCGACACGCGCTACCACGGCACGCTGCGCGCGGTGCAGCCCTCGCCCGAGAAGATCAACAACGCCGTGTTCTTCAACGCGCTGTTCGACGTGCCCAACCCCGAGCGCACGCTGCGCGTCGACATGACGGCGCAGGTCGCCATCCTGCTGGGCGAGGCGAAACAGGCGCTGACCGTGCCGCTCACCGCGCTCGGCACGCGTGACAAGGACGGCCGCCACGAAGTGCGCGTGCTCCTGCCCGACCAGCGCGTGGAAAAGCGGCAGGTGCGCGTGGGCATCAGCAACAACTTCCAGGCGCAGGTGCTCGAAGGCCTGAAGGAGGGCGACAGCGTCATCACCGGCGATGCCTCGGCGCTGGAGAAGACCGACGGCAGCACCAACGACAGCGGCAACCGGAGGCCGCGCCAGTGACGCAGCCGCTGCTGACCCTGCGCGGCATCGGCCGCAGCTTTCCCTCGGGCGAGCAGGAGGTCCAGGTGCTGAAAGACGTCAACCTGGACATCGGCCACGGCGAAATGCTGGCCATCGTCGGCGCCTCGGGCTCGGGCAAGTCGACGCTCATGAACATCCTCGGCTGCCTCGACCGGCCGACCACCGGCACCTACACCGTGTCGGGCCAGGACGTCGGCACGCTCGACAGCGACGCGCTCGCCGCGCTGCGGCGCGAGCACTTCGGCTTCATCTTCCAGCGCTACCACCTCATGCAGCACTTGACGGCCACCGGCAACGTCGAGGTGCCCGCCGTCTATGCCGGCACGGAGGGCGTGGCGCGCGACGCGCGGGCGCGGCAGCTGCTCGCGCGCCTGGGCCTGGAAGACCGCACCGAGCACCGGCCGAGCCAGCTTTCGGGCGGCCAGCAGCAGCGCGTGAGCATCGCGCGCGCGCTCATGAACGGCGGGCAGGTCATCCTGGCCGACGAGCCCACCGGCGCGCTCGACAGCAAGAGCGGCCAGGAGGTCATGGGCATCCTGCGCGAGCTGCATGCGCAGGGGCACACGATCATCATCGTGACGCACGACATGCAGGTGGCACGCTGCACCGAACGCATCATCGAGATCGCCGACGGCGTGATCGTCGGCGACCGGCCGAACGTGCCGACCGTGGCCGCACCCGCGCAGACGGTCGGCGACGACGCCCCCACGCCGCCCGCCATGACGCGCCCCACGCTGGGCATTGCGCGCTTCAGCACCGGTTGGGCGCGTTTCTCCGAAGCCTTCCGCATGGCCTGGCGCTCGATGATGGCGCACCGCATGCGCACGGCGCTGACCATGCTGGGCATCATCATCGGCATCACCTCCGTGGTGTCGATCGTGGCCATCGGGGAGGGCGCCAAGCGCTTCGTGCTGGCCGACATCAAGGCCATCGGCACCAACACCCTCGACATCTACCCGGGCCACGACTTCGGGGACGACAAGGCCGCGAGCATCCGCACGCTGTTGCCGGCCGACCTGCAGGCCATTGCCGCGCAGCCCTACGTGCACAGCGTCACGCCGACCACCATGCGCAGCCTGCGCCTGCGCTACCGCAGCGCCGACGTCAACGGCAACGTGAACGGCGTCAGCGACAACTTCTTCAGCGTGCGCGACATCCAGATGTCCAGCGGCACGGACTTCGACGCCAACGACGTGCGGCACCAGTCGCAGGTGGTGGTGATCGACCAGAACACGCGGCGCAAGCTCTTTCCCGACGGCACCGATCCGGTCGGCAAGATCATCCTGGTGGGCAGCCTGCCGTGCACCGTGATCGGCGTGGCGCAGGAAAAGAAGAGCATGTTCGGCGAGAACAAGTCGCTCAACATCTGGCTGCCCTACAGCACGGGTGCAAGCCGCCTGTTCGGCCAGCAGCACTTCGACAGCATCACCGTGCGCATCCGCGACGACCAGCCCACCAAGGCGGCCGAAGAGAGCATCGTGCGGCTGCTCACGCTGCGCCACGGCGGCAAGGACTTCTTTACCTTCAACATGGACAGCATCGTGAAGACGGCCGAGCGCACGAGCCAGTCGCTCACGCTGCTGCTGTCGCTGATCGCGGTGATCTCGCTCGTGGTGGGCGGCATCGGCGTGATGAACATCATGCTGGTGTCGGTGACCGAGCGCACCCGCGAGATCGGCATCCGCATGGCCGTGGGGGCGCGTCAAAGCGACGTGCTGCAGCAGTTCCTGACCGAGGCCGTGCTCGTGTGCCTGGTCGGCGGTTTCATCGGCGTGATACTGTCGTACGGCATCAGCTTTGTGTTCTCGCTGTTCGTGAAGCAATGGCAAATGATCTTTTCGCTCGGGGCCGTGGTGTCGGCTTTTTTGTGCGCGTCGCTCATCGGCGTGCTGTTCGGGTACCTGCCGGCGCGCAACGCCGCGCGGCTTGACCCCATCGAGGCACTGGCGCGTGAGTAGCGCCCGACCGACCCTGGCGGGACTCGCCATCGCGCTGGCGCTCGGCGGCTGCACGCTGTTCGCGCCGGAGCGGCGCGAACACCGACCGCTCGGCGTGCCGCAGGCGTGGCAGCAGCAGCAACAGCCCCTGCCGCAGAACGCGGCGGCCGTGCCGCAGGCCCGCTGGTGGACCGCCTTCCACGACGCGCGGCTCGACACCCTGATCGACAGCGCCCTGCGCACCAACAACAACCTGGCCGCCGCCGGCATCCGCGTGCAACGGGCGCAGCTGCAGGCCGGCCTGGCGAACACCAACCTCACGCCGGGCGTGACGGGGCAACTGGGCACCCAACGCAGCTTCGACCTGAAGCGCGGCGGCGTGGCCGCATCGAGCGCGAGCTCCTTGCTGAGCCTGAGCTACGAAGTTGACCTGTGGGGCCGCCTGTCGGCGCAGCGCAGCGTTGCCGACTGGGAGCTGCAGGCCACCCAGTCCGACCGCGAGGCCACGGCGCTGGCGCTGGTGGGCACCACGGCCGGGCTCTACTGGCAGACCGGGTACCTGAACCACCGCATCGCGCTGAGCGAGGCCGGCATGGCCGATGCGCGGCGCATCCAGGCGCTGGTGCGCGCCAAGTACGCGGCAGGTGCCGTGTCCGGGCTTGACGTCGCGCAGGCCGGCCAGAACCTCGCGAGCCAGGAGGCCGCGCACACGCAGTTGCTGCAGCAGCGTGTCGAGGCGCGCAACGCACTGGCGATCCTGTTCGACATGCCGCCCGACGTCCCGAGGGACGAGCCCTCGCAGCTGCCAGACACCGCCTTGCCCGTGATCGATGCCGGCCTGCCCGCCAGCCTGCTGGCTCGCCGGCCCGACCTGCGTGCCGCGGAGCAGCGCCTGCGGTCCTCGCTGGCGAACGTCGATGCCACGCGCACCAGTTTCTACCCGGTGCTGAGCCTCACGGGTTCGCTGGGCGCGGGAAGCAATGCCCTGGGCGAGGTGCTGAAGAACCCGGTCGCGACCCTCGGTGCTGGCCTGGTGCTGCCTTTCCTGCAATGGAACACCGCGCGGCTGACCGTCGCCGTGTCGCAGACGCGTTACGAAGAAGCGGTCGTCGGGTTCCGCCAGTCGCTGTACACCGCGCTGTCCGAGGTGGAGAACACGCTGTCGTCGCGCACCCAGCTGCAGGACGAAAGCGTGAAGCTGGCCCTGGCGCTGCAGCAGGCGCAACGCGCGGAGGCCTTGTCGGAAGTGCGCTACCGCGCCGGCGCCACGGCGTTGCAGCCGGTGCTCGATGCCAAGGACAAGCGCCGCCTCGCGGAGGTGTCGGTGGCGCAGAACCGGTTGAACCAGCTCAACGCCACGATGACGCTGTACAAGGCGTTGGGTGGCGCGGCCATCGTCGAGTAGGAAGAGAGGAAGAGCTCCCACATCACAGCAGGTGCCCGGCAGGCGGTGCGGTGTGGGCGGCCCCTCTGTGCCGCCGAGGAGCGCAGCGTTTCGCGGATCAGGGCTCGCAGCTGTTTGAGCCGCAGGCGAGTTCTGCGAGACCCCGCGAAACGCGAGCACCGCAGGGGAGCCGCGAAGCGGCCGGCACAGTGGGGCCGACCGCGCCGTACCGCCTGCCGGGCGCCCCTCAAAAAGAGGCTAGGCCTGAAACGGCGGCGCCCCCCGCAGCTTGCGAAAAAGCAACCCCGGCAGCCGCAAAACAAACTCAACCATCAGCCGCGTGTGCATCCAAGTCAGCAGCACATTGTCCCGCCCATAGCGAAAGTGCGACACCCCGCCTTCCTCCGCCGTCAGGTACTTCACAGGCGCATCGATGTTCACCGGCTTGACCCCGCGCCAGGCCAGCCGCACGACCGCCTCGGTATCGAAGTCGAAGCGCCGCATCCACGGTTGCCGCGCCATCACCGCGATCAGGTCGACCACCGGGTACACGCGAAAACCGTAGAGCGAATCGCCCACGCCCGCGAACAGCGTCTCGAGCTGCGTCCAGCCGTTCGACACCCGCCGCCCGCGCACCCGCAGCAGCGGCGCGCTGGCGTCGAACACCGGCCGGCCCAGCACCATCGTCTCGGGCCGCGCCAGCGAGGCGTTCATGAAAGAGGGGATCAGGTCCGCCGGATGCTGCCCGTCGGAATCCATCGTGAGCGCATGCGTGAAGCCGGCGTCCTTCGCGGCCCGCAAGCCGTGCAGCACCGCCGAGCCCTTGCCCTGGTTCTGCGGCAGCACCCACACGCACAGCCCCGGATCGCTGGCCGCCATCTGCTGCAGCCGCTCGCCCGTGCCGTCGTCGCTGCCATCGATCACCACCCACACCGGGTTCCATTGGGCCCGCGCGGCCGCGACCGTCGAGAACAGGCGCTCGCCCGTGTTGTAGCTGGGGATCAGGACAAGGTGGGTGCGCGAGGCGTCTGCTGGCATTCGGGGGACGCGTCGGTGGCGCGCTGCTCCATGTGTTGACGGAAATAGTGCTCCAGCTCGACCTGCAACGCATCGCTGTCCTGCGTCGGCGCAAAGCGCTTGCCCAGCCGCAGCGTGAAGACGATGGGCAGCGGCGGCACGCGCCACAGCGGCCAGCCCTTGCCGAGGTAGGGCGAGTCGGTGTCGATGAACACGGTCTGGATCGGCGCCTGCGCCAGCTTGGCAATCAGCGTGGTGCCGGGGCGGAAGGGGTTCAGCGGCGGCGTCACCGTGCGCGTGCCTTCGGGAAAGATCACGAGCTGGCCGCCCTGGCGCAGGTCGTTGACCGCCAGGCGCACCATCGTGCGGGCCGACTTGTTGCTGATGTAGCGCGCCAGCCGGGCCCCGGCGCCGAGGAAGATGTTGCCCATCAGATCGGCCTTCATGATGCAGGCGCTGCGCGGCAGCCGCGCCACCAGCAGCAGCGCGTCGAGCATGGTCGGGTGGTTGGCCACGAAGATCACGCCGGGTTCGTTGCGCATTGGGTCCAGGCACGAAGCGTCGATGCGCATCATGCCGGTGACCGAGGCGAGCCACCAGAACATCCGGTAGGCAAAGGCGATGGTCATGCGGCCCAGCGCGCGCGCCGGTGCGGCCGGCATCACCGGGTACAGCAGCATGGCGACCAGGTTCCAGACCAGCGAGATCAGGCCGAGGAACAGCAGCAGCGCATAGAGCATCAGCGCGAGCGGGATCGACGTGAGAAGACGCAGCACGTTCATGGGTGGTGTCGGTCGGGCAGGCGGACGGCGGGCCGCTCAGGCGGCCTGCAGCCGGCCGGCGGCGACCGTGTGGGCCTCGATCTCGACCAGCAGATCGCTGCGGCAGATGTCGGCTTCCAGGTACACCGCATGGCGGGCCATCGGCGACTGGGCGCCGAGCGCGGCTTCGATCACCTCGCGCACGGCCTCGGTGTCCGACGGATGCCGCACGTACACCACGCAATCGAGCGCGTCGAGCGAGAAGCGCGCCGTGGTCTGCGCATGGGCGGAGGCGATCACGGCCTCGAGGTTGCGCAGCGTTTCACGGGCCTGCTCACGCACGTCGCCGTGGTGCACCGTTTCGTGCCCGACGATGCTCGCCGTGCCCGAGATGAACAGCGCCACCTGGCCGTCGCCGATGTCCGCCAGCGCGGCGCGCGAGAAGGTCGGCGAGCGCGGGCCGTAGGTTTCGGGATAGCGGTAGGCCGACACCTGCCGCGGGTTCTCGACCGGCAGCGGCGCGGCGCGTCCCGCGAGAAAACGGATCGACAGCGCACCCTGGCGGATGCCCAGCGCACAGGCGGCCGGGGCACCCTCGAAGGCGGCGCGGCCGGCTTCGAAGAAGGCTTCCTGCCGACCGAGGTTGAACTGGCGGTAGCGCTCCAGCCCGCCGCCGTCAGCGTTGATGCGCGGCAGGTAGTTCCAGATGCGCTGCAGGTGCGGCGTGTCGGCCTGGTCGAGCGTGCGGAACAGGTCGCGGTAGGCGCGCTGTGCAAGCTCGGTCAGGCTCTGGCCCTCCACGGCTTCATCGAGGTCAATGGCGCCCAGCAACCAGTGTCCGTCGGTGCGCCAGCGCGCGATGCCGGTGGTGCCCGACCGGACCTGTGCGCCGTCGGCCACGTGCCACACATCGGCCATCGCGCCCTGCGGCGACAGCACGCGCGCGTTGACCGTGGGCATCCAGGCGACACCGTGCGGCGTGCCGTAGCCGAGCGCGGCGAAGGGTGCATGGCTGTGCGTGGCCAGCGCAAGGCTGTCCGGCAGCGAGAGGCGCTCCACGCGCAGGGGGGAATGAAGGCGGTCGTCCTGGGGGCGCACGTTCATCGAACCTCGTCGGCGGTGGATTCGGGTTTGCGGCCGGTGTAGGCCGAGAAGACCCCGAGGCTCGCATGCCGGCGCACGTCGCTGAAGCCGGCGGCGCCCAGTGCCTGCATGACGCGCTCGGGCGGGATGCAGGCCTCGATCGTGTCCCAGTAATAGCGCCACAGCTCCGAGGTGTCGCTGCGGCGGCCGACCACGCGGGCGATCAGCGGCACCACGGCGCGCATGTAGCCCTTGAGCAGCGCGGTGGCCAAGCGGCCTTCGGGCTTGGTGATCTCGAGCACCACCACGCGCCCGCCAGGGCGCAGCACGCGATGGAATTCGGAAAAGGCGGCGGCCACGTCGCTGATGTGGCGCATGGCGTAGCCCATGCTCACGAAATCGCAGCTGGCGTCGGGGCGGGGCAGGGCCTCGGCCACGCCTTGAATCAGTTCGACGCCGGGCAGGCGGACCTGGCCCATCATGCCCACGCTGGGGTCGACGCCGGTGAGCTTGCCGGTGGATCCGATGAGCTTCAGAGCTTCGCGGGCGACGAGCCCGGTGCCGATGCCCACGTCGAGCACCTGCGCGCCCGCCGTGAGGCCGGCCTGCTTCAGTGCGTCGCGCCGGTACGCGGGGCCGGTGCCGAAGGCCAGCACGGCTTCGATGCGGTCGTAGTCCGCGGCCGTGCTGTCGAAGATGCGCCGCAGGAACGCCTGGTGCTCCGCTTCGGTGTTGTAGTACAGCGGCAGCGGGGCGTGCGGCGGCAGGGCGTCGGGATTTCCCGTACCGGCAATGGGCGATGGCGTCATCGAACAATTATCACCAAAAGGTCCGGGCGGAAATCCCGGGCGCCGGGGAGCGTTGTGTGCGCCGGACAGTAAACTCCACACTTGCTTTGAAAACACACGACAGCGAGAGAGATAGCCATGGCCGGACATAGCAAGTGGGCAAATATTCAGCACCGCAAGGGCCGCCAGGACGAGAAACGCGGCAAGCTCTGGACCCGCGCCATCCGTGAAATCACGGTGGCGGCACGCGCCGGCGGCGCCGACCTCAGCGCCAACCCCCGGCTGCGGCTGGCGGTCGAGAAGGCCAAGGCGGTCAACCTGCCCATCGACACCGTCAAGCGCAACATCGACAAGGCCACGGGCAACCTCGAAGGCGTCAATTACGAAGAAATTCGTTACGAAGGGTACGGCATCGGCGGCGCGGCGATCATCGTCGACACCATGACCGACAACCGCGTGCGCACCGTGGCCGAAGTGCGCCACGCCTTCTCCAAGCACGGCGGCAACATGGGCACCGAAGGCTCGGTGGCCTTCCAGTTCAAGCACTGCGGCCAGATCATCTTTGCGCCCGGCACCAGCGAGGACAAGGTCATGGAAGTGGCCCTGGAAGCCGGCGCCGAGGACGTGATCACCGACGACGACGGCGCCATCGAGGTGCTCACCGCCATCGGCGACTTCGAGGCCGTGAAGAACGCGCTCGAAGCCGCGGGCCTGAAGCCCGACGCCGCTGAAATCACCATGCGCGCCGAGAACACCGTGGACGTGACCGGTGAAGACGCCGCCAGGATGCAGAAGCTCCTCGACGTGCTCGAGGACCTGGACGACGTGCAGGACGTTTATCACAACGCCGCACTGTCCGACTGAGCGAATGAATGATGGATCCACAGCGACAAACGAAAGCCCGCGAATGAAGGTACTGGTGATTGGAGGAGGGGGCCGCGAGCACGCACTGGCGTGGCGGCTGGCGCAGGGCAACCGGGTCAGCCGCGTCTACGTGGCACCCGGCAACGGCGGCACCGTGAGCGACGAACGCTACGACTGCATCGACATCACCGAACCCGCCGCGCTGCGCGAGTGGGCGATGGCCGAGAAAATCGCGCTGACCGTGGTCGGCCCCGAAGGACCGCTGGCGGCCGGCGTGGTGGACGAGTTCCGCGCGCATGGCCTGCGCATCTTCGGCCCGACGCAGGCGGCTGCGCAGCTCGAAAGCTCCAAGGCCTTCTCGAAGGCCTTCATGAAGCGCCACAAGATCCCGACCGCCGAGTACGAGGCCTTCACCGACGCCGCTGCCGCCCACGCATACATCGACGCCAAGGGCGCGCCGATCGTCGTCAAGGCCGACGGCCTGGCCGCCGGCAAGGGCGTGGTGGTTGCGATGACCGCGCAGGAAGCCCATGAGGCCGTCGACTTCATGCTGGTCGACAACAAGTTCGGCGTGTCGCACAACGAAGGCGGCGCACGCGTCGTCATCGAAGAATTCCTGCAAGGCGAAGAAGCCAGCTTCATCGTGATGTGCGACGGCAAGAACGTCGCCGCGCTCGCCACCAGCCAGGACCACAAGCGCCTGCTCGACGGCGACGAAGGCCCGAACACCGGCGGCATGGGCGCGTACTCGCCCGCGCCCGTGGTCACGGCCGAGGTGCATGCGCGCGCCATGCGCGAGATCATCCTGCCGACCATCCGCGGCATGGAAAAGGACGGCATTCCGTTCACCGGCTTCCTCTATGCCGGCCTCATGATCGACGCGGCCGGCCAGCCCAAGACGCTCGAATTCAACTGCCGCATGGGCGACCCCGAGACGCAGCCGATCATGATGCGCCTGAAGTCCGACCTGTTCGAGGTGTTCTGGCACGCCACCGACGGCACGCTCGACCAGGTCGAGCTGCAATGGGACCGTCGCGTGGCGCTGGGCGTGGTGATGGCCGCGCACGGCTACCCGCTGTCGCCGCGCAAGGGCGACCGCATCAGCGGCATCCCGGCCGAGGCGCCCGATGCCGTGGTGTTCCACGCGGGCACCACGCTCGAGAACGGTGAGCTCAAGACCAGCGGCGGCCGCGTGCTCTGCGTGACCGTGCTGGCCGACAGCGTCAAGCAGGCGCAGCAGCGCGCCTACGAAGTCGCGGCGCGCGTGCAGTTCGACGGTGCGCAGTACCGCAAGGACATCGGCTACCGCGCGCTGAGCGCGCGCAACACGACCCAATCCTGATGCCAGCCACCCAGCCGAAGGCGGTCGGCGACTACCTGCGCGGACTGCAGCAATCGATTATCTCGGCGATCGAGGCGGCGGACGGCGGCAGCGCGGTGCGCGACGCCTGGCAGAAAGAACCCGGCGAGCCGCTGCAGGGCAATGGCCTGACCTGCATCCTCGAAGGCGGCGCGCTGTTCGAGCGCGCCGGCGTCGGCTTCTCGCAGGTGCGCGGCGCCAAGCTGCCGTCCTCGGCCACGCAGAACCGCCCCGAGCTCTCGGGCGCGCCGTTCGAGGCCATGGGCGTGTCGCTGGTGTTCCACCCGCGCAACCCCTATGTGCCGATCGTCCACATGAACGTGCGCATGCTGGCCGCGCAGCCCGCGGGCGGCGGCGATCCGGTGTGCTGGTTCGGTGGCGGCATGGACCTCACGCCGTGCTACGGCTTCGAGGAAGACGCGGTGCATTTCCACACCGTGTGCCGCGACGCGCTCGCTCCCTTCGGCGCCGACAAGTACCCGCGCTTCAAGACCTGGTGTGACGAGTATTTCTTTCTGAAGCACCGCAACGAGCAGCGCGGCATCGGCGGCATCTTCTTCGACGACTTCGCCGAAGGCGGCATCGAGAACGGCTTTGCGCTGATCCGCTCGGTCGGCGATGCGTTTCTGCAGGCTTACCTGCCGATCGTCGAGCGCCGCCGCGGCATGCCGTACGGCGAGCGCGAGCGCGAATTCCAGCTGTACCGGCGCGGGCGCTATGTCGAGTTCAACCTCGTGTGGGACCGCGGCACGCACTTCGGCCTGCAGTCGGGCGGGCGCACCGAATCGATCCTGCTGTCGATGCCGCCGCTCGCGAGCTGGGCCTACCGGCAACAGCCCGAAGCAGGCAGCCCCGAAGCCGCGCTGTACAGCGACTTCATCGTGCGCCGGGACTGGGTGTGAGCCCCACCGGTTCCGCTTTGCGCATCGGCGTCTTCGGCGGGGCCTTCGACCCGCCGCACAACGCGCACGTCGCCCTGGCCGAAGCTGCATTGGCGCAGCTCGATCTGACGGAGTTGCACGTCATTCCCACAGGGCAGGCCTGGCACAAGAGCCGCACGCTCACGCCGAAGGAAGATCGTCTCGCGATGGCGCAACTGGCCTTCGGCAGCCTGACAGGCAAGGTCGTCATCGACAGCCGCGAAGTGTTGCGCGACGGCCCGACCTACACGCTCGACACGCTGCACGAATTGCAGAAAGAGCAGCCCGGCGCACAGCTCGTGCTGGTGATGGGCGCGGACCAGGCGGCGGCCTTGCCGACCTGGCACGGCTGGCAGGATATACTCGGCATTGCTATCGTTTCTGTAGCGTATCGCGCACTATCGACGGGTGACGTCACTCGTTTTGATCCGAAACAGCTGCCCGGCCTCCCGGCTGGCGCGCGTTTCGAGGCGCTTGAACTGCCTGCCGCCATGGACACCAGCGCCACCGATATCCGGCGGCGTGTGGCGTCGGGTGTGGACATTTCCTCGCTGGTTCCGCCCACGGTTGCACGCTATATTGACCAACACCACCTCTACCGCTCTGCCTGATGACCACTGAAGCCGCCGCCAAAAAAGACATCCAAAAACTCCAGCGAGCCATCATCGATGGTCTCGAAGACGTCAAGGCGCAGGACATCCAGGTATTCGACACGGAGCACCTCTCGCCGCTGTTCGAGCGCGTGATCGTGGCGTCGGGCACCTCCAACCGCCAGACCAAGGCGCTCGCTTCGAGCGTGCGCGACGCCGTGCGTGAAGCCGGCTTTGCCAAGCCGCGCACCGAGGGCGAGGAAAACGGCGAGTGGATCATCGTGGACTGCGGCGCGGCCGTGGCGCACATCATGCAGCCCGCCATCCGCCAGTACTACCACCTCGAAGAGATCTGGGGCGACAAGCCGGTGCGCGCCAAGCTCGGTGCCACCAAGCCCGCGCTGGCCACCGCCTCGTCCGTCGTCAAGGGCGCCGAAGAGAAGAAGACGGCCGCCGCCAAGACGCCGAGCCTGCGCCGTTCGAGCGCTGCCAAGACCGCGATCCGCGCGGCCGAGCAGGAAGCCAAGGCCGCCAAGGCCCCGGCGAAGAAGGCCGCATCGAAGACCGCGGGCAAGACCGCCGCCAAGAAGGCCCCTGCGAAGAAGTCCGCCACGGGCACCGCACGCGTGCCGGTGAAGGTGGTCGGCAAGCCGGCCGCCAAGAAGACCGCTGCAAAGAAGGCGCCGGCCAAGAAGGCGCCAGCCCGCCGCGCATGAAGCTGCTGGTGGTCGCCGTCGGGCAGCGCATGCCCGACTGGGCGCAGACTGCCTGGGACGACTACGCCAAGCGCTTCCCGCCCGAGCTCAAGCTTGAGCTGCGCGCTGTCAAGACCGAGCCTCGCGGCTCCAAGACCCTCGAGACGCTGTATGCCGCCGAGCGCGAACGCATCGAGGGTGCCATCGCCCGCGGCATGCGCATCGTCGTGCTCGACGAGCGTGGCACCGCGCTCACCACCAAGGCGCTGGCCGCACGGCTGCAGACCTGGCAGGGCGAGGGCGACGACGTCGCGCTGGTCATCGGGGGCCCCGACGGGCTCGACCCGGCCTTCAAGGCCGCGGCGCACGAACGCATCCGCCTGTCCGACCTGACCCTGCCCCACGCCATGGCGCGCGTGCTGCTGGTCGAACAGCTCTATCGGGCGTGGTCGGTCAACGCGGGCCATCCGTACCACCGGGAATGACCACGGGGCCGGCGGTGGGGCCCACCTCGGAGACCTGAACTTGCCTGACTTCATCTACCTCGCGTCGCAAAGCCCGCGCCGCGCCCAATTGCTCGGCCAGCTCGGCGTGCGCCACGAACTGCTGCTGGCCGGTGACGACGAAGACGCCGAGGCGCTCGAAGCCTTGCTGCCGAACGAGTCGCCGACCGCCTACGTGCAGCGCGTCACCGCCCTGAAGCTCGATGCCGCCGTCGCGCGCCGCAAGCGCCTGGGCTTGGCCGATGCGCCCGTGCTCTGCGCTGACACCACCGTCGCGCTCGGCCGCACCATCCTCGGCAAGCCCGAGGACGCACGCGATGCCGAACGCATGCTCGCGCACCTGTCCGGCGCCATGCACCGCGTGCTCACAGCGGTCGCGCTGCAGCACGGTCGTCGACGCCATGCGGCGCTGAGCGTATCGCGCGTGCGCTTCGCCACGCTCACGAAGAAGCAGATCGCGGCCTACGCCGCCAGCGGCGAGCCGCTCGGCAAGGCCGGCGCCTATGCCATCCAGGGCGCGGCGGCTGCGTTCGTGGAGCACATCAGCGGCTCCTATTCGGGCATCATGGGACTCCCCATGTTCGAGACCGCGCAGCTGCTTCGAGGCGTCGGTTTCAATACTTAAGACATCCATGCAAGACATCCTGATCAACTGGTCTCCGCAGGAGACCCGTGTGGCGCTGGTCGAGCACGGCGCGGTGCAAGAGCTGCACGTCGAGCGCACGCTCGAGCGCGGGCTGGTCGGCAACATCTACCTGGGCAAGGTCTCGCGCGTGCTGCCGGGCATGCAGTCGGCCTTCATCGACATCGGCCTGGAACGCACCGCCTTCCTGCACGTGGCCGACATCGTCTCGCCGTTCACGCCGGGCTCGCGCCCGAGCGCCGCGCCGCCTGAACGCGACCACCGCAACGGCGGGCCGATGGTGCCCATTGAGAAGCAGGTGTTCGAAGGCCAGTCGCTGCTGGTGCAGGTCATCAAGGACCCGATCGGCACCAAGGGCGCGCGGCTGTCCACGCAGATCAGCATCGCCGGCCGGCTGCTGGTGTTCCTGCCGCAGGACAACCATATCGGTGTGTCGCAGAAGATCCCGCCCGACCAGCGCGAGTCGCTGCGCAACCGCATGCTGGCGCTCATCGAGGCGGCCGCGGCCGCCGAGAGCGGCGGCGTGGTGCCCGTGAACACGGGCGGCTTCATCCTGCGCACCAACGGCGAAGACGCCGCCGACGCCGAGCTGGCCGAAGACATCGCCTACCTGCGCAAGACCTGGACCCGCATCCGCGAGGCCTCGGGCCGGATGCCGGCCATGTCGCTGCTGCACCAGGACCTGAGCCTGCTGCAGCGCGTGCTGCGCGACATGACGAGCGAAGACACGCAGACCATCCGCATCGACTCGCGCGAGCAGTTCGAAGTGCTGCTGAAATTCGGCCTCGAATTCATGCCGCAGGCGGCCGGCAAGCTGCAGCACTACAAGGGCGAGCGGCCGATCTTTGACCTGTATTCGGTGGACGAGGAAATCGCGAAGGCGCTGGGCCGGCGCGTCGACCTGAAGTCGGGCGGCTACCTCGTGGTCGACCAGACCGAGGCATTGACCACCGTCGACGTGAACACCGGCGGCTTCGTCGGTGCGCGCAACTTCGACGACACCATCTTCAAGACCAACCTCGAGGCCGCGCAGGCCATTGCGCGGCAGCTGCGCCTGCGCAACCTGGGCGGGATCATCATCGTCGACTTCATCGACATGGCGCGCGACGACCACCGCGAGCAGGTGCTGGCCGAGTTCCGCAAGCAGCTCGCACGCGACCGCGTGAAGACCACGGCCGGCGGTTTCTCGCAGCTCGGCCTCGTCGAGATGACGCGCAAGCGCACGCGCGAATCGCTGGCCCACATGCTGTGCGAGCCTTGCGTGGCCTGCAGCGGGCAGGGCATCGTGAAGACCGCGCGCAGCGTGGCCTACGACGTGATGCGCGAGATCCTGCGCGAGGCACGGCAGTTCACGCCGCGCGAGTTCCGCATCGTCTCGTCGCCGCAAGTCATCGAGCTGTTCCTCGACGAGGAGAGCCAGCACCTCGCGGGGCTGAGCGACTTCATCGGCAAGCCGATCTCGCTGCAGTCGGAGCCGGCGATCGGGCAGGGGCAGTACGACATCGTGCTGCTCTGACGGTGGGAGCGCGCGGCCCGTGGCAACGACGGGTCAGCGCTTCGACTCCTGGCCTTGGCGCATCCAGACGCTGGCCAGCGCGGCGGCCACCAGCATGCCGGCGATCAGCAGCAGCCCGTTCTTCGTGCTGCCCGTGCTCTGCTCGATCCAGCCCATCACCGACGGGCCGATGAAGCCGCCCACGAGGCCGCAGGTGTTGACCAACGCGAGTCCGCCTGCCAGCGCCACGCCAGCCAGCCGTGAGGACGCGAACAGGAAGATCACGGACTGCACTACGAAGAACATCGAGCCCGTGAGGCAGAAGCCGGCCAGCGCAATGGCCGGGCTCGCGAAGGCGGCGATCAACAGACCCACCGCCATCGAGACCAGCCCGACCAGCAGCAGGAGCCGACCGCGCTGCGGCGTGACCGCGAGCCGCGGCAGCGCAATGGCGCCGACAGCGGCGGCCACCCAGGGCAGCGAGTTGAGCGCGCCGATTTCCAGCGGCGAGAGCTTGCCGTAGGTGCCGATGATGCTCGGCAGGAAGAAGATCACCGTGTAGATGCTGATCTGGTGGCAGAAGTAGACAAAGATCGCCAGCCAGATCTGCCGGTCGACCAGGCAGGCGCGGAACGACTCGCCGACCTGTCCGTTGGCCACGTCCTCGGCGCGTTCGGCGGCGAGCTGGCGTTCGATGGCCTGCGCCTGCGGGCGCGTGAGCCAGCTGGCACTCGAAGGCCCGTCAGGCAGCTTGCGCCAGACCACGAAGGCCAGCGCCACGGCGGGCAGGCCTTCGAGCACGAACATCCATTGCCAGCCGTGCCAGCCCCACAGGCCATCCATCTGCAGCAGCGCGCCGCCGACCGGGCCGCTGAGGATGTTCGCGATGCACACGCCGAGCAGGAAGTAGCCCGTGGCGCGTGCGCGGTCCTTGCGGCCGAACCAGTAGTTCAGGTACAGCATCACGCCCGGGAACAGGCCGGCTTCCGCCGCGCCGAGCAGGATGCGCATCACGTAGAACGAGGTCTCGCCCGTGACGAAGGCCATGCCGGCCGACAGCAGGCCCCAGGTGATCATGATGCGGGCGATCCACCAGCGGGCCCCCACGCGGTGCATCACGAGGTTGCTGGGCACTTCGAGCAGCGCGTAGCTCAAAAAGAACAGCCCGGCGCCCAGCCCGTAGGCGGCTGCCGAGATGCCGATGTCCACGGCCATGTGGCTCTTGGCCAGCGCGATGTTGGTGCGGTCGATGAAGCTGATCACATAGGCCAGCACCAGCAGCGGCATGAGCTTGCGAAAGATCAGCGCATTGAGCGAGGCCTGTTCGTCGACGGCCTGGCGGGCGCGCAGGCCCGGCGGCGTGGCGGGGATGGATGGGTGTTGCATGGGATGTCTCTCTCCTGTCCTGTCGTGTTCTGGCGGAAGGTCGCCGGCGTGCGCCGGCGTGTAGATGCGGCCCGGTCGTGGGCCGGGCCGGGCGGTTCGGGTGCAGGGCTAGAAGTCGACGTTCGCCGCGCCCTTGAGCCCGAGGATCTCGCGGGCTTCGGCGGGTGTCGCGATGTCGATGTTCAGCGCCTCCAGCACGGCGCGGATGCGCAGCACCTGTTCGGCGCTCGACGCGGCGAGCCGGCCCGGGCCGATCCACAGCGAGTCTTCGAGCCCGACGCGCACGTGCGCGCCCATGGCGGCGCCGATGGTGGCCAGCGGCAGCTGGTTGCGGCCGGTGCCGAGGATCGACCATTCGAAGCGGTCGCCGAACAGCCGCGCGGCGGTGCGGCGCATGTGCATCAGGTCTTCGGGATCGGCGCCGATACCGCCCAGGATGCCGAAGACCGTCTGCACGAAGACCGGGGCCTGCACCAGCCCGCGGTCGAGGAAGTGCCGCAGGTTGTTGAGGTGGCTCACGTCGTAGCACTCGAACTCGAAGCGCGTGCCGTTGGCGTTGCCGAGCTTCAGGATGTTCTCGATGTCGGCAAAGGTGTTCTTGAAGATCAGGTTGCGGCTGTTCTCCAGGTGCTCGCGCTCCCATTCATGCGCGAAGGACTTGAAGCGCTCCAGCATCGGAAAGAGGCCGAAGTTCATCGAGCCCATGTTGAGCGACGCGAGCTCGGGCTTGAAGGTGGTGGCCGGGCGCATGCGCTCCTCGACGCTCATGTGCGGGCTGCCGCCGGTGGTGATGTTGATCACCGCATCGGTCGCGGCCTTGATCTTCGAGAGGAAGGGGCGGAACAGGTCCGGGTCCTGCGAGGGGCGGCCGTCCTTCGGGTCGCGCGCATGCAGGTGCAGGATCGCGGCGCCCGCGCGGGCGGCTTCGATCGAAGCGTGCGCAATCTCGTCGGCCGTCACGGGAAGGTGCGGCGACATGCTGGGCGTGTGGATGGCGCCCGTGGGGGCGCAGGTGATGATGGCTTTGGGGCGTTGGGCCATGAGGTGTCCGGAAAGAAGAAGAGGGAAAGAAGGGGCGTGCGAGCGGATCAGCTCAGCGCCTGCGTGTGGCCGTCCACCACGAGCTCCTGGCCCGTGACGCTGGCGGCCAGGTCACTGGCGGCGAACAGAACCATGTTCGCGATGTCTGTCGCTGTGACCATGCGGCCCAGCGCGGCCTGCGCGGTGTAGGCGCGCGTCACTTCGTCGAGCGGCTTGCCCAGCGCCTCGGCCTTGGCGGCGATCACCGCGCGGATGCGCGGACCATCGACCGCGCCCGGCAGGATCGCGTTGACGCGGATGCCGTCGGCCCCGAGTTCGAGCGCCAGCGTTTTCGTGAAGCCGATGACGGCCCACTTCGAGGCGGAGTAGGGCGAGCGCCCCGGCATGCCCAGGTGCCCGGCGGCCGAGGACAGGTTGACGATGGCGGGCAGGCGGCCCTTGCGCAGCCGCGGCACGGCCAGCCGCACGCAGAGGAACTGGCCGGTGACGTTGACGGCCATCGTGCGCTCCCAGTCGGCGAGCGAGACGGTCTCGACCGGGCCGGTGGGGCCGGCCACGCCGGCGTTGTTCACAAGCACGTCGAGGCCGCCGAGTTCGCGGTCGACGGCCTCGAACAGGCGGGCCACGTCGTCCTCGTTGGACACGTCGGCAACGCAGCGGCCCACCTCGGGCAGCTCACGCGCCAGCTGGTCGAGGCTGGCAGCCCGAACATCGCAGACGAAGACCTTGGCGCCCGCCGCCGCGAAGCTGCGCACGATGTCCAGGCCGATGCCGTTGGCACCGGCGGTGACGAGCACGCGCCGGCCGGCGAGGGAGTTGTTGTTCCACATGCTGAAGAGATCCTTGAGGTCGATTTTTGCAATGACGGGGATCGTATATCTGTGATCACAGATAATTCATAGGGAATACCCCGGACATATACTTCGACGCATGAGCCTCACCGATCTCGTCACCCCCCTGAAGCGCCAGACGCTCAGCGCCAACGTCTACGACCAGTTGCGCGACCTCGTGATGAGCGGGCAGATGATGCCGGGCGAGCAGATTTCATTGCGCAGCGCGGCCGAGGCGCTGGGCGTGAGCGTGATGCCGGTGCGCGAGGCGATGCAGCGCCTGGTGGCCGAGCAGGCGCTCGAACTCACGCCCAGCCGCACCTTGCGCGTGCCCCGGATGACGGCGGCGCAGTTCAAGGAAATCACCACCATCCGCACCAACCTCGAAGGCCTGGCCACGGAGCTGGCGGCCTCGGCATCGGGTGCGGTGGCGCTGCGCGACATCACGCGCTGGCACGACGAGTTCGCGGCCGAGATGAACGCGGCGAGCCCGGACGGTTCGAAGCTCGTCACCTTCAACAAGGAGTTCCACTTCGCGGTCTACGCCGCCGCCGACATGCCGGTGTTGCTGCAGATGATCGAGGCGCTGTGGCTGCGCATCGGCCCCATCCTCAACTACGACCTGCGGGCCGGCTCGCGACGCGTGGGGGACAAGGTGGCGATGTCGCACCATGCGGCCCTGCTGGCCGCGCTGAAGCGCCGCGACGGCGCCAAGGCCCGGGCCGCGCTGCAGGGCGACATCGAAAGCGCCGCGGAATTCATCCTGTCGACGGGCGTGCTGGTGTCCGATGGCACGCTGCCGTCGCAGAACGCCGCGCCGGCGGCGAAGAAGGCGCGCAGCGCGGCAGGCACTGCGCGCTGAGGGTCAGAGCGTCGGGTCCTGCCCCGGCGCCGCGCTGCGCACCGCCAGCGTCTGCAGTCGCGCATAGAGCCCGTCGCTCGCCATGAGTTGCTCGTGGCTGCCTTGCTCGGCGATGCGGCCTTGCTCCATCACGATGATGCGGTCGGCGTGCTGGATGGTCGACAGGCGGTGCGCCACGATCAGCGTGGTGCGGCCCTGCATCAGGCGTTGCAGGGCGTCCTGCACCAGCCGTTCCGATTCGGTGTCCAGCGCCGACGTGGCTTCGTCGAGCAGCAGCACGGGCGCGTTCTTGTAGAGCGCGCGGGCAATCGCCAGCCGTTGGCGCTGGCCGCCCGACAGCTGCGTGGCGTTGTGGCCCAGCACGGTGTCGATGCCCTGCGGCAGCGTCTCGACGTGCGCGCTCAGGTTGGCCGCCTCGAGGCAGGACTGCACGCGCGCGATGTCGATGTCGCCGCCCAGCGCCACGTTGGCGGCGAGCGTGTCGTTGAGCATCACCACGTCCTGGCTCACCATCGCGAACTGGGCGCGCAGGCTCTTGAGCTGCCATTCGCTGGTGTCGTGGCCGTCGAGCAGCACCTGGCCGCCGCTGGGCTGCACGAAGCGTGGCAGCAGGTTGACCAGCGTGGTCTTGCCCGAGCCCGAGGGGCCGACAAAGGCCACCACCTGGCCCGGCTCGATGACGAGGTTCACGCCGTCGAGTGCGCGCTGTTCGTCGTCGCCGCGGTAGCTGACCTGCACGTTGCGCAGTTCGATGTGGCCTTGGGCGTGGGCGACGCTGAAGGTGCCCTGCGATTCCGGCGCCACCTCGTCGATGAGGATCAAGCCGCGCTCCAGCGCTGCGAGGCCGCGCGTGATCGGCCCGGCCACTTCAGCGAGGCGGCGGATCGGCGCGATCAGCATCAGCATGGCCGTGATGTAGGCGACGAAGCCGCCCACCGTGAAGCCCTGCTTGCCGCTTTGCCACAGCGCGATCATCACCACCACCGACAGCGCCAGCGAGGCCATCATCTGCGTCAGCGGCGTGGTGGCGGCCTGGGCGATGGTGGACTTCACGGCCAGGCGGTTGAGGCGCTGGCTCAGTTGTTCGAAGCGGCGCTCCTGCGCCTGCTCCGCGCCGTGCAGCCGCACCACGCGGTGGGCCAGCACGTTTTCCTCGACCACGTAGGCCAGCTCGTCGGTGGCCTGCTGGCCCTGCTGCGTGAGCTTGTACAGGCGCTTGGAGAACACCTTCATGATCCAGGAGATGCTGGGCACCAGGAAGGCGACGATGAGCGTGAGCTTCCAGTTCAGGTAGACCAGATAGCCCAGCAGCGCGATCAACGTGAAGCCGTCGCGCGAGAGCCCGAGCAGCGCCTGCACCAGCAGCATGGCACCGGTCTGCACCTCGTACACGACGGTGTTCGACAGCGCGCTGGCCGATTGCCGGGCGAACAGCGCCAGCTCGGCGCCGAGCAGCCGTTCGAACAGCACGCGGCGCAGCTTCTGCATGCCTTCGTTGGCGATGCGCGAGAGCGCGTACTGCGAAATGAATTGGGCGATGCCGCGCACCGCGAACAGCAGCAGCACGGCGGCCGGAATGAACCACAGCGGCATCTCGCCGCGCGTGAAGCCCCGGTCGAGCAGCGGCTTGAGCAGGGCGGCCATGAGCGGCTCGGTGAGCGCGGCCAGCAGGGCGCCGATCAGCCCCACGGCCCACCATTGGCGCGAACTGCCGAACCAGGTCATGAGTCGCGCCAGCCGGCGCATGAGGGGAGGGCGGGCGCTCTCGCTGCCGGGGGATGCTTGCATATGGCGGCGGATTTTACGGGGCGGCTCCGACCGCCTTTTGCAGGGGCTGTAGGACCATTTCGCCGGATAAACGTTTTGTGACGGCGGGTTCAACCCAGTGTGTAACATGTGGCCCGTGAAACGCCGGGGAGAAACTTTTTACCCGGAAACCTCTCCGAACCGCATGAACAAGCCGTTGCCAGATCTTTCCCCAACTCCTTCTTCATCGTTGATTGCGCGCCGCAGCCTCATCGCGGCCCTTGCTGCCTCTCCCATGCTTCCCGCCATGGCCCAGTTCCGGGTCGAGGTCTCGGGCGTGGGGCTGACGCAGCTGCCGATCGCGCTCGTGCCCTTCAAGGGGCAGGACGCCTCGCCGCAGAAGATTTCCGACATCGTCCAGGCCGACCTCGAACGCAGCGGCCAGTTCCGCGGCGTCGATGCCTCGGGCCAGGCGCTCGACGAATCCTCGCGTCCCGACCTCGCCCTGTGGCGTCAGCGCACCGCCGATTCGCTCGTGGTGGGCAGCGTGAGCCGGCTGGCCGACGGCCGCTACGACGTGCGTTTCCGCCTGTGGGACGTCGTGAAGGACCGCGACCTCGGCGGCCAGAGCTACACCGTGCCGCAGGGCGACCTGCGACTGGCGGCCCACCGCATCGCCGACTACGTGTATGAAAAGCTGACCGGCGACAAGGGCATCTTCTCGACCCGCATCGCCTACGTCACCAAGGGCGGCAGCCGCTACTCGCTGTGGGTGGCCGACGCCGACGGCGAGAACGCGCAGGCCGCGCTGGCCAGCCCCGAGCCGATCATTTCACCCTGCTGGTCGTCCAACGGTCAGCAGCTGGCGTACGTGTCCTTCGAGTCGCGCAAGCCCGTGGTCTACGTGCACAACGTGGCCAGCGGCCAGCGCCGGTTGCTCGCCAACTTCAAGGGCTCCAACAGCGCCCCGGCCTGGGCGCCCGACGGCGGCTCTCTGGCCGTCACGCTCAGCCGCGACGGCGGCTCGCAGCTGTTCACCATCCCGGCCAGCGGCGGCGAACCGCGCCGCCTGACACAGAGCTCGAGCATCGACACTGAGCCGGTGTACTCGGCCGACGGCAGCACGATCTACTTCGTGAGCGACCGCGGCGGCGCGCCCCAGATCTACAAGATGAGCGCCGGTGGCGGCAACCCGACCCGGGTCACCTTCAGCGGCACCTACAACATTTCTCCATCTGTCAGCGGCGATGGCCGGTGGTTGGCCTACATCTCGCGGGTCGGCGGTGCGTTCAAACTCCACGTGATGGAGTTGGCGAGCGGCAATGTCGCGGCGATCACCGACACCACGGCCGACGAGAGCCCGAGCTTCGCACCCAACAGCAAGCTGATCGTCTATGCCACGCACCTGCAAGGTCGCGAGGCGCTCATGACGACCACGCTGGACGGAAAAATCAAGGCCCGCCTGGCGGGTCAGGCGGGAGACATCCGCGAACCGGACTGGGGTCCGTTTCAAAAGCAATAAGCATTGACCAGATAAATTTACTTGAGGAGTTCGCAAATGTTGAAACGTACGATCTATTCGCTCGCCATCGTGGCGCTCATCGCCGGTTGCTCTTCGGGCACCAAGCTCAACGAAACGCCGGTCTCCGACCGCACCGGCACGGCTGGCGGCCAGCAAGGCGGCGCGACCGCCGTGGCGCCCGTGACCATCGACCCCAACGCCAACACGGCGCAAGGTCCGGTCGGCGTGGCACGCATCGTGTACTTCGACTACGACAGCTACACGGTCAAGCCCGAGTTCCAGTCGGTGATCGACGGCCACGCGCGCTTCCTCAAGGGCGCCACGCAACGTCGCATCTCGATCGAAGGCCACACCGACGAGCGCGGCGGCCGCGAGTACAACCTGGCCCTCGGCCAGAAGCGTTCCGAAGCCGTGCGCCGTGCGCTCACGCTGCTGGGCGTGAACGACAGCCAGATCGAAGCCGTGAGCTTCGGCAAGGAAAAGCCCGCGGCACAAGGTTCGGGCGAAGAAGTGTGGGCGCAGAACCGTCGCGCTGAAATCCGCTACACCCGGTGATGCAGCCACGTGCCCTGTGGCGAGGTGCGGCCCTCGCCGCCGCCTTGCTCTGCGCGTCGGCCGGCTCGCAGGCTGCGCTGTTCGAGGACGACGAGGCCCGCAAGGCCATCCTCGACCTGCGCCAGCGCGTCGAAGCCATGCGCCAGCAGACCGACCAGCGCCTGGCCGACGAAAACGGCCAGCTGCGTCGCAGCCTGCTCGACCTGCAAAGCCAGATCGAGCAGATGCGCGGCGAACTGGCACGCATGACCGGCCAGAACGAGCAGCTCACGCGCACGCTGAGCGAAATGCAGTCGCGCCAGACCACGATCGACGACAAGCTCAAGCAGAACGAGCCTTCGAAGGTCTCGATCGACGGCCGCGAGTTCAACGCCGATCCGAAGGAAAAGGCCGATTTCGAAGCGGCCCTGGGCATCTTCCGCGCGGGCCAGTTCGCGCAGGCCCAGACCGCCTTCGCGGAGTTCGTGAAGCGCTATCCACAAAGCGGCTACAACGCATCCGCGCTGTTCTGGCTCGGCAATGCGCAGTACGCCACGCGCAACTACAACGAAGCCATTGCCAATTTCCGCTCGATGCTCTCGCTCGCACCCGACCACGCCAAGGCGCCCGAAGCCGTGCTGTCGATCGCGAACTGCCAGATCGAACTGAAAGACACGCGCGCCGCACGCCGCACGCTGGAAGACCTGGCCAAGGCCTACCCGCAGTCGGAAGCCGCACAGGCCGGCCGCGAGCGCCTGTCGCGCCTGCGTTGACGCAATGACCGTTTCAGCGGAGCTGTCCGCTTGAGCGCTTCACCCGAAGCCTCCTCGCTCCCCATGGCCGCCGCGGATGTCGTCACCGACACCGCGGCGCCTGACTTTGCGCGCCGCTTCGGTGGCCTAGAGCGCCTGTACGGCGTGGCCGGTGCCGCGCGCATCCGCCATGCCCATGTGCTGATCGTCGGCATCGGCGGCGTGGGCTCGTGGGCTGTCGAGGCGCTGGCACGCAGCGGGGTGGGGCGCCTGACGCTGATCGACCTCGACCACGTGTCGGAGTCGAACATCAACCGCCAGATCCACGCGCTCGACTCCACGGTGGGGCAGGCCAAGGTCGAAGCCATGCGCGAGCGCATCGCGCAGATCAACCCCGAGTGCCAGGTGCTCGCCATCGACGAGTTCGTCGAGCCCGGCAACTGGGCTTCGCTGCTCGACACCGCGCAAGCCACTCATGGGCCCGTTCACGCGGTGATCGACGCCTGCGACCAGGTGAAGGCCAAGCTCGCCATGGCCGCATGGGCGCGCACGGTGTCGCGCAGCACCGCGTTCATCACGGTCGGTGCGGCGGGCGGCAAGCGGCAGGCGCACAAGGTCGACATCGACGACCTGTCGCTCGTCACGCACGACCCGCTGCTGGCCCAGCTTCGCCAGCGGCTGCGCAAGCTGCACGGCGCGCCGCGCGAAGGCCGCAAGATCGGCCTGGCCTGCGTGTTCAGCCGCGAGAGCGTGGCGCCGCCCGATGCGTCGTGTCAGATCGATTCGGGCGACGGTTCGCTCAACTGCCACGGCTACGGATCGGTGGTCAGCGTGACCGCCACCTTCGGTCAATGTGCGGCAGGGTGGGTGCTCGACGAAATTGCGAGAAACAGCACGCTATAATCCAAGGCTTTGCCGGATTCGACGTCGGCAAGAAGCAAGAAAAATGGTTCCGGGACGTTAGCTCAGTTGGTAGAGCAGCGGACTTTTAATCCGTTGGTCACTGGTTCGAATCCAGTACGTCCTACCAGAACCCCCCAATCAATCCTCATGTGCTGCAAGCGCCTGAGGATTTTTTTATGGGCGGCGCGAAGCCGGTGGTTGGCTTCGCGACAGGTCGCCCGGCAGTGCAGCAAAGAGCGGGCCGGGTTCGCCTTCGACTGTGCGCCTGAACAAACGACAACGCCGCGCGGATGCAGAGGCATCCGCGCGGCGTTGTCTTGTGGGCGCCGTTCAGGCGCCGGGCATCATCAGAACGAGAAGGTACCCGTCAGCGAGGCCGAGCGGCCCGCGCCCACCGTCGCGTAGTGCGAGGCGTAGGCCTTGTCGAAGTAGTACTTGTTGGTCAGGTTCTGGATGTTCAGCTGCAGGCTGAAGTTCTTGTTGACCACGTAGCTCACCATGGCGTCGTACTTCACGTACGACGGAATCCACTTGGTGTTGTTGACGTTGCCGTACTGCTTGCCCACGTAGGTCGCGCCGCCGCCGATGGTGAGGCCGGGCATGACCGTGTAGGTGGTCCACAGCGTCGCGCTGTTGCGCGGCGTGTTCGGGAACGCATTGCCGTTGAAAGGCGAGGGCGTGTACACGCCGTTCGTCAAGGCAAAACCGTTGTCCGTGAGCTTGGCGTCCAGGTAGGTGTAGCCGCCGAACACCTGCCAGTCGCGGGTGATGCTGCCGGCCAGGCCGAACTCGACGCCTTGCACGCGCTTCTTGCCCACGTTCTGCGTGCTGCCGTCGGCCGCGACGGTGCGGGCGTTCTTCATGTCGGTGCGGAAGATCGCCGAGGTCAGGACGAGGCGGCGGTCCAGCACTTCCCACTTGGTGCCGAGCTCGAAGCTGCGGCTTTCCTGCGGCTTCAGGTTGCGGATGGCCGCCGAGATGCCGTCGGCGCCGTCGCCGCCGTCGGTGCCCGGAGGCGTCGACGAGGTGCCGTACGACACGTAGATGCTGCCGTTGGGCGCCGGCTTGTAGACCAGGCCGGCCTGGTAGTTCAGGAACGAGGCCTTGTTCTCCAGCTCGATGCCCGGCACCACGCCGCCCGGGCGCACCGCGAGGCTGGTCGAGCCGGTGAGGGCGGTGCTCGGCACCGCCGCCGTGACGGCGATAGGCGTGGCATAGGCCGGCGTGACCGCGCGGGTCTTGTAGTCGTCCCAGCGCAGGCCCAGGTTCAGCGACCACTGCGGGTTGAACTCGATCGTGTCGAAGGCATACAGCGAGGTGGTGCGCGTCTTGACCTCGGTCACGGCGGGCGAGCGGGTGATCGCGCCGGTCCACGGGTCGTACGGGTTCGGGTTCAGCATCGTCGTGCAGTTGAAGGCGCTGCGCACGCCCGAGCCCACGGCGCAGTTCGTGCCGCTGACGGCGCTGCGGGGGTAGGTCTCATAGCCGGTCTTCAGGTCCTGCAGGAACAGGTAGTTGCCCTTGGTCGTGGCTTCCTTGCCGAGTTCGAGGCCGGCCACGTAGGTGTGCTTCATGCCGGCGGCTTCAAACTTGCCCGACAGGCTGGTCTGGTTGACCAGCGAATCGGAGTCGGACACGCGGTTGTTGGGCCGGCGCCAGATGCCGCCGTTGACCAGGAAGTTGCCGCGGCTGTCGTCGGGCTGCGTCCAGATGTAGTCGTTGGTCGACTGGCTGGAGCGCGTGACGTTGCGCAGCACCATGCCGCCGCCGAAGTCGTGCTTGACGTCGATCGTGCCGGCGTCGACCTTGGTGCGCTGGTAGTCGCGCCCCACGATGCCGTAGTAGGTGCCGCGCGGCACCGCGATGGGCTGGCCGTCGCCGTTGAGCGCCATGTTGGCGCCCGAGCTGAAGGGGTTGTTGTACGGAATGCCCGAGTCGGGCAGGTCGTTCGTCTCGTAGTGGTAGTAGCTCAGCGTGACCTGCGTGGGCGAGTTCATGCCGAAGGTCACGCTCGGTGCGATGCCCCAGCGCTTGACGTTGACCGGGCCGCGGCCGGCGATGTCCGACTTGAAGTTCATCGCGTTCAGGCGCGCCGCCACGCTGTCGGAGAGCTTGCGGTTGATGTCGATCGTTTCGCGCTGGTACGAATCGGTGCCCAGGCCGATCGAGCCGCTGAAGAAGTTCTCGGCCTGCGGGGCCTTGCTGACGATGTTGACCGAGCCGCCGGCCGAACCGCGGCCGCCGAACACGGAGCTGGGGCCCTTGACGACCTCGACCGACTCCACGTTGAAGATTTCGCGCGTCTGTGCGGCGCCGTCGCGCACGCCGTCGACGTAGGTGTCGCTTTGCGAATCGAAGCCGCGGATGAACGGGCGATCGCCGACCGGGTTGCCGCCTTCGCCGGCACCGAAGGTGATGCCGGGGGAGGTGCGCAGCGCGTCGACCAGCGTGGTCGCGCCGGTCTGGCGGATGACTTCCTGGGGAATCACCGTGATCGACTTGGGCGTGTCCAGCAGTGGGGCGGTGAACTTGGGCGAGGCCGACTTCTCGGTCTTGAAGTCGGTCGAGGCTTCGACGCGGACTTCGTTCAGCGTGGACTGTGCATGGGCGGACACCGAGGCGCCGAGGGCCACGAGGGTGGCGGTGGCCGCTCGGCCGGAGAGGTAGCGTGCAGGCGAGTGCTTGCGACTTTGGATATGGGTCATTGCGATTCTTGGTGTTGGAGTGGCCCCGTCGGGCAGGGCGGTCTTGCCTTGGCCGGTTCCGTACAGCAGGGCGGACGCTGGTGCGAGACACGAAGCAAGAGAAGAAATGATAATGACTCGCAATCAGTTCTGTGACTTGCTTTACCTTTGGTTTGCAAATAGACGGGAACTCTTGTCGCAGGATTGCCACACCTTCGGCCCGGCGTGGGAGCCCGAATTCGAAACCATTGGCCTACAATGAGAACGATTCGCAATCAGATTGATGCTGCGCACCGCACGCTCCCATGCCTCCATCCGACGCTTCCATCCACCTCGTGCGCACGCTGTACTGCGAGCATCAGCCGTGGCTGCTGGACATGCTGCGCCGCAAGCTCGGCAACGTGGAGAACGCGGCCGACCTGGCGCAGGACACCTTTGCGCGCATCCTCTCGTCGAACGAAGCAGGGCCGCTGCGTGAACCGCGGGCCTACCTGACGACCGTGGCGAGCCGCATCGCCGCCCAGTACTTTCGCCGCCTGGCGCTGGAGCGCACCTACCTCGACGCGATCGCGCACCTGCCCGAGGCGACCAGCCCGTCGCCGGAAACGCGGCTGCTCGTGCTGGAGGCGCTCACCGCCGTGAGCCGCGTGCTCGACGGGCTCAAGCCGCATGTGCGCGAGATCTTCCTCATGGCGCAGCTCGACGGCCTGACCTACCCGCAGATCGCCGCGCAGCTCGGGCTGTCGCTCAACGTCGTGCAGAAGGCGATGGGCAAGGCCTACCTGCATTGCTACCACGCCGTCTATGGCGAGTGAGCCCGGCCGTTGGGGCGAGCGCCTGGTGTTCAAGCCGGCCGCCGATTCCGCACGATCGATCGACCCGGCCATCGTCGAACAGGCGGTGGCGTGGCTGGTGAAGATCCAGTCCGGCAGCGCCTCGGTCCGTGAGGCCGAGGCCTGCGACCTCTGGCGCCGCGCGCACCCCGATCACGAACGCGCCTGGCTGCGCCTGAGCGGGCTGGGCCGCGACCTGCGCGAAGGCACGGGCGCCGTGCCTGCGCAGGTCGTGCGCTCGACCCTGCGCGGCGTCGACCACCAGCAGCGCCGATGGGCGCTGAAGGCGGTGGCAGGCCTGGGCGTCGGCGCCGTGGCGGCCTGGACGCTGCGGCACGACATCGCCGCGCTGAACGCCGACCACCGTACGGTCGCCGGTGAGCGCCGGCAGGTAGTGCTCGCCGATGGCACGCAGGTCTTTCTGAACACGCGCACCGCGATCGACGTGCGCATCGATACCACGCGTCGCACGCTGCGCCTGCTCGATGGCGAAATCATGGTGACCACCGCCAAGGATGCCGCCGGCCGACCGTTCGTGGTGCTGGGCCGCGACGGCCGCCTCGTGCCCGTCGGCACGCGCTTCGTGGTGCGTGCCTTCCACGACGCCGACGGTCCCCGCAGCGAGCTGACGGTGCTCGAAGGTGCGGTCGATCTGCAGGCGGGCGAGGGCACCCCGGTGCAGCGCGTGCCGGCCGGCCGCCGGGTCGGCTACGGCGCGGGCGGCATCGGCGCATTGCGGCCGCCCGGCGAAGGCGCTGCGGCCTGGACCGACGGCAGCCTCGTGGTCGAGCGCATGCGGCTGGCCGAGTTCGTGGCCGAACTGGGCCGCTACCGTCCCGGCGTGTTGCGATGCGACCGTGCGGTGTCGGAGGTGCTCGTGAGCGGCGCCTTCCCGCTCGCCGACACCGACGCCGTGCTGCGCATGCTGGAGGAAACGCTGCCCGTGCAGGTGCGTTCGCTGAGCCGCTACTGGGTCACGGTCGCAGCCCGCTGAAGCGGCTTGCAAAAAAATCTGCCGAAAAGCGGCAGGTTTCGAAGTCTCGTGCGTCAACGGAACAGGAGCTGCGAAATGCTTGATGCAAGCAAGCGGCTCGGGCTTCCTTCATTCCATCGATCACAGAGAGCGCTTCACATGGCATTCATCGCACGGCCCGGACTCCGTTTCCGGCCTTCTCCGTTGGCAACGCTCGCCCGCGCCGCCTGCCTGGCCGCCGCCCTGGGCGTGACGGCCACGGGCGGGCCCTCGGCCTGGGCGCAGACGGCGCAGGCCGCCGGCCCGAGCCGGCCCTACGCCATCGCCCCCGGGTCGCTGGACAGCGTGCTCGGCCGCTTCGGACGCGAGGCCAACGTGATGATCGCGATCGACCCCACGCTGACCCGCGGCCTGGAGAGTGCCGGCCTGCAGGGCACCTACAGCGTGCCGGAAGGCCTGGGCCATCTGCTGTCGGGCAGCGGCCTGGAGGCGGTGCCCGGTGCCGGCGGCGGCTGGCGCCTGCGCAAGACCATCGGTGCCGCAACCGCACCGAATGCAGCAGCCGCACCGGCCGAAGGCGCCACCCTGGCCCCGGTCACCGTCAGCGCCCAGCGCGAGCGGCTGTACGACGTGCAGGACGTCAACGCCGGCGCGCTCGGCATCCGTTCGCTGCAAGACCTGCCGTTCGCCGTGGGCTCCTACAGCGTCGACACCATCGAGGCGCAGCGTGCCCGCACCGCGCTCGACGTGTTGCGCAACGACCCGTCCGTCACGCCGACCTCGGGCTTCTCGTCCTTCGACGGCGTGGCCGTGCGCGGCTTCTCGGCCAACACCTTCAACAACGTGCGCCGCGACGGCCTGCTGGCCAACGTCTACAGCGACGTGCCGCTGGAGAACAAGGAGCGCGTCGACGTGCTCAAGGGCCTGTCGGGCTTCCTGTACGGCGTGGGCGAACCCAGCGGCATCGTCAACTATGTGGTGAAGCGTCCGACGCGCGAGCGCTTTGCCAGCGTGACGGCCGAGGTGCGCACCCAGGGTGGTCGCTATGCCGCCATCGACGCAGGCGGCCCGCTCGATGCCAACGGCACCGTGGGCTACCGCTTCAACGCCGCGACCGAGAAGGTCGGCGACTTCACGCATTTCGGCGACCTGAAGCGCGACTTCCTGAGCGGCGCGGTGGACATCAAGATCAACCGCGACGCACTGCTGCAACTGGACTTCGACTGGCAGAAGAAATCGCTCGCAGCCAGCGGCATGATCGGCCCGCTCAGCAACGGCACCGTGCTCGCCGCCTCGCGCTTCGATCCGCGCACGCTGGTCGGCCAACCCTGGGGCCAGTACAAGACCGACGCCTGGAACATCGGCGCGCGCCTCGATTACGCGCTCAACAGCAACTGGGACCTCACCGCGCAGCTGGGCTTCAGCCGCAGCAAGCGCAACGCGATCTTCTTCAACGCCTCGCAGATCGCGCCGAATGGCGACGTGCTCAAGGGCAACACGCGCTACGAGGCCGAGCCGTACCCGACCGCGGCGGGGCAGGTGTTCGCCACCGGCCGCTTCAAGACCGGCAGCATCGGGCACGAGACGGTCATCGGCTATTCATATTCCAGTCTGCAATCGCCCGATGGCGACTACCAGCGCTTCCCGCAGATGATCGGCAACGTGTTCCGGCCGCTGCCTTACCAGCAGCCGTACCTGTCGGACGACACGCACCTGCCCGCAAGCACCGCGCGCCAGCGCAGCGTGTTCGTGAGCGACACGATCAGCTTCACGCCGCAGTGGCAGCTGCTGCTGGGCGCGCGCCACATCAGCTACAGCAGTGACATCGGCAGCAAGTACGACGGCACGCCCAAGTACACGACCCGCGTCACCGTGCCCACGCTGAGCGTGATGTACAAGCCGGCCGAGCACACGACCGTCTACGCCACCTACGGCGAAGGCTTCGAGCAGGGCGCCTACGCACCGAGCTATGCCGAGAACGCGCTGCAGAAGCTCGGCCCCATCAAGAGTCGCCAGTACGAGATCGGCGTGAAGAGCCGCGTGCGCGACGGCCTGATGCTCACCGCCGCGATCTTCGACATGGACAAGCCGCTGCAGGCTGTCACGCCCGCCGACAACATCTTTCGCCAGAAGGGCAACCAGCGCCACCGCGGCGTGGAGTTCACCGCCAACGGCGAGATCACGCCGCAGCTGAGTGGCATCGCCGGCGTGTCCTGGCTGGACGCCGAGCAGCGCGACACCGGCGACGCGGCGCTCGAAGGCCGCCGACCCAGCAACGTCGCGCGCTTCCAGGCCAACGTGTTCCTCGACTACCGCCTGAGCGCGGTGCCGGGCCTGTCGTTCAACACCGGCGTCTACCACGTGGGCAACCGGCCGCTGGACCGCGCCAACACCATGATCGTTCCGAGCTTCACGCGCTGGGACCTCGGCGCGGCCTACGTCACGAAGGTGATGGGCAAGGCCTCGGTGATCCGCCTGTCGATCGAGAACGTCACCAACAAGCGCTACTGGAGCTCCGTCAACTACGGCGGCGTGACACAGGGCAACCCGCGCATCGTCCGCCTGGCGACGACGGTGAACTTCTGAAGGGGGCCGCCATGACGACCAAGAAGATCCTTGCGTTCGCCGCATGTGGCTTGTCGATGCTGCTGGCGAGCGGTGCCGCCTTGGCCCACGGCGTGTGGGTGGCACAGCGTGCGGGTGAACTGGCCCTGGTGCTCGGCGAAGGCGCGCTCGACGAGGCCTACGACCCGAAGCAGGTGCACGCGGTGAAGGCTTTCACTGCGAACGGCGAGGCCTCGGCCGTCAAGCTGCTGCCGCGCGAGCGCAACGTCGTCGTCGAGCCCGCGGCCGATGCGGCCGTGCTCTCGGTGGCGGTGGAAGACGGCTTCTGGTCGCAAGGCGCCGACGGCAAGTGGGTCAGCGGCTCGCGCCTGAAGGTGCCCGACGCGCGCCGCGCGGGCTACTACATGAAGTACGGCACCACGTTGCTCAAACCGGTGCGGATGCCGTTGCAGCCGCTGGGCATGGACCTCGAGATCGTGCCGCTGGTCGATCCGTCGACCTTGCGCCGGGGCCAGCCGCTGCCGCTGCGCGTGCTCTCCAAGGGGCAGCCGGTGGCGGGCGTGTCGGTCATCGCCGACTTCATCGGCCACACCGCAGGCCCGCGTGTGAAGACCGACAAGGCCGGGCGCGCCACCGTGGTGGTGGGCAGCAGCGGCCTGAACGTGGTGGCGGTGTCGCTCAACCGGCCGCGCAGCGACCGGCGCGAAGCCGACGAAGACGGGCTCGAAGCCACGCTGGCGTTCACCCTGCCGCGCGCGGGCGACTGAGCGCGCGCCGCCGCCGCGCGATGTCGCGACCGCTGCTGCTGCGCCTGCACCGATGGGCCGGCCTTGCCACCGGGCTCTTCCTGGTGCTGGCGGGCCTGACCGGCAGCCTGCTGGCCTTCGAGGACCGGCTCGAGGCCTGGCTCAACCCGGCGCTCTTCGTGACGGCGTCGCCACCGCCAGGCGGGGCTCGGCCGCTCGATCCTTTCGCGTTGCGCGAGATGGCGCAGCGCGCCGCGCCACCACAGGCGCTTGTCGACACGGTGCTGCTGGACCGCCAGGCCGACCGGTCGTTGCGCTACATCCTGTCGGCCCGAACCGATCCGGCGACCGGCCTGACGATGCCGCTCGATGTGGACGAGCTGTTCCTGAACCCTTACGACGGCAGGGTGCAGGGCACACGCCTGTGGGGCGCGTCGCTGTTCCAGCGCGAGACGGCGGTGAGCTTTCTCTACCGCTTGCACTACGCGCTCGCGCTGCCAGCGCCATGGAGCGCGGGCATCCTCGGCACGGTCGGCCTGCTCTGGACCTTCAACTGCCTGATCGGCCTGTGGCTGACGCTGCCGCGGCGCAGTACCCAGCCTTCGGCGCGCGGAGGGTGGCGGCGCTGGCGTGCGGCGTGGCGCGTCGGCCCGAGGGGCAATGCAATGCGGACGACGCTCGACCTGCATCGCGTCGCCGGCCTCTGGCTGTGGCTGGCGATGCTGGTCTTCGCCTGGTCGAGCGTGATGTTCAACCTGCGCGAGAGCGTCTACCGGCCGCTCATGTCGGTCGTCGCCGTGACGCCTGATCTCTGGGCCGGTGTGCCAACGCAGCGCACGCCGATGCGGGAGCCTGCCATCGACTGGAAGCCGGCGCATGCAGTCGCCCGCGAGGCGATGGCCGTGCTCGCTGCACAAAAGCACTTCACGGTGAACACGGAGCGTGACCTGCGGCTGGACCGCGCCCACGGCGTCTATGCGTACCGCGTGCACTCCAGCCTCGACGTGCCCGGAACGCCGGGCACGACCACCGTGCTCATCGACGCCACGACCGGCGCGGTGCGCGGCTTTGCGGGCGATGCCCGGGGCCACAGGCTCGAAGAGTGGCTGGGTGCGCTGCACATGGCACGGGCCTTCGGCACGCCCTACAAGGTGCTGGTGTCGCTGTTCGGGCTGGGGGTGGCGACGCTGTCGCTGGCCGGGCTGCTCCTCTGGTACCGCAGAAGGATGAACGGTATTGAGAAGCGCAAACCCAAAACAACGCGATGAATCGGGATCTGCCGGGACTGAATGGGATCGCTTGGGACGGGTCGTGCAACGACTTTACGCCGGTGGTAAAGCGCGCCCCACAAGATCGCTCACCTTGAGCGACCTTGTGGGGCGCCAGCATGCCAAGCGTCAGCGGCCACCTGCTTGATGACGGCCGCATCGACGCACTGCTTCCGCACAACTGGCAGCGCAGATCGGAGGCGACTCGGGGCCCACTGCAGTCGCTCCAACAATCCTCTCTTCGCCCCCGACCGCATCGACCTGCGGCACGCGGCGCTCCGTCCCTGGTGTGAACTAATTTCGGCTTGACGAGCGGACGGGCCTCGCGCAATCTCAGATGAGGGGAGCGTCTGTGGAGAGAGGGTTGAAATGATGATTCGCATTCGTTTGCAGCGCGCGCGCCTTGCCCTTCAAAGCGCAACACTGACAATGCTGCTCGCGTACGGCACCGTCGGTCTCTGGGTGATTTTTTGGTTCGGTGACTAGCAGCACTTGGGGGGGCGTTGCTTCGGTCGAGGCATGCCAACAGACTCAACCGTCCAAGTTGTCATTGCGTCAGCACTCTGTTGGGCCTGGCATTCAGGTACCCCCAGAGCGAGCCAGGAAGCACATAGTGACGCTTCCCGCCGACGACACCTTCATTCGCTTGAATCCCTGTGCCCTTCCACGGCGCAGAGCGCTGACGAACAAGCTCACCCACGTCCAGTTTCCTCCGTGAACTGAATGAGACGCTTGGATGTCAGCGCCATGTCGTTCGTTGCGATGCGTGCGCCCTTGGCGCTTGACGCCATTCAGTTCAGCTCCGCCAACGGGCGTGAAGACGACTTGTCGCACCGGCTGGCGCGGATTTATCGCGGGGCGCTCCAGCTTGTTGAGAAGTATTCGCATTTATAATGAATGCGAAAGTTTCTCAACTGAAAAGAGGCATCGATGGTTGTCGGCGAGTCGACCCCGCAACAGCAGGCGCACGCCCTCTACCGGGAGCACCACGGCTGGCTCTTCAGCTGGCTGCGCGGCAGGGTGGGCAACAGCTTCGACGCGGCGGACATCGCGCACGACACCTTCCTGCGCATCTGGTCGGGGCTGCGCGCCGGTGCCATCCCCACGCTGCACGAGCCGCGCGCCTACCTGACCACGGTGGCCAAGCGCCTCGTGATCAACCACCACGAACGCCAGTCGCTGGAGCGCGCCTACCAGGCGTCGCTGGCGCTGCTGCCTGAAGCGCTGGTGCCTTCGGTCGAAGAGCGCGCGATCCTGCTCGAGACGCTGCACGAACTCGATGCGCTGCTCGACGAACTGCCCGCCCGGGCGCGCACCGCGTTCCTGCTGTCGCAACTCGAAGGCCTCGGCTATGACGACATCGCTGCGCAGCTCGGGGTCAGTGTGCGCACCGTGACACGCTACATGGCGCAAGGGTTCGCGCAGTGCCTGCGGCTCATGTTGGCGACGCCGGTGTGAGCGCGGCCGTCGATCCCCGTCTGGTCGACGAGGCCGCGCAGTGGCTCGCGCGCATGTACGCGGGCCGCCTGTCCGAGGCCGATGCGCAGCGCTGGGCGCAGTGGCGCGACCAGAGCCCCGAGCACCAGCGCGTGTGGCACAGCGCCGAGCAACTGAGCCGCAAGTTCGGCGCGGTGCCACCGGATGTGGGCATGCCGGTGCTCGACCGGCGCCGGGGCCTGGCGAACCGGCGCGCACTGCTGCGCACCGTGGCCGTGCTGGTGGCCGCGCCGTCCGCGGCCTGGCTCGGCTACCGCGCCGTGCCCTGGCCGTCGCTCGGGGCCGAGTACCGCACGGCGACGGGCGAGCGTCGCACCGTCGAGCTGGCCGACCGCAGCCGCACCACGCTGAACACGGCGACGGCCATCGACGTGGCGTTCGATGCCACGCAGCGGCTGGTGCGACAGCGCAGCGGCGAAATCCTTGTCGAGACCGCACCCGACACGAACCCCGGAATTTCGCGACCGTTCCTGGTCGAGACGCCGCAAGGCCGGCTGCGCGCGCTGGGCACGCGTTTCATCGTGCGCATCGGCGAAGGCGGGCACAACCGCCTCACGGTGCTGGCCGGTGCGGTGGAAGTGAGCCCGACCCGCGCGACCGGCACGCCAGTGATCGTGCCGGCCGGACGACAGATGACGTTCACTGCCGATGCGACGGGCCCGGTGGCACCGGCCGCGAGCGGCGCCGAAGCCTGGACGCAAGGCGTGCTCTACGCTGAGGACATGCGCCTGGCCGATGTGCTCTCGGAAATCGGCCGCTATCGCAGCGGCGTGCTGCGCTGCGACCCCGCGGTGGCCGACTTGCGCGTGTCGGGCGCCTTCCAGCTCGAAGACACCGACCGCGTGCTCGCCGTCCTCGCGCAGACCTTGCCCGTGCGCGTGGATGCACGCACGCGCTACTGGGTGACCGTGACGGCCCGGTGATTCCCGGGCTGCTTCGCGCAGCGCCCTGAAAAATTTCTTGCCAATGCGTGTCCGGTTTTCGCGTCTCGCCTGTCATGTCGATGAAGAGCAAGCAAGCCATCCACTTCCCGACATGCGACAAGGACACCCTTCATGACCGCCAGGCCTTCCGTCTTCCCGACCTCCCGCGATGCCACGCAGCACCGCCAGCGCCTCGTCGTGCGCGCCGTGCAAGGCGCGCTGTGCGCCTTGGGCCTGGCCACCGTCGGGCTGGCCGCGTTGCCGGCCCATGCGGCCGATGCCGTGGCCGCCCCCGCGCGCAAGGCCTACCGCGTGCCGGCCGGTCCGCTGGGGCCGGCGCTGCTGAGCTTCGCGGGGCAGGGCGGCTTCAACCTCAGCTTCGACCTGGCCCGCACGCGCGGACTGACCACGCCGGGCCTGGCCGGCGAGTTCTCCGCCGAAGAAGGGCTCGGCCGGCTGCTGCAAGGCAGCGGCTTGCGCGCACGGCGACTGACCAGCGGCGACTTCACGCTGGATGCAACGCCGGCCCCCGTCGCCGCTGCGCCCACCATTGAATCCGCAGCGGCTGCCGACGCGCTGCCCGCCGTCACCGTGACCGCGCGCACGCAGAGCAACCTCATGGCGCCGACCCGGCAGGTCACCGTGCTCGAGCGCGAAGAGCTCGACACCCTGCGCCAGGGCTCCGACAGCGTCGCCACCTTGCTCAGCAAGGTCGTGCCTGGCATGGCCGACTCGAGCCACACCATCACCGACTTCGGCCAGACCCTGCGCGGGCGCAACATGCTCGTGATGGTCGACGGCATTCCGCTCAACACCAACCGCGATTCGTCGCGCAACCTGGCCAACATCAACCCCGCCGACGTCGAGCAGATCGAAGTGCTGCGCGGCAGCAGCGCCATCTACGGCAGCGGCGCGGCCGGCGGCATCGTGTCGATCCGCACACGCCAGCCCAGCGGCGAGGCGCGTGCCGAAACCACCGTCACCGGCGTGCTGCCGCTGTCGCGACCGGGCGGGGCGGGGCTGGGCGGCGAGGTGCAGCACTACCTCTCGGGCGGCGGCGAGGTCTTTGATTATTCGGTGAGCCTCGGTGCGCGGCGCGTGGGCGGCTCGTACGACGCGCGCGGCGACCGCATTGCGCCCGAACCCAGCCAGGGCGACCTGTTCGACTCGAACATCTACAACGCCTCCGCCAAGATCGGCTATCGCATCGACGCCAACCAGCGGCTGCAGCTGTCGGCGAGCCACTACGACGCGAAGCAGGACACCGACTACGCCTCCGACCCGTCGGTGGCCAGGTTGCCCGCGGGCAGCGTCGCGGCGCGCCCGCTCAAGGGCCTGCAACTCGACAAGCAGAACCGCGTGACCAACAGCCTGCTCGGCCTGGACTACACCAACCGCGACATTGCCGGCAGCACGCTCGCTGCGCAGCTGTACTACCGCGACTTCTTCACCCGCTTTGCGCCCTTCGACGCGCGCGGCGTCGTGGCGCGCGGTTCGAGCGTCGACCAGGTGATGCAGAACTCGCGCGTGTACGGCGGCCGGCTGACGGTCAAGACGCCGTTCGGTGCCGACAAGAAGACGCAGCTCACCTGGGGCGCCGACTTCAACCAGGAGCGCACCGACATGCCGCTGGACGTGTTCGACCCGAAGCTCTACGACGCCAGCCGCGGCCTGAGCTTTCAGCGCACCGGCACGCTGATCTTCATGCCGCCGATCACCACGCGCAGCCTGGGCGCCTTCGGCCAGCTGCAGCACCGCTTCAACGACCAGTGGTCGGTGGAGGGCGGGGCGCGCTACGACAAGGCCAGCGCGCGCTTCGACAGCTTCACGCCGCTGTCGCAGCTGCGCGCGCGCAACCCCGCCCAGGTGACGGGCGGCACCGTGGACTACGGCGCCTGGACCTACAACGCCGGCGTGGTGTTCAACCCGAGCAAGCGCCACGACATCTACGCCTCGTACAGCCAGGGCTTCGAGCTGCCCGACATCGGCCTGCAGGTGCGCAACGCGACCCCGAGCTTCAACATCCGCAGCTCCGACCTGCAGCCGGTGAAGACCGACACGCTGGAGCTGGGCTGGCGCGGGCGCTTCGACAACGCGGTGGCCAACCTCAGCGTGTTCCAGTCGCAATCGGCGTTGGGCGCAGTCCAGAGTTCGTTCAACGGCCTGGTCATGACGCGCACCAAGGAGCGCATCCACGGCATCGAAGGCGCCATCGACTACGCCGGCAGCGGCGACCGCTGGGCCACGGGCGGTTCCTTCACCTGGATCAAGGGCCGCGAGCTGCCGCAGGGCGGCACGCGCTACCAGGACATGTGGGGCTACCGCATCCCGCCGCTCAAGCTGACCGCCTATGTGGAGTACAAGCCCAGCGCGCGCTGGAGCCACCGGCTGCAGGCCGTGTCATACGGCTCGAAGGACTACCGGCTCGACGGCGTGAACAGCTTCGGGCGCCGCGAGACCAGCGGGTACACCACCGTGGACCTCGTCAGCCGCTTCAAGATCGACGAGAAGAACAACGTCGTCATCGGCGTGGAGAACCTGTTCAACCGCAAGTACTTCCCGCTGTACAGCCAGCTGCTGCGCAACAGCAACAACACGAGCCGGCTGCCGGCCGCGGGTGCGGTGCTGAAGGTGAGCTACTCGCACCGCTGGTAGGTCGAGCGGCGCGCGCCGCCCCCACGCACGATCACCCCTGGGGGCCGTGGTTGATCATGTCCCGGTGAATCAGCCAGCGGCCGTCCACCTTGCGCCACAGCACGAGGTAGCGCCCGCGGTCCGCCGTGACCTTCGTGCCCTCCGGCGTCGCGGCCTGGAGCTCATACGCCCCGATCTCCGAGGCCTCGTGCTCGTTCCCTTCGACATCGAGCGAGACGAAGCTCGCGGCCACGATGCCCTGGGCGAACACGCCCTCGAAGAAGCGCGCAATCTCTCCATGGCCCTTGAAGGTGGGCGCGCCCTCAGGCAGGAGCTGTGCTTCCTGCGTGTAGAGCGCCAGGGCGTCGGAAATGCGTCGGTCGGCGATGGCGCGTGCCAGCGCGTCCTCTTGCTGCTGGATCTGTTGAGTCAGGGTCATGGTGTTTCCGTGGTTGAAGAAGCGGGAGTGAAGACGTGTTCGTGGACGATGTGGCCATCGACCAGCGTCAACAGGCTGTGGGTCGCCGGAATCTCCGACGGCGCGATCGAGAACAGGTCCTGGGACAGCACGGCCAGGTCGGCGCAGGCGCCGGGCACCAGGCGGCCCTTGCGATCGCCCAGCCCCTCGGCCACCGCGCTGCCGTGCGTGTAGGCCCTCAGGGCGTCCTCCAGGCTGGCGGCCTCTTCGGGCCTGGGCGGATGCACCACGGCGGCATACAGGCTGAGAAAAGGGTTCAGCGGCCCGTCGGAGCCCAGGGCCACGGGGATGCCGGCGCCGAACAGCGAGCGGAATGCCGCAAAGGGCGTGTCGGCACCGAAGCGCGCCGCATACAGGTCGCCGAACAGGAAGTGCGACGGGTTCTGCACCACCGTCACACCCAGGGCTTTCGCGCGGTCGACCTGTGCGGGCGTGATGCCGTCGGCATGTTCGATGCGCAGCCCCGGGTCGCGCCAGTCCACACCGGGACCGAAGGACTCCGCGCACGCGAGCACCGTCTCCAGCGTCTGCGCGCCGATCGCGTGCAGCAGCAGTGGTTCGCGCGCGGCGATGCTTTCGCGCAGCATCTCGCGCACGTCGGACGCCGCGAAGTTCTCGCGCCCCTGGGTCGTCGGATCGTCGCCGTAGGCACGGCCGATGGCCGAAGCCCGTTCGACAGGCGTGCCGTCGAGAATCCATTTGGTGCCGTCCACGCGGATGCGCGGAGCGACCTGGCGCGGCAGCTCCCGGCCTTCGCTCACCAGGCGCCCCTGCGGCCCCGACGGCGGAAAGCGGATCACCCGCACCTTGATCGGCAGGTCGGCGGCCTTCAGCATCTCGACGTAGCGGGCCGCGGGCGTCCACGACATGTTCTGCAAGGTGGTGATGCCCCAGCGCACGCAATCGGCCGCCAGCGCACGAAGGCTGTCCACGCCCTCGTCGCGCGTGGCCATCGACGCGAAGGTGCGCTGCGGCGCCCATTGCGCGTACTCGTTGATGCGCCCCGACAACCGCCGGGTGCCCGCCACGCGTTCGTAGGTGCCGCCCAGCGGATCGGGCTCGTCGTCCGCGATGCCCAGCCGTTGCAACGCGGCGCTGTTCACCACGTTGGTGTGGTTGGTCATGCCCAGCAGGATGACCGGGTGCCGGGGCGCCAGCGCGTCGAGCGCGTCGCGCGTCACCGAGCGGTCGATCGACAGCCCGATGCCCATCACCCCGTAGATCCAGGTGCCCGCCGGCGAAGCGGCGACAGCCTCCTCGATCATCGGTGCCACCTGCGCGAAGCCGGGGTCCACGACGGGATCGACCGGCAGCCGGATGCCCGCGGGGTCGGGCGTGTGGTGCATGTGCGCGTCGTTGAAACCGGGAATCACCAGGCGCCCCTGCAGTTCGATGACCTCGGTGCGTTCGCCGATCCAGGCCTCGATCTCGGCGCGCGTGCCAGTGGCGACGATGCGGCCTTCGTCGATGGCGAGCGCCTCGCACCACGGATGCGCGCGGTCGGCCGTGAAGATGCGCCCGCCGGACAGCACGCGCTCGGCGCCAACTGGCGCCTTGGAAGGGCCACCGCGCCTTCGAACGAGCGGTGCCGCACCGTCGCTGCCAGCGGCCGGCAAGGCCGCGCCCGAGAGGCCCAGCGGTTGCGCCTGCCAGGCAGCGGCCATGCACGTCCACAGCATCGGTCGGGTGAGCGGTGCGGGCTGTCGCCAGTCGGCATCGTGCGCTGCGCTGTGCACAGCGTGGAGCAGCTGAAGAAACGCCGCGCGCGGGATGCAGCAAGCGCAGCGGTAGGGCGCACTGTTCTTCTTCGCGGGCGAGGGCGCCGGCACGGGTGGCATGGCCACTGGCGAGGTCACCGGCAGTGCGGCGTGCGGATGAAGGGCGGTCATGAAGCGGGCTCACTCTCACGGGATGACGGACGGTCAGCGTAGAGAAGCGAGGCGCCCGCGCACAGACAAACTGCTGTCAATTCCGGCCATCGACCACACGCGACGACAGGCCGGGGCCTGCCCCTCTCGCGTTCCCGCGGGGCAGCACGTACGATCCGAAAGCACGCGCGGCCCCGCCCCTCCGATCGGCGCTGCGCTCCCTGGAGCACCTCGATGACACACCCCGCCGACAGCCACCTCGTGGTGATCCTCGCGTTCGACGAGGTGACGGCCTCCGACATCACCGGCACCGCCGATGTCTTCGCCATGGCGACGCGTTACTTTCTCGGCAGCGCCACGCCGGGCTACCGCATCGCGATCGCATCCATCGGGGGTCAGCCGATCCGCACGTCATCGGGCATCTGCATGGCCACCGAGCCCTTGTCGCAGATCGCCACCGAGCGCATCGGCACGCTGGTCGTGCCCGGCGGCGGGCCGCCCGCAGACCCACCGATTCCCGCCGACCTGGTGGCATGGCTGGCGCGCGAAGGCCGCCAGGTGCCCCGCATCTGCGGCATCTGCACCGGCACCTTCCTGCTGGCGGAGGCGGGCTTGCTCACGAACAAGCGGGTCACCACGCACTGGCAGGCCGCCCGGGTGATGGCCGAGCGCTATCCGCAGGGCCGCATCGAGGCCGACCACATCTACTCGCGCGATGGCGAACTGTGGACGTCGGCCGGCTTCACCGCCGGGCTCGACCTCGCGCTGGCCGTGCTCGAGGAAGACCACGGCTACGAGATCGCCATGGAAGCCGCGCGTTCCTTCGTGACCTTTCTCAAGCGCCCGGGCCACCAGTCCCAGTTCTCGGCGGCGTTGTCGTCGCAGATCGCCGGCGATCGCGGCTTCAGCAAGCTGCACGCATGGCTCATGGAGCACCTGGCCGACGAGCTGAGCGTGGAAACGCTGGCCGACTGCGTGGGCATGGCGCCCCGCACCTTTGCGCGCCGCTACACCGAGCAGGTCGGCCGCACGCCGGCCAAGACGATCGAGGCCTTCCGCATCGAGGCCGCATTGCGCTCGCTCGCCGAGCCGACGCTGAGCCTGAAGAAGATCGCGCGCGACTGCGGATTCGGAGACGAGCAGAACATGCGGCGCTCGTTCGTGCGCGTGCTGGGCGTCGGGCCGGACAGCTACCGGCACTCGGAAGCTGTCGGAACCGCCGCTGCGCTCAACTAGGCAAAGCCGCGCCGGCGAGCCGCCTGTGCCACGAGGTCGTTGGGCATTTCTCCTTGCAGGATGCCGCGTGCCGTCGCCAGCGTCTCCTGCGACGCGATCTCGGGCCGGCCCGAACCGAAGGGCGGTTGGGGTGCGTATTCCATCAATAGCTCCGTCAGCGCGCCGTTGGGTGCACCGGCCCACTGGCCGATCATGTGCAGGCCGAAATCCACGCCGGCCGTCATGCCGCCGCCCGTGGCGCGGTTGCGGTCGATGACGATGCGCTCGTTCACCGGCTGGGCGTCGAACAGTTCGAGGTAGTCGCGCGAGTACCAGTAGCAGGCCGCCTTGTAGCCCTTGAGCAACCCGGCCGCGCCCAGCAGCAGCGAGCCGTTGCAGACGCTGGTGACCCAGCCCGCCCGGGCGCCGATGCGCGCGACCGCGTCGAGGTAGGCGTCGTTGTCGAGTGCCTCGAATGCGGGCCTGCCGCCGCCAGGCACGAGCAGCACATCGGGGTCCTGCCAGCATGTCCTGAAGTCGTGCGTGGCCACGATGTCCGCGTGCGGTCCGCCGAAGTCCATGGGCAGGGCACCCGCCTGCGCGGCGGCAAACTGGAACTGCGCGCCGGGAATCAACCCCCAGCAATTGGCCGGGCCGATCAGGTCGATGGCGGTGAAACGGGGAAAGAGCAGGGCGAGGATGCGCATCGTTGGCCTTTGACGAAGAGGAGGGGGAGCCCGAAAGGGCTGGCCAAAATCATGGCACGCGCACCCCAGGGCCGCGATGCCAACCCTGCGTCAAAAACAGCCAAGGCGCAGTGGGCGCGCGCCGCTGCGCTGCAGTCTCAGCGGTACGAGAGCACCAGCCCGTGCACCAGCCGCGTCCAGCCGTCCAGCATCACGAACAGCAGCAGCTTGAAGGGCAGCGAGATGGTGGTGGGCGAGATCATCGACATGCCCAGCGCGAGCAGCACGGTGGCGACGATCAGGTCGACCACCACGAACACCAGGTAGATGATGAAGCCGATCTGGAAGGCGCGCGTGAGTTCGCTGAGCGTGAAGCTCGGCACCAGCACCATGAAGTCGTCGTCCCTCAGCTGTTCGGCGCGCGCCTTGGGCCAGATGTTGGCGGCCGACTTCAGGAAGAACTGCCGCTCGCGCTCGTGCGTGTGCTTCTGCAGGAACTCCTTCACCGGCGCCTTGGCCGCATCGACCACGGCCATGATGTCGCCCAGACCTTCGCCCTTGGCGCCGAAGGTGCGCCCGCGCAGCGCGTCGCCGATGTCCATGCCGACCGGCGCCATGATGTACACCGACAGGATGATCGCGATGCCGTTGAGCACCATGTTGGGCGGCGTCTGCTGCAGGCCCAGCGCGGTGCGCAGCAGGCCGAACACGATCACCAGCTTGGTGTAGCTGGTCACCATCAGCGCCACGAACGGCGCGATGCCGAAGGCGACGATGAGCGCGACCAGCGTGAGGGGTTCGGGAAGGCCGCCTTGCATGCTCAGACTTCGCCGGGGGCGAACTCCGACACGCGCACGCCGAGGCGGTCGCCCACCGCGACGAGGTAGCCCTTGCCCAGCACGTTGCCGTGCGCCAGGATGCGCACCGGGCTGCGGTTGAGCGGCTGGCCCAGGTCGAACACGTGGCCGGCGCGGATGCTGCGCAGTTCGCCCAGCGACAGCGACAGGTCGCCGACCTCGAAGCGCAGCGTCACCTCCAGCGCATCGAGCCGGTCGATCGGCAAATGGGTGTTGTCCGCGACGCCCGCAGTGGGTGCGGCCGGGGTGGGGGAGTCTGGCTTCATGGCACTGTCTCTCGATTGCTGAACGGTGATGCGCGAGCCTTCGGCAAAGGCCGAGAGATGCCGCCCCGCGGGGCCTCCCAGCTCGGCCGTGACCACGATCGCGGCGCCCGAGGAGCGCCATTGCTCGATGCCGACGATGTCGCCGGGGCGGATGCTGCGGATCTCGCGCAGCTGGATCGGCGTGCTGCCGAGGCTGAAGTTCACGGGCAGGCGCAAGGCGTCGAAGGCCTCGTCTGCATGCGCGTTGTGGCGGTGCGTGGCGTCGCGCGCTGGCACCAGCGTGTCGAGCGTGGCGGCATCCTCGAACTGCACGAAGCCGCGCAGCAGTGCGCCGCCCTCGGTGGGCGTGGCAGTGAAGAACGCAGCGCGCTCGGGGTCGCAGTGCACGCGCGACGCGGTGCTGTGCTCGCGCCGCTCCTGCGCGTCGCGCGCCTCGGCTTCCGAAGGCTGCCATTCGAAATGCAGGCGCAGTGTTTTCTCCAGCGCATCGATCACCGGATGCAGTGCATCGGCCAGCAGGATGTAGCGCAGGTCGCGCGGCAGCAGGTCGATGCGGCGCTCGCCCAGCAGCACCTGCAGGCTCGGCGCATCCAGCGCGAGGTGGCCCACGTGCGCGCCAAGCCTGAAGCGATAGCTCCCGTGCGCGGTGTGGCCGAGCGCTGCATCGTGGTGCCAGCCGATGGCATACCGCGTGCCGCGCGCCGACACCGCTTCGGGCAGCGGCGGTGCGCCATACAGGCGATTGAGCGCGCGCACGTTCGCAGCATCGGCACGCGGCAATGCGCGGGCTTCGCCGAGCTCGGTCACCGATTCAGCGCCTGCGATCGGCATGCACGCTTTCGTTCGACATGGCGGTGCGGGCGGTCCTACGTCTTGTCACTGTCTTCATGCCTTGAAGCAACGCGAGGCAGCTCGCATCGGGACCGGCAGCTTAGCCAGAGGCCTCTCGCGCAGGTAGTCCGCAAACACGTAGTGCCGCGCGCGCCACACACCGCAGGCATCTACGAAAACTCGTGGTTGCCGTGAATGGATGGCGGCGCATAGAGTCCGACGCGACGTGACATCCCTCACGTTCGACGAGGGTGTGGCGAGCGATGCAAACGGCATCGCCCGTCATGCCGAACACACCGCAAGACAAAAGTAGAAAAGTAGCAATGGCGAGTTCTCCGCGATCACTTTCAACCTACCGTGGCGGTGTGCGCGACCTGCTGGGCAGTGCAGGCCGCTACAACGACCTGCTGCTCGCAGGCCTGCTGGTGGTGATCGTCGCGCTGTTCGTGTTGCCGCTGCCCACGCCGCTGCTCGACCTGCTGATCGCGAGCAACCTGGCCATCAGCCTGGTGCTGCTGATCGTGGCGATGTACGTGCCCTCGGCGCTGTCGCTCTCCACCTTTCCGTCGCTGCTGCTGTTCACCACGCTGTTTCGGCTGGCGCTGAACATCGCATCGACCAAGCTGATCCTGCTGCATGCCAATGCGGGCCACATCATCGACACCTTCGGCAAGCTGATCGTCGGCAACAACGTGGTGGTCGGCGGCGTGGTGTTCCTCATCATCGCGATCGTTCAGTTCATCGTGATCGCCAAGGGCTCCGAGCGCGTGGCCGAAGTGGCGGCGCGGTTCGCACTCGATGCAATGCCGGGCAAGCAGATGAGCATCGACGCCGACGTGCGCGCCGGCGTGCTCTCGTCCGCGCAGGCGCAGAAGCGCCGCCAGATGCTGGAGCAGGAATGCCAGCTGCACGGCGCGATGGACGGCGCCATGAAGTTCGTCAAGGGCGACGCCATCGCGAGCATCGTGATCGCGCTGGTGAACATCCTTGCGGGCATCGCCATCGGCACGCTGATGCACGAGATGAGCCTGGGCGCCGCGCTGCAGCGCTACGCGATCCTCACGGTCGGCGACGGCATGGTGTCGCAGATTCCGTCGCTGCTGGTGTCGATCGCGGCCGGCATCGTCATCACGCGCGTGAGCACCGGCGAGCGCCGCGACACGCAGCTCGCCAACCAGATCGGCCAGCAGCTCATGGCGCACCCGCGCGCGCTGATCATCGCGGGCCTGGCGGTGGCGAGCTTTCTGCTGGTGCCGGGCTTTCCGAAGTGGGTGTTCGGCCTGCTCGCGGCCGTGCTGCTGGGGCTGGGCTTTGCGGTGCGCATGCTGCGCCAGAAGAACCAGACGCCGGGCTGGATCTCGCACCGCGAAGGCGAGGCCTCGCGGGCAGACGAAGAGGGCGACCACGCCATCGCCGCGCCGCTGGCGGTGCGCCTGTCGAGCCGGTTGCGCGGCGGCGTCGACCGCCATGCGCTCGACCAGCAACTGGCCACGGTGAAGACCGCGGTCGAGTCCGACCTCGGCCCCGTGTTCCCGCGCCTGCAGGTGGCCTATGCGGATGGCCTGCCTGTGCATGGCTACCAGGTGCTGGTGCACGACGTGGCGGTGACCGAAGGCACGCTGCGCCCGGGCTGGCGCATGCTCGATCCGGCCGAGGCCGCCGCGCCTCCGGCCGGCGCCGAAGTGGCCGAGCCCTTCGGCCCGTTCACGCGCGTGGTGTGGGCACCGGGCGAAGCCTCCGGCTTCAAGAGCTGGAACAACGAAGAGGTGGTGGGCCTGCACCTGGATGACGCGGTGCGCCGCAACGTGCGCCAGCTGATCGGCCTGCAGGAGGTGCAGCGCCTGCTGCACTCGGTGCAGCGCGATGCGCCCGAGCTGGCGGCCGAGGTGTCGCGCGTGGCCTCGAGCCAGCGCATCGCCGAGGTGCTGCGCCGGCTGCTGCAGGAGGGCATTCCGATCCGCAACCTGCACGCCATCTTCGAATGCCTCGCGATCTGGGCGCCGAAGGAGCAGGACGCCATCGCGCTGACCGAGCTGGTGCGCATCGACCTGGGCCGCTACATCACCAGCCGCTACGTGGGGCCGAACCGGCAGCTCGAGGCCATCCTGTTCGAGTCCAGCCTGCTGGAGCGCGTGCAGAACGCCATCGAACGTTCGCCGCGCGGCAACCTGCTGCTGCTGAGCCCGGCCGTCACGCAGGACATCCGCGAGCAGGTGCGCCGCATCCTCGGCTCGGCCGCGACGCGCGTGGTGGCCATCGCCTCGTCGGACGTGCGCCGCTACATCAAGACGCTGATCGAGCCGGTGGCGCCGCTGCTGCCCGTGTTGTCCTACCAGGAAGTCGACGAAGACGTGGCCCTGCAGCCGGTGGGCTGGGTCACGAATCCGCAAGCCCATTGATGAACTTTTCCTTGCCTTCCGTGGCACTCCCCAAGAAGCACCATGACACCGCAGAACATCCTGGACATCACGCGCGAGGGGCTGCTCCTCGTGCTGTGGATCTCGTTGCCGGTGGTGGCGGTGGCCACGCTCACGGCCCTGGTGGTGGCGGTGCTGCAGGCCGTGACGCAGGTGCAGGACCAGAGCATCGGCCAGTCGATCCGGCTGATCGCGGTGATGGTGGCGATCATCGCCACGGCGGGCTGGCTGGGGCGCGACGTGATGCGCTTCGCCGAACGCGCCTTGCAGACACTGAGTTCCTTGCCGTGATCGCCGCGCACCTGAACCTGCTGCGCCAGCGGGCCTTCCTGCTGTTCGGCTGCGCCGCGCTGGTGCTGCTGGCCGCGCACCAGCACAGCCAGGCTGCCGAGCTGCGCTGGCACAACCGGCCGTTCCAGATCGTCGCCAACGAGAAGCCCTTGCCCGACTTCCTGCGCGAGCTGGCGTCGTCGCAGAACGTCACGGCGGTGATCGATCCCAAGGTGGCCGGCGTCATCAGCGGCAAGTTCGCCGGGCCGGCGCTGGGCATCCTCAACAGCGTGTGCTCGGTCAACGGCCTCACCTGGTACTTCGACGGCGCGTTCCTCTTCGTCGACCTGGCGGCCGACGCCAAGAGCGAGGTGCTTCCCATCGCCGGCGAGAACGCGGGGCGCATCGCCGAGACGCTGGTGCGCCTGCACATCTCCGACGAACGCTACCCGCTGAGCATCAGCGAACGCGACGCCAGCGTGTATGTCACCGGCCCGCGCCGCTACGTGGAGATGGTGCGCCAGGCCGTGAAGCTGGCCGACCAGAAGAGCGCGATGGCCGAGGGCGCCGAGATCCGCCTGTTCCCGCTCAAGTACGCCTGGGCCGCCGACTTCCGCATCAACCGCTCTGGCAAGGACACGGTGATTCCCGGCGTGGCCAATGTGCTGCGCAGCCTCTACGGGCGCAGCACCGGCAATGCGTCGTCAGGCAGCAGTGGTGGCCGCGGCATGAGCGGCGGCATGTCGCTCGGGCCGAACCGGCAGATCAAGCTGCGCAGCGGCGAAACCATCAACGCGCCGAAGGTCGAGATCGCCGGTGCAGGCGGCGGTGGCAGCGACGGCGCGACATTGGGCGGCATGGCGAGCATCGTCGGCGGCGAGCTGCCGCAGTTCCAGGCCGACACGCGCATGAACGCCGTGCTGGTGCGCGACATGCCCGACAAGATGGCGCAGTACGCCCGACTGATCGAATCGATGGACGTGCGCCCGCGCCTGGTCGAGATCGAGGTGACCATCATGGACATCAGCTCCGACACGCTCAGCAGCCTGGGCATCGACTGGCGCCTGCACGGTCGGCACGCCGACTTCCAGACCGGTCGCGGCGACCGCGGACAGCTGACCTGGGGCGGCACGGGCAGCGAGGCCGGGCAGATCGGCAGCTTCGACGGCACGGGCAACCCGCTCACGCCGCTGGGCGGCATGCTCACCGCGGCCATCGGCAACAGCGCGCGCAACTACCTGCTGGCCCGCGTGACGGCGCTGGCCACCAACGGCAACGCGAACTTCGTGGCCCGCCCCAAGGTGATGACGCTGGACAACACCGAGGCCGTGCTGGAGAACCTGAGCGAGTTCTACGTGCGGGTGGACGGCTTCCAGGACGCGGGCCTGTTCAGCATCACCGCCGGCACCGCCGTGCGGGTGACGCCGCTGGTCATCGACGAGAAGGCCAGCCGCGGCGTGATGATGTCCATCGATATCGTCGACGGCGACCTCAGTCCGATGTCGGTCGACAAGATCCCGATCGTGCGCCGCCGCACCGTCAACACGCAGGCGCTGGTGGAAGAGGGCTCGAGCCTGCTGATCGCCGGCTACTCGTCGGAAGAAAAGACCAATGCGGTCACGGGCGTGCCGCTGCTGAAGGACATCCCCGGCGTCGGCGGGCTCTTCCGCTCGACCGAGAAGAAGCAGGCCAACATGGAGCGCTTCTACCTGCTGACGCCGCGCCTCGTGGTGCCCGGCGCCACGGCGAACGTGCCGTCGCTGCCGCTGCCGCCCCCTGCATCGGTGGGAGGCTGAACGTGCGCGACACCGAAGACATGTCCCTCGACAACAGCAGTCACGCCAGCAGTGACGGCGAGGCTGCGCAAGACCCGCGGCCCGGCCCGGCCCTGGGCGAAGGCTGGTGCCTGCGCTTCCTGAGCGGTGCCGTGAAGGGCCGCACCATCGCGCTCAAGCCCGGGCTCAACGTGCTGGGCTCGGGCGGCGACTGCGAAGTGATGCTGCCCGGCGGCGACGTGCTGCCGCGCCACCTGGCCTTCACCGTCGGCGAGCTGGTGGTGTCGATGCAGCGCCTGGGCACGGCCTCGGCGCGGCTCAACGGCGAAGAGATGCAGCAGCCGCGCAAGAGCGTGGTGGCGGGCGATGTCGTGAGCCTGGGCCAGATCGACTTCCAGCTCGACCGCAGCTACACCGCCAACGCGCGCGAAGACCGCATGTTCGCCCCGGCCCGCGAGGCGCAGGCCGGCGAGGGCGCCCCGGTGGGCCAGCCCGCGCCGTCGTCGCGGCGCCTGGGCTACTGGGTGGGTGGCGTGATGGCGCTGCTGGCCGTGATCGGGCTGGCCGCCGTGTCGCTGGGCGATGCGGGCGCGGGTGCGCGCGCCAAGGGCAGCGTCAACCTGGCCGAGGTGGAGAAGGCCCTCGTGCCGTTCCCCGAAGTCGAGGTGGTGGCCGCGCAGGGCGGGCTGCTCGGCGTGAAGGGGTACGTGGAGTCGAAGCAGCGCCGCCAGGCCCTGCAGCAGGCCATGGCGCCCTTCGGCAGCAAGGTCAGCGTCAATGTGCATTCGGCCGAGGACATGGTCGAGCAGGCGCGCCGCTACGTGGCCGACCCCGGCGTGGCCGTCACCTACACGGGGCAGGGCCGGCTGGTGCTGTCCGGCACGGTGGAAGACGCGGCGGTGCGCCAGAAGATCCGGCGCCTGAGCGAAGACCTGCATCCCTCGGTGCTCGTGTCCGACAAGGTGCAGTACCGGGAGAAGCCCGCTGCCGAGGCCAAGGAGCCCGACATCCGCGCCCAGTGGGACGGCTGGCAGAGCGTGCTGCCTGCGCGCATGGTGAGCATCACCGAAGACGGCAACGGCCTGCGCCACATCCAGCTGTCGAACGGCAACCGCTACTACGAAGGCTCGGTGCTGCGCTCGGGTGCCGAGCTCAAGCGCATCGACGCCGACGGGCTGGTGCTCAGCGGCGGCGTGCCCGACAGCAGCAACAACAGACGCGCGAGATGAAGGCATGGACCCCCGCAGCCTGCATCACGCGCACCCCCGATTTCATGCGGCGACGCGTTCGTGCGCCGCATGGAATGGCTTCGTCCCGCCGGGACGGAGCGCTTCAACCCTCGTGAATCGTTCCACTTGACCAGGAGATACATATGGCAGGCGCAGTTGACAGCTCTATCCAGCAGATGAACCAGGCCGCGGCGGACAACGCCCGGCTGATGTCGGCCAGCATGGCCGCTTCCACCAGCATCCAGGGCGCGGCTTCCACCGCGCACACGGTCAACGGTGCGAGCGCCGCGGGCGGCGAGGTGGCCAAGTCCACCGGCAACGACATCCGCCAGTCGGCCAAGTCCTCGTAAGCAGGTCCGCGCGGTGCCCGGTGCATCGCGCGGCCTTTTCCCCAGGAGGTGAACCATGACCGATCCCACCGCGCTGGTCGCTGCGGGCGCACCACCGGCCGACGTGTCCGGGCCGGCGGCGCCGCAGCAGGCCGCCCACGCTTCGCGCTTCGATCCGGGCGAGACCCGGATGTTCGCCAACATGATGCAGGGCGTGCAGGCGCCGCCGTCTTCCGTGGCCGCGCCCAGTGCGCTCGGCGACGCCGCCAAGGCGCTCGCGGCGCAGTTCTCGGGCAACGTGCGCTCCTACGAGGAAATGCGCCGCAGCATGCTCGAGTCGATCGACATGTCCGACCCCATCAAGACCATGTTCGCGATGACCGACCATTCGATGGAGGCCCACACCATGTTCGCGAAGATGCACATCTCCACGGGCCTGGCGAGCGCCGCCACCAGCCTGTTCGGCACCTTGCTGAAGAACCAGCAATGAGGATGCCGTGAACCCGCTGCGTCACCCCCTTTCCCTTTCCATTTTTTCGCGCCGCGGCCGATGGGTTGCCGCGCTGGCCCTGCTGCTGGCGCTGGGCGGCTGCAAGGTCGGCCTGTATTCCAGCCTCAACGAGCAGGAGGCCAACGAGATCGTCGCCGCGCTGTCGGCCGAAGGCATCGACGCGTCCAAGAGCCGCGTGGAAGGCAGCAACTGGCAGGTCGAGGTCGACGAAGGCCGCATGGGCGCCGCGCTCGACGTGCTGCGCGCGCAGGGCCTGCCCAACGAGCGCTTCGCCACCATGGGCGAGGTGTTCCAGAAGCAGGGCCTGGTGTCCACGCCGTCCGAGGAGCGCATGCGCTACATCTACGCCATCTCGCAGGAGCTGTCGCAGACGCTGCGCCATGTCGACGGCGTGGTGTCCGCGCGCGTGCACGTGGTGATCCCGGCCAACGATCCGCTGAGCGAGAAGCTGCGCCCCTCGTCGGCGGCGGTGTTCATCAAGCACCGGCCCGACGTGGACATCCGCCTGCTGGCGCCGGCCGTGAAGGACATGGTGGCGCACAGCATCGAAGGCCTCACGCACGACCAGGTCTCGCTGTCGCTGTTCGAGGCGCGCAAGCCCGCGGCGGTGGCACCCGGCGGCGAGGGCGGCCGGGGCCAGCCGATGGTGCTGGGCCTGTTCTCGACCTCGACCGCGATGGTGCTGCTGGGCCTGCTGCTCGTGGCCGCGGTCTGCCTGATGGTGCTGCCCACGCTGCTGCGCCGGCAGGGGCTGGACTGGCGCAGCTGGACGCGCCGCCAGGTGTTCAGGCGCTGACCACCGATGCCCGCATCACCCGTCACCACACCCGAAACGCCGCAAGTTGCGCACGGCCCGATGGACCTCGTGCGCCTGGTGATGCGCTTCAACCTGCACCCCGAGGCCGACCTGCATCCGAGCTGGCTGCCCGCCCACTGGCCGGCCCGCCACCGCAGCCTGGCGCGGCTGGGCGAGGGCGGGCGCGCGGTGCTGGCCAACCAGCTGCGGCGCGAACAGGGACCGGCGGGCGACCCCGGTGCCGACTACAACTTCGATGCGCGCCTCAAACGCCTGGCGCTGCTCGACGCCGCCGCATTGCGCCGGCTCGCCGTGTACCTGGGGTTCTGCGTGCACCTGCCGCTCTTCAGGCAACGCGGCGGCGCGGGCGCGCAGATCCGCCGCCAGGCCCGCCGCTTCGACGCCGACGCGGTGGATTTCGTGCTCGACCGCGTGCCGCAGCTCACCGAGCTGCACATGGACAACGCCGCGCTGCAGCAGCGACCCCTGGCCACGGGCCGGGTGGTCGTCGACCGGGGCCATCGCCTGCTCCTGGGCCTGGCCGCCGCCGAAGGCGAGGCGGTGCTGCATCGCCTGCGCCGCAAGCTGCCGCGGCGCATCTCGACGCTTGGCGTGCCGCTGCTGCAGCGGCCCCAGGCCCGGCAACTCAACGAACTGGTGCTCTCGTGCATCGTTCCCGAAAGACTGCCCCAATGGGATTGGCTTTTCTGATCACCACCGAGAACCTGCAGCTCCTGAGCGAGCGCAAGGTCCTCAAGGAAAACGAGTACGCCGCGCTGCTCGACGCCTCGGCCGTGGTCGAGACCGCGCGGCGCGAGGCACGGCGCATCGTGCAGCAGGCCGTGCAGGACGCCGAGGCCAGCCGCCGGCAGGGCTACGAAGAAGGCCTGCAGCGCGCCAAGGCCGAGTACGCGAGCCAGCTGCTGAGCGACACCATGGCCAGCGAGCGGCAGCTGCATGCGCTGCGCGCGTCCATGGCGCAGATCGTCGTCAAGGCCGTGGGCCAGTTCGTCGCCGACGCCGAACCGGCGGCGCTGCTCGAGGCGGCGCTGCTGCGTGTCGACACGCTGATCCGCCACGAGCCCTTCATCACCGTGCGCGTGGCGCCCGCGCAGGAGGCCATCTTGCGCGACGTGCTGGCACGGCTGCGCGCCGACGCCAACTGGACCATGACCGTGAGCCTCGTGGCCGACGCGGCACTGCCCGCCGGCGCCTGCGTGGTGCAGACCGCATCGGGCGTGCTGGAGATCGGCGTCGACGCGCAGCTCGAAGCCTTTCGCCGCGCCGTGGAGCGCAGCGGCGTCATCGACGGCGCGGAGGGCGGCCGATGAACCCCGTGTCCGACGCGGCCCTGGGCGTCGTCGCCGACCTGGCGCAGGCTTTCGGCCGCGTCACGCCGGTGGCGATGCGCGGGCGCGTCAGCAAGGCGGTCGGCATGCTGATCGACGCCTCGGGCATCCAGGCCCATGTGGGCGAGCTGTGCGAGCTGGTCACGCCGGGCGAGCCGCCGCTGCTGGCCGAGGTGGTGGGCTTTCGCAACAACACCGCCATCCTCACGCCGCTGGGGCCGATCACCGGCATCTCTGCGCTCACCGAGGTGGTGCCCACCGGGCGCGGCCATGTGTGCCCGGTCGGCGCCAGCCTGCTGGGGCGCGTGCTCGATGCGCTGGGCCAGCCCATCGACGAGCGCGGACCGCTGAAGACCCACATGCAGCTGCCGGTGCACCGCGAGCCCGTGAGCCCGCTGGCGCGCCGCATGATCGACGCGCCGCTGCCCACCGGCATCCGCGCCCTCGACAGCCTGCTGACGCTGGGCGAAGGCCAGCGCGTCGGCGTGTTCGCGCCGCCCGGCGTGGGCAAGAGCACCTTGCTGGGCATGCTGGCGCGCGGCTCGACGGCCGACGTCAACGTGATCGCGCTGATCGGCGAACGCGGGCGCGAGGTGAAGGAGTTCATCGAGCACAACCTGGGCGCCGAAGGCCTGGCGAAGACAGTGATGGTGGTGTCCACCTCCGACCGCCCGCCGATGGAGCGCATCAAGTCGGCCTATGTGGCGACGACCATCGCCGAGCACTTTCGCGACCAGGGCAAGAAGGTGCTGTTGCTGGTCGATTCGCTCACGCGCTTTGCGCGCGCGCAGCGCGAGATCGGCCTGGCCAGCGGCGAGCCGCCCACGCGGCGCAGCTACCCGCCGTCGATCTTCTCGATGCTGCCTCAGCTGCTGGAGCGCGCGGGGCAGGGCAAGACGGGCTCCATCACCGCCGTGTACTCGGTGCTGACCGAGGGCGATGAAGAGAACGACCCCATTGCCGAAGAGGTGCGCTCCATCCTCGACGGCCACATCGTGCTGTCGCGCAAGTTCGCGGCGGCCAACCGCTACCCGGCCATCGACGTGCTGGCCAGCATCAGCCGCGTGATGCCGCTGGTGGCTTCGCACGCGCACTGCGCCGCGGCAGCACGCTTTCGCAGCCTGCTGGCCAAGTACCAGGAGATGGAGCTGCTGGTGCAGATCGGCGAGTACAAGCCCGGCGCCGATGCGCTGGCCGACGAGGCGATCCGCGCGCGGCCGGCGATGCTCGCGTTCCTGTCGCAGCCGTCGGGTGCGAGCCTGCCCTACGAACAGTCGCTCGCCCAGCTGCTGCAGGTGGGCGAGGGCGCAGAGGTGACGCGGTGAGCGGCATCGACTGGAAGACGCTGGTCGGCGTGCGCGAGCGCCAGAAGACCGTCGCCATGGGCGTCGTCGCACGCGACCGCGCGGCGGCCGCGCAGAGCCACGCCGAGCTGCAGCAGGCCCAGGCATGGCAGCAGCAGCAGGTGCAGAACAAGGCGGCGCACTGGCAGTCGACCGTCGGCGCGCTGTCGCACGGGCAATGCAGCGTCGCGCAACTGCGGCATGCCGGCGCCTGGAGCGGCGCGCTCGATGCGCAGATCGCCCAGGCCGGCCAGCGCGCGGCGCAGGCCGGGCAGGCCCATGCGCTGCGCGAGCAGACGCTCGATGCCAGCCGGCAGAAGCTGCGCGCCGCCAGCGGCGATGTGGAAAAGGCGCAGCAGATGCAGCAACGCGCGCGCACCGAGCAGCTGCGCGTGCAGGACCTGCGGCTGGACGAGGCGGCCGAGGAAAGCGCCTCGCAGGCCTGGGCCGCGCGGCGCCCGGCCTAGGCGCAAGGACACGCACAGCCCATGGACCCCACCATCGAACTGGCCAGCATCGAGAAGTTCTTCTCGTCGGTGGTGCTGACGCTGCCGCGCCTGTTCGCGATCTTCGCGGTCGTGCCCTTTCTGTCGGGCGGCATGATCACCGGCACCGTGCGCAACGGCCTGCTGTTGCTGCTCGCGCTCTTCATGTCGCCGGTGGCGGGCGACATGCCGGTGGCTTCCATCGGCACCTGGGTGCTCATTGCGGGCAAGGAGGCCTTCATCGGCCTGATGCTGGGCCTGGGTTTCGGCATCTTCATCTGGGCCGTGCAGAGCGTGGGCGACCTGATCGACTTCCAGACCGGCTCCAGCAACGCCTCGTTCTTCGACCCCGTGGCGGGCCATGAGAACGGCCCCACGGGCGAGTTCCTCGGCTGGATGGTGATCACGCTGTTCGTCTCGGCCGGCGGGCTGCTCGCGATGCTGGGCGTGATCGTCGATTCGTACCGGCTGTGGCCCGTGGCCTCGTTCTTCCCGAACCTGGGCCTGGTGATCGAGCAGTTCGCCGTTCGACAGGGCGACACGCTGTTCCTGTGGATCGTCAAGCTCGCGTCGCCGGTGGTGTTCGTGCTGCTGCTGGTGGAGCTGGGCATGGGCCTCATCAGCCGCGTGGCACCGCAGCTCAACGTGTTCGTGTTCTCGCAGCCGCTCAAGAGCCTGCTGGCGCACCTGATGATGTTGCTGTTCGTCTTCTTCGTGTACGAGTCGCTGCAGGAATTCCTGCGGCCCGAGAACGGCGTGCTTGATTTCCTGCGGGCCACGCTCTAGCGCACACCATGGCCGAGAAAGACCAGGACCCCACCCCCAAGCGCCTGCGCGATGCGCGCAAGCGCGGCGAAGTGGTGTTCAGCAACGACGTGGCCTCGACCCTCGTGTTCGCCGTGGTCGTGGTCTGCATGTGGCTGGGCGGCGGCGCCATCTACAGCCTGCTGCGCGAGCTGTGGCTGCACGCCACCAGCACCAGCCTGCTCACGCAACCCGACGACCGCTTTGCCGAGCTGTTGCTGCACACCGGCGCGGCGCTGGTGTGGGGCACGCTGCCCGTCACGGCCATCGCGGCGGTGGCCGGCATCGTCGGCTCGCTGGCCCAGGTGGGCGGCGTGGCCGCGTGGGAACGCCTCAAGCCCGACGTGAGCCGCATGAACCCGGCGCAGGGCCTGCAGCGCATCTTTTCCACGCGCAACCTCATCAACCTGCTGAAGATGAGCGTCAAGACCGCGCTGCTCGCGGGCCTGATGTTCGTGGTGGTGCGCGGCTTCGTCGACACCTCGCTCAAGCTCGGCCACGCGACCCCGGCCGCGATCATGACCGCCTCGGCCCACATGGTGCTCGTGGCCTTCGGCTGGGCCGTGGTGATCTACGCACTCATGGCCGCGGTCGACTACGCGCACGAGCACTTCGAGTTCATGAAGCAGCAGCGCATGTCGATCGACGACATCCGCCAGGAATACAAGGAAGTGGAGGGCGACCCGATCAACCAGTCGCGCCGCCGCTCCGCCCATTTCGAGGCCGTGTACGCCAGCCTGGGCGACCGGGTGCGCATGGCCTCGGCCGTGATCCATTCGGCCCGCACGGCCGTGGCCCTGCAGTACCTGGGCGAGGCCGACCTGCCGCGCGTGATCGCGCGCGGCGAGGGCGAGGTGGCCGCGCAGATTCGCCGCTTTGCGGGCGAGGGCCTGGTGCCGATGGAGTTCGAGCCGTCGCTGGCCGAGCGCATCTATGCCGAGGTGCCGGTCGACCAGCCGATTCCGCGCTCGCTGTATGCGCCCGTGGCCACGCTCCTGCGCTGGGCGCAGGGCCAGGGGTGACGCCATGGCCGCGCACCCGTCGTCTTTCTTCTTTGTCTGAACCCGTTCATTTTCGGAGGTCCCATGGTCGCAGCTGCCGTTTCATCTTCAGGCCCATCGCAGTCCGTCCTCGATCAGATGGCCGCCGCGCGTGCCGCCGAAGACGCGCGGCGCGCCGCCGAAGCCGAAGCACGCCGGCTTGCCGAAGAGGCCGCGCGCAAGGCGGCCGAGGCCCTGCGCCTGGCGGAAGAGGCCCGCAAGAAGGCGGAGGCGCAAAGAAAGGCTGCCGAAGCGGCCGAGCTCAAGGCTGCGCAGAGCAAGGCCGAGGCCGACCAGGCCGAAGCGCAGAAGGCGCGCGCCCAGGCCAAGACCGACGAACTCGATGCGCTGAAGAAAGAGGCCGCTTCCAATCTGAGCAGCAAGGAATCGACCCTGGCGGCCAGCAAGCTGGACGACGTGTGCCAGAGCCGCGCGAAGGGCAATCCATCGGATGCGACGCGCGCCGCGCAGAGCGAGGTGACTGCGGCGCAGAAACTCAATGCACTCTACGAAGCACCGGCGGCTCAACCGGGCGCCGAGCCGCCACCACCGCCCAGCGCAGGAACCAAGGCCGCCCTCGAGAAGCTCCAGGATGCCGCCAGGCCTGTGTTCGATGCACAGGCGAAGGGCGACAAGGCCACCCCGGCGCAGGAGAGTGCTCGCAACGCAGCATTCAGCGATTGGCTGGAAGCCGCCCAGCAGGACATGCGCACGGCCGGACTGAAGGCGCAGGCCCAGGGCAAGGACCCGCAGGCTGCCATCGCCCAGGAAGGGGAACGGGTCAACAAGGAGGTCGTGGCAGGCGGCCTGTTCGTGCCCAAGGACATGGCAAAGAGCGTTGCCGAGGTGCGCGACAGCGTGCAGGCCGAGTCACCCGAGGTCCGCCAACTGCGCAGCGAGCAGTACGACGTCAACCAGTCCGGCAAGCAGCAGATTGCCGATGCACGCACCGAGGCGGGCAAGGCGGCGGATGCGGCAGCCAAGGCCAAGGCGGATGTCGCGACGTACGGCGACGGTCCGATCACCAGCGACAGCCGGTTCACGGCGCGGGAAAACGCACGGGCCAAAGCGGCGCAGCTTGGCGCCGCATCGGACCAGGCGGCGGCGAAATACAAAGGGCTGGTCGAGACCTTCGGCGGCCACCACCCGGACGATCCGACAGGCACCGACCCCAAGGCCGAAGTCTTCGGAGCCGTCAACACCGACTACGAAGCGCGCGCGGCCGATCTGCAGGTCCAGGACTTCGAAGAGAAGTACCAGAAGGCGCTGGCCGGTGCCGACAAGAAGAAGATCGATGAGGCCGACACCGCGCTGCGCGAGGCGCAGGGGGCGCAGCGTCACATCCATGCCTTCCGGGACGACCAGGCTGCCAAGGTCGACCTGCGCGACGCCGCGACGGAGTACACCGATGCGGAAGCGGCGTGGAACGCGGAAGCCGCAAAGCGGCCCGGCACCTATCAAGTGACCGAGCGCGACGGCGGCAAGGAGACGACCAAGACCGTCAGGATGGAGGGCTACGACCCGGCGTTCCGGGCCAAGCCCGACAGCGAAGAGGGCAAGAAGGTCCAGCTGATCGACGGCAAGCGCTACTACGTCGATGGCAACAAGAAAACGGAGCTGGACCCGATCACGAACCGCCTGTTTGCCGCGAAGGAAAAACGCGACGCGGCCACGGCGCGCGTCGGCCAGACCGACAACGCGCTGCGCGGCGTCGTGAGCGACCTGTATCCCGCTGCCGATGGCAGCGCGCCCAAGCTCGATGCGTCCCGCTACGCCGACGCGGACGGGATCAACAACCGCCTCCTGGATGCCAACAAGGCACTGGCCGCCGCCTATGCCAACGTCGATGCGGGACCGCGCCCTGCGGGCTTCGTCGGGCCGGTGGCCACGCCCCCCACGCCGTTGCAGCTGGGTGAGCTGGTCGAGAAGCAATACACCGCGCAAGCCGCCTTCAACGCCATGAAGGCGATGCAGGAACTGCGCGGCGCTGAACGCGACCAGGCGGCCGGCAAGCCGGTGGACGAGGCCCGGCTCGAAACGCTGCGCGAGGCGGCGCGCAAGGCGCAGAGCCAGGACGTTGCGTGGACCCCTTCGATGACCCCGGAGCAGGAGAAGGACCTGCGCGACAAGCAATTGCCCGACGCGCGCAACGCGTTCAAGGCCAAGGACGAGGAATACCGCAAGCTCCCGCAGCCCAGGACGCCCGAGGAAGAGGCGGCGCGCGACAAGGTGCTGGGCGAACTCGACACCCTGAAGCTCACGGTGCGCGACAAGGAAACGCAGATCGAGCTGATCGACGCGAAGCGCGACTTTCGGGCAGCGCAATACCGGTTGGAAAAGACGACATTCGCCAAGCCCCAACTGGAGATGTATGTCCAGGACGGGGAAACTCACAGCGGCGACGTCTATCCCCAGAACTACGACCCGACGGCGGGGATCAGGCGCGGCGCCGACGGCAAGGCCGATCCCAAGACCTTGCCGAAGGGCATCTCGCCGGACGACGTGAAGATCGAGCTCAACCCTTGTGGTGGCGGCTACATCGTCACGTTCAAGAAGGACTCCAAGGTCGTGGGTCTGCAGGAATCGCCCGTCGATGGACGCAAGCGCAGTTTCGTGGTGAAGGCGGGCAGCTATGAAATGAACCCTGTCACCGCCCACGTGTGGCAGACCTCGGACACGGGCGGCGGGCGGCTTGCGAAAGCCAACGACGCCCGCAACGAAGTCAATGGCGCACTGGCCAAGGCGGCGGCAGAAGCACCGCCTGCGGAAAATGCGCTGCCGCAGCCGGGGCCCGACGGAAAGCCCGTGCCGACCCTGCGCATGAACGAAGACCTGGGGCCGCGCAAGAAGACCGTGGACCAGGGCGTGGTCGATGCCATTGCCGCAAGGGACAAGGCCCAGACGGCCTACGACGCGGCGACCGGCGACCGCACCAGGCTCGGCAACGATCTCGCGGACGCCAAGTCGCGCGTGCAGATCGCCCAGAACGAGCAGACGGCGGTGAATGCCATGCTCGCCTGGCAGACGGACAACCGCAATCGCCAGATCTACCAAGCCGACGAACGCGCGGGGCGCACCGCGTATTGCTATGCCGAGTTGCCGACGGTCACGGCCGACAAGTCGCGCGACAAGGCGGAGCTGGCACGCAAGGACTGGATCGATTCGCGCAACAAGTTTCTGGTCGACACCGCGAAGCGCGACCTGGGCCTGGCACAGACGGCTCACGACCAATGGAAGAGCGCGAACCCGACCTTGGCCGAGACCGGCTCGGCCACCTGGACGGCGCTGCAGGATGCCAGGCTCCAGATGAATGTCGCCGACGTCAACCACGTGGCCGGCGCGGCGGACAGTGCGATCGCGCGCGAGAAGAGCTTCATTTCGCAGAACCTCACGCCCGACAAGTTCCAGGATCCGCGTTCGCTCTACAGCCTGTTCGAGAAAAATCCGCAGGTGATGGCGCAGTCCATCATCAACAGCCACTATCTGCAATACGGCCCCGAGCCGATGCAGATGCAAAGCCGCCTGCACCTGGAGAACGAGGTGGCGCTGGCACTGGGCTGGGGCCCCGAAAAACCGCTCGACGGCGAAACCGCCGCGGACAACGCAAGGATCCGCCAGACCCAGAACCTGTTCGGCAACCTGCCCAAGGAACAGCGGGAGATGCTGGACAAGGCGGTGGACAAGCTGGTGGAGACCGGCGGCGACAAGGCCCGCGTGACGGTGCTCCCGGTGGTCTATGCACTCGACGGCGACAAGGGGGGCATTGTCAAGACGGCCCTGTTCAAGGTGGAGAGCCGGGACAAGCCGGGGCAGGTGAAATTCGTCGACGAGCAAGGCTGGCGCTACGACGATCTCGACGACTACCGGGCCAACAACAGCCTGCCGGTGGAAGACGTCAACCTCGTGACGGCGAAAGACGGCAAGTTCTCGGTCGACGACAAGGGCAACGTCGAGCTGTTCAGCGGCGACGCGCGCACCGAGACCGACTTTGAATCCGCGCGGCGCCGCTACAAGCTCGACTGGATCGCGGGCGGTGTCGGGCTCGTCGCGGGCGTGGTGCTGACCGTGGGCTCGTTCGGGACGCTGGTGGGCCCCGGCATGATGCTCGCGGCGGGCTCGCTCACCGTGCTCACGGCCGGCTACGGCGTCGAGACCTCGCGGCAAAGCCTGGTCCGGCAGGCCGATCACGGGCAGAGCGTGAATCCCTTCACGAACACGCAGGCACGGATGGACTGGTTGAATCTGGGCTTGTCCGCATTCAGCGTTCCGGTGGTCGGTGCATCCACCCGGGCGGCCATGCAGACGGTGCGCGCCGGCAGGGCCCTCAAGTCGGCGAACAGCGCCACAGGGGCGGCGGCCGAAGGTCACCTCGCGGATGCCAATCGCTACCTGCAGAGCGCCAAGGCCTGGGGAAAGCCAGCCTCGACGGCGGCGGTGCCACTGACCGTCGGCAGTGTCTATGCCTTCGAGGAAGGCGCACGCTATCTGATGGAGAACTGGGACCACATGACCCCCTCCGAGCGCAACCAGCAGCTGGGCATGCTCGGCCTGAACGCGGGCGGCTTTGCCACGGGGGTGGCTGTGCGCGGCACTCAGGGTGGGTACAACGCGGTCAAGACGTGGCTTGCCGGCAAGGGCGGCCCTGACGTCGTGCCCGCCAGCCACGTGACGAACGGGACGCCGGGCGGGGATGTCACGGCATCCGGCAATGCGCGCACGCCCGCCCACCTGCTGCCGGCCGCCGGAAAGAAGGATGCCCTGACCGACTTCCGCGAAGCCTCGTCGCTGCCGGCCGACGCCCCGGTCAATGCCCCTGTCGCCCCGTTGAACAGCGGTGGGCGGGTGCCGGTGCGCGCGACACCGCCCGTCGGGGTCGATGCGCCCGTCACGAAGGCGCCATCGAAGCCGGTGGCGGAGGTGCCCGCCGACACCGCGCTGAACCCGGTGGTTTCGCTCGCTTTGCGACGTTCCAGCGACGACCCCGGTACGGGTGGCGGCGCGATGCCCGCCTCGGCGCGCAGGCCCGATGTCCAGCGGGCGACAACGGCGGCCAACGACAAGGGCCCCGCGGCGAATGCACCGCAGCGTGCCGCGCTGGAGCGCCAGCGCGTGGCCGGGAACACCGGCGGCAGCAGCCATGCCTGGCGCGTGGCCCACGGCGACGCGGTCCCGCTGGCGCGGGATATCAATCCGACCGGCTCCGACACCAACTGCGTCAACAGTGCCGTCACCTTCGACCGGATGCTGAGTGCGCCCGGCATCAAGATGCAGGCCGTTCCTTCGGGACCGAAGACCTGGGCGCAAATCCTTGCGCTGTACGGCGACGCGCCCCTTTCATCGTTCGGCAGTTCGCGAGAGGCGGGGGCCGCGATGTCGGCGCTGCCGGACGGCTCGCGCGGCTTCGTCTTCATGGGCGACCCGAACGCAGAGGCCCATGTCGTCAATTTCGTGCGGCGCGGTGGACGCACGGAACTCGTCGATGCCCAAGCCGGAAGGTTGGTCGACAGCTTCGACGCCGCCGACGTCAAGGTGATGGTGACGCATGAAGGCGGCCAGCCCCGGATCGACCAGACCGTGTTGTCGGGCCCGCGGCTGGCGCGTTTTCTCGACGCCTCTGCGGACAAGGTGCCGGCCAATGGTCCGCAGGGCCGGCTGGCGGGCACGCCGGCCGCTGGCGGGCGGCCGGGCTTCGATGCGGACGGCGTGCCCAAGCCGCCGACCACGTCGGGCCACCCCGACTGGGAGGGCACGGCCGCGCATGTCGGCGATCTGTTTGCAAGGCAGCGAGCGGCGGCCGACCCGGATTCGACGTTGGCGCCGCTGCAGCCTTCGGCCGATGAAACGGCAGTGACGAATTCGCTGATGGCCGACCCGGCCGCGGGTTCGGCCGAGCGCTTCGTGTTCACCAAACTGGGGCCGCGCGACACCTTCTACAGCAAGCAGACCCCCGAGGGCCAGCGGGCCGACATGCGCGTACCCAACAACAGGACCTTCGACAACTTCTCCGATGCCAGCGCGACCGCGGTGCGCGAAGGCGGTGGCTGGGTACAACGCGTGAAGCCCGATCCGAACAAGCTGCCGCTCAACGCCCGCCGCAAGGTGGGCGCCGACGAGATCGTGGGTGCGCTGCACGTCAACGGTGAAGGGCAGGTGCTGCCGATGGGCATACCCAACGCACGCGATGCCGCCGCGCTGGCCGCGACCGATGGCGTGCCGACGTGGAAGCAGGGCACCAAGGGCCTGCTGTCGGAGCAGCCGAAGGACGCGCTGATCCGCGCCAAGGGGATGACGATCATTGCCGGCGGCACGCGCGTCGTCTTCGAGGCGGTCAAGCCCGTCTTCGGCGTGCCGGCCGACTGGGCCGGCGGCCGCACGGCAGGCTACGCGGGCTATCCGCTGTCGAGCTTCGGCCGCGCGGCCTATCTCAAGGCCTCCCAACGCGCGAAAGAGTCAATGGCCGCCGCCACGCGAGGAGACCGCGGCAAGGCCGACGAACTCATGGACAAGGTGATCAGCGGCAGTGGCTGGCGCGGCGACAAGATCATGGACGCGAAGAAAATCGCCTCGCTGCGCAGCGACGTGAACAAAGTGGCGACGCTCGGAGAAGAGTTTGCGAAAGCGCGCAGGGCGGTGCCGGGCGGCCCGTCGGAAAAGGACTTTCAGCTGCACACGATCCTCCCGACCGATGAGAGTGCCCTGGCCCTGGCGCCGTCCGGCTACCTCAAGGGCGTGCCGGGCATGCGCGATTTCCTGGGCCTGCAAGGCGCCGATCCCGCGGGCGAATTCCACGGCCAGCGCCCGTCGAAGATTCGCGACCAGCTGCTCGTGCGCATCGACCGGATGAGCGCCGACGAACTTCAGCGCGCGGCCGATCCTTCGCATCCCGATGATTCGCCGCAGGCGCAACTTCTGCGCGAGTTCCCCGAAGTGCGGGCGAAATTCAGGAACACGCTCGACGAGCGCGCCAAGATGCGGGAGGCACATGAAGCGCTCTACACCCAGCTGAAATCCATGTTCCCCGACGATCCGGATGTGCCGGGCAAGCCCCATGGTGCGCTCTACATCAAGGTGGCGTCGATGCTCAAGGACAAGACGGGCATCGATCCGCAGGCGGCCGAAAGCATGGGTGGCAGCACCAATTCGCCGAACACGCGCCTCGGGCTGGTCAGCCGGCGCGCGACCATCCTCGTGAGCATGAACACCTTTGTCGGCGTCGCCTTCAAGCCGCTGAACGCGGGTGGCGGTTGGAGGACGGACGTGGGCAATTTTGCCGACTCGCTCTCGATCGGAACCCTGGGTGCGAACTACATCTACAACAACAAGGTGGACAAGCTCGCCACCATCGACCGGACCGTCGCCGAGGGGGCCAGGGCGGCAAACAAATCGGAGAAGGAGTACCTCGACGACAACCCGACGCTGAAGGAGACGCAGACGGCAGCGAAGAAGGAGAAAGACAACTGGAACAAGTACCGCGACTTCGCGGGGGGGCTGAGCGCCGCGCGGGCCACCGCAGTGGGCTTGGGGTTGCTCGAAGCAGGGCCTGAAATACTGGCCTACGGCGCTTTCGCGCAGGCCGGGCTCACGCTCACCTGGGTCGGCCTGCAGCAGGTTCCGAAGCTGCGCAACGGCGCGGCACCCCATCTCACCAAGTCCCTCAAGTGGTTGGCGGTCGGTGCGATCGCGATCGTTCCTGCGGCCACAGCGCTGTACAAGGCCTTTTTCGGCACTGACCAGCAAAAGTCCGACAGCGTGGTGAAGATGGTGTGGAACGGCTTCACGGGATTGTTCGAGCAGAGGCCGGTCACGCCGACGCCGACCGTCACGCCGACGCCGTCGACTGCGAAGACGCCATCGCCGAGCGCGACGACACCGTCTCCGAGCGCGACTGCGACAACGCCACCGCCGACCACGACGCCGCCTCCGACCACGACAACCCCACCGCCCTCCGGCAAGCCCACGCCCATCCTCGTCACCGTCGACGGCAACGACCCCGACACCGCCACGCTCTGGGGCATCTCCGAGCACAACGAGCAGACGCTGCTCACGCCGCTTCAACTCGGCGAAGCGCGGCGCGAGGGCGGGGAGGTCCGCGTGATCGACGAGGCCCTGTCGCAGCTCTTCAACCTGAACCCGCGCTTCGACAGGCGGCTCATGGACGGCGTGGCCAGCAACGTCGCAGGCGACCCGGACACGCTGCTCAACGGCTGGCAGATCGAGGTCGGACAGAGGCCGGCCACCTGAACCGCGCCACACGCCGGGTGCCTGCCTTTCGACTCCCTTTCACCGTTCAGGCGGGCAACTCCCGGTTCGCAGCCGGCAGAGGAATGGCACGATGCAAGGCATGAAGCTGCTGCTGGTTGAAGACGATTTCGATCTCTCGGGCGTGCTGGGCCGAAGCCTCTCGTCGCGCGGGTTCGAGGTGCTGTGCTGCGCCGACGGCATCGAGGCGCTGGCGGCGGCGCGCAAGAAGCGCTTCGACGTGGTGGTGCTCGACCTGTCGCTGCCGGGCCTGGACGGCCTGGAGCTGCTGCAGCGCCTGCGCGGCGACGGCAACCGCACGCCGGTGCTGGTGCTCACGGCACGCGGCGCGGTGGGTGAGCGCATCGTCGGGCTCAATGCCGGCGCCGACGACTACCTGGCCAAGCCCTTCGACCTGGACGAGCTGATCGCGCGGCTGGGCGCACTCACGCGCCGGCTGGGGCGCGACGGCGAGCTGCGCTGCGGCCGGCTGCACTACGAGGCCGCATCCAACGCCTTCTACCGCGACGAGAGCCCCCTGGAGCTGTCGCCGCGCGAGGCCGAGCTGCTCAAGAGCCTGATGTCGCGCGTCGACCACGTGGTGCCGAAGGAAGCCCTGCGCGACGCGGTGTTCGGCGCCGACGACACGGCCCATGCCGAAGCCATCGAGGTGATCGTGCATCGCCTGCGCAAGAAGCTGGCCGGCGCGAGCGTCGAGATCATGACGCTGCGCGGCGTGGGCTACCTGCTGTGCGACGACGCGAGCGCGGCGGTGCAGCAGCAGCAACAGCAGCAGTCGCTGCAACCGCAACAACAGCGGGCGGCGCGGTAGGTGAAGGCATGGGTGCAACGCCTCCTTCGCGCGGCCTCGCTGCGGCAGTTCCTGCTGGCCTGGATGCTCGGCGGGCTGTGGCTGATCGTGGCGGCCGTCACGCTGTGGCACGTGCTGCTGGCGTTCGCCGAGGTGGCACGCGCGCAGGACGAGCGCCTGGGCGCGGCGATCTCGCAGGTGGTGCAGCAGGCCGTGGTGCAAGCCGAAGGTTTGGCATTCGCGTCCACGCTCGAACCTTTGGCGTACAGGGTGAGCAGCATGCAGGGTGACTGGCTCGCGGGCGACCGCGCCCTGGCGGCGTATCCCTGGCGCGGCGCATTGCCGGCGTCGGGCCTGCCGGCGCTGTACATCACGCAACGCGGCGGCGCACCGATGCGCGCTGCTGCGGCGCTGCGCCATGTGCCCGGTGCGGCGACGGCCGACGGCGTGGTCGTGCAGGTGGCGGAGCCGCTGCGCCAGCGCATTGCGCTGTGGCAGGCCCTGCCGCAACGCCTGCTGGCCTGGCTCTATGCCAGTGCCGCGCTGATGTCGGTGGTGGTCTGCAGCGGCGTGGCCGTGGCCGCGCGCTGGCTCGAGCGCGCGCGGCAGGCGCTCGATGCGCCGAACGTCGATGCGCTCGACTACGACGGACCGGCCGAGCTGCGCCCTGCGGTCGAGCGCATGCACGGCCTGCACCGACGCCAGCGCGAATGGGTGGGCCAGCAGCGCCGCTTCCTGGCCGATGCCTCGCACCAGCTGCGCACGCCGATGTCGGTGCTGCGCACGCAGCTGCAGTCGGCCATGGCGGGCGACGTGCCGCTGAGCGAGGTGCTGCCGCAGATGCTGCACACGGTCGACCGGGCCACGGGCATGGCCAACCAGTTGCTCAGCCTCACCAAGCTGGAGCAGATCAAGCGCGCCGGCGAGCTCAAGCCCATCGACCTGCGCGGCGTGGCGCGCGATGCGGTGATGGAGCTGTCGCCGCTGATTGCCGCCAAGCGGCTGGACTTCGCACTCGAAGGCGACGAGATGTGGGCCCCGGCCGATGCGCTGATGCTCGGCGAGCTGCTGCGCAACCTGCTGGCCAACGCGATCCATCACACGCCGGCGGCCGGCCGGCTCGGCGTGCTGTTGCGCGGCTATGCGGGCAACACCGAGCTGGTGGTGTGGGACGAAGGGCAGGGCCTCGACGACGAGGTGCGGCCCCGGCTGTTCCAGGCGTTTTCTGCCGCCAAGGGCGGCGTGGGGCTGGGCCTGTCGATCTGCCGCCAGATCGCCGATGCGATGGGCGCCAGCATGGACCTCTACAACCGCATCGACAACGGCCGCGTGATCGGCGTCGACGCGGTGGTCACCTGGGGCCAGGGGCCCTGACGCGCGCGTTCTCGCGCCTCTTTCTTTCCTTCCTTTTCTGCCCGTTCCATCCGGCGCCATCGCAGCCGGGGGACTGGTGTCGCCGCAAGAACCTTGATGAAGCACAACCCGGAGATGACGACGATGACGACAACGACCGCAAGCACACGAAAGATCCTGAGCGCCACCGCACTGGCCGCCGCGGCCCTGTGGGTCCAGGCCGAGGCACGGGCCCAGGGCTCGGGCCAGCTCAACGTGGTGTGCTCGGTGCAGGACGAGTGGTGCTCGCTGATCAGCACCACCTTCGCCCGCAGCGCGGGCATCAAGGTCAACGTGCTCAAGCGCGGCAGCGGCGAGGCGCTGGCGCAGCTGATCGCCGAGCGCTCCAACCCGAAGAGCGACGTGTGGTTCGGCGGCACCGGCGACCCGCACCTGCAGGCGGCCGAGCAGGACCTCACGCTGGCCTACAAGTCGCCCTCACTGGCGCAACTGCATCCGTGGGCGCAGGCGCAGGCCGAGCAGTCGGGCTGGCGCACGGTGGGCGTGTACTCGGGGCCGCTGGGCTTTGCCTACAACACCGAGCTGCTGGCCAAGAAGAAGCTGCCCGTGCCCAAGTGCTGGAAAGACCTGCTGTCGCCCGCGTTGCGCGGCGAGGTGCAGGTGGCCAACCCCGCGAGCTCGGGCACGGCCTACACGATGATCGCCACCATCGTGCAGCTGATGGGCGAGGACAAGGCCTACGACTACCTCAAGGGCCTGCACAAGAACGTCAGCCAGTACACCCGCTCGGGCACCGGCCCGATCAAGGCCGCGGCGCGCGGCGAGACCACGGTGTCGATCAGCTTCGTGCACGACGCGCCGGGCGAGCAGATGCAGGGCTTTCCCATCGCGACCGAAACGCCCTGCGAAGGCACGGGCGCGGAGATCGGCTCCCTGTCGATCGTCAAGGGCTCGCGCAACCTGGAGAACGCGAAGAAGTTCTACGAATGGGCGCTCACGCCCGCCGCCCAGCAACTGGGCGTGGCGGCCAAGCAGTTCCAGCTGCCCTCGAACAAGACCACGCCGCTGGACAGCCGCATTCCCGATTTCCGCAAGATCAAGTTCATCCACTACGACTACGCCAAGTACGGCCAGTCGGCCGAACGCAAGCGCCTGATCGAGCGCTGGGAGCGCGAAGTGAACGCGCTGCCGCGCTGATGGCAGGCGACCGGACAAGGCCGACACCATGAAATTCAAGGACGACAACAACCGCGCGATCGGGCTGTGGTCTGCGCTGGGCCTGGCGGCCTTCGTGCTGCTGCCCTGGTACAGCCTGCCCGAGGGCCTGTTCGGGCTGCAGGGGCTGAGCGAACTGGCGGCGGGGCACGACACCTCGTCGGCCTTGGCGCAGGTGCTGCTGCACCACCGGCCCTGGCTGCTGCTGGGCCTGTGGCCGTTGCTGGCCGGGCTCGTGGCGCTGGGCATGGCGCCGGGCAAGACGCAAGGCCGCCTGCTCGCGTGGAGCGGGGCGCTGGGCGTGTTCGGCGTGCTGGCGCAGGGCTTTGCCATCGGCCTGCCGAACGCGCCCGATGCCGGCGCCTGGGCCGGCCTGTTCGGCGCGGCGGGCATCGGCCAGCCCGGCTTCGGCTGGGGCGCCGTGGGCGTGCTCACGGCGTTGATGATGCTCACCGCTTTCGGCTTCGCGCGCTCGGGCGCCTTCCGGGGCGACCTGTTCGTGGCGGCGGCGGTGGTCGGCAGCGGCGGGCTGCTCATGGTGTTCGTGGCCTTCCCGGTGCTGCGCGCGCTGGCGAGTGCCTTCGTCGACGAGAGCGGTGCGATCAGCCTGGGCGCCTGGCTGGCGCGCGTGGGCAACGAGCGCACCTGGGGCCTGGGCTGCCTGAACTCAGCACGCAACTGCGGCGTGGCCTGGAACACGCTCTTTCTTGCGGTGCTCACCGGCCTGAGCACCACGGCGCTGGGCACCTTGCTGGCACTGATCGAAGACCGCAGCGACTCGCGCGTGCGCCGCGCGCTGCGGCTGCTGGCGCCGTTGCCGATCATCACGCCGCCGTTCGTGGTCGGGCTCGGGCTGGTGCTGCTGTTCGGGCGCGCGGGGCTGGTCAACCAGTTTCTCGAATGGGCCTTCGGCATCGAGCCGGGGCGCTGGTTCTACGGCTGGTTCGGCGTGTGGCTGGCGCAGCTGTTCGCCTTCACGCCCATCGCCTTCCTGATCGTGCGCGGCGTGGTGCAGGGCATCAGCCCGTCGCTGGAAGAAGCGTCGCAGACGCTGCGCGCCGACGCGGGCCGCACCTTCCGTCACGTGACCTTTCCGCTGATGCTGCCGGGCCTGGCCAATGCCTTCCTGGTGGGCTTCATCGAGAGCATTGCCGACTTCGGCAACCCGATCGTGGCGGGCGGCCAGTTCTCGGTGCTGTCGACCGAAATTTTCTTCGCCATCGTGGGCGCGCAGTTCGACCAGGGCCGTGCCGCGGCGCTCGCCTGGGTGCTCACGCTGTTCGCACTGGGTGTGTTCGCGCTGCAGCGCGGCGTGCTCGGGCGCAAGAACTACACGACGGTGTCGGGCAAGGGCGACGCGGGCATTCCGATGCGGCTTCCCCATGGCCTGCGCCGGGTGGCGCTGGCCATCGCGGTGCCGTGGCTGGTGTTCACGCTGGTGGTGTACTGCTTTGCCTTCACCGGCGGCTTCGTGCAGACCTGGGGGCGCAACTACACGCCCACGCTGGACCACTTCCGCTCGGCCTTTGCCATCACCTTCGAGGGCGGCGGGTTGCAGTGGGTGGGGCTGGCGTGGAACTCGCTCTTCACCACCATCCAGCTGGCGGCCATTGCGGCGCCGCTGACGACCGGGTTGGGCCTGCTGATCGCCTGGCTGCTGGCGCGGGTGCAGTTTCGCGGGCAGGGCGCCTTCGAGTTCTCGGCCCTGATGGCCTTCGCGATCCCGGGCACGGTGCTGGGCGTGAGCTACGTGGTGGCCTTCAACGTGCCGCCTTTCGAGATGACGGGCACCGGGCTGATCATCGTGATGTGCTTCATCTTCCGCAACCTGCCGGTGGGCGTGCGTGCCGGCTCGGCGGCCTTCCGGCAGCTGGACAAGTCGCTCGACGAGGCCTCGCTGATGCTGCGCGCTTCCACCGCGCGCACGCTGTGGTCGGTGGTGCTGCCGCTGCTGAAACCGGCGCTCACGGCCTCGCTGATCTACAGCTTCGTGCGGGCGATGACGACGGTGTCGGCGGTGATCTTCCTGGTGACGGCCGAGACCGAACTGGCCACCACCTTCATCATCGGGCGCGTGGGGCAGGGCGACTACGGCGTGGCGCTGGCCTACAGCACTGCGCTGATCGTGTTCATGGCGCTGGCGACCGCGGCCATCCAGTGGCTGGTGGGCGACCGCAAGCTGGGCCGGCGTGCAGCGGGCATGGCCCGCCCGGATGCCGACGTTTCACCGGCCGGCCCCGAGCGCGCGGCGCCGGTGGCCGCGCAGCTTTGATTGAGTTTTCACAAGCGAAAGACAGATCCAGATGTACGGCTTCGAATTCCAGAACGTCTCCAAGCGCTACGGCACGGCCTCCGACGCGCCGCTGGTGGTGAAGAACATCAGCTTCGGCGTGCCGAAGGGCACGTTGACCACCATCCTCGGCCCCTCGGGCTGCGGCAAGACGACCACGTTGCGCATGCTCGCGGGGCTGGAGAGCCCGAGCGCCGGGCGCATCCTGATCGACGGCAAGGACGTGACCGCGCTGGGCGCCGCGCAGCGCAACGTGAGCCTGGTGTTCCAGAGCTACGCGCTGTTCCCGCACATGAACGTGATCGAGAACGTCTCGTACGGGCTGCGCATGTCGGGCCTGCCGGTGCCGCAGGCGCGTGAGAAGGCCGCGCTGATGCTCGAGACGGTCGGCCTGCGCGGCATGAACGAGCGCACGCCCAGCGAGCTGTCGGGTGGCCAGCAGCAGCGCGTGGCGCTCGCACGCGCGCTGGCGCTGGAACCCGCGGTTCTGCTGTTCGACGAGCCGCTGTCGAACCTCGACGCCCGCCTGCGCCGCTCGATGCGCGAGGAGATCCGCGCGCTGCAGCAGCGCCTGGCGCTGACCGTGGCCTACGTCACGCACGACCAGAACGAGGCGCTGGCCGTCAGCGACCACATCATCGTGATGGACCAGGGCGTGATCGCGCAGCAGGGCACGCCGCACGAGTTGTACGAGGCGCCGAACTCCGAGTTCGTCGCCGGCTTCATGGGCGAGGCGATGCTGTTCGACGGCGAGTGCAGTGAAGACGGGCGCGTGTCGCTCGGCGCGCTGACCGTGGTGGCTGCACCGGGCGTGCGCCCCGGTCCGGTGAAGCTCGCGGTGCGGCCCGAGGCCTGGGTGATCGGGCCCGTTGCCAGCACCGGCCTGGCGGCGCGCGTGCTCAAGCAGACCTATGTGGGCAGCCTCGTGGAATACACCTTCCGCAGCCCGCTGGGCGACATCTTCGTGGTGTCGCCCGAGGTGCGCCAGCCGCTGAGCCAGGGCGCGCCGGTGAGTCTGTACCTGGCGGACCACGGCGTGTCCATCGTTGCCGCGCAATGAACACGTGCCACCTACCCGGCGATGCCGTTGCGGGCCGACAGCGGCTGCAGCGCGTCGAGCGCGGCGAGCTTGCGGTAGTCGCCGGGCAGCACGGCGTAGGTGGTCATGAAGGTCTTGTGCAGATGGCTCTGGTCGGTGAAGCCCGCCGCATGCGCCGCGTAGGTGACGTGTGCGCCGCCGGCGATGAGGTCGCGCGCGTACTCGATGCGATGGCCCACCAGCATCTCGTGCGGCGTGAAGCCCCATGCGGCCCGGAAGCGCCGCTGCAGATGCACCGGATGCCAGCCGACCTCGTCGGCGAGGCTGTCGAGCGTCATGCGCTGGTGAAAGCCCGACGCGATCAGGGCATAGAGCCGGTTCAGGCGTTCGTCGCCGCTGTCGGGCAGCGGTGGCGCGTCGTCGGGCCCGTGCGCGTGCACGGGTGGCGGCTCGGCGGGAATCCATTGCGCCAGGCGCCGGCGCAGCAGCGTGCGCGCCGCAACGACGTCGTCGGCGTTGCCGTTGCGCGTGGGCGCGAAGAGCAGGCGATGGCATTCGAGGAATTCGAGCGCCGCGGCGGCATCGAGGAACACCGAGATGCCCGCGTCGTCCTGCACGCGCGCACGCGGCAGGGCGTCGTCCACGGGGCTGATGCAGCGCGCCACGGCGAAGCTGCAATAGAGCGCGTCTTCGTGCCACGGTGTCGTGCGCGCCTGCACCGAATGCCAGACATGCGGCGCGATGCGCAGCAGCGTGCCGGGTGGCACGACGGTCACGCGGGTGCCGCTGCGCACATGCAGCTCGGTGTCGGCCACCGCGAGCGTGAAGCCGACGTGCCGGTGCGGCCGCACCTCGCGATGGCGGAAGCGGTTGGCGGTGAATTGAAGGCCTGCGAGATCGGCGTCTCGCCAGTAGCGGGAGGCAACGGGTTCCATCGGGAGACGGGGGTTTGCGAACGTCGGGCAATTGCTGCGTGCGGTGCGCAGCATGCCAGCGAGGTCTGCATCTGTGAAGCCTCGATCGCACAGGAATCGACCGGTGCCGCGCGCGCTTCAGGCGAAGGTATTCAGTTGGAAGCGCGGGCTGTAGGACATTGCCGCGCACCGCCTGCGCGGCATGCTGCGCGCCCGTCGGTTGCTAAGAATTTACAAGGCGGTGTCTCCGCCCTTTTGGTAGTTTGGCTCCCAGTCCGCCCCACTGAACACTGTCTGGTGCCGGCGGCACATCCATCAGGCCTCCCATGATTCTGTCTACCTTGTTCTATCGTGCTCCGTTGGCGTCGCTGTCACACGCGCCGCAGCAACAACCGCAGGATGTCGATCCCGCGTCGCTGTCCGATGCCGAGCTGCAGCAGTGCACCCAGCCGATCCCGCAGTTCTATGGCGAGGAGCAGCTGTTCCTGCCGCAGACCGTGCAGCGCCCGGCCGGCAGCGTGCCCAGCATCGTCGGCGACCTGCTGGACGCGCCCGACATCGAGTCCCGTGCGGCGCTGGTGCGCGGCATGCTGCACACGCTCGACTTCGACTGGCTGGGCTATGGCGCGGTGGCGTACATGCGGGGACGCTGGTGGCCCCTGAGTTTTTTCACGGCGTATGCGAACCCCGAGTGGACCCAACGCTACTTCGCGCACAGCTACTGCGGCGGCGACCTGCGCCAGCAGGGCGTGCCTGCGTCGAGCGTGCCGCTGGTGTGGGACGTGACGCAGCTCGAAGCCCTGGCGGCGCAGGAGCCCGACGACCCGGGCGGGCAGCGCCAGCGCTTTCTCGATGACCTGGAGGCCAGCGACATCCGCAGCGGGCTGATGTTTCGCCTGGCCTCGCCCACGCACGTGAACCAGCACACCGTGATCAGCCTGCTGTCGCGCCGGCCCGGGCGAGACTGGATCACCGACAGCGTGATCGGGCAGGGGCTGGTCCTGGGCCTGAGCGTGCACGAGTACGTGACACGCCACACGCGCATCGTCGGCGCGCCGGGCACGGGGCGCATCGAGATCTCGGCGACGCAACAGGACATCCTGCAGCACCTGCTGCAGGGGCGCAGCGACAAGGAAATCGCCAACCGGCTGGACCTGTCGTCCCACACGGTCGACTACCACATGCGCCAGCTGCGGCGCCGCTTCGCCGCGCGCAACCGCGTGCAGCTGGTGAACGCGGTGCAGCAGAGCGACAGCGATTTCGGCGTGCTGAGCGAAATCTGAAAGCGGCGAAGAGAAGGGGCCTTCGAGGCCCCCGTGCGGGTGTCAGGCCGGGGCGTGCCAGTCCTGCGCGCTGGCCTGCGGCGCGAGGTCGGCGAGGCCGGTGGGGCCCGTGGCGTCCTCGTGGCACGGCTGGACCTCCATCGGATCGCACGGGCTGCTGATCTGGCGCCCGTCGAACTTGACGCGGATGTGCGAGTTGCTCGCCCCGGCGACGGTGCCGAGGCGGCCACCGCAGATGACGCGGGTTCCTCTTTCGAAGCTCACGCCGTAGCGTTCGCGGATGTCCCTGAGGCTCATGTCGTTCCCTTTGTTCCCTGTGCTGACAGTGAACGAATCGTCTCTTGCGCCCGGGTGGAACCGCGTAGGCCGCATTCCGTTACACCGTGTAGGAAAAAAGAGGGGTTGACGGCAGGCAAACACCTTGGGGCCCCTTGGGGCTGTTAGCAGGCCGGAAATGACAAAGCCCTCACGAGGAGGGCTTTGTTCGGAAGTTGGTCGTGAACTCTTACGCGGTCCACGCTACGGCAAAGATTCGTTTGCGGAAGTCATTGTTGTTTTTCTCGTCGCTATGACTTCGACGCGCTGGTATGAGATTCAGCTTGCCTGGCCAGGCAAATGCCCGATCGTTTCGGGCAACCGCCGATTATATACCAAAATAAATCAGTCCCTCAAAATCTTCATGCAGGCGCGCAGCATGCAGGCAAAAAAACAGCCCGCACGAGGGCGGGCTGGAAGGGTGACTTGCTGGAGGAGGGAGGATCAGAGGTGCAAGCCACCGGGAGAAACCTCACTGTGCCCAGCGAATCTGTACGCAACCTGACCTCGCGAAAAGAGGTCCTTTCGGTCTTCAGTCTTCGTCTTCCCATTTGCCGATCACGGTGCCCAGCACGGTGAAGGGCACACGCACGGCTTCGTGCGCGGGGTTCAGCGGCAGCAGCCAGCGGCGGCCCGCGTCGGCCTTGTAGACCTTGAAGGTGACTTCGCCGCTCGTGTCGTCGTCGAGCTTGGCGATCACGCGCTCGCCGTCGTCGGGCGTGGTGTGCTGCGGGTCGACAAAAACGATCGATCCGGCCGGGTAGCTCTTCAGGTGCCCGTGCGGCGAGGTCATGCTGTCGCCGCGCACGCGCAGCGCGTAGGTGCCGGCGCTGTGGTGCGCGATGCAGGGAATCCAGCGTTCGGCCAGCGTCGGCCGGGGCGGCGATTCGGCGCCGCGCCATTCGCCCGCGTGCTCCCACGTGATCAGCGGCACGGTGCCGGGCGTCTGCGGCGCAAAGCCCGGGCCGGCGGGCGGGATGCGGGTGACGCGGTAGGGGCCGGGCGGTTCGTGCGCGTTGTCGCGTGCCAGACGGATCTGCACCTCGTCCCACGGGGCGGGACCGTCGCCGGTGTCGAGCCAGTTGGGATCGGCGCGGTAGGCGCGCGCCAGGGCGAGCACGCTCATCGACCGGCTGGTGTCGCCACGCTCGATCTTCGAGATGCTCGACTGCTTGACACCCGAAGCGGCCTCGGCCTGCTTCTGCGTCATCTTGGCGAATTTGCGTGCGGCCAGGGCACGAGAAGCAATAGTCTCCATGGGGTGGAGATTCAAGCGCAGATGAATATTCGTATTGGACTCTAAAATAGGAAAAAAAGGGAGGATCGATATGAAGCCACGCGAATTGGTGCAAGCGCTGCGGGCGCTCGGGTTGACGCAAAAGCAGATCCAGGAACGCACGGGCATTCCGCAGCCCACGGTCAGCAAGATCGGACTGGGGCGGGTGAGCGACGTGATGTCGCGCCACTATGTCGCGCTGCTGGCCGCCTACGAGCAGCGCATGAAGGAAGAGGCGCTGCGGCCGGCCGCGCACTACGGGCCGCCGCCAGCCGGCGACTGAGCCGGAAGTGGCCGGATCAGGCCGGCTTGAGCCGTTCGGCGGGCTCGGGCGGCGTCAGGGCCAGCGTGGTGCTCACGCGCACGCAGTCCTTGATGTGCTGTTCGCCCAGCGCGCGCAGCGCGGCATAGCCGAGCGCGGCCGACACGACCTGCCCGGCGATGGGCACGTACTTGGTGGCCTGCTTGGCGGTGAGGCGGATGCCGGCGTGCCGGGCCAGCTTCATGAGCAGCTCGCGCGTGACGAGGCGGCCCACGAGCAGGGCGCCGAGCGTGGTGGCGGCCTTCTGGATGCGCTCACGCTGGTGCGGCGCGAGCTTTTCGACCTGGGTGACCGAGAGGCCGAACTCGGAACTGATCTGCGGCACGAGGCGCGACAGCAGCGCCGCGTCGGCCATCCAGTCGACGCCGGGCAGCGGAATGGCGCTGGCGGCGGCGGCCATGAGGGCCTTGCGGCCGATCAGGCGTCGGCTGCGGTGGATGGCCGCGATGAGTTTTTCATCGCCCCGGGCGAGTTCGATCGAAGAAGGCATGCAGCGTGGCTCCTTGGCGGGTTCCCTGAGCGTGCCATGCTACCCGGCCCGTGCCGGCCGGCGGTTTGCCAGCCGTGCGCGGGCAGGGGGCTTAGGCCGCCAGCGCTTCGAGCTGGTCGGACAGCGCCAGCCAGCGCTCTTCGAGTTGCGCGATCTCGTCGTTGAGCGCCTTCAGCCGCTTGCCGGCGTCGGCGATCTCGGCGGGCGGCAGCGGTTCGGCCAGTCGGGCTTCGAGCGTGCTGCGCTCGGTGCTGGCCGCCGCCATGCGCTCGTCGATCTTGGCGATTTCCTTCTTCAGCGGCTTGGCCTGTTCGCTGCGCTGCTGGCGCTCCTGGGCGTCCTGCTTGCGCTGCTCGGGGGTGTTGCTGCTGCTCTTGGCCGGTACCGCGGCGGCTGCTGCGGCAGCGGCGGCCGCAGCCACGGCGTCCGCTTCGCGCACGGCCACCTTGGCCTCTTCGCGCAGGCGCTTGGACTCGTCGAGCAGGTAGCGCTGGTAGTCGTCCAGGTCGCCGTCGAAGTCGGCAACGACGCCGCGGCCCACGAGCCAGAACTCGTCGCACACCGAACGCAGCAGCGCACGGTCGTGGCTCACCAGCATCAGCGTGCCTTCGAACTCGTTGAGCGCCACGGCCAGGGCTTCGCGGGTGGCGAGGTCCAGGTGGTTGGTGGGCTCGTCCAGCAGCAGCAGGTTGGGGCGTTGCCAGACCATCATCGCGAGCACGAGGCGGGCCTTTTCGCCGCCGCTCATGGTGCCCACGGGCTGCTTGACCATGTCGCCGCTGAAGTTGAAGCTGCCCAGGTAGCCGCGCAGGGCCTGCTCGCCGGTGGCTTCCTTGGCATTGCTGCCGAGTTCGCGCGCCATGCGCACCATGTGCTCCAGCGGGTTGTCCTGCGGGCGCAGCACGTCGAGTTCCTGCTGCGCGAAGTAGCCGATGTTCAGGCCCTTGCCTTCGGTGACCTGGCCGGCCAGCGCGCCCATTTCGCGCGCGATGGTCTTCACCAGCGTCGACTTGCCCTGGCCGTTGGCGCCCAGGATGCCGATGCGCTGGCCCGCCAGCACCGAGCGGCTCACGCCGCGCAGGATGGTCTTGGGCGCTTCGCCTTCGATCTCGTAGCCGAAGCTCGCGTTGTCGATCGAGAGCATCGGGTTCGGGATGTTGCCCGGCTCCTTGAACTCGAAGGTGAAGTCGGCTTCGGCCAGCAGCGGCGCCACGCGCTCCATGCGCTCCAGCGCCTTGACGCGGCTTTGCGCCTGCTTGGCCTTGCTGGCCTTGGCCTTGAAGCGGTCGATGAACTTCTGCAGGTGGGCGATCTTGTCCTGCTGCTTGCTGAAGGCCACCTGCTGCTGCTCCATCTGCAGCGCGCGCATGTCCTCGAACTTGCTGTAGTTGCCGCCGTAGCGCGTGAGCTGCGCGTTGGCGATGTGCAGGGTGACGTCGGTCACGGCGTCGAGAAACTCGCGGTCGTGGCTGATGACGATCATGGTGCCGGCGTACTTCTGCAGCCAGGCTTCGAGCCAGACGAGCGCGTCCAAGTCCAGGTGGTTGGTCGGTTCGTCGAGCAGCAGCAGGTCGCTCGGGCACATCAGCGCGCGGGCCAGCTGCAGGCGCATGCGCCAGCCGCCCGAGAAGCTGTTGACGGGCTCGTCGAGCTCGTGCGACTTGAAGCCCAGGCCCAGCACCAGCGCCTGCGCGCGCGGCACGGCGTCGTGCTCGCCGGCATCGGCCAGGTCGGTGTAGGCGTGGGCCAGCTCCATGCCGATGTCGGCGTCGTCGGGGTTCTCGGCGTAGGCGGCCTCGATGGCGGCCAGCGTGGCGCGCAGCTCGGTCAGGCGGGTGTCGCCGCCGACCACGAAGTCGGTGGCCGACTCCTCGGTCTCGGGCATGTCCTGCGCCACCTGGGCCATGCGCCACTGCTTGGGAATGTAGAAATCGCCGCCGTCTTCGTGCAGCGTGCCGTTGAACAGCGCGAACAGCGACGACTTGCCGGCGCCGTTGCGTCCCACCAGGCCGACCTTTTCGCCGGGGTTGAGATTGACGGTGGCGCCGTCGAGCAGTTTCTTGGCGCTGCGGCGAAGAATGACGTTTTTGAGAGTAATCATGAAATAGGAACCGTAGGGGGGATTATCCCGTCCGACCTTCAGCGAGCCGGCGCGAAGGGGCAAAGGCGGACATCACCCGATGAAAGGGGGGCAGCCACGAGGCTGCATGCAAGGCGAAGAAGGGGGCTTGGGCGGGGCGCCGCTAACGCGCGCCGGCGCCGGCCAGCAGTGCCGTCCGGGTGACCAGCAGCACCTGGTCTTCGCCGGCCGAGGTTTCGAGCCAGACCACCTCGAGCTGCGGAAACGCGGCCTCGAAGTAGTCGCGCTCGTTGCCGATTTCGAGCACCAGCACGGCCTGCTCGCTCATGCGGGCGGGCGCGTCGGTGAACAGCTGGCGCACGAAATCCATGCCGTCGGTGCCGCCGGCCAGCGCCAGTTCGGGCTCGGCGCGGTATTCGGCGGGCAGCGCAGCCATGCTGGCGCTGTTCACGTAGGGCGGGTTGCACAGCACGAGGTCGTACGTACCGGGCACGTTCTTCAGGCCGTCCGATTCGATCAAGGTGACGCGGGCGTCGAGCGCGTGGCGCGTGACGTTGATGGCGGCCACTTCGAGCGCCTCGACCGACAGGTCGGCGGCATCGACCGTCACGTCCGGGTAGGTCAGGGCCGCAATGACGGCCAGGCTGCCGTTGCCGGTGCACAGGTCGAGCACGCGCTGCGTGTGTTCGCCCAGCCAGTAGTCGATGCTGCCGTCGGCGATGAGTTCGGCAATGAAGCTGCGCGGCACGATGGCGCGCTCGTCCACGTAGAAGGGCACGCCCTGCAGCCACGCTTCTTTGGTGAGGTAGGCGGCGGGTTTGCGCGTGGCGATGCGCTCTTCGATGAGGGCAGCCACCTTGGCGGCGTCGGCCGGCGACACGGGGGTGTCGGCCACGGCGTCGATGTCGTCCAGCGGCTGCTTCAGGCGCCACAGCACGAGCCAGGCGGCTTCGTCGAAGGCGTTGGCGGTGCCGTGGCCGAAGGCCACGCCGGCGTCGGTCAGGCGCTGGGCACCGGCTTCGATCAGTTCGATGACGGTGCTCATCGGGCGCCCTGGGCGAGCGCCGCGTCGAGCCCGCGCAGCGTGCGCAGGTAGATGTTCTTCAGCGTCTCGATCTCGGCCACCTCGATGTGCTCGTCGATCTTGTGGATGCTGGCGTTCACCGGGCCGCACTCGACCACCTGCTTGCAGATCTTGGCGATGAAGCGCGCGTCGCTGGTGCCGCCGCTGGTCGACAGCTCGGTGTCCAGGCCGGTTTCTTCGCGGATCGCCGCCTGCACGGCCGTGACGAGTTCGCCGGGCGTGGTCAGGAAGGGCAGGCCGCCGACGGTCCAGGTCAGGGTGCAGTCGACGCCGTGCGCGTCGAGCACAGCCCGCACGCGCTGCTGCAGCGATTCGGGCGTCGACTCGGTCGAGAAGCGGAAATTGAAGTCGATCACCGCGCTGCCCGGAATCACGTTGCTCGCGCCGGTGCCTGCGTGGAAATTGCTGATCTGCCAGCTGGTGGGCTGGAAGTAGGGGTTGCTTTGCGCGTCCCAGCCACCGGCGGCGTTGATCGCCACCAGTTCGGCCAGCGCGGGCGCCACCGCGTGCACCGGGTTCTTCGCCAGGTGCGGGTAGGCGATGTGGCCCTGCACGCCGTTCACCGTGAGCTTGCCGCTCATGGTGCCGCGGCGGCCGTTCTTGATCATGTCGCCGCAGCGCGCGACTGAGGTGGGCTCGCCGACGATGCAGTAGTCGATGGTTTCACCGCGTGCGGCCAGCGCGTTGCAGACGATCACGGTGCCGTCGACGCCCGGGCCTTCCTCGTCGCTGGTCAGCAGCAGGGCCAGCGTGAGCGCCGGGTCGGGCTCGCCCTGCAAAAACTCTTCAATGGAGGTCACGAAGGCCGCGACCGAGGTCTTCATGTCGCAGGCGCCGCGGCCGTAGAGCTTGCCGTCGCGGTGCGTGGGCGTGAACGGGTGGCTGCTCCACTGGTCGAGCGGGCCGGTGGGCACCACGTCGGTATGGCCGGCGAAGACCAGCGTCTTTGTGGCCTTGCCGTTCGTGGGGCGGCGCACGGCCCAGAGGTTGGTGACCCGGAAATCGGCCGGGCCGCTCTCGATGGTTTCCAGCGTGAAGCCCAGCGCGGCGAGGCGTTCGCCCAGGATCTGTTGGCAACCCGCGTCGTCGGGGGTGACGGAAGGGCGCGAGATCAGTTGTTCGGCGAGCTGGAGCGTACGGGACATGGCAGAGTGAGCAGTTGGGCGGGTCCCTTTCCAGCAAACACCGCGGAACCGGCTTTGCCGGGCCGCTGGTGTTGCCCCCGGAAGGGGGTTGGCGTAGCGACACGAAGTGCGCGCAGCCTGGGGGAGAGTCAAAATTTCACGTCTAGCGTGATGTCGGTGAAGGTGGGTTCGTCGAGCTGGTCGGTCAGGTCGCGATCCTCGGCCTGCTTCTTGGGCGCGTCGCGGTTCTGCAGGCGCCACATCAGGTTGGTGGGCGAGTCGGCGTTGGCCAGGCCTTCTTCGCGGGTCACGCGTTCCTCGGTGATGAGGCGGGCGATGTCTTCCTCGAAGGTCTGCGAGCCTTCGGCCATCGACTGCTCCATGGCCTCCTTGACGCCGGAGAAGTCGCCCTTTTCGATCAGGTCGGCCACCAGCGCGGTGTTCAGCATCACTTCGAGCGCGGGCACACGCCCGCCGGCCGGCGTGCGCAGCAGGCGCTGCGACACCACGGCGCGCAGCGCCGAGCCCAGGTCGCCCAGCAGGGTGGGGCGCACCTCGACCGGGAAGAAGCTCAGGATGCGGTTCAGCGCGCGGTAGCTGTTGTTGGCGTGCAGCGTGGCCACGCACAGGTGGCCCGACTGCGCATAGGCAATGGCGGCCGTCATGGTGTCGCGGTCGCGGATTTCGCCGATCTGGATCACGTCGGGCGCCTGGCGCAGCGCGTTCTTCAGGGCCACCTGCAGCGAGGTGGTGTCGCTGCCCACATCGCGCTGGTTCACCAGCGATTTCTTGTTGGTGTAGGTGAACTCGATCGGCTCCTCGACCGTGAGGATGTGGCCGCTGGCGTGCTCGTTGCGGTAGTCGAGCATCGAGGCCAGCGTGGTGGTCTTGCCCGCGCCGGTGGCGCCCACCATCAGGATCAGCCCGCGCTTTTCCATGATGAGCGACTTCAGGATGTCGGGCAGGTTCAGGTCGTCGAAGCTGGGGATGACCGAGGCGATGTGCCGCACCACCACGGCGTAGCTGCCGCGCTGGCGCATGGCGCTGATGCGGTAGTTGCCGGCACCTTCGAGGGCGACGGCCATGTTGAGTTCGCCCGTGTTTTCCAGTTCCTGGATGCGGGCTTCGGGCACCACTTCCGACAGCAGCGCCAGCGGCGCGGTCGGCGGCAGCACCTGCGCATTGATCGGCAGGCAGTTGCCGTTGATGCGGATCATCACCGGGGAGTGGGCCGAGAGGTAGATGTCGGAGGCCTTGCGCTCGGCCATCAAACGAAGAATCCGTTCCATCATGTTCATCGGTCTCTCTCCTCGGTGCTGTTTTTTTCTCAGGGGAAGAAGCGGACCGGCCGCGAGCGGTGAAACCAGCGGCCGGTGGTTGGGTGCGTCAGTCGCGCAGCAGGTCGTTCAGGCTGGTCTTGGAGCGCGTTTGTGCGTCGACCGTCTTCACGATGACTGCAGCGTAGGTGCTGTAGTCCTGGCCCGACTTGGTCTTCTTGGGCAGGCTGCCGCTGATGACCACGCTGCCGGCGGGCACGCGGCCGTACGAGATTTCGCCGGTGTCGCGGTTGAAGATCGGGGTGCTCTGGCCCAGGTACACGCCCATGCCCAGCACCGAGTTCTCTTCGACGATCACGCCTTCGACGACTTCGGAGCGCGCGCCGATGAAGCAGTTGTCTTCGATGATGGTCGGGTTGGCTTGCAGCGGCTCGAGCACGCCGCCCAGGCCCACGCCGCCCGACAGGTGCACGTTGGCACCGACCTGCGCGCACGAACCGACGGTGGCCCAGGTGTCGACCATGGAGCCTTCGCCCACGTAGGCGCCGATGTTCACGTACGAAGGCATCAGGATCGCGCCCTTGGCGATGAAGCTGCCGCGGCGGGCCACGGCCGGCGGCACGATGCGCACGCCCGATTCCTTCAGCTCGGCGGCCGACAGGTGCGAGAACTTGGTCGGCACCTTGTCGTAGAAGCCCAGCGAGCCGGCCTGGATCTGCTCGTTGTCCTTCAGGCGGAACGACAGCAGCACGGCCTTCTTGATCCACTGGTGCACGGTCCACTGGCCCACGCCCTGGCGGGTGGCGACGCGCAGCTTGCCGTTGTTCAGCTCGGTGATCACGTGCTCGACGGCGTCACGCACTTCGGCGGGGGCGGCGGTGATCGAGATGTTGGCGCGGTCTTCCCACGCGGCGTCGATGATTTGTTGCAGTTGCTGTGTCATGGAGAGAGTCTCGGGTGAAAAAGGGGGCAGGGAGCGGGGCGGAGCGCGGTCAGCGGCGACCGCCCTGGACGAAACGGACGATGCGCTGGGCGGCCTCGACGCACTCGGCGGTTTCGGCCACCAGCGCCATGCGGATGCGACCGCGGCCCGGATTGGCGCTGTGGTCGGTGTCGCGCGCCAGATAGCTCCCCGGCAGAACCGTGACATTGTATTGAGCGTAGAGCGCGCGGGCGAAGGCTTCGTCGTCGCCAGCCCACACTTCGGGCACGCCGGCCCAGAGGTAGAAGCTGGCGTCGGGCAGGCGCACGTCGAGCACGGGTTCGAGCAGCGGCGTGACGGCGGCGAACTTGGCGCGATACTGGGCGCGGTTGTCGACCACGTGCGACTCGTCGCCCCAGGCCGCGATGCTGGCGGCGGCCACGGCGCCGCTCATGGCGCTGCCGTGGTAGGTGCGGTACAGCAAAAAGCCCTTGATGAGGGCCGCGTCGCCGGCCACGAAGCCGCTGCGCAGGCCGGGCACGTTGCTGCGCTTGGACAGCGAGGTGAGCGCGATCAGGTTCTTGAAGTCGGGGCGGCCGAGCTTCATCGAGGCTTCGAGGCCGCTCAGCGGGGGCTCGTCGCGGAAGTAGATCTCGCTGTAGCACTCGTCGGCGGCAATCACGAAGCCGTGGCGGTCGGACAGCGCGAAGAGCTTCTTCCACTCGTCCAGAGACATCACGGCGCCCGTGGGATTGCCCGGCGAGCAGACGAACACGAGCTGGGTGCGGGCCCAGACGGCCTCGGGCACGCTGTCCCAGTCGACCGCGAAGTTGCGCGCGGGCACGCTGGGCACGTAGTACGGCTCGGCGCCCGAGAGCAGGGCCGCGCCCTCGTAGATTTGATAGAACGGGTTGGGCGACATCACCACCGGCTTGGTGCTGCCGCTGGCGTCGACCACGGTCTGGGCGAGCGAGAACAGCGCCTCGCGCGAGCCGTTGACCGGCAGCACCTGGGTGGCCGGGTCGAGCGACAGGCTGTAGCGGCGATGCAGCCAGTCGGTGAAGGCGGTGCGCAGTTTCAGCTCGCCGGCGGTGGCCGGGTAGGCGGCAAGGGCGCCGAGGCCGGCGCTCAGGGCGTCCTTGATGAAGGCCGGCGTGGCGTGCTTGGGCTCGCCGATGCCCAGGCTGATGGGGGCGAATTCGGGGGCGGGCGTGACGCCCGCGAACAGTTGCTTCAGCCGCTCGAACGGGTACGGCTGCAATTTGGCAAGCAAGGGATTCATGCCCCGGATTATCGGCGACGGGCCGGGCGGCCCGCACGCCCCGCGCCCCTTGGCCCGCTCAGCAAAGCGGGTGGTTGAACTGGCCGATCATGTTGGCGAAGTTCTGGTTGTAGCGGTGGGCCGCGTCGACGATGGCCGAGCGGCCCATGCGGGCCATCGCACCGGTTTCCTTGCGCTTGAACACGCCGTCCCTGGCGTCCTTGATCACCGAGCGCGACTGGCCGATGAACTCGTTGATCTGCAGCATGCCGCCGCTGCAGCTCTTGCCGCTCTGGGCCGACTGCTCGGCGGTCTTCTTGCTCCAGCCCGCGGCCGAGTCGGCCACCAGCGCCAGCGAGGCCTCGAAGGCGGCCAGCGCCTGCGGGTCGTTGGGCGCGGCGAACAGCGCCATGGCGTCGGCGTGGTTGAGCTTGCCGTGGTAGATCAGGCCGGCGCGGTAGTAGGCGGCGGTGTCCTTGGGCGCCTTCTCGAAGGCTTCCCTGGTGAGCGCCCGGTCGCGGGCACTCAGGCCCTTGTCGAAGGCCGCTTCGGCCTGCGCGACGGTGGTGAGCGCGGCCAGGTAGTCGGCGCTCATCTGGCGTGCCTTGTCGCCGTTGTCGGCGAGGTAGCCCTTGGAATTGGCGTAGTCGTTCAGCTCGCGGCTCAGCGGTGACAGCACCTTGAGGGCGGCCGAGAAGGCCTTGGCCGATTCGTCGATCTCGGGCAGCGGCGCGGCGATGGCGGCGGCGGCATCGAGCTTCCTGGCCGAGCGGTCGACCAGGATGTCGTTCTGGATGCGCAGGCTGGTGAGCGGCGCCTTGGCCTGCAGCAGCGGCACCTGGGCGGTCATGTAGCTCTCGCGGGCTTCCTGGAACGAGGTGCGCAGGTTGTTCGACACGTCGACGTAGAGGTTGTACTTCTCGACGAGCTGCTGCTGGTCGTTGCCGGCCTGAGCGGCGGGCTTGGCTTCGGCGGAAGCGGGCGGGGCGGTCTTGTCCGCCTTGTCGCCGCAGCCCGCGACGAGCGCCGAGACGGCGACGAGGGTGGCACCCAGCAGGGTTTGGTACTTCTTCATTCTTTCGTTTCCTCCGTTGAAAAAACAGCACGGGCAGGCCGCGGGATGGCACGGCTTGCCGGAAAAACATCGTGGGGAGGAGCGCGGCTGCCTGAGGACAGCGGTCGGGGGGACGCGAGGTCGATCAGACGGCGGTGGCCGCGCTGCGCCGATAGAAGGCGAGCGAGCCCGCCAGCGCCAGCAGCATGCCGCCGCAGGCGCGGTCGATCCAGCGGGTGGCCGACACCGTGAGCAGCCGGATCGCGCGGGCGCCGACGAAGGCATAGCCCAGCATCACCAGCATGTCGAGGCCCGCGAAGATCAGCGCAATGATCAGGTACTGCGGCGCCTGCGCGGCGGCCGGGTCGATGAACTGCGGCAGCAGTGCCGAGCAGAAGATGTAGCCCTTGGGGTTGGTCACTGCCACCAGGAAGGACTTGAAGAAGATGCGCCGGCTTTCGCCCGCCGTGACGGTGGCCGCGGCGTCCGCGTTCGGCAGCTGGAAGCCGCCCTTAGAGCGCAGCATGCGCAGCCCGAGCCAGGCCAGGTAGACCGCGCCGACCCACTTCAGCATCGAGAACCAGAACTCCGAAGCCGCGAGCAGCGCGCCCAGGCCCAGCGCCACGGCGCCGACCAGCACGAAGTCGGACAGTACCGCGCCGAGCATGCCCGGCAGCGCCCGGCGCACGCCGTGGCGCGAGCCGTTGCTCAGGGCCAGCAGCACCGTGGGGCCGGGCGTGGCGATGGCCGCGAAGGCCACGATGGCGAACAGCAGGGCGGTGGCGAGCGTCATCGGGGCGTCTTTCTTTGTTCGGATGGACTCAGATCTTCTTGACCAGCACCTGGCTCTTGCGGTCCCAGTTGTACTTGCGCTTGCGCGCCTCGGGCAGCCAGTCGGGGTTGACCTGCTGGAAGCCGCGCTTGAGGAACCAGTGCATCGTGACCGTGGTGAGCACGAAGATGCTTTCCAGGCCCATGGCCTTGGCGCGGTGCTCGATGCGCTTGAGGATGCGTTCGCCGTCGCCCTGCGACTGCGACTGCGGCGACACCGTGAGCGCGGCCATCTCGGCGGTCTTCGCCTCGGGGTACGGGTACAGCGCCGCGCAGCCGAAGATCACGCCGTCGTGCTCGATGACCGTGTAGTGGCCCACGTCGCGCTCGATCTCGGTGCGGTCGCGCTTGACCAGCGTGCCGTCGCGCTCGAAGGGCTCGATGAGCTGCAGGATGCCGCCGATGTCGTCCACCGTGGCTTCGCGCAGGCTCTCGAGCTTCTCGTCGATCACCATGGTGCCGACGCCGTCGTGCACGTAGATCTCGAGCAGCAGCGAACCGTCGAGCGCAAACGGCAGGATGTGGTTGCGTTCCACGCCGCCCTTGCAGGCCTTCACGCAGTGCTGCAGGTAGAAGGCGGTGTCGGTCGGCTTCTGCGCGGGCGGCAGAGAGGCCAGCAGCTTCTCGGCGGCGGCCAGCGGCAGCTCGGTGTCGATCGGGTTGTCTTCGCTCTCGGGCAGTTCGCTGTCCACGCGGATGCCCGGCACTTCGGTCAGGAAGATCAGCTTGTCGGCCTGGATCGAGATGGCCACGCTGGTCGCCACTTCTTCCATCGTCAGGTTGAACGCCTCGCCGGTCGGCGAGAAGCCGAAGGGCGACATGAGCACCATCGCGCCGAAATCGAGCGTGCGGCGGATGCCGGCCGCGTCCACCTTGCGCACCAGGCCCGAATGCTTGAAGTCCACCCCGTCGACCACGCCCACGGGGCGCGCGGTGATGAAGTTGCCCGAGATCACGCGCACCGTCGAGCCGGCCATGGGTGTGTTGGGCAGGCCCTGGCTGAAGGCGGCCTCGATCTCGTAGCGCAGCTGGCCCGCGGCCTCTTGCGCCGAGTCGAGCGCCACGGCGTCGGTGATGCGGATGCCGTGCGAGTACTTCGCCTCGTGGCCCTTGGCCGCCAGCTGCTCGTTGACCTGCGGGCGGAAGCCGTGCACCAGCACGATCTTGACGCCCATGCTCTGGATCAGGGCCAGGTCTTGCGCGATGTTCTGCAGCTTGCCCGCCGCGATGGCCTCGCCCGCGAGCGCGACCACGAAGGTCTTGCCGCGGTGCGTGTGGATGTAGGGCGCGACCGAGCGGAACCAGGGCACGAAGGTGAAATTGAAGACGGTGGACATGGGGCGTGATTGTGCATTCTTGGCAAGGTTTTGGTGCAGCGCGTCATGCCAGGGCGCGCAGCAGCCGGCCGGCCCCGGCCGCGGCGGGCGTGCCGCGGGCCTTGAAGGCCTCGAGCTGGTCGGCGTAGGCGTCCAGCGGCTCGACCGCCGCCTCGGCCGCACCCGCCGGGGCGGCTGGTGCCAGCGGCAGGCCGAGCAGTCCGGCGAGCTCGTCCGGTGCGATCGAACCGTGCGCCATCAGCGCATCGACCACCGCCATGAAGGCGGTGGCGTGCGCTTCGAGCAGGCCCAGCGCGCGGGTGTGTTCGCGCGCCAGGATGGCCTCGATCTCGCGGTTGGTGGCGGCCACGTCGGTGTTGAGGTTGTCGTTCGAATCGGTCGTCACGTCGGTGCGGCTCCAGCGCGTGCCGAAGCCCAGGTGGCGCACATGGCGCGCCGCCGTCGCGGTCGCCTGCATCAGGTCGCGCTCGGCGCCGGTGGTGCAGCTCGATTCGCCGAACACCAGCCGCTCGGCCGCGCGGCCCGCCAGGCTCACGCACACGCTGTCCAGCAGGTTGCGCTTGGACCAGGCCTTGCGCTTCACGTAGCTGTTGTAGCCGCCCTCGAACGAGGCCACGTTGATGCGGATTTCTTGTGGCGCGCGGCCGAAGAGCAGGGCGTACACCAGGCCATGGCCGGCCTCGTGCACCGCGAGCAGCGCACGGAAGTCGGCGTTGGCGCGCTGCTTGAGCCGGTTCAGCTCCAGCGCCACCGGGAACTCGCGCCGCGCCAGCCGGAAGCGCGCAACCAGGCGCGGGCCGCCGGGCGTGACCTCGCCGGGGTCGAGCATCAGCCACACGGGCTCGCTGCCGTGCGCGCCCTGTTCGAGCGCCCACAGCGCGGCGTTGACCAGCGTCGCGCTCAGGATCGCGTGGATCGACGAGAACAGCGGGCGCGTGCCCTGCGCCGGGAACACGGCGTTGGCGTAGATCTGCTCGTACACGCTCGCGTCGAGCACGAAGCGCACGCCCGAGCTTTCCTGGATCTCGCTCACGTAGCGGTCGCAGATCGACAGGATCAGGCGCACGTAGGTGGCGCGGCTGAACGACGGGTAGATCACGTGGTTGTTGCCCAGCCGCGCGACCTGCTCGGGCTTGAAGCGTTCGGCCAGCGCCTTCTTCACGTCGATGAGCGAGAGCTTCTTGGTCAGCGCGTGGAAGATGTCGGCGTCGGTGTCGCAGTCTTCCACCCGCTTGGCGGTCTCGGCGTACATCTCGTCGAGGTTGCCCGAGACGAAGACCAGCAGCTTGGAGTAGTCGGTTTCCCAGTGGTCCTGCGAGGCGCGGAAGGCGCGCAGCCGCGCCTGGATCTCGTCGGGCTTCCAGGTCATGATTTCGAGCAGCGACTCGCGCAGCTTCAGGCAGCGCTTGAACTCCTGGGCTTCCCAGGGCGAGAGCTGCAGGCGGCGCTTGCGCTTGGTCTTGCCGGCCTTGGCAACGTCTTCCTCTTCGTCTTCTTCGTCGTCATCGGTGCGGCGGTCCTGGTCGTACTCGGCCCAGGCCAGCGACGACTCGATCTCGCTGAGCACCGACAGCGACGGCGGCAGGCGGCCGTCCGAGAGCAGCGCCCACACGTCCTGGTAGCGCTCCACGCGCGCTTCCTTGCCGCTGGCGTCCACGGTGCGAAAGCGCTGGAACTCGTCGAGCACGAGGATGCCGGGCGCGCCCTCGGCGATGCCCGACTCGGCCAGCATGGCCGAGATGGAGCCGGCAGTGCGGTGGCCCGAGCCGTGGCTGAAGCCGTCCATCTGCACTTCGATGAAGCGGTCGTAAAAGCCCAGGTGCTGCGCCAGGCGCCGCACGAGTTGCGTCTTGCCGGTGCCGGTCAGGCCCCACAGGCAGATGACGACCGGGCGGCTGATGAGCTGCGGCAGCACGTACCAGGCGCGCAGCGAATCGATCACGCGATCGATGATCTCGTCGATGCCGAACAGCTCGGCCTTCAGCGAATGGGCAATGGCCTGCAGGTGGCGCGTGCGCTCGGCCAGCGTGGTGTGCAGGTCGCGGGAAATGTCTTGTTGCGACATGAGGTTCTTTTTTCTTCGAATGATTCGGGACACGGAAACAGGAATGCAGCCGCTGCTCCACGCGAGATGCGGGGAGGGCGGTGGTGCAGGCGCTGTGCGGGTCAGGCTGGCGCGCTTCGACCGAAGTGAAGCGCGAGCGGTGGGCGTTCAGTTCCGCGAAGGAAGCTGAAGCCGGTGCGCGGGCTTCGTCAGGCCGGGCGGGTCGCCTTGACCCCGCCGCGTGCAAGGACGCGGCTTGCGCAGCGGATGCGCATCGAAAGGGGGGCAAGGAAGGAGGTCATGGCCGCGATCGTAGCGGCGGCATGCGGTAGAGTAAAGAGTCTTTACGAAATTTTCTGCGCCACCTGCTGCATGCGGCCTCGCTGTGGATGCCATGCAACAGCGCCGGGGCCCCGCGATAATTGGCGGTTTGCCCGCCTGCCGCCGCGCGCAACGACCGACGACTGCCTTGCCTTGACGACCCTCACACCTCCCGCCCCCCTGCGCATCGAGTTCCCCGAATCGCTCCCGGTCTCCGGCCGGCGCGAGGAGATCATGGCCGCCATTGCGGCGCACCAGGTCGTGATCGTCTGCGGCGAAACGGGCTCGGGCAAGACCACGCAGCTGCCGAAGATCGCGCTGGCGCTCGGGCGCGGCAAGCTCAACGCCGAACCCGGCAAGGGCCGCCTGATCGGCCACACGCAGCCGCGCCGCATTGCCGCGAGTTCGGTCGCCAAGCGCATCGCCGAAGAGCTGAAGACGCCGCTGGGCGACGTAGTCGGCTTCAAGGTGCGCTTTCAGGACCGCCTGAGCCGCGACGCCTCGGTGAAGCTGATGACCGACGGCATCCTGCTGGCCGAGACGCAGACCGATCCGCTGCTCAAGGCCTACGACACGCTCATCATCGACGAGGCCCACGAGCGCTCGCTGAACATCGACTTCCTGCTGGGCTACCTGCGCGAGATTCTTCCGCGCCGGCCCGACCTGAAGATCATCGTCACCTCGGCCACCATCGATGCCGACCGCTTCGCGCAGCACTTCGCTTCGGCCAAGGGCCCCGCGCCGACGATCATGGTGTCGGGGCGCACCTTCCCGGTCGAGCAGCGCTACCGCCCGTTCGAGGAGTCGCGCGAGCACGACCTGAACGACGCCATCGCGGACGCGGTCGACGAGCTCTGGCGCGACCCGCACAACGCCGGCGACATCCTGATCTTCCTGCCCGGCGAACGCGAAATCCGCGAGGCGGCCGACCACCTGCGCCGCCACGTCAGCCACCAGCCGTTGTTCCGCAACGCCGAGGTGCTGCCGCTGTTCGCGCGCCTCTCGGGCCCCGAGCAGGACCGCATCTTCGAAAGCCACCACGGCCGTCGCATCGTGCTGGCCACCAACGTGGCCGAGACTTCGCTCACCGTGCCGGGCATTCGCTACGTGATCGACACCGGCACGGCGCGCGTCAAGCGCTACAGCTTCCGCAGCAAGGTCGAGCAGCTGCTGGTCGAGCCGATCAGCCAGGCCGCGGCCAACCAGCGCGCGGGCCGATGCGGGCGCGTGGCGAACGGCATCTGCATCCGCCTGTACGACGAGAAGGACTTTGCGGGCCGCCCGCGCTTCACCGACCCGGAAATCCTGCGCTCGTCGCTCGCGGGCGTGATCCTGCGCATGAAGTCGCTGCGGCTGGGCGACGTGGCGCGCTTCCCGTTCCTCGAAGCGCCGTCGCCGCGCGCCATTGCCGACGGCTACCAGCTGCTCAACGAGCTGGGTGCGGTCGACGACGCCAACGAGCTCACGGCCACCGGTGCCGAGCTGGCGAAGCTGCCGCTCGATCCGCGCGTGGGCCGCATGATTCTGGAAGCCCGCACACGCGGCGCGCTCGAAGAAGTGCTCGTCATCGCCTCGGCGCTCAGCGTGCAGGACGTGCGCGACCGACCGATGGAAGCCCAACAGCAGGCCGACCAGGCGCACTCGAAGTTCGACGACGAAAAGAGCGAATTCAGCGGCTACCTGCGCCTGTGGAAATGGATTGCCGACGCGCGCGGCGGCCACGGTGACACGCACAAGCTCAGCAACCGCCAGTACGAGCAGTTGCTGCGCCAGAACTTCATCAACATCCGCCGCGTGCGCGAATGGCGTGACATCCATTCGCAGCTGCTCACGGTGGTCACCGAGCACAAGTGGCGCATCAACGCCACGCCGGCCGGCTACGAGCCGCTGCACCTGTCGATGCTCGCGGGCCTGCTCGGCAACGTGGGCTGGAAGCTCGAGGACGACGAGGCCTACCTCGGCGCGCGCGGCATCAAGTTCTACAAGCACCCCGGCGCGCACCTGAAGAAGAAGCCCGGGCGCTGGATCGTCGCGGCCGAACTGGTCGAGACCACGCGCCTGTTCGGACGCGGCATCGCCAACATCGAGCCGCAGTGGCTCGAACAGGTGGCGGAGCATCTGCTGAAGAAGCAGCTGCTCGATCCGCACTGGGAAAAGAAGGGCGCGCAGGTCTCGGCGCTGGAGCGCGCGACGCTGTACGGCCTCGTGGTGTACAGCGGGCGGCGGGTCGATTTCACCAAGGTCGATCCGGTGTCGGCGCGCGAGATCTTCATCCGCGAAGCGCTGGTCGGCGGGCAATGGGAAAGCAAGTTCCCGTTCCTCACGGCCAATCGCAAGTTGGTGCGCGAGGTCGAAGGCCTGGAGCACAAGGCGCGCCGGCAGGACGTGCTGGTCGACGACGAACTGATCTTCGCCTTCTACGACGCGCAGCTGCCGGCCGACGTGGCCAGCGGCATCACCTTCGAGAACTGGTACCGCCATGCCTCGAAGGACCAGCCGCGGCTGCTGTATCTGACGCGCGACGAGCTCATGCGCCACCAGGCGGCCGGCATCACGACGCAATCGTTCCCGCCCACGCTGCGCCTGGGCGGTGTCGATTGCGCCGCGAGCTACCTGCACGAACCGGGCGATGCGAAAGACGGCCTCACGGTCAGCGTGCCGCTGTTCGTGCTCAACCAGGTGAACGAAGAGCGCTGCGAGTGGCTGGTGACCGGCATGCTCAAGGACAAGATCCAGGCGCTGCTCAAGAGCCTGCCGCAGCGCCCGCGCTCGCGGCTGGTGCCGCTGCCCGAGTCGGCCACGAAGCTGGCGGAGGAGCTGTCGGCGCCCGAACTGTTCGGCACCGGTTCGCTCACCGACGTGCTGCTCAAGCGCGTGCGCGACCTCACGAGCATCGACGTGAAGCGCGCCGACTTCAAGCTTGACATGCTCGCGCCGCACCTGTTCATGAACCTGCGCATCGTCGACGAGCACGGCCGCCAGCTGGGCATGGGCCGCAACCTCGGCGCGCTGAAAGCCGAGCTGGGTGCGCAGGCGCGGGGCGCGTTCCAGGCGCTCGCGGGGCTCAACGTGAAGGCCTCGCCGGCTGCCAAGGCTGCGCCTGCCGCCGAAGGCCAGGCGCCCGCGAAGAGCGCCGCGCCCGAGAAGGCAGCACCCACGCTGCCCGCCGGCCAGCGCTACACGAGCTGGACCTTCGGCGAACTGCCCGAGCTGATGGAAGTGCGGCGCGGTTCGCAGTCGCTCATCGGCTTCCCGGCGCTGCGCGACGAAGGCGATGCCGTGACCATCGAGGTGTTCGACGAGCCCGCCGTGGCCGCCGCGAAGCACCGCGCCGGCCTGCGCCGCCTGTTCGCGTTGCAGCTGAAGGACGCACTGAAGTACCTCGAGAAGAACATCCCCGACCTGCAGAAGATGTCGGTCGCCTACATGCCGCTGGGCACGTCGGAAGAGCTGCGCACGCAGATCATCGACGTGGCGATCGACCGCGCCTTCCTGCAGGAGCCGCTGCCGACCGACGAGTTCGCCTTCAAGAAGCGGCTCGAAGAAGGGCGCGGGCGGCTCACGCTGATCGCCAACGAGGTGGCGCGACTCGCGGGCGTCATCCTCGTGGAGTACGCGGCGGCGGCGCGCAAGATCAAGGACACGAAGATCCAGCCCGAAGCGGTGCAGGACGCGGCGCAGCAGCTGCAGAAGCTCGTCGGCAAGCGCTTCATCGCCGATGCGCCGTGGACGCAGCTGCAGCACTTCGCGCGCTACCTCAAGGCCATCGTGCTGCGCCTGGACAAGCTGCGCGCCGACCCCGCGCGCGACACGGCCAAGCTGGCCGAATTGAAGCCGCAGGAGCAGCGCTACTGGCGCCTCGTGGCCGAGCGCAAGGGCGTGGTGGACGACCGCATGCTCGAATTCCGCTGGCTGCTCGAGGAGCTGCGCGTGAGCTTCTTCGCGCAGGAGCTGCGCACGCCGCAGCCGGTGAGCGTGAAGCGGCTCGACAAGGCCTGGGCGCAGCTGCAGGCGTAAAAAAGCCCGCGGCGACGCGGGCTTTTTTCATGGCGGCCTGGGCGCTATATGCGGCCCATGAGCACGAGGATCACCACGATCAGCACCACGAGCCCGAGGCCACCGCTGGGCCCGTAGCCCCAGGCCCGGCTGTAGCCCCAGCTCGGCAGCGCGCCGATCAGCAGCAGGATCAGGACGATCAGCAGAATGAACGAGAGAGACATGTTTTTCTCCTGGGACGTTGTTGTCACGAGCTTTCATGCTCATCGTCCCGGGGCGCCGCGAGCGCCGGAGAGCCGCCCCTGACGCGGTCAGGGCTGTCCTACCGTGGGCGTCGGCGCTTTACCGGTGCGCCTGCCAGCAGGAAGTGCATGGCCACGCCCACCGCCAGGAAGATGGCCCCCAGCCCGCCGACGATGGCGGCGCCGCCCCACAGGTCGAAGAAGCCGTCGAGCCGGGCGTCCTGCGGGTTCGCGGGATTGAAGAACACGCCCACGACTTCGCCCTTGTCGTACGCAGGCGGGTTGCTGCTGCTCGAGGGCGAGAACTCGACGATCGCGCCCGAGGGCAGCGTGAAGCGCACCAGCGGGCGCCACGTCGGCGAATTGCTGCGGCTCGAACTTCCCGCGGACTGCAGCGCGATCACCTCGCCCTGCGCCTTGCCGGCCGATGCGATGAATTTCGTGGTGTTCTGGTAGAGCAGCCAGCCGCCGAGGAGCATGAGCGCGCCGACGAGCGTGAAGATGCGCGTGATGAGGCGGGTGGGGTTCATTCGGGTGGCCTTCAGTTGCGCATCCACTCGACCGACAAGGTGCCCACGGCGGCCAGCACCAGGCTCGATACCAGGAAGCCCGCGGCCCCCAGCGTGGCCAGCAGGGCCCGTCGCCAGGGGCGCGTGCGGAAGAAATAGACCGGGATGCCCAGCAGTGGAAACACCCCCGCGAGCAGCGCCGAGCGACCAGGCGCCGGCACGCCGCGCACCAGGCCGTCGGCCCGGCACCACGTGTAGCACAGCGCCGAGATGAGGAACACATGCACCACGTCGAACGCGGTGTAGTCCTTGCCGCGCAGCGGCGGCACGAAGGCGTCAGCCACGCCGACCACGAGGAACGACAGGCCCAGGGCCAGCAGGATCCAGCGCGGCCGGTTCATCGTCATCGCGGTGCCCGGATCGCGGCGGCCGGCGTCAGAGCTTCGCGAGGCGGTCGAGCGCGGCGAGCAGCGTCTCGTCCTTCTTGGCGAAGCAGAAGCGCACCACGCGCTGGTCGAAGCCGTCGCCGTAGAAGGCCGACAGCGGGATTGCCGCCACGCCGATCTCGCGCGTGAGCCAGAGGCAGAACTCGGCCTCCGACAGGTCGCTCACGGCCGAGATGTCCACGCACTGGAAGTAGCTGCCTTCGCTGCGCAGCAGCTTGAAGCGGGTCTTCTCGGCCAGGCCGGCCGCGAACAGGTCGCGCTTGCGCTGGTAGAAGGCCGGCAGCTCCAGGTAGGGCTCGGGCCTCGCCATGTACTGTGCGAGCGCGTGCTGCATCGGCGTGTTCACGGTGAACACGTTGAACTGGTGCACCTTGCGGAACTCGGCCATCAGCGGCGCGGGCGCGGCCACGAAGCCGACCTTCCAGCCGGTGACGTGGTAGGTCTTGCCGAAGCTGCTGACGATGAAGCTGCGCGCCGCCAGGCCGGGGAAGCGGGCCACGCTTTCATGGCGTGCGTCGTCGAACACCATGTGCTCGTAGACCTCGTCGCTGATCACGAACACGTCGGTGGGCGCGAGCAGGTCTTCGAGCTGGCGCATTTCGGCCTCGGTCCAGACCGTGGCGCTCGGGTTGTGCGGCGTGTTGATGATGATCGCGCGCGTCTTCGGCGTGAGCGCGGCGGCGATCTTGTCGAAGTCGGGGCGGAAGGTGCCGGGCACGAGCGGCACGCGCACGACCTTGCCGCCGGCCAGGTCGATGTTGGGCACGTAGCTGTCGTAGCAGGGCTCCAGCACGATCACTTCGTCGCCGGGGCGCACGATGGCCAGGATGGCCGTGATGATGGCCTGCGTGGCACCGGCCGTGACCGTGATCTCGGTCGCGGCGCTGTAGCTGCGGCCGTAGAGCGCTTCGATCTTGGCGGCAATGGCGTCGCGCAGCGACGGGATGCCCGGCATCGGCGGGTACTGGTTGTGGCCGGCCGCCATGGCGGCCGTCACGTCTTCGAGCAGCTTCGGATCGCAGTGGAAATCGGGGAAGCCCTGGCCGAGGTTCACGGCGTTCTTCTCGGCCGCGAGCGTGGACATCACGGTGAAGATGGTGGTGCCGACAGCCGGCAGCTTGGTGGTGATCTCGGGCGTGCGGGGAGAAGACGAAGGGGTGGCGGTGCTCATGGTCGGTCGTCGCGGGGAGAAAGGCTGGAGGATCAGAGTTCGTAGTCTTGTTGATGGCCGCTCAGGGCCTTCGCGATCAGGTTGCGGTCGAGGCGGTCGCTCAGCAGCTCGGCGAACTTGAAGACGAAGTTGCGCAGGTAGGCGCTGCGCTTGAAGGCGACGCGCGCGATGTTCTGGCCGAACACGTGGCCCATCGGGCGCACCACGAGGTCGGCGTTCGACTCGTCGCGCACGGCCATCTCGGCCACGATGCCCACGCCCAGGCCCAGGCGCACATAGGTCTTGATCACGTCGGAGTCGATGGCTTCGAGCGCGATGCGCGGCGTGAGCTTCTTCTGCGCAAAGGCATGGTCGATGCGCGTGCGGCCGGTGAACGACGGGTGGTACGTGATGATGGGTTCGAGCGCCAGGTCTTCGAGCGACACGCGCTCCTTGGCCGCCAGCGGATGGTCCTTGGGCAGCACCAGCACGTGCTGCCACTCGTAGCAGGGCAGCGTGACCAGCTCGGCATAGCCGTCGAGCGATTCGGTGGCGATGCCGATCTCGGCGATCTCGTCGATCACCATGCGCGCCACCTGGTCGGGCGAGCCCTGGTGCAGGCTGACGTTGACCTTCGGGTAGGCCTCGCGCAGGTTGGCCACGGGCACCGGCAGCACATAGCGCGCCTGCGTGTGGGTGGTGGCGATGGAGAGGGTGCCGCTGTCCTGCGCGCTGAACTGTTCGCCGATGCGCTTGAGGTTACCCACCTCGCGCATGATGAGTTCGATGCTCGCAATGACGTGCTGGCCGGGTTCGGTGATGCGCTTCAGGCGCTTGCCGTGGCGGGCGAAGATCTCGACGCCGAGCTCTTCCTCGAGTTCGATGATCGCCTTGGAGACGCCGGGCTGCGAGGTGTGGAGCGCCTTGGCCGCCTCGGTGAGGTTCAGGTTGCGCCGCACGGCTTCCTGAACAAACTTGAACTGGTGCAGATTCATATCAAATTCCGTCTGATTGCGGAATTCATTATGCCTTTGAAGTCTATAAAAATGACCGGGACTTCAGGATTTGATGGCGATCCGGGCCAGCAAAGCGACCAGTTCGGGCGATTCGCCCACGATCGGGGCCAGCGAGAACGCCACGGCGGGCCAGCGCTGGCGCAGGGCGTCGAGCTGCAGCGGCAGGTCTTCGCGGGCGTGCTTGCCCATGCCCAGGAACAGCGGCACCACGTGCACCGCGGTGGCGCCGTCGGCAATCAGCGCGGCGGCGGCGGTCGGCAGGTCGGGCGTGGCCAGTTCCATGTAGGCACACAGCACGCGCACGGCGGGGTCGTCTTCGCGCATGCGGGCGGCGACGGCCTCGATGGGCTCGCGCCAGCGCGCGTCGCGCGAGCCGTGCGCGAGCAGCACCGTGCCCGGCACCTGCGCTGTCGTCATCGCCTCAGGACCAGCCAGCTGAAGGCGGTCAGCGACAGCACCGAATAGATCATTCCCGGCGCCGCCGCGGTGAGCCAGGGCGACCAGTTGCTCAGGTTGCCCAGGTAGCCGAACACGTTGTTCAGCAGGAAGAAGCTGATGCCGATCATCACGCCGCCGAACACGTAGGTCGTGATGCCGGCCTGGCGGAAGTGCAGGTAGGCGAAGGGCAGGGCGAGCACCACCATCACCAGGCACGACAGCGGATAGAACACCTTGCGCCAGAACTCGATCTCGTAGCGCTGCGCGGTCTGGCCGTTGGCGTTCAGGTGCCGGATGTAGTCGAACAGGTCGATGGTGCTCATGCGGTCGGGCCGCAGCAGCGCGACCGACACCATTTCGGCAGTGAGCGAGGTGGGCCAGTCCATCGTGTCGACCTGGGTGGTCGTGATGCGGGCCTTGTCGGCGCTGCGGGTTTCGTAGTCCTGCTGCTCGACCTCGGACAGCACCCACTTGTCGTCGCGGATGCGCGCGGACTTGGCCATGAGCTGCTTGCTCACGTAGCCGTTGCCGTCGAACTCGAAGATGCGGGTGTTCTGCAGCGAGCCGTCGCGCGAGATGGACAGCACATTGACCGCATACGACGTGTCGCCGCGCTTTTCCTTCAGCCAGGCGCCGGTGTTGCCCACCAACGAGTAGGTGCCCTGGTAGCGCGACTTGAGCAGCTGGCCGGTGCGTCCCGACAGCGGCGCGATGTAGTCGCCGATGGCAAAGGTGAGGATCACGAAGCCCAGCCCCAGCAGCAGCAGGGTGCGCAGCGCGCGCCACGGGCCCAGGCCGCTGGTGCGCAGGATGGTGTATTCGGAGCTTTGCGCCAGCCGCGCCATCACGAAGATGCAGCCGATCAGCACCGTGATCGGCAGCAGTTCGTACAGGTGGCTGGGCACCAGCAGCAGCACGTAGATCAGCGCCTGCACCGGCCCGTAGGCCAGGCTTTCGGGTTTGCCCACGGACTGCAGCTCGTCGACGAAGTCGAAGAAGAAGAACAGGCTCAGGAAGCCGAGCGTCACGAAGGCCACGGCCTTCAGTGCCTCGACATAGATCAGTCGGCGGATGGTTTTCACGAGGTCGGGTCGATCCGGGAAGGCGGTGCGGCCGGCGGGGCGCCGGCGGTGGCAGCGGCGCTGGCGCGGGCCTGGCGGCGGGCCGACCAGTTGTTGTTGCGCAGCGTGAGCCAGGCCGTGGCGAACAGGAAGACGCCGCCGTGCAGCAGGAGCATGAACGAACCCATGCCGTAGCGGCCCGAACTGATCCAGCTCTGGCCGAGGTTCAGCAGGTTGTAGTAGACGACGAAGGCGAACAGCGCGAACACCAGGTTGCCGCTGCGTCCCACGCGCGGGTTGACGCTGGACACCGTCAGCGCCAGCAGCACGAAGTTGATGGCGGCCAGCAGCATGCCGAAGCGCCAGCCCAGCTCGCCCAGGCTGGCATCGCTGCGGTCGCGCAGCAGCGAGAGCGTGGAGCGCGCGCGCGTGGGCGTGCTGTCGTCGGTGGCGTTCGAGCTGCCCCCGGCGCGCGTGCCGTAGGTCTTGAACTCGCTGATCTTCAGGCCGGTGGCTTCGAACAGCGGGCGCTCCAGGCGCTGGCCGTTGCTCAGCAGCAGGAAGCGGTGGTTGTCGATGTCCTCGATGCGGCCGCTGCGCGCCGACGTGGTGATCTGCAGGCCCCGCTCGACGGCCCAGATGAACACGTTGGTGGCAGTGGCGCCGTCGGGCGTGTCCTTGTCGATGAAGAACACGCGCAGCCGGCCCGAGGACTCGCGGAACTCACCGGGCGTGACGCGCTCGATGTCGCTGCGCTGCTCGTACTGCTGGCGCATGCCGATGGTTTGCGAGTTGGCCCAGGGCCAGCCCACCAGCGCCATGGCTGCGATGAGCAGCAGCACCGGCCAGGCGAATCGGAACAGCGGCTGGACGAAATCGGCCAGGCCGCGCCCGCTGGAGAACCAGATCACCATTTCGCTGTCGCGGTACATGCGCGAGAGCGTGCCGACGATGGCGATGAACAGGCTCAGGCTCAGGATGGTCGGCATGTAGCCGAGCACCGTGTACGCCATCACGAGGAAGACCTCCTGCGGGTTCACGCTGCCCTTGGACGCCAGCCCGAGCGTACGGATGAGCATCATGGTCATCACGATGGTGACCAGGACGACGAGGGTCGCTCCGAAGCTGCGCGACAGCTCCTTGCGTAGGGAAGAATGGAATAACATCGTTCGAGGAAAAAAAGGATTATGGACTTTCAACTCAAGACCCTCACCGTCGCCCAGGCCGCCGCCGAGAAATCCGACCTCCTCATCGTGCTCGTCGGCAGCGCTCTCCCCACCGCCAAAGACCCCGTTTCCGTGCTCGCCGCCAGCGCCCGCAAGGCCGGCGACCTGCCCGACAAGGCCGGCAAGCTGCTCGCGCTGTACCGCCCCGAGGCCGTGGTGCCGTCGCGCGTGCTGCTGGCCGCCATCGGCGACGGCAAGGCCGCTTCGGTGCGCAGCGCCGTGAGCGCGGCAGTGGCCGCCGCCAAGGCCAACGGCCCCAAGCGCGTCGTGATCGTCTTCGCGCAGCCGGCCGACGCCGCCGCGGCGGCCGCCGCCGTCACGGCCGCGGCCGATGCCAGCTATGTCTACACCACGACCAAGTCGAAGGCCGAGCCGCGCAGCATCCGCCACCTGACGCTGGGCGTGTCCGAGGCCGCCAGCCCCGCCGTCAGCAAGGCTTTCGACGACGCCCGCGCCACGGTCGCCGGCATCGAACTGGCCAAGGAGTGGGGCAACCGTCCTGCCAACCACGCCACGCCCACGCTGCTGGCCGACGCCGCCAAGGGGCTGGCGAAGCTGCCGCGCATCAAGTGCGAAGTGCTGGGCCCGAAGGAAGTCGAGAAGCTCGGCATGGGCGCATTCGCCGCCGTGGCCCAGGGCTCGGCCGAACCGCTGCGTTTCATCGTGCTGCGCTACCAGGGCGGTGCGAAAGACGAGGCCCCCGTGGTGCTCGTGGGCAAGGGCATCACCTTCGACACCGGCGGCGTCTCGCTCAAGCCCGCGGCCGAGATGGACGAGATGAAGTTCGACATGTGCGGCGCAGCCAGCGTGCTGGGCACCTTCCGCGCGCTCGGCGCGATCCAGCCGGCGATCAACGTGGTCGGCCTGATTCCCTCGTGCGAGAACATGAACGACGGCAAGGCCGTCAAGCCCGGCGACGTGGTCACCAGCATGAGCGGGCAGACCATCGAGATCCTGAACACCGACGCCGAAGGCCGTCTCATCCTGTGCGACGCGCTCACGTACGCCAAGCGCTTCGACCCCGCCGCCGTCATCGACATCGCGACGCTCACAGGCGCCTGCGTGGTGGCTTTGGGCGGCGTGCGCAGCGGCCTGTTCGCCAGCGACGAATCGCTGGCCTCCGCGCTCGAATCGGCCGGCGAGGCTTCGCAAGACCGCTGCTGGCGCCTGCCGCTGGACGACGACTACGCCGAAGGCCTCAAGAGCAACTTCGCCGACGTGGCCAACATCGCCGGGCGTGCCGGCGGCGCGATCACCGCGGCCAAGTTCCTGCAGCGCTTCACGGCCGACTACGCCTGGGCGCACCTGGACATCGCAGGCACGGCCTGGAAGAGCGGGGCGGCCAAGGGCTCGACCGGCCGGCCCGTCGGCCTGCTGGTGTCGTACCTGACGAACCGCGCAGGCGGCAACGCTGCCGCACCCAAGGCCGAGAAGGCTGCCAAGCCCGCAAAGAAGGCCGCTGCGCCCAAGGCCCCGGCCAAGCCGGCCCGAAAGGCCCGGTCCGCGCAGTGACCGACATCGGCTTTCACTACAACGCGCCCGATAAGCTCACCTACGCTTGCCGGCTGGTTCGCAAGGCCGTGAACACACGCGGCCTGCGCGTGGTGGTGGTGGGCGATGCGCGCGCGCTCGACACGGTCGACGCGGCGCTCTGGCAGCTGTCGCCGGTCGACTTCGTCGCGCACTGCCGCGCCGATGCGCCGGCCCATGTGGTCGCGCGCTCGCCCGTGATCCTGTGCGCCGAAGGTTCGGACGCGGCCTCGCTGCCGCACCGCGAGATGCTGGTCAACCTCGGCCTTGAAGTGCCGGCCGGCTTCGAGCGCTTCGAGCGCATGATCGACATCGTGAGTGACGAGGCCAACGACCGGCAGGTCGGCCGCACCCGCTGGCGCCACTACGCCGACCGGGGCTACACGATCCAGCCGCACGATTTCGCAAGGAGCGCTTCCTGATGGCCAGCACGCTGCGCACGCCGCCCCGGTTCGTCCCGACGCTGACGACCGTGCTCGAGATCCCGGCCGAGCCCGTGCCGGTCGCCGAGACGGTGCGACCCACGGGGGCATCGGTGTCGCAGCCTGCGCCGCCCGACCCTGCGAGCGCCGTGGCATTGCCGCCTTCGGTGCCGCTCACGCCGGCTGAAATCGTCAGCCTCGAAGAGCAATTGCTGCACCGCGTGCTGCAGCGCGTCGACCTGTCGCTGGAAGAGCGATTGAGCGACGCCGTGTCAGCTGCCGTTCAGCATCAGCTCGACGAAATGGTGCCGCGTCTGCGCGGCGAAATCGAGGCCGTGCTGCGCGCGCTCGTCATCGAATCCATGGCCGCTGAACTCTGTGAAAACACAGGGGAAAACACAGGGTCTACGCCAACTTCCGGCGCATAAATCCTCGGCTAAACTGCGCCGCAGGTCGGAATGGCGTGAGGGTGCCGCTGGTCTGCGGCGCGAAACTTGCGAGGTCTGAACGCCCGGATCGAACGACCGGTTTTTATATCTTTTCATCCAAGTTCTGGAGGTTCTCATGCAATTGAAATGGACTGCGGTCGCACTGGCTGCACTCACGCTCGTGGCTTGCGGCAAGAAGGAAGAAGCTGCTGCTCCGGCGGCACCGGCACCCACGGCTGCGGCTCCGGCCCCTGCTGCGCCTCCGGCTGATGCCCTGGTCGTCAAGATCGGCCACGTCGGCCCGACCAGCGGTCCCATTGCCCACCTCGGCAAGGACAACGAGCTCGGCGCCAAGATGGCCATCGAAGACCTGAATGCCAAGGGCCTCAAGATCGGCGACAAGGTCGCCAAGTTCGTGCTGGTTCCTGAAGACGACGCCGGCGATCCGAAGCAAGGCACGGCCGTCGCCCAGAAGCTGGTCGATGAAAAGGTCAACGGCGTGGTCGGTCACCTGAACTCGGGCACCACCATCCCCGCTTCCAAGCTGTACAGCGACGCCGGCATTCCGCAGGTCTCGCCGTCGGCCACCAACCCCAAGTACACCCGCCAGGGCTTCAAGACCACGTTCCGCGTGGTGGCCGACGACACGCAGCTGGGCGGCACGCTCGGCAAGTACGCCGTCGAAACGCTCAAGGGCAAGAACATCGCCGTGATCGACGACCGCACGGCCTACGGCCAGGGCGTTGCCGAAGAGTTCGAGAAGGCTGCCAAGGCCGCCGGCGCGACCATCGTGGGCCACGAGTTCACGACCGACAAGTCGACCGACTTCAACGCCATCCTGACCAAGCTGAAGGCTTCCAAGCCCGACGTGCTGTTCTTCGGCGGCATGGACGCCGTGGGCGGCCCGATGCTCAAGCAGGTCAAGCAGCTCGGCCTGAACGTCAAGTTCATGGGCGGCGACGGCCTGTGCACCGGCGAACTGCCGAAGCTGGCGGGCGATGCCATCGGTGAAGACATGGTGGTCTGTGCCGAAGCCGGCGGTGTCGACGGTGACTTCAAGCAGCCGCTGGAAGACTTCAAGGCCAAGTTCAAGACCAAGAACGGCGTCGAAGTGCAGATCTATGCACCGTACGTCTACGACGCGGTCAACGTGCTGGCCGAAGCCATGGTCAAGGCCGGTTCGTCCGAGCCGGAAAAGTACCTGCCTGAAGTCGGCAAGGTGCAATACAAGGGCGTGACCGGCCCGATCGCCTTCGACGAAAAGGGCGACATCAAGAACGGCGCGCTGACGCTGTACACCTACAAGGGTGGCGCACGCACGCAGATCGCCGTGGTGCGCTGAGCGCATCGCTGTTGCCAACGGCCCCTCACCGGCCGTGCCAATCAAAAAGGGCCTTCGGGCCCTTTTTTCATTCTGGGGTGGTGCGCGCAACCGCAACGCGCGCCGAGGAAGCGCTCAGAGCGCGGCCAGGCCCGAGGGGCGGTCGGTGTTGCAGTACTCGATGAAGGCGTCCAGGTCGCGCGACTTGTCGAACACCGCGTCGGCGCCCAGCGCCTGGCAGCGCGTGCGGATGTCCGAGGTGACGTAGTTGCTCAGCACCACGACCCGCTGGTGCGGGCCGCGCTCGCGGCAGCCCGAGAGCACGCCCAGGCCGGAGCCTTCCTTGAGGAACAGGTCGACGATGAGCAGCTGCCAGGCATCGGGGTGGGCGGCCAGCCAGGCGAGTGCGCCCGACTCGGTTTCGGCGAAACCGACGACATGGCCGTTGACGAGGTCCTCGAGGGCCGGGACCAGGTTGTCCCTGATGGTCTTGTTGTCCTCGACGAGGAACGTGATGAGGGCCATGCCGCGGTTTTGATGTGTGAACCAATAGCGTAGCGTGGCGCGCGGCGGCTCCGCGTAGGAGAAAGGAGATGGACGCACGCAAACCGTGCAGCAATGGACGGCGCCTCGTCCTCGTCCGGCCTTTTTCTTCACATCCTCCTCGGAGCGCATCGATCGTGGGCGTCCCCGGGCACAGTTGTGGCGACGCAACGCAGATCGGCGCGCAGTCCTAGCCGATGGCCCCCGAGATTCGGACAGGGCCGATGGGGGAACGGGGCCGTGCCCGGGAAGATGCAAGGCATCTCTTCCTACCGGACCACCCGCCAGCCATGATCAGACACGCACTCGTGATCGACCAGGTCGAACGCACCGGCTTCGCGCTGGCCACCTTCATGCGCCACGCCGGCATTCCCCGCGTGGACGTCACGCGCAGCGGCCATGGCTTTGTCGAAGCGGTGCAGCGCCGCCGCCACGACCTGCTGGTGGTGGACATCGACACGCCCGAGGTGACGGGGCTGCAGATGATCGACGCGGTGGTCGAAGCCGGCAGCCCCGCGGCGCTGGTGCTCATGAGCGCCCAGCCGCCGCGCATCCTGCAGGCCGCGGCGGACTACGCCCGGGCCCGCGGCGCGCGCGTGCTCTCGGCCATCGCCAAGCCGCGCACCATGGTCACGATGGCGTCGGCGGCGCAGACCATGGCGCGCGGGCGGCGCCACCGGGCCGGGCTGCGGCGCGGGAGCGCGCCGCCCGCGAACGGCGCACCGGCGTTCACGGCAACGGTCCTGCGCGAGGCGCTGGCCACGCGCCAGATCGCCGCCCACTTCCAGCCCCGGCATTGCGCGCGCACGGGCGTGCTGCGCGGCGCCGAACTGCAGCCGGGCTGGTACCGGCCCGACGACACCTGGCTGCCCGCGACCGACTTCCTGCCCGCCATCGCGCAGGCCGGCCTGCACGGCGCGCTGGTGCAGCGCATGCTCGACTGCGCCTTCGAACTGCTCGGCTACATGCACAAGGACCACGGCCTGCGCCTGGGCGTGCGCGTGCCGGCGTCGGTCGCGGCTTCGGTGCATTGGGCGCAGGGCGTGGCCGAACAGGCCGAGCGCGTCGGTATCGCCGCCGACCAGCTCGTGCTGGAGATCGCCGAAGACGGCGGCGCGCGCTGCAACGACGTGCTGGCCGGCGCGGTCGCGCACCTGCGGCTGCGCGGGTTCCACTGCGCCATCGACCGCTTCGGCCAGGGCGACTCGACCCTGAGCCGCTGGTTCAAGGTGCCGTTCAGCGAGCTCCAGATCGACGCACGCCAGCTCGTGCAGGCGCGCGAGAACCCGCATGCCCGCCACATCCTGGCGAGCGTGATCGCCATGGCGCGCGAGCAGCACGCGACGCTGCTCGTGAAGGGCGTCGACGGCGAGCGCGACCTCGCGCTGGCCCGCAGCCTCGGGTGTCACTTCACGCAGGGCGACCAGCACGCCGCGCCGATGCAGCCGCTCGGCGATCTCCGTCACCGTGAGGCCCGACACGAACATGCGCACCACCTCGAGTTCGCGCTTCGAAAGGGCGGCATGGGGTTGTGCGTCGGGGCGATGCGGCGCGGTGCGCGCGGCGATCTCCGCCATGCTGGGCGACAGGTAGCGTCCGCTCGCGTAGGCCGCATGCACGGCCGGCAGCAGGTGGCTCACCGAGTCGGCCTTGTTCAGGATGCAGGGCACGCCGATGTCCAGCAGCGAGTGGATGATGCCGGGGTTGTCCAGCATGGTCATCACCACGATCTTCAGTCGCGGGTAGCGCTGGCGCACCAGCGCGAACAGCGCGATGCCGTCGCCGTGCAGGCCGCCGGGCATGGCGTAGTCGGACACCAGGATCTGGCAGTCGTGCAGCTTGAGCATCTCCATCATCTCGGTCGAGTCGCGCGCGGCGCCCACGACAGTGACCGCCTGGCTTTCGCGCAGCGTGCTCTCGATGCCGATGCGAACGGCGGGATGGTCGTCCGCGATCAGGACGCGGAGGTTGAGTGGCTTCATGGCGGACCTGTTGAACACAGAAGGGGACGAGCCTGCGCGCGCCGCGTGCAGGAAGGACTGCTGTCGAACGCCATGCCCCGGTGTCGGGGACGCCTTCAAAAGGGGCCGGTGGCGGGAGCCTCGGGCGGTGCCAGCAGGGGATGACTGGACTTTAGGGGGGCGTCCGTCTTCCGTTAAGCGGCCTGATCCGATAGCGGGCCGCCGATGCATAGGACTGGTCCGAATCTGTGGGACGGCGGTGAAGAAGGGCTAGGACCGGCGCGCTTTCCCATCGGTTCGAGTCCGAAGGCGGCTTCGGACCGGGCCGGCTTCAGGCGCCTGGCGCCAGGGCTGCGCGCGGCCCGACGTCACGAGGAAATTCCGGGAAAGGCGAGCCGATTTTTCGGACGGGTCCGATTTCTTGCTGCGCTCGTGAAATCTAGGATTTGAAGCAACCGGCGCTCTTTCAGCGTCGGGACAGGGCGCCACTCATTGGAGGGGCGCGATGCAGTTTGATATTTCTCGGAGGACTTGCCGATGAAGAAATTCTTGCGGCCTGGCGGTGCACCCGGGCAGGCGCTGTGCGGTGTGTTGGTCCTGGTCTGTGCGTCTTCGACCCTGGCCCAGATGCCAGGCAAGACGCCACGAACCTTGAACCTTCATGCCTTCTCGAGCGACACCTATCTGCCGAGCCTGGCATCGGTCGGAACTGTGGTGGCGCGCCAATACGTGACGCCGCAGCAGATGTGCGAAGGCGCCCCCTCATGCAGGTTCTGGCAGATGAAGGTCTATCCCTATGGCGGCAGTGCGGACGAGAGCGGCAAGGCGCTGATTCCCACCAATGTCTCCGGCATTTCCGCCCAGGTGATCGTCAACGGACAACCGGCAGGGAGCAAGGCGTCCGGCGGGATCAATACCCCGTTGATGGAGATTTCTTCTCCGGTGGAAGTTCAGCTGATCCGGGACAGCCGCCCTCTGGCAAGCGGATCGTTGAGAGGGACGGCCACCTATCCTGACTACTGGATCTTTTGGCCCATGGGCATGGTGAGCAACGCCGCGGCGCCGGGTATTCGCATGACCGGCAATGTCCACATCATTCCCGGCACGTGCCGCGTGCCCGGGCAAACCGTCGCACTGCCTCCGGTGTCGCTGACCAGCCTCCATGGCATCGGTGCGACCTCCGGCGCGCGTGCCTTCAGCATCCCGCTGGAAAACTGCCCGGCTGGTTTCAACAGGGTCGGCTACACGCTGACGCCGATCGGCGGCGAAATGCCGGGCATCCCGGGGACGCTGAAGCCGTCCGCCGGCTCGACAGCCACCGGCGTCGCCGTCCGGTTGACCGACGCGAGTGGCGCGCCGGCCCGGTTCGGCACCTCCTTGCCCGTGACCAGCTACAACAAGCTCACCGGTGGCGCGGCAGGAATTGCGATGAACGCTGCTTATGTGCGGACCGGCGCCACGGTGCTGCCCGGCACGGTCAAGCGGGCGATGCTCGTCTTGCTCGACTACCAGTGAGCGCCTGAGCGCCTGAGCGCCTGCCGCGTGCGGTGCGTTCCCGGGAGGCGACGCGAACGCCGCGTCGGGCCGGCCCGGGGCTCAGGCCGCGGCGGCTGCTTCGGGGGCTCGGCGCGCGAGCGCGGCGCGCGCCGCCGGCTCGAAGCGTTCGAAGGCCTGCGCCAGCGCGGGCAGGTCGGCGTCGCGCAGCTGCGTTTCCATGGCGACGCAGTCGGCGGCGAGCCCGGCTTCGTGGATCAGCGCGAAGGCGCCGCGCAGCGAGTGCAGCCCGGCGCCGAGCGCGGCGGTGTCGCCGGCGTCCAGCGCCGCGCGGATGGCCGTCGCGGTGTCGGCCAGCGACTGCACGAGCGGCTGGTGCACCGACGCGGGCAGGGTGCCTTGCGCGATGTCCTGCCGCTGGGCGCTGGCCGATGGCGCGGCATCGGGGTCGCGCAGGGTCAGCTGGCGCACCGTGCGTTCGAGCGTGTCGAGCAGGATGGGCTTGATCAGCGCGGTGTCGATGCCCGCCGACTCGCAGCGCTCGCGTTCGCGCACCGCGACATCGGCCGTGAGCGCCACGATCGGCACGCGCGATCCCTGTGCACGCAGCGCGCGTGCCAGCGTGTAGCCGTCCATGCCCGGCATGTTGATGTCGGTGATGATGAGGTCGTGCCGCCGCCGGGCGAACAGGTCGAGCGCCTGCAGACCGCCCGAGGCCTGGTCGGAGGTGTAGCCCAGCGCCTCGAGCTGCATCTTCACCAGCTCGCGGTTGGCCGGATGGTCGTCCACCACGAGGATGTGCGCCGTCGGCGCGGCCGTGTCGGCACCGGCCGCCGGCGGTGCGGGCGCGCGCGGGGGCAGGGCGGGCGCGGCCGGCAGCGGCAGCGTGACCAGGAAGGTGCTGCCCTTGCCCGGCGCGCTCACCACCTGGATGTCGCCGCCCATGAGCCCGGCCAGCCGGCGGCACAGCGCCAGCCCCAGGCCGGTGCCGCCGAAGCGCCGCGCGATGCTGCTGTCGGCCTGCGTGAAGGGCTCGAACAGCGCCTTCTGCTGCGCCGCCGTCATGCCGATGCCGGTGTCGCTCACGCCGATCACCACCGGCGAGGCGGGGTCGGCATCGTCCTTCAGGTAGACCTCGAGCAGCACGTCGCCGGTGTCGGTGAACTTGATGGCGTTGCTCAGCAGGTTCATGAGCAGCTGGCGCAGGCGCGTCGGGTCGCCGAGGTGGTGCGGGGCGAGGGCGTCGTCGATCACGCAATCGAGCGCCAGGCGCTTGGCCTGTGCCAGCGGCGTGAAGACCGCGATCACCTGCCGCGCCGTGTCCGCGAGGTCGAAGCGGATCGACTCCAGGCGCATCTGGTCCGACTCGATCTTCGAGAAGTCGAGGATGTCGTTGATGATGCCCAGCAGCGCGGTCGACGACGACGTCACGGCGCCGAGCCGCTCGTTCTGCGCGGCCGACAGCGGCGAGCGCTGCAGCAACTCGAGGTTGCCCATGATCGCGTTCAGCGGCGTGCGGATCTCGTGGCTCATCATGGCCAGGAAGGCCGACTTCGCATGGTTGGCCTGGTGCGCGGCCTCGCGCGCGCTTTCCAATGCACGCTCGGCGTTCTTGCGCGTCGTGATGTCGGAGAAGTTGCACAGCAGCACGTCGCTGCCCTGGTACTTGGTGCGCACCACGCTCACCAGCAGCTCGGTGGTCTCGCCGCCGGCCAGCGTCACGGGCAGCTCCAGGTCGGGCAGCCATTCGGGAGCGCCGGGGGCGCTGTCGTACAGGCGCAGCAGGCGCTGCGGCAGGGGCGGGTCTTCGGGGCGCGCGTTGTCGGTGCAGGCCTGCATCACCTGGTTCTGCAGCAGCACCTCGCCCGAGGGGTAGCGCAGCAGCGCCAGGCCCGAGGGCGTGGTCGCGACCATGGTGCGGTTGAGGTTCTCGCTCTCCACGATGCGCTGGGAGCGCGCATAGCCGGGCCGGAACACCTTGCGGTCGAGCAGGAGCAGCGCGGCCCAGACGAAGGCGATGAGCAGCAGCATGGCGCCCGCATAGAGCGCCAGCCGCGGGCCGAGCTCGGACGCGATGGTGCGCCACGAAAAGGCGTAGAGGTAGGTCCAGTCGGCGTCGGCGATCGGGGCGCGCAGGGTGAAGAGGCCGTCGCGGTACTGCAGCGTGGCGCCGTTCGCGGCCAGCGACGGCTGCGAGAGCTGCAGCGCGCGCGCCTGCAGGCCCTCGGTGCCGCTGGGGCCGTGCGTCTCGGCGATCACGCGGCCCGACGGGTCCACGAACATCGAGGCCTCGTCGTGGCGCTCGTTCGACAGGTGCGCGGTGATGATGTCCAGCGGGTAGTCGTTCACCAGCACGACGAAGGGCTTGCCGTCGTGGAAGCCGGGCTGCGCCAGCCTCAGCACCGTCTCGCCGGTGAAGGGGCTCACGGCCGGCGGCAGCCACACGGCCGTGCCGCTGTCGCGCAGGCGGGCGACGACGGCCGGGTCGTTCAGGTCGCCGAGTTCGGGGGGCGCGATGCGCTGGAGGAGGTCTTCGGTGGTGCGTGCGCCGTGGCGTTCGAACAGGTCGGCCGCGGCGGGGGCCGGTACCACGGCCAGGAAGCGCAGGTCGGGCGCATAGAAGTAGCTGGAGTGCAGCGTCAGCGTCTTCGTGTAGGCCGCCGAGCGGTAGCCGACCTCTTCGGCCAGCCCGAGGTACTGCGCGAAGCTGTCGGCCGGGCGCTGCGCCGAGAGGTCGCCCAGCAGCAGCATCGGCGGGAAGTCCTTGTTGCTGGGCAGCACCAGCCGGCCGTCGTGCGCGGCGAAGGCGTCGACCAGCGACTGCGGCGCACGTGCGCGCCGTTCCCAGGCGCCTTCCTCGTGAAAGATGTTGATCCGCGCCGAGCCCTGGCGCACGAAGAGTTCGAGGTGGAGCAGGGCCTTGCGCGCATTGAACTCGGCCTGCCGTTCGGCCACGTAGTCGCGCACCTGCGAAGAGAGCATCACGCCGGTGGCGGCCAGCAGCACGAGCGAGGTGACGGCGCCACCCACGTACAGCAGCGCACGCTGGTAGCGGTTCAGCAGGCTCATCACGCCGCGTGGGGTGGCGCGCGAAGCGCCGAAGCCGAAGAAGCGCGGGAGATCGCTGGGCATCATGGCATCCGTGTGACCGGTGCGGGCAGGAAGAAGATGCCCGCGATGGTAGGGCACTGCCGCGCGCGCGGGCGCACCGCGAGGGCGAGCGCGATGCACGCCTGCGGGGCGCAACGGGCGATCGCTGCGCCAGGAAATGTCGACATTGGTGCAAACACTGTAGTTGACATATCTTTTGTCGCAGACCATCGGCGGCCAGATCGCGTGCCGGACGGGCAGGCCGGATGGCACGCAATTTGCACAAGGCACGCCATGACCGCCAGCTCGCCGCGCACCTCCGCCAAGACCCCCAAGGTCTCCCGCATCGACCGCGACAACGACAGCACCGTGCAGTCGCTCACGCGCGCCATGCAGCTGCTCGAACTCCTCGCGGAGGACGACGAAGGCTTCCGGCTGGTCGACATCGCGGCGCACACGGGCCTGTCGTCGTCCACCGCGCACCGGCTGCTCACCACGCTTGAGCAGCGGCGCTTCGTGCAGTTCGATCGCGAGACCAACCTCTGGTACGTGGGCGTGCGCTGCTTCTCGGTGGGCGCGGCCTTCGGGCGCCGCCGGCGCATCGCGCACCTGGCGCTGCCGGTGATGCGCCGGCTGCGCGACAGCACGGGCGAGAGCATCAACCTGGGCATCGCCGACCTGGGCGACATCGTGTTCGTCACGCAGGTCGAGAGCCGCGAACTCATGCGTGCCATCGGCAAGCCGGGCTTCCGTGCGCCGCTGCATGGCACCGCGATGGGGCAGGCGATCCTGGCGGCGATGTCGGAAGACGACGTGCTGCAGTACCTGCGCACCTACGGCCTGCCCAAGCTCACCAACAACACGATCGCGCGCGCCTCGCGGCTGCACGAAACGCTGGGCGAAGTGCGCCGCGCGGGCCATGCGATCGACGACGAGCAGAACGCCGTCGGCCTGCGCTGCATTGCCGCGGCCATCCGCGACGAGCACGGCCAGCCCTTCGGGGCGATCTCGCTGGTCGGCCCGACGCAGCGCATCAAGAGCACCGACTTCCCGCACCTGGGCGCCACCGTGCGCGCCGCCGCCGACGAGATCACCGCCGCCTACGGCGGCCGCGCCCGCTGAGGCGCGCGCATTCCACTGGCGCAGCGCGCCAAGTGCTTGATTCCTAAGCCGTTTTTTCGACTGTCCCGCGCAGCGGGATAGTCCGCTGCGCGCGTGCGGCGCGCGCTCCAATGGCTTGCCCTTCAACCGCACCTCCTTGCACAAAACCATGAAAACATTGCTTCCACAGCACGGCATCAGCCGAACGCTGACGCGGGTTTGCGACTGGACCGTGATCGCCTGCGGCTGGTGGCTGATCGCGCTGTCCGTCATGACCTGCGTCGAAATGCTCGGCCGCAAGGTGTTCTCGTTCAGCCTGCAGGGCATCGACGAGATCGGCTCGTACACCTACGGCATCGTCGGCGCCTTCGGCTTCGCCTACACGCTCATCACGCGCAGCCACACGCGCGTCGACTTCCTGCTGTCGCGCTTCTCGGTCGGCACGCGCGCGCTGCTCAACATGCTCGCGATGGTGAGCCTCGCGCTGCTGTCGGTGCTGTGTCTCTGGCGCGGCTACAACGTCGTGGTCGAGAGCATCGAGCTGCAAAGCACGGCCGCCACGCCGCTCGCCACGCCGATGTGGATTCCGCAATCGATCTGGCTCGGCGGCTACCTGATGTTCGCGCTGGTCGCCGCCTGGGCGGCCTTCGATGCACTGCAGCTGTTCGTGCGGCGCCGCACGGGCGAGCTCAACGAGCGCTTCGGGCCGCAGACGCTCGAGGAAGAGATCGAGGCCGAGACCGAGGTCCAGATCAAGAGCCCGGCGCAGCCATCCACCGAACACGGCACCGCCCACGTCACCAACGCCACCGGAGTCGCCTCGTGATCGGGCCGCTCGAAATCCTGGCCGGCCTGGCCATCATGCTGGGCCTGATGTTCCTGGGCTTCCATGTCGCGACCACGATGCTGGTCGTCGGCCTGCTCGGGTCGCTGATCCACTTCGGCATGCCCGCCATCAACGCCGTCGGCGAGCAGCTCTGGGCCGCCGGCGAAGACTACCTGCTGCTGTCGATCCCGCTGTACATCCTGCTGGGCGAGATCCTGATGCGCGGCGGTGCCACCGACAAGATGTACCAGTCGCTGGGCCAGTGGCTCAACCGCATGCCGGGCGGGCTGCTGCACACCAACATCGGTGCCTCGGCGCTGTTCTCGGCGGTGTCGGGCTCGTCGGTGGCGACTGCCGCAACGATCTCGACCGTGGCGCTGCCCGCCTTCAAGAACCGCAACTACGACCAGCGCATGGTGCTGGGCACCATCGCCGCCGGCGCCAGCCTGGGCAACCTGATTCCGCCCGGGGTGGCTTTCATCATCTACGGCTCGATGACCAACACCTCGGCGGCGCGGCTGTACATGGCCGGCATCCTGCCCGGCGCGATCATGACGGTGCTGTTCCTGCTCACGATCCTGGCGATCTGCGTGTGGCGGCCGTCGGTGGCGGGCGTTCGCGAAGGCCGCACCGCACTCGCGGAGAAGCTGCGCCACTCGGTGCACCTGCTGGGCCCGCTGGCCGTGTTCGCGGTGGTGATGGGCGGCATCTACACGGGCTGGGCCACCGTCACCGAAAGCGCCGCGCTGGGCGTGATCGTCTGCCTGCCCATTGCTGCGGGCTACCGCAAGCTGAACATCGCGATGCTGCACGAGTGCTTCCGCTCGACCATGCGGCTCACGGCGATGACGGCGCTCATCCTCGTGGCGGCGCTGTACCTGAACTTCGTGCTCTCGATGCTGGGCGTGCCGCAGGCGCTGGCCAGCCTCATCAAGTCGGCCGACGTGTCGCCCATCATGCTGCTGTGGATGCTGGCGCTGCTGTACCTCGTGCTGGGCATCGCGCTGGAGACGATGCCGATGCTGGTCGGCACGTTGCCGGTGGTGTTCCCCATCGTGCAGGCCGCGGGCATCGACCCGGTGTTCTTCGGCGTCTTCATGGTGCTGATGTGCGAGATCTCGCTGATCAGCCCGCCGATCGGCATGACGCTCTACGTGATCCAGGGCGTGCGCGGCGAAGGCTCGATCAACGACGTGTTCCAGGGCACCTTGCCCTTCTTCGCCGCCATGGTCGTGATGACCGCGATCCTGATCCACAACCCGTGGATCGCGACCTACCTGCCGAACCTGCTGTTCGGCAAGTGACGGTACTTTTTTCTCCCACTCTCGAACCACCTTTCCACCTTCCAAGGAGTCAGGCATGCAACTGAAATTCGTTCTCCCGCTGATCGCGGCCACCCTGGCGCTGGCACTGCCGGCGCAGGCGGACAACGCCCGCCTGCGCGTGGCCGGCAACCTGGTGGCCACCGGGCTGATCCAGCAGACCAAGGAGCAACCCTTCTTCGAGAACTTCGCGAAGAACACGGGGCTGGCCATCGACGCCGACTACAAGCCGATGGACGTGCTCGGCGTGAAAGATGCCGACGGCCTGCGCGTGCTGAAGTCGGGCCTGTTCGACATCGTCACCCTGCGCCTGGCGCAGGTCTCGCGCGACGAGCCCTTCTTCCTGGGGCCCGACATCGTAGGCCTGTCGACCGACTACGAGGTGGCGCGCAAGGTGGTCGATGCCTACCGCGACGCTTTCGACAAGCGGCTGCAGGAGCGCCACGGCGGCAAGCTGCTCGGCTTGTACCCCTTCGGCCCGCAGGTGGTGTTCTGCAAGGTCGCGATCGGCGGCCTCGCGGACCTGAAGGGCAAGAAGGTGCGCGTGTACGACCAGTCGCTCGCCAAGTTCATCGAGAAGCTCGGCGGCATCCCCGTGACCATTCCCTTCGGCGAGACGCAGCAGGCGCTGGAGCGCGGCGTGACCGACTGCGCCATCACCGGCCCGAGCTCGGCCAACTCGGCGGGCTGGCCCGAGGTCACCACGCACTTCATGCCGATCGGTTTCCAGATTGCGCTGAACGCGTACGCGATCAACCTGCAGAAGTGGAACGCGCTGAGCGCCGAGCAGAAGACGAAGCTCACCGAGGCCTTCCGCAAGTTCGAGACCGAGGTGTGGGGCTATTCGAAGGAGCTGTTCGACGACGCCTCGCGCTGCAATGTCGGCAAGGAACCGTGCAAGACCGTCAAGAAGTTCGCGATGAAGGACGTGCCGGTGAAGCCGGGCGACCAGCAGATGATCCGCGACGCGCTGACCACGGTGTCGCTGCCGATCTGGAGCGAACTCTGCGACAAGTCCTACGACAAGTGCTCGGCCACCTGGAAGCAGGTCGTCGGCCCGGTGGTCGGTCTCAAGTAGCCCGGTATGCCATCGCTCTGGCAACTCACCGCGACCGAGCTCGCCGCAGGCTTTCGCGATGCGGCGTTCACCCCGACCGACGCGCTGCATGCCTGCCTGCAGCGCAGCGCCGAGGTCAACCCGCGGCTGAACGCGCTCATCACGCTCGACAGCGAAGGCGCCACGCACGCGGCCGAGCAGAGCAGCGCGCGCTGGCGCAGCGGCCGGGCGCTGGGCGCGCTCGACGGCGTGCCCGTCACCATCAAGGACAACCTGCAGGTGCGCGGCCTGCCGACGCACTGGGGCAGCCGCGCGCTGGCCGGTGGCGTGGCCGAGCGCGACGAGCTGCCGGTCGCCAGGCTGCGCGAGGCCGGCGCCGTGATCTTCGGCAAGACCAACGTGCCCGAGTTCACGATGCAGGGCTACACCGACAACCCGGTGTTCGGCCCCACCGGCAACCCGTGGGACCCGGCGCTCACGCCCGGTGGTTCGTCCGGCGGCGCGGTGGCGCTGGTGGCCGCGGGCGGCTGCCCCATCGCGCTGGGCACCGACGGCGGCGGCTCCATCCGTCGGCCGGCCTCGCACACCAACCTCGTGGGCTTCAAGCCCTCGCGCGCGCGCGTGCCGCGCGGCGACGGGCTGCCGCCGATCTTCCTGGGCTTCGAGGTCGCGGGCCCGATCGCGCGCAGCGTGGCCGACGTGGCGGCCGTGATGCAGGTGATCGGCGACCGGCCGGTGGAGGAGGGCGCGGGCCCGCGACGCGCGCGCATTCTCTTCATTCCACGCTTCGGCGATCACCCGGTCGATCCGCAGATCGCGGCGCTGACAGAAGCGGCTGCGCGCCACATGGCCGAACTCGGCCACGAGGTGACGACGGCGCAGGACTTCGGCATTGCCGAAGCGGTCAACCAGCGCTGGCCGCTGCTGGCGCAGGTCGGGCTGGCCTGGCTGGTGGCGCATCCGCAGGAGCTGTCGAGCCGGCCTTTCGACGCGTCACTGTTCGGCCCCGCGATGCAGGCGAATGCCGAGAACGGCCGCAAGGCCAGTGCGAGCGAGCTGTTCGAGCTGCTGTACGAAGCCGAGCGGCTGCGCAACACGCTGGCGCAGCTGTTCGATCGCTACGACTTCCTGCTCACGCCCGCCGCCGCCGCGCTGCCCTGGCCCGCCGGCCAGACGCATCCGACGCGCATCGACGGGCGCGAGGTCGGCCCGCGCGGCCATGCGGTGTTCGCCGGCTTCGCGAACGCCGTGGGCCTGCCCGCCATCGCGCTGCCGTGCGGCTTTGCAGGGCCGCTGCCGGTCGGCGTGCAGCTCGTGGCGCGCGAAGGGGCGGACGACGCCTTGCTCGCGCTCGCGCGCTCGTTCGAACAGGCCCATCCGTGGCGGCGCTTCCCCGCGTTGTGACGCTGGCCGAGGCCGTGGCGGCGCAGCTCGCGCCGGCCGAGGCCGCGCAGGCGCTGTGCCGCGCGCGGCGCGACGGGCGGCGCGTGATGTCGGCGCTGCTGCCGTCGCACGACCGGCGCGCTGCCTACGCGATCCAGGACGCGACGCTGGCGGCGCTTGGTGCGGTCGGCGGCTGGAAGGTCGGCGCGAGCGCGCCGGACCGCCAGCCCGTGTGCGCGCCGCTGCCGGCCGAAGGGCTGGTGCCCGGCGGCGCGTCGCTGGTCGGCGGTGCATGGCATCTGCGCGGCGTCGAGGCCGAACTCGCGTTCCGCCTCGGCACCGACCTGCCGCCGCGCGCGTTGCCCTACACGCGCGACGAGGTCGCCGATGCCATCGACGCGGTGCTGCCCGTGATCGAGGTGGCCGAAACCCGCCTGATCGACTGGCTCGACGCCAGCCCCTCGGCGCTGCTCGCCGACCTGCTGTGCCACGGCGGCCTTGTGCTCGGCGAGCCCGCGCCTTTCGAGCGTGCGTGGCTCGACCTTGCGCACACCGAGGTCGTGATGCATTTCGACGCGCAGGTCGTCGCCCACACGGTCGGGGAGCACACGCACCCCGATGTCGGTGCGCTGCTCGTGTGGCTGGCCAACGAAGGCGCGGCGCGGGGCCAGGGCCTGCGGGCCGGCCAGGTCGTGACGACCGGTTCGTGCACCGGCATGTTGTTCGCCTCGCAGGGCACGGCCGTGCGGGCGGAGGTGAAGGGGCTCGCGCCTTTGCACGCGCGCTTCTGATTTCTTTCCTGGGATCACTGGAGGAACCCGATATGTCCCATTCAATGATCGACGCGGTGGCGCAGGCGCTGGTGCGTGCGCGCGGCGCGCACGTCGCGTGCCCGGCCGCTGAGGTGGCCGAAGGGCTCGCGCAGGCCGACGAGGCTTACGCCGTGCAGCAGCAGGTGGCGCAGGCGCTCGGCTGGTTCGGCGCGGCGCCGCCCCGGTACTGGAAGGCCGGCGGCCCGTCGCGCGATGCCGTGCTGACGCATGCGCCGCTGCCGCCGCGCGGCGTGTGGACCAGCCCGGCCACGGCCGGCGACTGGCCGTTCCACCTTCGGGGCATCGAGGCCGAGATCGCGCTGCGCATCGGGCGCGACGTCGATGCGGCGTCGGCTGCGACGCTGGATGTCGACAGCGCACGCGCCCTGGTCGGCGCCATGACGGTCTCGATCGAGATCGTCGACTCCCGCTGGCAGGAGGCCCTCGACGCGCCCGCGCTGTGCAAGCTGGCCGACCTGCAATCGCATGGCGCGCTCGTGCTGGGTGCGTGGGTGCCGTTCGTGGCCCGCGACTGGGCCGCGCAGGCCTGCGAAGTGCGCATCGGCACGCGGGCGAGCGTGGTGCGCCGCGGCACGCATTCGCTCGGCGACCCCGCCTGGCTGCTGCCCGCGTGGCTGCGCCATGCCACGCGCCACGGCGAGACCGTCGCGGCCGGCACCGTCGTCACGACCGGCACCTGGGTCGGCATTCTCGAAGCGGGCGAGGGCGACCTCGTCACCGCCGAATTCCCGGGCATCGGCCACGCGTCGGTGCAGCTCTAGCCCTTTCCACAACCCATCCAGAACGGAGACAACCCCCATGATCGCGCTCGACAACCACCCCAGCGGCCGCCACTTCCTGCAGATCCCGGGCCCCAGCCCCGTGCCCGACCGCATCCTGCGGGCCATCAGCCTGCCGACCATCGACCACCGCGGGCCCGAGTTCGCCACGCTCGGCAAGAAGGTCATCGGCGGGCTGCAGCAGGTGTTCCAGACCCGGCACCCGGTCGTCGTCTATCCCGCGTCGGGCACCGGCGCCTGGGAGGCGGCACTGGTCAACGTGATGAGCCCGGGCGACCACGTGCTGATGTTCGAGACCGGCCACTTCGCGACGCTGTGGCAGAAGATGGCGCGCCGGCTCGGCCTGGAGCCCGAGTTCCTCGCGCTCGAAGGCACCGACGAGACCGGCCTGCCGCGCAGCTGGCGCCACGGTGTGCAGGCCGACCTCATCGAGCAGCGCCTGCGCCAGGACACCACGCACCACATCAAGGCCGTGTGCGTGGTGCACAACGAGACCTCGACCGGCGTCACCTCCGACATCGCCGCGGTGCGCCGCGCGATCGATGCGGCGGGCCATCCGGCGTTGCTGATGGTCGACACCATCTCGGGCCTGGCGAGCGCCGACTACCGGCACGACGAATGGGGCGTGGACGTCACCGTCAGCGGTTCGCAGAAGGGCCTCATGCTGCCGCCGGGCATCAGCTTCAACGCCGTGTCGCCGAAGGCGCTCGAGGTGGCGAAGACGGCGCGCCTGCCCAAGGCCTTCTGGGCCTGGGACGAGATCATCGAGATGAACCAGGGCGGCTACTGGCCCTACACGCCGAGCACGAACCTGCTGTACGGCCTGAGCGAGGCGCTGGACATGGTGCTCGAGCAGGGCCTGCCCGTGATCTTCGCGCGTCACCAGCGCTGGGGCCGCGGCGTGCGCGCCGCCGTGCAGGCCTGGGGCCTGCCGACGCAGTGCGCGGACGAGCGCGTGCACTCGCCGGTCCTGACCGGCGTCATCACGCCGCAGGGCGTCGATGCCGATGCGCTGCGCCGGCTCATCCACCAGCGCTTCGACCTCTCGCTGGGCGCGGGGCTGGGCAAGCTGCGGGGCCGCATGTTCCGCATCGGGCACCTGGGCGACTGCAACGACCTCACGCTGATGGCCGCATTGACGGGCATCGAGATGGGTTTCAAGCTGGCGGGCGTGCCGGTGGCCGGCAGCGGGGTGCTGGCGGCCATGGTGTACTTTGCGGAAACACCGGCCGTCGACGCCGCGTGATCCCCCGGGAAGGGGCTGCGGTCTAGGTGTTTGCCATTATCGTCAACAAGATTGTCAACATTGATGTTGACGTTGATTTCGACAAAGCCTAAATTCCGCTCCACAGCCTCGGTGGTGCACTGGACCGGACCAGCCCGACCCGCGACTGCAAAGTTCGCCAGCGTGCCGGGTCGTTTCCTTGCAAGCTGGCATCCGTGCCACTGCAAGGAGACAAACCGATGCAAAACACCATGACGGACGGCGCCAAGGCGACCGCCGCAGCGCCCGACGCCGCCCTCCAGCCCACCAAGGTGCGCTGGAAGATCTTCCTGATGATGTTGTTCCTGATCTCGATCAACTACATCGACCGGGCCTCGCTCTCGGTGGCCATGCCGCTGATCGCCAAGGAATTCGACATCGGCCCGGCCGTGCAGGGCCTGCTGCTCAGTTCGTTCTTCTGGACCTATGCGCTGATGCAGATCCCGGGCGGCATGCTGGCCGACCGCTACGGCCCGCGCGTCGTCATTGCCGGCGCCACCGTGGGCTGGGGCTTCTTCCAGGCCATCGCCGCCTTGTGCACGGGCTGGGTTCCCTTGCTGCTGACCCGGCTGGGCCTGGGCGCGGCCGAAGCGCCGATTTACCCCGCGGGCGGCAAGCTCAACGGCATCTGGATGACGCAGACCGAACGCGGACGCGGCGCCACCTTGCTCGACGGCGGTGCGCCCCTGGGCGCGGCGCTGGGCGCGATCCTGATCTCGGCGCTGATCGCCGTCCTCGGCTCGTGGCGCCTGGCCTTCGTGATCGCCGGTGTCGGCACCGTCATCGCCGGCTACTTCGCCTGGCGCTACATCCGCAACCATCCGCGCCAGCATCCCGACGTGAACGAAGCCGAGGCACGCTACATCGAGGCCAGCCATGCCGCCGACGCCGCCAAGGAATCGGCCAATGCGAGCGGGCGCGTGCTCGACTTCTTCCGCTACCGCTCGGTGTGGGGCATGTTCTTCGGCTGGATGTGCTTCAACGCGCTGTTCTACGGCCTGCTCACCTGGATGCCGAACTACCTGTCGAAGGTGCACGGCTTCGACATCAAGCAGATGGGCGGCGCGGTGTTCATCATGTTCTTCTCGGGCTTCGTCGGCGAAATGTTCGGCGGCTGGCTGGCCGACAAATGGATGGCCGCCGGCGCGTCGCAGAGCAAGGTGCTGCGCACGCTGTTCGGCATCTCGTCGATCATCGCGACCATCGCCATCTTCATGGTGACGCGGATCACGGACCCGGTCGCCGTGGTCGTGCTGCTGTCGGTCACGCTGTTCTTCCTGCGCTGGTGCGGCCTGTTCTGGTGCGTGCCGTCGATCCTCGGCACGCGTGCCCGGGTCGGCTTCCTGGGCGGCACGATGAACCTGGGCGGCAACGTGGCGGGCATCGGCGTGCCGATCGTGGTCGGCCTGATCGTGCAGGCCACGGGCTCGTACTTCATGGCGCTCATGCTGTTCACTGCCGCCGGTGCGGGCCTCTTCGTCTGCTCGACGATGCTGATCGACTACAGCAAGAAGCTGCCGGTCTGAGGCCAACCACCCGGACTTCCATCCCATGACCCCTCGCAAACTCATCGGCGTGCTCACGCCGTCCTCGAACACGGCGCTCGAACCGCTGACCAGCGCGATGGTCGCGGCCGTGCCCGGCGTCTCGGCGCATTTCTCGCGCTTCACCGTCACCGAGATCTCGATGCGCGATGCGTCGCTGAACCAGTTCGACGACAGCAAGATCCTCGAGGCCGCGCGGCTGCTGGCCGACGCACGCGTCGACACCATCTGCTGGAGCGGTACCTCGGCCAGCTGGCTCGGCTTCGAGAAAGACCAGGCGCTGTGCGCGCGCATCACCGAGGCCACCGGCATCCCGGCGACCACCTCGGTGCTGGCGCTCAACGAACTGCTGGCCGCGCAGGGCGCGCGCACGCTGGGGCTGGTGTCGCCGTACGTCGAGGACGTGCAGCGGCGCATCGTCGCCAACTACGCGGGCATCGGCATCGACTGCGTGGCCGAGCGCCACCTGGACCTCACGGTGAACTTCTCGTTCAGCGAGGTCGAGCCCGACACGCTGCGCCGCATGCTGCGCGAGGTGGCGCAGCAGCGCCCCGACGCCATCACCATCATGTGCACGAACCTCAGCGGCGCGCAGCTGGTCGAGGAGATGGAGCGCGAGCTCGGCATCCCGATCTACGACTCGGTGGCCACCGTGGTCTGGCGCGCGCTGAAGACCGTCGGCGTCGCGCCGGGCGCCGTGAAGGGCTGGGGCCGGCTGTTCGACGCAACAGCCTGAGCGTTCGCCACCGCCCCCGAAACAGACAGAAAAGCAAAGAAAGACCATGACCTTCCGCGACCTCGATCTCGTGGTGCGCAACGCCCGCGTTGCCACCGCCAGCGACACCTTCGATTCGGACATCGGCATCGCCGGTGGCCGCATCGTGCAGCTCGGCCTCGGCCTGCCGCCCGGCCGGCAGGAGATCGACGCCGCCGGCCGCTACGTGACGCCGGGCGGCGTCGACGCCCACTGCCACCTCGACCAGCCGATGGAGCCGCCCGTGCGCATGGCCGACGACTTCGGCTCGGGCACCCGCGCCGCGGCCTGCGGCGGCACCACCACCGTGATCCCGTTCGCCGCGCAGCAGAAGGGCCAGTCGCTGCGCGCCGCCGTGCAGGACTACCACCAGCGCGCCGAGGGCCGCGCCCACGTCGACCACGCCTTCCACCTGATCGTGAGCGACCCGACCGAGGAAGTGCTCAAGCACGAGCTGCCGCAGCTCATCGCCGAGGGCTACACCTCGTTCAAGATCTACATGACCTACGACGATCTGAAGCTGGACGACGGCCAGATCCTCGACGTGCTGTCGGTGGCGAGAGAGCAGGGCGCGATGGCCATGATCCATGCCGAGAACGCCGACTGCATCGAGTGGCTGACCAAGCGGCTCGAAGCCAGCGGGCGCACCGCGCCGCGCTTTCATGCGCATTCGCGGCCGATGCTGGTCGAGCGCGAGGCGACGCACCGCGCCATCGCGCTGTCGGAGCTGGTCGACGTGCCGATCATGATCGTGCACGTGTCGGGACGCGAAGCCGTCGAGCAGATCCGCTGGGCGCGCGCGCACGGCCTGAGCGTGTTCGCCGAAACCTGTCCGCAGTACCTGTTTCTGACCGCCGAAGACCTGGGCATCGACGACAGCTACCAGGGCGCACGCTGCGTCTGCAGCCCGCCGCCGCGCAACCGCGAGAACCAGCAGGTGATCTGGAACGGGCTGTCCGACGGGCTGTTCACGATCTTCTCGTCGGACCATGCGCCGTTCCGCTACGACGCGCCCGAGGGCAAGAAGCCCGGCGGCGAAGAGGTGGCCTTCCGCCACATCCCGAACGGCATTCCGGGCATCGAGACGCGGCTGCCGCTGTTGTTCTCGCACGGCGTGCTCGACGGGCGCATCACCATCAACAAGTTCGTCGAGCTGACGTCCACCAACCCCGCCAAGGCCTACGGGCTGCACCCGCGCAAGGGCACGATCGCCGTCGGTGCCGATGCCGACCTCGTGGTCTGGGGCACCACGCCGCGCGCCATCCGCAACGCCGACCTGCACCACGACGTCGACTACACGCCCTACGAGGGCATCGAGGTGAAGGCCTGGCCGGCGCTGACGCTGGCGCGCGGCGAGGTCGTGTGGGACGGCGAACGCTTCCATCCGCGCGCCGGACGCGGAGAATTCCTGCGCCGGGGCGAGCCCACCTTGCTGCCGAGCCGCCGACCCGCCTGAACCTGGAGCCACCGCCATGAACCTGCTGCTCATCAATCCCAACACCTCGCAAAGCGTCTCCGACCTGATCGCGGCCGAGGCCCGGCGCGCAGCCGCGAGCGACACGCACATCGAGGTGCTCACGGCGCCCTTCGGCGTGGCCTACATCGAGACCCGCTTCGAATCGCTGATCGGCGCCTACGCTGCCGCCACGCTCGCGGCCGAGCACCACACGCGGCACGACGCCATCGTGGTCGCGGCCTTCGGCGACCCCGGCATCGACGGCCTGCGCGAGGCGCTCGACATCCCCGTGGTCGGCATGACCGAAGCCGCACTGATGAGCGCGAGCCTGCTGGGCAAGCGCTTCTCGATCGTCGCGATCTCGCGGCGCATCACGGCCTGGTACCGCGAGTGCGTGCAGGCCAACGGTCTCAGCGACCGGCTGGCGAGCATCCGCAGCCTGGACGGTCCACTCAAGGACATCGGCCACGTGCAGGACGACCACGGCCAGCGCCTGGAAGCCCTGTGCATGTCGGCCATCGAGGACGACGGCGCGGACGTGATCATCATTGCCGGCGCGCCGCTGGCGGGCCTGGCGCGCTCCATCAAGGACCGCATTCCGGTGCCGGTGGTCGACGGCGTGTCGAGTGCCGTGTGCCATGCGCAGACGCTCGTGTCGCTGGCACCTGCACCGGCGCGCCTGGGCAGTTTTGCGCCGCCGCCGATCAAGCCGAACCACGGCCTGCCCGAGGCCCTGGCGCGGCTTCTGGCACGCGACGGCGCCCGCGTGCCAGGCTGAGGCGGTGGGCCCCGTGACGCTCTGCAGCCTCGGGGGGGCGTCGATAGAATCGGCGCCGATGCCCACCAAAGCCCCAGCCCGCAAGACCAGCGCGAACGGCGCGACTGGCGCCACCGGCACGACCGGTGCCCCCAACGCCCGCGAACACAGCGTCGATGAAATCGCCGAGAAAATCTCGGCCGCCATCCTGGAACACCGTCTCGCGCCGGGCACGAAGCTGGGCGAAGACCGGCTGGCCACGATCTTCGCGACCAGCCGCGCCAAGGTGCGCGAGGTGCTGGCCCGGCTGGCGCACGAGCAGATCGTCGAGCTCGTGCCGCAGCGCGGCGCTTTTGTCGCCAAGCCCACCATCGAGCAGGCGCAGGACGTGTTCGAGGCGCGCCGCCTCATCGAACCCGGCGTGCTGCGCCGCCTCATCCGCACGCTCGACGACACCAAGAAGCAGCGCCTGCAACGCCACATCGAACTCGAGGCCGATGCCCGCCGACGCGACGACAAGCGCGCCATCGTGCGGCTGTCGGGCGAGTTCCATGTGCTGCTGGCCGAGTTGGCCGGCAACTCGGCGCTGGCGCGCTCGATGCGCGAGCTGTCGGTGCTGACCTGCCTGATCATCTCGCTGTACGACGCCCCCACGGCCACCAGCTGCCGCGCAGACGAGCACGAGGAAATCGTCGCCGCCGTGAACCGCGGCGACGCCGCACGCGCCGAGAAGCTGATGCTGCATCACCTCGACCACATCGAGCAGAGCCTGAAGCTGGACGACAGCGCGGAAGAGGTCGATCTCGAAAGCGTGTTCAGCTGAACCGGAGGAGGTCGGGCAACGGCATGCCCGATGTCCGCAAGGCACAGGCAAACCCATTGCGGGTGCCCAACAAACAAAAAGCCCCAGCAGCTTGGCAGCTACTGGGGCATCGTTTTGGCGGAGCAGGCGGGATTCGAACCCGCGGAGGGCTATTAACCCTCACACGCTTTCCAGGCGTGCGACTTAAACCGCTCATCCACCGCTCCTGAGCCCACGATTGTAGCGCGGGTTTTCAGCCGTTTTCAGGTCGGGCCAGAGCTTTTGCCGGTTTGGATCATGCGCATGGCCGACGAGATCAGCGCGGCCGTCTCGGTCATGTTGCTCGGCACGATGAGCGTGGTCTTCGAATCGGCGGCCACCTTGCCGTAGGCATCGACGGCGCGCTCGGCCACCTTCAGCTGCACGGCCTGTTCGCCGCCCGGCTTCTGGATGGCGGCGGCCACGCGTTCGATGGCGTCCGCCGTGGCGGTGGCCACGGCCGTGATGGCGGCGGCTTCACCCTGCGCATTGTTGATCTGCGCCTGCTTCTCGCCCTCGGAGCGGGCAATGAAGGCTTCGCGTTCGCCAGTGGCGATGTTGATCTGTTCCTGGCGACGGCCTTCCGAGGCGGCGATGAGCGCGCGCTTGCCGCGTTCGGCGGTGATCTGCGCCTGCATGGCCAGCAGAATTTCCTTCGGCGGCGTCAGGTCCTTGATTTCGTAGCGCAGCACCTTCACGCCCCAGTTGAGCGCGGCCTCGTCGATGGCGGCCACCACCTGGGCGTTGATCACGTCGCGCTCCTCGAAGGTCTTGTCGAGCTCGAGCTTGCCGATCACGCTGCGCAGCGAGGTCTGTGCGAGCTGGGTCACGGCCACGATGTAGTTCGACGAGCCGTAGCTGGCGCGCATCGGGTCGGTCACCTGGAAGTACAGGATGCCGTCGACCTGCAGCTGCGTGTTGTCGCGCGTGATGCAGATCTGGCTGGGCACGTCGAGCGGGATTTCCTTCAGGCTGTGCTTGTAGGCCACGCGGTCGATGAACGGGATCAGGAAGTTCGGGCCGGGCGTCATGGTGCCGTGGTACTTGCCCAGGCGCTCGCGCACCCATGCGTTCTGCTGCGGCACGAACTTGACCGACTGGCTGATGAAGATGATCGCGATGACCAGGATGATGAGAGGAACGGAAAATTCCATGGTGTGCTTCCTTTTCGAATGCGTTTTTCTGACGGACGGATTGAACTGCTAGATCTTGTCGACCACGAGGCGACTGCCGATCACCTCGACCACGCGGTGTTCGCCGGTGGAAGGCGCATGGCCCGCACGCAGCACGACGGTCCATTGCGAGCCGCGGTAGCGCACGGTGGCGGTGCCGTCGGGGTTCCAGGCATCGACGAACACGCTCTCGCCGATGTCCAGGTTGAGGTCGCTGGAGGGCGCAGCCGGACGGTTGCGCCGGATCAGGTACCAGGTCACGACTGAGCCCACGCCGACCACGGCGGCCACCAGCAGCTGCGTGACGAGGCCGAAGCCCAGGTGCGCGGCGATGGCGGCGGCGGCGAAGCCGGTGGCCAGCAGCAGCAGGTACACCGTGCCGGACAACAACTCGGCCACGATGGCCGCGCCTGCGATCAACCACCAGAAGGTGGGATTTCCCATGGCAACTCCTCTCTTCTTTTGTTACTTGGACCGTCGCCATTCTGCGGCATGGCGTGCCATGCGCCTGTGTCGCGTAGGGATATGGCGCCCGGTGGGGCTCTTCGCAGTCACGCACCTGCGCGGGCTTGAACCCGGCCGGCGCAATCCGTCATCCGAATTCCGTACACTTCGCGCCTCGCTCATTGCCTGTCTGACTGCCTGTCCGGAGCCCCGCTCATGAAATTCCGCTTTCCCATCGTCATCATCGACGAGGACTTCCGCTCCGAAAACACTTCGGGCCTCGGCATCCGCGCGCTTGCGCAGGCCTTCGAAAGCGAGGGCTTCGAGGTGCTGGGCGTCACGAGCTACGGTGACCTGAGCCAGTTCGCGCAGCAGCAAAGCCGCGCCAGTGCCTTCATCCTGTCGATCGACGACGAAGAGTTCACGGTCGGCCCCGACCTCGACCCGGCCGTGCTGAGCCTGCGCAGCTTCATCGGCGAGGTGCGTCGCAAGAACGCCGACGTGCCGATCTACATCTATGGCGAGACCAAGACCTCGCGCCACATCCCGAACGACATCCTGCGCGAGCTGCACGGCTTCATCCACATGTTCGAGGACACCCCCGAATTCGTGGCGCGCCACATCATTCGCGAGGCCAAGAGCTACCTGGAAGGCGTGCAGCCGCCGTTCTTCAAGGCGCTGATCGACTACGCCGAAGACGGTTCGTACTCGTGGCACTGCCCGGGCCACTCGGGCGGCGTGGCGTTCCTGAAGAGCCCGGTGGGCCAGATGTTCCACCAGTTCTTCGGCGAGAACATGCTGCGCGCCGACGTCTGCAACGCGGTGGAAGAACTGGGCCAGCTGCTCGACCACACCGGCCCGGTGGCGGCCAGCGAGCGCAATGCGGCGCGCATCTTCAATGCCGACCACTGCTTCTTCGTGACCAACGGCACCAGCACCAGCAACAAGATGGTGTGGCACCACACGGTGGCGCCCGACGACGTGGTGGTGGTCGACCGCAACTGCCACAAGTCGATCCTGCACGCGATCATCATGACCGGCGCGATTCCGGTGTTCATGAAGCCCACGCGCAACCACTTCGGCATCATCGGCCCGATTCCGAAGAGCGAGTTCGAGCAGAGCGCCATCAAGGCCAAGATCAAGGCCAACCCGCTGCTCGCCGACGTGGACCCGAACAAGGTCAAGCCGCGCGTGATGACGCTCACGCAGTCGACCTACGACGGCGTGATCTACAACACCGAGACCATCAAGAACATGCTCGACGGCTACGTCGACACGCTGCACTTCGACGAGGCCTGGCTGCCGCACGCCGCCTTCCATCCGTTCTATGGCGCGTACCACGCGATGGGCAAGCGCCGCGTGCGCCCGAAGGAATCGCTGGTGTTCGCCACGCAGTCGACGCACAAGCTGCTGGCCGGCATCAGCCAGGCCAGCCACGTGCTGGTGCAGGACTCGCAGAACCGCGCGCTCGACCGCGACCTCTTCAACGAGGCCTACCTGATGCACTCGTCGACCAGCCCGCAGTACGCGATCATCGCCAGCTGCGACGTGGCCGCCGCCATGATGGAGCCGCCCGGCGGCACCGCGCTGGTGGAAGAAAGCATCCTGGAAGCGCTCGATTTCCGCCGCGCCATGCGCAAGGTCGAGGACGAGTTCGGCAAGGACGAGTGGTGGTTCAAGGTCTGGGGCCCCGAGAAGCTCGTCGACGAAGGCATCGGCCGCGCCGAAGACTGGATCATGCACGGCGAGAAGAACGGCAAGCCCAAGAGCAAGAAGTCGCCGCGCAACTGGCACGGCTTCGGCGAGCTGGCCGACGGCTTCAACATGCTCGACCCGATCAAGTCGACCATCGTCACGCCCGGCCTGGACCTGGAAGGCAACTTTGCCGAGACCGGCATCCCCGCCAGCGTGGTGACCAAGTTCCTGGCCGAGCACGGCGTGATCGTGGAGAAGACGGGCCTGTACAGCTTCTTCATCATGTTCACCATCGGCATCACCAAGGGCCGCTGGAACACGCTGCTCACGGCGCTGCAGCAGTTCAAGGACGACTACGCGCGCAACCAGCCGATGTGGCGCATCCTCCCCGAGTTCTGCCAGCAGCACCCGGGCTACGAGCGCCTGGGCCTGCGCGACCTGTGCCAGCACATCCACCAGCTGTACGCGCGCTACGACGTGGCCCGCCTCACGACCGAGATGTACCTGAGCGACCTGACTCCGGCCATGAAGCCCAGCGACGCCTTCGCCCACATCGCGCACCGCAAGACCGAGCGCGTGGAGATCGACGAGCTCGAAGGCCGCATCACCACGAGCCTGATCACGCCGTACCCGCCGGGCATTCCGCTTTTGATCCCGGGCGAAGTCTTTAACAAGAAGATCGTCGACTACCTGAAGTTCTCGCGCGAGTTCAACCTGCAGTGCCCGGGCTTCGAGACCGACATCCACGGTCTGGTGGCGCGCGTCGACGAGACGGGCAAGAAGCGGTACTACGCGGACTGCGTGCGCAAGGCAAGTTGAGAAAGGGACGTGCCCCGTTGAGGGGCACGGTCTGCGAAGGCGGGGTTAGCCTTCGCGCACGCGCATGAAGCGCGCGAACTTCGGCAGCCCGCTCGGGTGCGTGCCGTTGTAGCGGTAGGTCACCAGGCTGCCGATCGGCGGCGGCTGGTCGCGCTCGGCGTCGGTCAGTCCGGTGCCGAGGCGGAAGCGCTGGCCGTCGGGCATCTCGACCATCAAGGCCCCGAGCCGGCCGTGGTGCTTGCCCTTGCCGGGCAGGTGCGCGACCACGCGGGCCTCGGCGTCGTCAAACGGCTTGACCTTGAGCAGGTCGTTGTTGCGCTCGCCGCGGTACATCGACGCGCCCCGGTGCAGCATCAGGCCTTCGCCGCCCATCTTCACGGTCTTGTCGAGCAGCGCCTGCAGGTCTTCGTGCGTGGTTGCGGGCTGCTGCGGCACGGCCATCACCCAGGGCGCATCGGTGATCGGCAGCAGCTTGCGCAGCGCCGCGAGGCGGGTGTTGAAGTCGCCGCCCTGGGCGGGCAGGTCGAACACCATGAAACGGATCTCGTGCCAGGCGGTGTCGCTGGGCGTCTGGCTGCGCACGGTGGACATCGTGTGGTTGAAGCGACCACGTCCCGCCCACAGTTCGCCGTCGAGCGGCTGCTTGGGCAGCGAGGCGGTGAACCAGATGGGCGCCGCGACGGGCTCGCCGCCGCGGGTCCAGAGCTTCTGGCCGTCCCAGTAGCCGCGCACGCCGTCGAACTTCTCGCTGACCCAGTAGCCCGCGAGCGACATGCCGGGGCGGTACACCTCGGCGAGCATCAGGGCGGGCGCGGCCGCGCGCGCGAACGCGGCGCGGCCCGAAAGAGCTGCGCCCAGTCCCGCAAGCAGGAGGAGGGTGCGTCGGTTCAACACGGTGGCAGGCGCTGGAAGCCGAGAGGGGAAATTACTCCGCCATGCCTCCGACCACGTTGCTGAAGCCGCCGTCCACGTAGGTGATCTCGGCGGTCACGCCGCTGGCGAGGTCGCTCAGCAGGAAGGCGGCCACGTTGCCGACTTCCTCGATGGTCACGTTGCGGCGGATCGGCGAGGCGTCGGCCACGGCCGTGAGGATCTTGCTGAAGCTCTTGATGCCGCTGGCGGCGAGCGTCTTGATGGGGCCGGCGCTGATGCCGTTCACGCGCATGCCCTTCGGGCCGAGCGAGGCGGCGGTGTAGCGCACCGACGCCTCGAGCGAGGCCTTGGCCAGGCCCATGGTGTTGTAGTTGGGCAGCGCGCGCTCGGCGCCCAGGTAGGTCAGCGTGAGCAGAGCCGACTTGTCGTTGAGGTAGGGCAGGGCCGCCTTGGCCATGGCCGGGAAGCTGTAGGCACTGATGTCGTGCGCGATCTTGAAGCCTTCGCGCGAGAGGCCTTCCAGGAAGTCGCCGGCGATCGACTCGCGCGTGGCGAAGCCGATGCTGTGCACGAAGCCGTCGAATTTGGGCCAGGTCTGCGCGAGGTCGGTGAAGAGCTTGTCGATCTGCGCGTCGTCGCCCACGTCGCAGTCGAAAATCAGTTTCGAGCCGAAGTCTGCGGCATATTCGGTGATACGGTCCTTGAATCGCTCGCCGACATAACTGAAGGCGAGTTCCGCGCCCTGGTCGTGACAGGCCTTGGCAATGCCATATGCAATGGAGCGATTGCTCAACACACCGGTGATCAACAGTTTCTTGCCGGAAAGAAAGCCCATGAAGTTGCCTCGTGAAAATCTTGGGCAGAATTCTCGCATGCGAGGTTGGCTGCTCTGGATGTTGGCGCTCCTGGCGCTGCCCTCGTGGGCGGCGCACGGGCTGGGCATGGGTTACGAGCCCAAGTACCCGGCGTCGTTCACGCATTTCGACTACGTGAACCCCCACGCGCCCAAGGGCGGCGACCTGACCCTGTCGGCCGCCGGCAGCTTCGACAAGCTCAACCCCTTCACCTTGCGCGGCGTGCCCCCGGTGGGCATGGGCTACAGCGCCAACGGCTTCGTGTTCTCCGAGTACGGCCTGCTCTTCGACTCGCTGACCACGCCGAGCGAGGACGAGCCTTTCTCGCAGTACGGCCTGCTGGCCGAGGACATCCAGCTCGCGTCCGACCGCTTGAGCGTCACGTTCCGGCTGAACCCCAAGGCGCGGTTTTCCGACGGCTCGCCGGTGCTGGCGAAAGACGTGAAGTACTCCTTCGACACCCTGCGCAGCAAGCTGGCCGGGCCGACCTTCCGCTCGTACTGGGCCGACATCAAGGAGGCCGTGGTGACGGGCGAGCGCACCATCCGCTTCGACTTCGTGCGCCAGAACGCCGAGCTGCACATGATCATCGGCGGGTTGCCGGTGTTCTCCAGCGCCTGGGGCAAGGGCAAGCCCTTCGACCAGATCGTGACCGAGCCGCCGATCGCGAGTGGGCCCTACGTGGTGGACAAGGTCGATTTCGGCAAGTTCATCTCGTACCGCCGGCGCCCGGACTACTGGGCCGCCAACCTGCCGGTGCGCAAGGGAATGTTCAACTACGACACGGTGTCGTACCAGTACTTCAAGGACGCGCTCGGCGAGGAAGAGTCGCTCAAGGCCGGCGCCCTCGACGCGATGGAAGAGCGCTCGATCATCGCGTGGGTGCGCCGCTACAAGGGCCGCCGCTTCGACTCCGGCGAGCTGGTCAAGGAAGAGATCGCGCACCGCCGCTTCACCGGCATGCAGGGCCTGGCGCCCAACCTGCGGCAGCCGCGCTTCGCCGACATGCGCGTGCGCAGGGCGCTGGCGCTGGCCTTCGACTTCGACTGGCTCAACGCCCACCTGTTCTATGGCCGCCGCGGGCGCACCCAGAGCTACTTCCAGAACAGCGACGACCTCATGGCCCAGCCCGAGGTCAGCCCCGAGGAGCAGGCGCTGATCGACAAGCTCAAGACCCGGCAGCGCTACCTCGACAACACCAAGGGTGAGCTGCCGCGCCCCGACAGCAGCGGCGACACCGCCGAAGGCCTGCGGCGCAACCTCGTGAAGGCGCAGGAACTGCTGAAGGAAGCCGGCTGGACCTACCGCGACGGTGCGTTGCGCGACAAGGCCGGCACGCCGTTCGTGATCACCATCGACATCGCCGACCGCAGCTCGGGCGTGGTGCTCGCGCCGTATGCGCGCAACCTCGGCAAGCTGGGCATCCGGCTCGACTACCGTTTGCGCGACCCGAGCCTGCTGAAGAAGAAGCTGGACGACTTCGATTTCGACATGGCCATCAGCCTCGTGGGTGGCTCGTCGAGCCCGGGCAACGAGCTGTACGACGACTTCAGCTCGAAATCGGCGAGCGAGAAGGGCAGCCAGAACCTGAGCGGCATCAGCGACCCGGTGGTCGACGAGATCGTCGAGGTGATCGTCAACAGCCACGACCGCGCCTCGCTCGCCGCAGCCGCGCGGCTGCTGGACCGCTACTTGCTCCACCAGCACTACATGACCCCGATGTACTACGGCAAGCAGTATTTCATTGCCCACAAGCGAAAGCTGCGTCGACCGGACGCGCCCTTGCCGCAGCGCCTGCTGGCGGGGTCCGCGATGCTGACGATGTGGTGGATCGACCCGAGCGTCAAGTAGAAGAACACGCATGGCCGCCTACCTGATCCGACGCCTCCTGCTGATCATTCCCACGCTGTTCGGCGTGCTGCTGCTCAATTTCGCCATCGTGCAGTTCGTGCCCGGCGGTCCGGCCGAGCAGCTGCTCTCGCAACTCACCAACAAAGAGAACCGAATCTCGGGCGGTCCCACCGGCCGCACGCTCGACGCCAAGCAGGTGGCCGAGATCAAGGCACTCTACGGTTTCGACAAACCGGCCCCCGAGCGCTTCTGGCAGATGCTCAAGCAGTTCGCGCGTTTCGACCTGGGCAAGAGCTTCTTCCAGAGCAAGGACGTGTGGCAGCTCATCAAGGAGAAGCTGCCGGTGTCGATCAGCCTGGGGCTGTGGACCTTCTTCATCAGCTACCTCATCGCGGTGCCGCTGGGCGTGGCCAAGGCGGTGCGCGCGGGCTCGCGCTTCGACTTTTTCACGACGCTGCTCGTGCTCGTCGGCTACGCCATCCCGGGTTTCGTGCTGGGTGTGGCGCTGCTGGTGATCTTCGGCGGCCAACTGCAGTGGTTCCCGCTGCGCGGGCTGACCTCGCCGAACTGGGAGTCGCTGAGCTGGGGCGCGCGCATCGTCGACTACCTGTGGCACATCACCTTGCCGGTGACGGCCATGGTGCTGGGCAGCTTCGCGATCACCGCGATGCTCACCAAGAACTCCTTCCTGGAGGAAATCCGCAAGCAGTACGTGCTGACGGCGCGGGCCAAGGGGCTGGCCGAGCGGCAGGTGCTGTGGAAGCACGTGTTCCGCAATGCGCTGATCCCGATCATCACGGGCTTTCCGACGGCCTTCATCGGCGCCTTCTTCTCGGGCGCGCTGCTGATCGAGACGCTGTTCTCGCTCGACGGCATGGGCCTGCTGAGCTACGAAAGCGTGCTGCGGCGCGACTACCCGGTGTTCCTGGGCACGCTCTATCTGTTCACGCTGATCGGGCTGGTGACCAAGCTCATCTCCGATCTTTGCTACGTCTGGGTCGATCCGAGGGTGAAGTTTGACTGAAGCCGCCGCCGTGTCCGTGAGCCCCGGGCGCCGTGCCTGGCGCCGTTTCCGCCGCAACCCGCTGGGGTTCTGGAGCCTGGTCGTCTTCTCGACGCTGGTGGTGCTGAGCCTGTTCGCCGACGTGCTCTCCACCGACAAGCCGTTGGTGGTGCGCTACGAGGGCCAGACCTACTTCCCCGTGCTGCGCGACTATTCCGAGAAGACCTTCGGCGGCGATTTCGAAACGCCCGCCGACTACCTCGATCCCTTCATCGAGCAGCGCATCACCCAGGGCGACAACTGGGCGGTGTATGCGCCCAACCGCTACGGCCCGGCCACGCTCAACTATTTCTCGAAACCGCCGAACCCCGCCGCGCCCTCGCAGGCGAACCTGCTGGGTACCGACGAACGCGGGCGCGACCTGCTGGCCCAGCTGATCTACGGCTTTCGCGTGAGCGTGCTGTTCGCGCTGGCGCTCACGGTGGTCGGCGTGGTGCTGGGCATCGCGACCGGCGCCGTGCAGGGCTTCTTCGGCGGCAAGATCGACCTGACCTTCCAGCGCCTGATCGAGATCTGGAGCGCGATGCCCGAGCTGTACCTGCTGATCATCTTCAGCGCGATCTTCACGCCGAGCGTGTCGCTGCTCTTGATCCTGCTGAGCCTGTTCGGCTGGATGGGCCTGTCGGACTACGTGCGCGCCGAGTTCCTGCGCAACCGCCAGATGGACTACGTGCGCGCCGCGCGCGCGCTCGGCGTGGGCAACCTGCAGATCATGTGGCGCCACATCCTGCCCAACAGCATGGTGCCGGTCGTCACCTTTTTGCCGTTCCGCATGAGCGCGGCCATCCTGGCGCTGACCTCGCTCGACTTCCTCGGGCTGGGCGTTCCGCCCGGCACGCCGTCGCTCGGCGAACTGCTGAGCCAGGGCAAGGGGAACATCGATGCGTGGTGGATTTCGCTGTCCACCTTCTGTGTGCTGGTCGTCACGCTGATGCTGCTGACCTTCATGGGCGACGCGCTGCGCGATGCGCTCGACCCCCGCAAGGCCGACAAATGACGACGATGCGCGACACCAAGAACCAACCCCTGCTCGATGTAAAGGGGCTGAGTGTCTCGTTCAGCGGCAAGCCGGTGGTGCACGGCATCGACCTGCAGATCGCGGCGGGCGAAAAGCTCGCGCTGGTCGGCGAGTCGGGCTCGGGCAAGACCGTCACGGCGCTCTCGCTGCTGCGGCTGGTGCAGAACGCCGACCTTGGCGGGGTGGCGACCCTGTCGGGGTCGCAGGCGCAGCGCGGTGCGCGCGACCTGCTGTCGATTCCGGAGCGCGAACTGCGCGGCATCCGTGGCAAGGAGATCGCGATGATCTTCCAGGAGCCGATGACCGCGCTCAATGCGCTGTACACCGTGGGCGACCAGATCGCCGAGGTGCTCGAGCTGCACGAAGGGCTGTCGGCCCGCGCCGCGCAAGAGGCGGCCGTGCAGCTGCTCGCCGACACCGGCATTCCCGAACCGGCGCGGCGGGCGAGGTCGTATCCGCACCAGCTGTCGGGCGGGCAGCGTCAGCGCGCCATGATCGCGATGGCGCTGGCCTGCAAGCCGCGCCTGCTGCTGGCCGACGAACCGACCACGGCGCTCGACGTCACGGTGCGCGCGCAGATCCTCGAACTGCTGGCCGAGCTGCAGCGCAAGTACGGCATGGCCGTGCTGCTCATCACCCACGACCTGAACCTGGTGCGCCGCTTCGCCGACCGCGTGGCGGTGATGGAGCGCGGCCACATCGTCGAGCACGGCCCGGTGGGCACGGTGTTCGAGGCGCCGCAGCATGCCTACACCCGCAAGCTGATCGACAGCCATCCGGCGCGCGACGTGGCCGAAGCCGCCGCCGATGGCGCGGCGCCGCCGGTGCTCGAAGCCCGCGCGCTGCGCGTGAGCTATCCGGTGTCGCGCCCTGGCTTCGCGGGCTGGTTCCGCAAGGGCGAGTTCGTCGCCGTGCAGGGCGCCGATTTCCGGATCGCGCCGGGCGAAACGCTGGGCGTGGTCGGCGAATCGGGCTCGGGCAAGTCGACGCTGGCACTGGCCGCGCTCGGCCTGCTCAAGCACCGGGGCGAACTGCAGGTGACGGGGAAGGGCTGGGCGGTCGACCGCGCCTCCGACCTGGCGCTGCGCCGCACGATGCAGGTCGTGTTCCAGGACCCGTTCTCGTCGCTCTCGCCACGCATGACCGTGGAGCAGATCGTGGGCGAGGGGCTGCGCGTGCACGCGCCCGAGCTCGACACCGCTGCCCGTCGGGTGCGCGCGCTCGCGGCGCTGGCGGACGTGGGGCTGAGCGAGGCGCAGTTTCCGGCGCTGCTCGACCGCTATCCGCACGAGTTCTCGGGTGGGCAGCGCCAGCGGCTGGCGATCGCCCGGGCGCTGATCGTCGATCCGCGGCTGCTGGTGCTCGACGAGCCCACCAGCGCGCTCGACGTGACCATCCAGAAGCAGGTGCTCGGCCTGCTGCAGCGGCTGCAGCGCGAACGGGGGCTGAGCTACCTCCTGATCACGCACGACGTCGAGGTGATCCGCGCCATGGCGCACCAGGTCATCGTGATGAAGGACGGCGCGATCCTTGAATCCGGGCCGGCCCTGCGCGTTCTTGACGCTCCCGAGCACCCCTACACACAGAAGCTGGTGGCGGCGGCGCTGCTGGAATAGAACACGGAGATTGCAAGCAATGTCGGGAATCGGACACGACCGGCGCGGCGCCTGGCGCGCGGCGCTGGCCTGCATGGTCACGCTGGCGGTGGCCATGGGGCTGGGGCGCTTCGCCTTCACGCCCATGCTGCCCATCATGCTGAGCGAGGGAAAGCTCGAGTTGGCCGGTGGAGGGCTGCTGGCGTCTCTTAATTACCTGGGCTATTTCTTCGGCGCGGTGAGCTGCGCGGCAATCGGCATCAAGGCATCGAGCATGGTGCGCGGTGGCCTGCTGGCCACGGCGGCGCTGCTGGTCGGCATGGGACTGCTGCACAGCTTCATCGGGTGGGGCGTGCTGCGCGCGGCGGCCGGGGTGATGAGTGCCTGGGTTTTCGTGTTTGCCTCGGGCTGGGGGCTGCGCCGCCTGGCCGAGACGAATTCGCCCACGCTGGCTGGCGTGATCTACACCGGGCCGGGCATCGGGATCGCCATGACCGGGCTGCTGGGCGGTGCGCTGGGTCGCTGGGGTTCGGAGGCGGGCTGGATCGGCCTCGGATTGCTGGCCGTGGTGCTGATCGCCGTGATCTGGCGGGTGTTCGACGACGGCGAACGGGTAGGGGCGGTGGCGGGCGGGGCGGCTGCCAGCCCGGCCGCGACCGCTGGCGCCACCGGATCGGCCTCGGCGCGCAGTGACGCGATCTGGCTGGTCGCACTCTATGGGCTGGCCGGCTTTGGTTACATCATTACGGCCACATTCCTGCCCGTGATCGCCCGGCAGGCGCTGCCGGGTTCGCCCTGGCCGGATTTCTTCTGGCCACTGTTTGGTGCGGCCATCATTCCGGGCGCATTGATCGGCGCCCGCGCCCCGGTGCATTGGGACAACCGGCTGCTGCTGGCCGCCGCCTATGCATTGCAGGCCCTCGGCGTCGTGTTTTCGGTGGCCTGGCCGACGATTGCCGGTTTTGCATTGGGCAGCCTGCTGCTCGGCATGCCTTTCACCGCCATCACGCTTTTCGCCATGCGGGAAGCGCGCCGGCTGCGCGGCAATGCGGCGGCCGGGCTGATCGGCTATGCCACGGCGTCCTACGGGGTGGGGCAGATCATCGGACCGTTGTTTGCGGCGCCACTGGCCCAGCGCACCGGCTCTTTCGAGCTGCCTTTGCTGGTGGCCGCGGCCGCATTGGCTTTGGGCGCGGTGCTGTTTGCCGTGGTTTGGTCGAAATACAGGCGCCCGCTGGCCGCTTGAATACCGATGTCCTTCATTTATGCACGCGAATAGCATATAATTCGAGGCTCACGACCAAACGGGCGGGTACCAACCGCCCGTTTTTTTTGGTCTATGCATTCTCAAGCAGCAATTATTTGGCGTCGTGGCATCCGTGGTGGGCGGGTGCTGCGGCTTGGGCATTGATTCAGAAGGCGCTTTCAAACACGTGGCATTGCAGCAAACAGTAGAACAAACCGTGGCCGGTCTCGGCTACGACCTGGTCGAGGTCGAGCGCTCGGCCGGTGGATTGCTGCGCGTGACGATTGATTTGCCCTGGACGCCCCCCACCTCTGAAGATGTGGCGGCCGGCGTGCCCGAACCCTTCGTGACGGTGGAAGACTGCGAGAAGGTCACGCGCCAGCTGCAATTCGCGCTGGAAGTCGATGCGGTCGATTACAAGCGGCTCGAGGTCTCCTCGCCCGGTATCGACCGTCCGCTGCGCAATGAACAGGATTTCGGGCGATTCGTGGGCGCGGTGATCGATATCACCCTCAAGGCACCCATGGGCGCTGCGGCGGCGGGCCAGGTGTCGGCCACCCGCAAGAAGTTTCGCGGCACGCTGGAGCGTGCGGAGAGCGGTTCGGGTTGGCAGATCGTCTGGAGCGACGAGCCCAAGGCCAAGCCCGGTCAAAAAGTGAGCAAGAAGCGCGCGCCTGCACCGTTGCATGCGCTGGGCTTCGCATTGGACGAGCTGCGCGATGCGCGGCTCGCGCCGATTGTGGATTTCAAGGGCCGCAAGGCCAAAACCCAACCGGGTTTTTCGGATATTGACGACGGAACGAACGTTTCGGACTGAACAAGAGGAGTGGTGGCATGAATCGCGAAATGTTGATGTTGGTGGATGCGATCTCGCGCGAGAAGAACGTCGAACGCGACGTGGTCTTCGGCGCGGTCGAATCCGCACTGGCGCAAGCCACCAAGAAGCTCCATCAGGGTGACGTGGATATCCGCGTGGCGGTCGATCGCGACAGCGGCGACTACGAAACTTTCCGCCGTTGGCACGTCGTTCCCGATGAAGCCGGCCTGCAGCTGCCCGACCAGGAAATCCTCCTGTTCGAGGCCAAGGAAGAAATGTCGGACATCGAAGTCGGCGAGTACATCGAGGAAGCGGTGGACTCGGTGCCGATCGGCCGCATCGGCGCCATGGCTGCCAAGCAGGTGATCCTGCAGAAGATCCGCGACGCCGAGCGCGAGATGCTGCTCAACGACTTCATGTCGCGCGGCGACAAGATCTTCGTGGGCACCGTCAAGCGCCTGGACAAGGGCGACATCATCGTGGAAGCCGGGCGTGTCGAAGGCCGCCTGCGCCGCAGCGAGATGATCGCCAAGGAAAACCTGCGCAACGGCGACCGCGTGCGGGCCATGATCATGGAGGTCGACCTGACGCTGCGCGGCGCGCCGATCATCCTGTCGCGCTCGGCCCCCGAGTTCATGATCGAGCTCTTCCGCCAGGAAGTGCCCGAGATCGAACAGGGCCTGCTCGAAATCAAGAGCTGCGCCCGCGACCCCGGTTCGCGCGCCAAGATCGCCGTGCTCTCGCACGACAAGCGTGTCGACCCGATCGGCACCTGCGTCGGCGTGCGCGGCACCCGCGTCAACGCCGTGACGAACGAACTCGCCGGCGAGCGCGTGGACATCGTGCTGTGGAGTGAAGACCCGGCCCAGTTCGTGATCGGCGCCCTGGCGCCGGCCAACGTCTCGTCGATCGTGGTCGATGAAGAAAAGCACGCCATGGACGTGGTGGTCGACGAGGAAAACCTCGCGATCGCCATCGGCCGCGGCGGCCAGAACGTGCGTCTGGCTTCCGACCTCACCGGTTGGAAGATCAACATCATGGACGCCAACGAGTCGGCCCAGAAACAGGCCGTCGAAACCGATACCAGCCGCAAGCTTTTCATGGAAAAGCTCGATGTCGACGAGGAAATCGCCGACATCCTGATTTCGGAAGGGTTCAACAGCCTCGAGGAGGTGGCCTATGTGCCGATCTCCGAGATGCTTGAGATCGAGGCCTTCGACGAAGACACCATCAATGAGCTGCGCGCCCGTGCAAAGGATGCGTTGCTCACCATGGAAATCGCCAAGGAAGAAGGCGTCGAAACCGTTTCGCAGAACCTGCGCGACCTCGAAGGCCTCAACCCCGACCTGATTCCCCAGTTGGCCGAAGCGGGTGTGAACACCCGTGACGACCTGGCCGACCTCGCGGTCGATGAACTCACCGAAATCACCGGCCTGAGCGCCGATGACGCCAAAGCCCTCATCTTGAAAGCCCGCGAACATTGGTTCGCCGGCCAAGAGTGACGGTATGGAGGCACGAAAGCAATATGTCCAGTACCACTGTCGCCGAGTTCGCGAACGAGCTCAAGAAGACTCCCGAAACCTTGCTTGACCAGCTCAAGAGCGCAGGCGTGCCCAAAGCGGCCGCCACCGATGCACTCACGGAGGCCGACAAGCAGCGCTTGCTCGGTTTCCTGAAGGCCAGCCACGGCACGGCCGAGCCCGAGCGCAAGAAGATCACGCTGACCAAGAAGTCGACCAGCGAGATCAAGCAGGCCGACGCCACCGGCCGCGCCCGCACCATCCAGGTCGAAGTGCGCAAGAAGCGCACCTTCATCCAGCGCGATGAAGGCCATCCGGCGACCGCCGAAGGCTCGCAGCAGCAGGCGGCCGAGACGTCCGCCGCGCCGAGCGCACCTCAGATCGACGAAGCCGAACTGGCCCGTCGCGAGGAAGACGCACGCCGTCAGGCCGAGCTGATCCGCCGCCAGGAAGAAGAGCTGGCCGAGAAGCGTCGCCAGCGCGAAGAAACCGAAGCCCGCGAACGCGAGCAGGCCGAGAAGGCCGAGCGCGCCGAACAGGCCGAGCAGGAAGCTGCGCGCATCGCCGCCGAGAAGAAGGCCGCTGAAGCCGCCGCCGCTTCGGCCAAGGAAGCCGCGAAGCAGCCGGTGGCTGCTCCGGCCGCACCGGCCGCTGTGGCTGCCGCCGCTGCCGCTGCAGAAACCGCTGCCGTTGCCGAAAAGCAGGCTGCCGACACCAAGCTGGCCGCACAGAACGCTGCCACGCAAGCCAAGGAAGACGCCAAGGCCAAGGCCGCCGCCGAATCGAAGGCCCGTGCCGACGAAGAAGCCGCCCGCGCCAAGGATCTCGACGAGCGTCGCCGCAAGGCACTCGCCGAAGCCGAGGCCATCCGTGCCATGATGAATGCACCGGCCCGCGTGCTGGTGCCGCACAAGGCGCCCGAGAAGCCGCAGCCTGAAAAGTCGGCGGTCAAGGGCACGCTGCACAAGCCGGCCACGCCGCCCGCACGTCCTGGCGCGCCTGCCGCGGCGGGTGCTGCGGCAGCACCTGGCGCAGCGGGTGCCGGCAAGGAAGTCAAGTCCGCCAAGCTCTCGTCGAGCTGGGCTGGCGATCCTGCCAAGAAGAAGGAAATCAAGACCCGCGGCGATGCCAGCGGCGGTGTCGGTCGCGGCAACTGGCGTGGAGGCCCGCGTGGCCGTCGCGGCAACGACCGTGGCGGTCATGACGAGCAACACGCACCGGCCGCACCGGTCGAGGCGCGCATTCTGGAAGTGCACGTGCCCGAGACCATCACGGTCGCCGAGCTCGCGCACAAGATGGCCGTGAAGGCGCAGGAAGTCATCAAGCAGCTGATGAAGCTGGGCATGATGGCGACCATCAACCAGTCGCTCGACCAGGACACCGCGATGATCATCGTGGAGGAAATGGGCCACAACGCGGTGGTTGCCGCGCTGGACGACCCGGAAGCCTTCACCGACGAGGACGTGTCGGCGCAACAGGCGGAAGCCCTGCCGCGCGCACCGGTCGTGACCGTCATGGGTCACGTCGACCACGGCAAGACCTCGCTGCTGGACTACATCCGCCGCGCCAAGGTCGCTGCGGGCGAAGCCGGCGGCATCACGCAGCACATCGGTGCGTACCACGTCGAAACCGAACGCGGCATGGTGTCGTTCCTCGACACCCCGGGTCACGAGGCGTTCACCGCCATGCGTGCCCGCGGTGCACAGGCCACCGACATCGTGATCCTGGTGGTGGCGGCCGACGACGGCGTCATGCCCCAGACCAAGGAAGCCATCAAGCACGCGAAGGCGGCGGGTGTGCCGATCGTGGTTGCCATCAACAAGGTGGACAAGCCCGACGCCAACCTGGACCGCGTGAAGCAGGAACTGGTGGCCGAAGAGGTCGTGCCTGAAGAGTACGGCGGCGACGTGCCGTTCGTGCCGGTGTCGGCCAAGACCGGCCAGGGCATCGACGATCTGCTCGAACAGGTGCTGCTGCAAGCCGAAGTGCTGGAACTCAAGGCGCCGGTGGATGCCGCCGCCAAGGGCCTGGTCATCGAAGCGCAGCTCGACAAGGGCCGCGGCCCGGTCGCCACGGTGCTGGTGCAGTCCGGCACGCTCAAGACCGGCGACGTGGTGCTGGCGGGTTCGACCTATGGCCGCGTGCGCGCCATGCTGGACGAAGACGGCAAGGCCACCAAGTCGGCAGGTCCGTCGATCCCGGTCGAAATCCAGGGTCTGACCGAAGTGCCGCAGGCGGGCGACGAGTTCATGGTGATGGCCGACGAGCGCCGTGCGCGCGAAATCGCGACCTACCGTGCGGGCAAGTTCCGCAACACCAAGCTGGCGAAGGCGCAAGCCGCGAACCTGCAGAACATGTTCACCGACCTGTCGGCGGGCGAAGTGCAGACGCTGCGCATCATCATCAAGGCCGACGTGCAAGGCTCGCAGGAAGCACTGGCCCAGTCGCTGCTCAAGCTGGCGACCGAAGAAGTCAAGGTGCAGATCGTGTACGCCGGCGTCGGCGGCATCAGCGAAAGCGACATCAACCTCGCGATCGCGTCGAAGGCAGTGGTCATCGGCTTCAACGTGCGGGCCGATGCCGGTGCGCGCAAGCTGGCCGAAGGCAATGGCGTGCAGCTGAACTACTACAGCATCATTTACGACGCTGTGGACGAGATCAAGGTTGCGATGTCGGGCATGCTGGCACCGGAGCGCCGCGAAGAGATCATCGGCTCGGCCGAGATCCGCACGGTGTTCGTGGCCTCGAAGATCGGCACCGTGGCCGGCTCGTACGTCACATCGGGCTCGGTCAACCGCAGCGCGCATTTCCGCCTGCTGCGCGACAACGTGGTGATCTACACCGGCGAAGTCGACTCGATCAAGCGCATGAAGGACGATGTCCGCGAAGTTCGCGAAGGTTTTGAGTGCGGTATCAAGCTCAAGAACTACAACGACATCAAGGAAGGCGATCAGCTCGAATTCTTCGAAATCAAGGAGATCGCGCGTACGTTGTGACGCGCGCCGCGATATCGAGCTCATTGCCGCGTTGCCGCCGTCTTGCCGTACTGAAGTACTGTCTGCGACGGCGCGCCTTGCACTGAGCCCGATCTCGCGACGCTAGTGATTGATCAAATGCCCAAAAGAAAAGCTGCCGCACCCAACCGCGCCTTCAAGGTTGCCGACCAGATCCAGCGCGATCTGACGGAGCTGATCGCGCGCGAGTTGAAGGACCCGCGCGTGGGCATGGTCACGATCCAGGCGGTCGAGGTCACGCCCGACTATGCGCACGCGAAGATCTTCTTCAGCCTGCTCACAGGCGACGTGGCCGAGACCACCGAAGCGCTGAACCAGGCCGCAGGCTTCCTGCGCAACGGCCTGTTCAAGCGCCTGCACATCCACACCGTGCCGACGCTGCACTTCCTGTTCGATCGCACCACCGAGCGTGCGGCCGACATGAATGCGCTCATCGCACAGGCCGTTGCTTCGCGCTCGAAAGACGACTAGCGATGAACGCGCCACGCACACGGGTGCAGCGGCGCCCTGTGCATGGGGTGTTGCTGCTCGACAAGCCGCTGGGGTTTTCCAGCAACCAGGCCTTGCAAAAGGCCAAGTGGTTGCTGCGCGCCGAAAAAGCGGGCCATACCGGCACGCTCGATCCGCTCGCCACGGGCGTGCTGCCGCTGTGCTTCGGCGCCGCCACCAAATTCAGCCAGCTGCACCTCGACGCCGACAAGACGTACGAGGCGATTGCGCGCCTGGGCGTCAAGACCGCCACGGGTGACGCCGAAGGCGAAGTGATCGCCGAGCGCCCGGTGCAGGTGTCGCCAGAAGACCTGGCCCGCGTCGAGGCGCTGTTTACCGGCCCGATCCGCCAGGTGCCGCCGATGCACAGCGCGCTCAAGAAAGACGGCAAGGCGCTGTACGAGTACGCCCGCGAAGGCATCGAGATCGAGCGTGCGCCGCGCGATGTCGTCATTCACCAGCTCGCGCTGACGCAGCTGGACGACACCCGCATCCGCATTGTTGCGAGCGTGAGCAAGGGCACCTACATTCGCACCCTGGGCGAGGACATCGGCGAGGCGCTGGGCTGCGGCGCGCACCTGACCTTCCTGCGCCGCACGGCCACGGGCGGTTTCGGGCAGGCGCAGTGCGTCACGATCGAGGCGCTCGAAGCCATGACCGAAGACGAGCGCCTGGCACGGCTGTTGCCTGCCGAAGCGCTGGTCGAGGGCCACAGCCGCGTCACGCTCGCCGCCGAAGATGCGGCACGTTTTCTTTCGGGCCTGCGCCGCCGCGGCGGCTGGGCCGATGCCGAAGCGGTGGCCGTGTTCGGCACCGACCCGCAGGCGTTCCTGGGCACCGCCCACGTGAGCGCCGGCGAACTGATCCCGGGGCGCTTGCTGAACCCCATCGAAATTCAGCAAATTCTTTTGAACGCACCACAGACCGAAGCGACACCATGAGTACCAAGCAAATCCGCAATATCGCCATCATTGCCCACGTGGACCATGGCAAGACCACCATGGTCGACCAGCTGCTGCGCCAGTCGGGCACCTTCGCCGATCACGAGAAGGTCGTCGACACGGTGATGGACAACAACGCCATCGAAAAGGAACGTGGCATCACGATCCTGGCCAAGAACTGCGCCGTGACCTGGGAAGGCACGCACATCAACATCGTCGACACCCCGGGCCACGCGGACTTCGGCGGTGAAGTGGAACGCGCGCTGTCGATGGTCGACGGCGTGGTGCTGCTGATCGACGCGCAGGAAGGCCCGATGCCCCAGACGCGTTTCGTGACCAAGAAGGCGCTGGCCCTGGGCCTGAAGCCGATCCTGGTCGTGAACAAGGTCGACAAGCCGGGCGCCAACCCCGACAAGGTCGTCAACGCCGCTTTCGACCTGTTCGACAAGCTCGGCGCGACCGACGAACAGCTCGACTTCCCCGTGGTGTACGCCTCGGGCATCAACGGCTGGTCGTCGCTCGAAGAAGGCGCACCCGGTGAGCAGTGGGGCCCCGACATGTCGGCCCTGTTCAACACCATCCTGAAGCACGTGCCGTCGCAAAAGGGTGACCCGAACGCGCCGCTGCAGCTGCAGATTTCCGCCCTCGACTTCTCGACCTTCGTGGGCCGCATCGGCGTGGGCCGCATCAGCCAGGGCACGCTCAAGCCCATGACCGACGTGCTGGTCATGGAAGGTCCGGACGGCAAGACCGTCAAGGGCCGCGTCAACCAGGTGCTGACCTTCCAGGGCCTGGACCGCGTGCAATCGACCGAAGCCGGCCCCGGCGAAATCGTGCTGATCAACGGCATCGCCGACATCGGCATCGGCGTCACCGTGACCGACAAGGACAAGCCTGCGCCGCTGCCCATGCTCAAGGTCGACGAGCCGACCCTGACCATGAACTTCTGCGTGAACACCAGCCCGCTGGCCGGCCGCGAAGGCAAGTTCGTGACCAGCCGCCAGATCTGGGACCGCCTGCAAAAGGAACTGCAGCACAACGTGGCACTGCGCGTGAGCGAGACCGACGAAGAAGGCATCTTCGAAGTCATGGGCCGCGGCGAACTGCACCTGACCATCCTGCTGGAAAACATGCGCCGCGAAGGCTATGAAATGGCCGTGTCGAAGCCGCGCGTGGTGTTCCGCACCGTGAACGGCGAAAAGCACGAGCCCATCGAATTGGTCACGGCCGACATCGAGGAAACCCACCAGGGTGGCGTGATGCAGGCACTGGGCGAACGCAAGGGCGAGCTGGTCAACATGGAACCGGACGGCCGTGGCCGCGTGCGCCTGGAGTACCGCATTCCGGCGCGTGGTCTGATCGGCTTCACGAACGAATTCCTGAACCTGACGCGCGGCTCGGGCCTCATCAGCAACATCTTCGACAGCTACGAAGCCCACAAGGGCGAGATCGGCAGCCGCAAGAACGGCGTGCTGATCTCGATGGACGACGGTGAAATCTTCACCTACGCGCTGGGCAAGCTGGACGACCGCGGCCGCATGTTCGTGAAGGCGAACGATCCGGTGTACGAAGGCATGATCGTCGGCATCCACAGCCGTGACAACGACCTGGTCGTGAACGCCACGCGCACCAAGCAGCTGACCAACTTCCGCGTGAGCGGCAAGGAAGACGCGATCAAGATCACGCCCCCGATCGACCTCACGCTGGAATACGGCGTCGAGTTCATCGAGGACGACGAGCTGGTCGAAATCACGCCCAAGAGCGTGCGCCTGCGCAAGCGTTTCCTGAAGGAAAGCGACCGCAAGCGCGCCGGCCGCGACACGTCGAACGGCTGATCGCCTTCGATCGGCCATGCGCCTGACGCACGGCGCCGCAGTCGGGCTGATGGTCGTCGTGACCCTCATGTGGGGCACGGCGGGCGTCGTCACGCGGCACCTGGCGCAGGCGCACAGTTTCGAGATCACCTTCTGGCGCAGCCTCTTCACGATGCTGGCGCTGCTGGTGATCTTGCCGCTTTGGCGGGGGCGGGCGGTGTTCTCGCAGCTGCGCCGCGGCGGGCACTCGCTCTGGATCTCGGGCGTCTGCTGGGCCGTGATGTTCACGGCCTTCATGGTGGCGCTGACCCTCACCTCCACAGCGAGCGTGCTGGTCACGATGGCGCTCGGGCCGCTCTTCACTGCACTGGCCGCGCGCCTCTTCATCGGGCACAAGCTGCCCGCACGCACCTGGGCGGCCATCGTGGTCGCCGGGCTGGGCATCGGCTGGATGTACGGCACGCAGCTGCTGGGCGGTGGCGGTGGGTCGCTCGTCGGCACGCTGGTGGCGCTGTGCGTGCCGCTGGCCGGTGCAACCCAATGGACGGTGGTCCAGCATGCGCACGCCAAGGGGCAGGAGGTCGACCTCGTGCCCGCGGTGCTGATCGGCGCCGCCCTCTGCGCGCTCGTCACCTTGCCGCTGGCCTGGCCGTTCCGCGCCGGCCCGCATGACCTGGGACTGCTGGCCTTCCTGGGTGTCTTTCAGCTGGCGATTCCCTGCGTGCTCTCAGTGTTGTGCGCGCAGGTGCTCAAGGCGCCCGAGGTGGCGTTGCTGGCGCTGCTCGAGGTGATCTTCGGCATCGCGCTGGCTTGGCTGGGCGCCGGGGAGACGCCTGCGGCCAGCGTGCTGACCGGCGGCGTGCTTGTGATCGGGGCGCTGGTGTTCAACGAGTTGCTCGCGCTGCGCGGGCGCCGCACCACGCTCGCGGACAGCGCGCTGCCGGGCGCGCACTGACCCTCCGCTGGCTCTCAGCGGCCGAAGAGGTACCAGCCGATCACGATCACGACGGCCACTACGATCATTCCGAAGTTGCGCCAGCTGGCTTGCTGGCTGCGCGCGAACTCTTTGAGCATGTCGGCGGTCTCCTGCTCGTCGGCGGCGACGATCGCCTGGGCTTCGTCGAGGAGGCGCCGATGGTCGGCTGCCGTCGCGAAGGCCGGCTCGGCGGCAACACGGGCGCGGAGCGCTTCGAACGGCTCCGTGTCGAGCAGGCCATCGGTCACCAGCCAGCCCAGCGTGGGGCCCAGGGCGGCGGGCGCGCCGGTCAGGGGCGCGGCGCGCAGCGCCAGATCGCGGGTCTCGGTGTCGATCAGCCCTTCGTTGAACAGCGCGATCACGGCCTCGTGTGTGATGCCGGTCTTGCCGAGGTCCAGCAGGTCGTCTGCGTCGTAGGCGATGTCTTCCGCCTCGGTGAACGCCGCGACGGCCGGCGATGCGGCTTCGAGGCGCTCCACCGCTGCATCCAGTTCTTCCTCGGTGATCAGGTTCTTGAGGCGCATCCAGGCCAGCGCATGTGCGGGACCGGGAATCGGCGGCAGGGCGCGGGCCTCGGGGTGCGCGAGCGCGGCGTCGTGCTGCGCGTCGGTGATGAGGCCGTGGGACACAAGCGCGTGGAAGGCGTCCGGGTGGGTGTCGGCAGAAGTCATCGGGCCATTCTGCCGTGCAGCATGAAAAAAGCCCCGGCGGATGCCGAGGCTTCGGTGGATGGAGGCGTCGGTTCAGACCGATGCCATCACATCAGCGGCATCAGGGACGGGCGACCTTCCAGGCGCCGTTGGCCACGCCGTCACCGGTCTTGTCGCCGGCCTTGGTGTCCTTGGCCCAGTAGTACAGCGGCCAGCCCTTGTAGGCCCACTGCTTCTTGCCGTCTTCACGCACGACGATGGTGTAGCCGCCCATGGGTTTGGCGGCATCGGCCACGCCGAGCGGCGGCCAGTTGGTGGCGCATTGGCCGTTGCAGGCCGAGGTGCCGGCATTGGCGGTGTCACGGGCGAAGGTGTAGAGCGTCATGCCGTTCGGGCCGACCAGCACGCCATCGGCGGTGCGGGTGGGCGTGTCGGGCGCTCCAGCGGTCTTGGTGGACATGCCGCCGCAGCCGGCGAGCAGAGCCGCTGCGAGGATCGAGGCGCTGAGCAATTTCATGCAGTTTCTCCTTCAGTTGAAAAATCAATCGCGAAAACAAGCCAGGTGAATGCGCGAACCGGCAGTTTATGCCGTCGCTACGATAACTCGCGGTAGGCCAGGGTCGCGAGTCTCAGCAGCGCATCGCGCGGCAGGCGACCGGCCACGGCATAGCCGAAACCCCGGTCGACCCAGTAAAAGCTCGGCACGGCGCCGTCCGAGGCGAAGCGGAAAGCGGTTTCGCGCGCGGCAGCGGTATCCGCGGCCTGCGCATCGAGCGTGCCGATATAGAGCGTGATGCGTTCGCCTGCCGCGTCCTCGAACATGAACTGGGCGCGCGCGCCGGTTTCGCCGGGCAGCAGGCGCCCGCCGACCAGCGTGTAGCCGAGCGAGGACAGGTCGGGCACCTTGAGCGGGTGGTCGAGGCGCTTGGACAGCCACTGCACGAGGTGCTGCTGTTCGGTGGCGGCCACTTCGACGGGGTGCCGCTTTTCAGGTGTGTAGACGACATGGGCCACCGACGCGTCGCGGACGAACTCGCGCACGGCCGGTGCGCGCGCCAAGGAGGCCTCGGCCGCACGTGGCGTGCCCGACCACTGGGCATTGCCGAGCCAGCCCGCGGTGAAGGCGATCAACAGGCCTGCGGCCATGCCGCCCCAACGCAGCCAGGGGGCAGCGCGACCGGTCTCGGCGCGACGCCGTTCGAGCACGCCCATCAGCGGCGCCGGCACGGGCTCGTCGAGCAGACCGCCGTGCAGGCGGCGCAAGGCGTCGCGCTGGGCATGCCAGGCCGCCACACGGGCCGCCACGGCCGGATCGCGCGCAATCGCATCCTCGACCGCTTCACGGCGTTCCGGCGGCAACTGGCCGTCGACCCAGGCGTGCAGCTCGTCGTCGGTGGGGGGCAGGGTGGGGCGGTTCATGGCGGGGTGCTTCACGTCACTTGAGGCGGCGCAGGCCGGGGCGGCTGGGCGCGGCGGCGCCGTCCATCAGTTCCTGCAGACGAAGGCGGGCGCGCGAGAGGCGCGACATCACGGTGCCGATCGGAATGCGGAGCACCTTCGCCACCTCGGCGTAGGACAGGTCTTCGAGCGTCACGAGCAGCAGCACGGCGCGTTGCTCCTCGGGCAACTGCATCAGGCAGCGCTGCAGGTCGAGGCCGAGGCCCGGATCGGCGCCGCCCTGCAGCTGCTCGGGCGCCACGTCGTCCAGCGGCACGACCGCATGCGGCGGCGGCCGTCGCCGCACCTGGCTGGCGAAGAGGTTGTGCATGACCGTGAAGAGCCAGGCGCGCAGGTCGGTGCCCACCACCCACAGCCGCCACTTGCCGCAGGCGCGCTCGAGCGTGTCCTGCACCAGGTCGTCGGCCGCCCAGGCATTGCCCGTGAGCGCGCGCGCATAGCGGCGCAAGCTCGGGATGTGCTCGACCAGCAGGCGGGCGTCCATGGGTAGGCCGGGAGCCTGTCCGTCTCAGGGCTTGGCGGTTTTCCAGGTGCCGTTGACGCCGTCGCCGGTCTTGTCGCCCGGCTTGGTGTCCTTCACCCAGTAGTACAGCGGCCAGCCCTTGGCGGCCCATTGCTTCTTGCCGTCGTCGCGCGTGACGATGGTGAAGTCGCCGCTCGGCTTGTCGCTGTCGGCCGCCATGAAGGGCGGCCAGTTGGTGGCGCAGCCGCCGTTGCAGGCCGACTTGCCGTTGCCGGCCGTGTCCTTGTCGAAGGTGTAGAGCGTCATGCCGTTCGCGCCGACCAGCGCGCCATCGGCGGCCTTGGGCTGGGCGAACGCGGGGAGGGCGAGCAGGCTGCCGAGCAGTGCGGCGGCGATGCCGACGGAGGACATGCGAAGAGGCGACATGGAAAGACTCCTGGGTTGATGGCATCGACGATCGATGACACCGCACAAACGCCCGCAGAGCGCGTTTTATTCCAGGCCGCGAAAAAAAGAATGATCAGCGGTTGCGGCTCTTCATCGCGCGCTCGACTTCGCGCTTGCCTTCGCGGTCCTTGATGGTGTCGCGCTTGTCGTGCTCGGCCTTGCCCTTGGCGAGCGCGATGTCGCACTTCACCTTGCCGGCCTTCCAGTGCAGGTTCAGCGGCACCAGCGTGTAGCCCTTTTGTTCGACCTTGCCGACCAGCCGTTTGATCTCTTCCTTGTGCAGCAGCAACTTCTTGGTGCGGATCGAGTCAGGGTTGACGTGCGTCGAGGCGCTCTTGAGCGGATTGATCTGCAGGCCCACGACGAACAGCTCGCCGTCGCGGATCACCACGTAGCCGTCGGTCAGCTGCACCTTGCCTTCGCGCAGCGATTTGACTTCCCAACCCTCGAGGACCAGGCCGGCCTCGAAGCGTTCTTCGAAGAAATAGTTGTAGGCGGCCTTCTTGTTGTCGGCGATGCGGGAGGAGGTGTCTTGTTTCTTGGTGGCCATGGCTCGAGAAGTTGGGGGCGCATGGCTTCAATACAATCCGTCGCGCACGCGGTGCCGATTCTATGAAAACAGTCCACAAGTCCGTCCTCATCTGGTACAGCGCCGAAGAAATGTACGCGCTCGTCACCGATGTGGCGAAGTACCCGCAGTTTCTGCCCTGGTGCAACAAGTCGCGCGTCATCGAGCAGGACGAAGGCGGCATGACCGCCGAAGTCGGCCTGGCCTTCGCCGGGTTGCACCAGAGTTTCACCACCCGCAACACGCACATCGCAGGCCGCGAAGTGCAGCTGAAGCTGGTCGACGGGCCGTTCTCCAACCTCGACGGCACCTGGAAATTCCATCCCGTGGGCGAGCAGGGCGAACGCGCCTGCCGCGTCGAATTGCAGATGAGCTACGGCTTCAGCAACTTCGCACTGCAGGCCATGGTGGGGCCGGTGTTCGACACCATCGCCTCGAGCCTGGTCGAGGCCTTTGTGAAGCGCGCCGAACAGGTCTACGGCGAAGGCTGATGGCCGACAGCCGCATCGAGGTCACGCTGAGCTGTTCGCCGGCGGCGCGCGAGGTGTTCGAGCAGGTCCTGCTGCTCGCGCCCGGCACCGCGGTGAGCGAGGCGGTGAAGGCCAGCGATCTCACACAGCGCTTTCCCGATCTGGACTGGCGCCACACCATGACGCCGGGTGTCTGGGGCAGGGCGGTGGCGTGGGAGCAGCCGCTGAAGGATGGTGACCGCATCGAGCTGTGCCGTCCGCTCACGGTCGATCCGAAGGTGGCGCGGCGTGAACGCTTCCAGCGTCAGGGCGCGCGCGGCACGGGCCTGTTCGCGAACAAGCGCAAGGGCGGCAAGGACGGCTACTGAGCCGCCTGCACTGGCCGGGTCAGCGGCTTACTTGCAATCGCTGTCGATGACCGTTTGAGCGCGTTTTTGCGCGTCGGCACGAGCGGCGTCGTCCATGAATTCGCGTTCGCCCTTGGCATTGACCTTGGCGATGCGGATGCCGCTGTCGATGGTGTTCTTGTTCTCGCGTGCACGGGCGCAGTTGTCGGCCTTGGCCTTGGCGATCTTTGCGGCTTCAGCCGCTTCCTTGGCCTTCTGCTCGGCCTCGGCCTTCTTGGTCTTTTCTTCGAGCTCCTTGTCCACGCCCGTGGGCTTGGGCGGCGCGGGCTTGGGGGCTGCGGCCGCATCGCTGCTTCCCTCGGGGGCTGGCGTGACCGGAGCGGGAGCCCGGGCCGACGGCGAGGGGCCGGCGCGGCGCAGGATGTTTTTCTCGGGGATGTCGGTGGGCGGCGGCTGGTCGCTGAAGACCTTCTTGCCGCTGTTGTCGACCCATTGCCATTGCGCGCTCGCCGAGAGCGGCAGCGCACACGCGCAACCCAATACCAGCCAATGCAGGAAATTCATGCGCGGAGTTTAGCTGGGCCTTACTTTTTGCAACATCCGTAGTAGGCGGTTTTGCAACGGTCGGAAAAAACCCGCGCCGGCGAAGCGGGCGGAGCCCTCGTTACAATCCGTCTTTTGGAGCCTCACCCATGCGCCTTCTAGGCAAAGCGCTCACCTTCGACGACGTGTTGTTGGTGCCAGCATTCTCCCAAGTCCTGCCCAAGGACACGTCCCTCGCCACCAAGTTCTCCCGCAACATCACGTTGAACCTGCCGCTCGTCTCGGCGGCCATGGACACCGTGACCGAAGCCCGCCTCGCGATCGCCATCGCGCAGGAAGGCGGCATCGGTATCGTGCACAAGAACCTCACCGCGCAACAGCAGGCCGCCGAAGTGGCCCGTGTGAAGCGCTATGAGTCGGGTGTTTTGCGAGATCCGGTGGTGATCACGCCGACGCACTCCGTGCGCCAGGTGATGGCACTGTCCGACCAGCTCGGCATTTCGGGCTTCCCGGTGATCGACGGCGGCAAGGTCGTCGGCATCGTCACGGGGCGCGACCTGCGCTTCGAGAACCGCTACGACGTGCCCGTCAGCGAAATCATGACGCAGCGCGACCGGCTCATCACCGTGCCCGACGGCACCACGCTGGCCGAAGCCAAGGCGCTGCTGAACAAGCACAAGCTCGAGCGCCTGCTGGTCATCAACGGCGACTGGGAGCTCAAGGGCCTCATCACCGTCAAGGACATCACCAAGCAGACCAGCTTCCCCAACGCCGCACGCGACGCCAACGGCCGCCTGCGCGTGGGCGCGGCGGTCGGCGTGGGTGACGGCACCGAAGAGCGCGTCGAAGCCCTGGTGAAGGCCGGCGTCGACGCCATCGTGGTCGACACCGCCCACGGCCACAGCGCCGGCGTGATCGAGCGCGTGCGCTGGGTCAAGAAGAACTACCCGCAGGTCGACGTCATCGGCGGCAACATCGCCACCGGCGACGCGGCGCGCGCGCTGGCCGACGCTGGTGCCGATGCGGTCAAGGTCGGCATCGGCCCGGGCTCGATCTGCACCACCCGCATCGTGGCCGGCGTGGGCGTGCCGCAGATCATGGCGGTCGACAGCGTTGCCACCGCGCTGCACGGCACGGGCATTCCGCTGATCTCCGACGGCGGCGTGCGCTACTCGGGCGACATCGCCAAGGCCATCGCGGCCGGCGCGAGCACCGTGATGATGGGCAGCATGTTCGCCGGCACCGAAGAGGCGCCGGGCGAAATCGTGCTGTACCAGGGGCGCAGCTACAAGAGCTACCGCGGCATGGGCTCCATCGGCGCGATGCAGCAGGGCAGTGCCGACCGGTACTTCCAGGAATCGACCACCGGCAACCCCAACACCGACAAGCTCGTGCCCGAAGGCATCGAAGGCCGCGTGCCCTACAAGGGCTCGATCGTCTCCATCGTCTACCAGATGGCCGGCGGCGTGCGTGCCAGCATGGGCTACTGCGGCTGCGCGACCATCGAGGACATGCAGAACAAGGCCGAGTTCGTCGAGATCACCACGGCCGGCATTCGTGAGAGCCACGTCCACGACGTGCAGATCACGAAGGAAGCGCCGAACTACCGCGCCGAGTAAGCCCAATCTGGCCAGACCTTGAAAGTCAGGCCAGACTGAAGCTAAAATTTGGGCCAGATTCAAATTTTCTGGCCCAAATGCAATCCATCGGCATCGCTGAAGCCAAGAACAACTTCTCGGCCCTGATCGACCTGGTCGAAAAGGGCGAAGAGGTTCGCATCACCCGCCACGGCAAGGAAGTCGTGCGCATGCTGCCGGTGCGCCGCAAGCCCGTCATCACCGACGAGCAGATCGCCCGCGAACTCGGGCAGATCGACGCGCTGCACGCCACCATCCAGCCCGGCCCCACGACCCGCGAGCTCCTCGACCAAGGACGTCAACCATGACCGCCTTCGTCATGGACGCCTCGGTCACCGCCGCGTGGCTGCTGCCCGACCAGGCCAGCGAACACACCCGCAAGCTCTACGCCGCCATCCGCCGCGACGAGGTCGAGCCGCAGGCGCCCAATGCCTGGCAATGGGAGTGCGCCAACATCCTCGCCAATGGCGTGCGCAGCGGTCGCATTCCGGCATCGGCCGTCGAGGGCCTGTGGAGCGTGCTCGACGCCATTCGCCACCGCGTGGAGCTGCACGACCTCGCGCCGGCCCAGCACAAGGCCGTGCTTGCCGTGGCCATCGACGCGGGCGTCTCGCTCTACGATGCGGGCTACCTCTGGCTCGCCAAATCGCTCAACCTTCCGCTCGCCACCTTCGACGAGCACCTCATCCAGGCGGCGCCGCAAGCGGGCGTCAAGCTGTTCGACATTTCAACGCTCTGAGTCCTTTCGCCATGCAACACGACAAGATCCTCATCCTCGACTTCGGCTCGCAAGTCACCCAGCTCATCGCACGCCGCGTGCGTGAAGCGCATGTGCTCAGCGAAGTGCATCCCTGCGACGTGACCGACGAATGGGTGCGCGAATACGCCGCCGACGGCCACCTCAAGGGCGTGATCCTCTCGGGCAGCCACGCCAGCGTGTACGAAGAAACCACCGACAAGTGCCCTCAAGCCGTGTTCGACCTCGGCATTCCGGTGCTGGGCATCTGTTACGGCATGCAGACCATGGCCCACCAGCTCGGCGGCAAGGTCGAAGGCGGCCACAAGCGCGAGTTCGGCTTCGCGGCCGTGCGCGCCCATGGCCACACCGCGCTGCTGAAGGACATCGCCGACTTCACCACGCCCGAAGGCCACGGCATGCTCAACGTGTGGATGAGCCACGGCGACAAGGTCACCGAGCTGCCGCCCGGCTTCAAGCTCATGGCCAGCACCGACAGCTGCCCCATCGCCGGCATGGCCGACGAGGCGCGCCGCTACTACGCGCTGCAGTTCCACCCCGAAGTCACGCACACCGTGCAGGGCAAGGCCATCATCGACCGCTTCGTGCTCGGCATCTGCGAAGCCAAGCCCGACTGGGTCATGCGCGACCACATCGCCGAAGCCGTGCAGAAGATCCGCGAGCAGGTGGGCGACGAAGAAGTCATCCTGGGCCTGTCGGGCGGCGTCGATTCGAGCGTGGCCGCCGCGCTCATCCACCGCGCCATCGGCGACCAGCTGACCTGCGTGTTCGTCGACCACGGCCTGCTGCGCCTGAACGAAGGCGACATGGTCATGGAGATGTTCGAAGGCAAGCTGCACGCGAAGGTCATCCGCGTCGATGCCAGCGACCTGTTCCTGGGCAAGCTCGCCGGCGTGAGCGACCCCGAAGCCAAGCGCAAGATCATCGGCGGAGAGTTCGTCACCGTCTTCAAGCAGGAGGCCGCCAAGCTCAAGGCCGGCGACGGCGGGCACAAGGGCGCGACCTTCCTGGCGCAAGGCACGATCTACCCCGACGTCATCGAATCGGGCGGCGCCAAGAGCAAGAAGGCCGTCACCATCAAGAGCCACCACAACGTGGGCGGCCTGCCCGAGCAGCTCGGCCTGAAGCTGCTCGAACCGCTGCGCGACCTGTTCAAGGACGAAGTGCGCGAACTCGGCGTGGCGCTGGGCCTGCCGCCCGAGATGGTGTACCGCCATCCGTTCCCCGGCCCGGGCCTGGGCGTGCGCATCCTGGGCGAAGTGAAGAAGGAATACGCCGACCTGCTGCGCCGCGCCGACGCCATCTTCATCGAAGAGCTGCGCAACTTCACCGACGAATCGGGCAAGACCTGGTACGACCTCACGAGCCAGGCCTTCACCGTGTTCCTGCCCGTGAAGAGCGTGGGCGTGATGGGCGACGGCCGCACCTACGACTACGTCGTCGCGCTGCGCGCCGTGCAGACCAGCGACTTCATGACCGCCGACTGGGCCGAGCTGCCGTACGCGCTGCTCAAGAAGGTGTCGGGCCGCATCATCAACGAGGTGCGCGGCATCAACCGCGTGACCTACGACGTGTCGAGCAAGCCGCCGGCCACGATCGAGTGGGAGTGATCCCCATCGCGCGGGCCAAGGCCCGCGCTGGCACACCGCTTGCGATCTAATCGCACCTGATGCGGCGGCCACCGGTGGCGCCGCCTTTCGTGCGAAAGGACGCCCGTTGGCCCGCTCCGATCCTCGCAACACCTCACGGTATTGGCACGCACCCGGCGTGCCGGGCATGGACATGCTCCATGCCGACTTCACGACGCACGACTACGCCCCGCACGTGCATGACTCCCTCGTGGTCGCGGTCACGGAAGTGGGCGGCTCGGAGTTCAGGAGCCGGGGCCGCACCGATGTGGCCCACACACAGGCGCTGCTCGTCTTCAACCCCGGCGAGCCGCACTCGGGTCGCATGGCCGGCAGCCCGCGCTGGTGCTACCGGTCGTTCTACCTGGCTGGGCAGGGCATCCAGGGCGTGTTGACGTCACTGGGCATCGACCAGCCGCAGCACTTCACATCGAACGTCTTTCGCGACCCCGGCCTCATCGCGCGCTTCCTGGCGTTGCACCGCACCCTAGACGGAGAGCCTGATCCGCTGCTGCACCAGGAGCTGCTCGTGCGCAGCTTCGGTGCGCTGTTCGCCGCGCACGGACAGGCCGGCCCCCGCGTGCCGGCTGCGCCCTCGGAGGCGCGCGTGCTCGCGCCCGTGCTCGACCTGATGCGCGATGGCCATGCCGAGCGGCTGACGCTCGAGCAGATGGCGCAGGCCGCCGACCTGACGACCTTCCAGCTGATCGGCGCCTTCCATCGCACGCTCGGGCTGACCCCACACACCTACCTGACGCAGCTGCGCCTGCGGGCCGCGCTGCGGCAGCTCGATGCGGGACAGCCCGTGGCCGAGGCGGCGTTGGCCTCTGGCTTCTACGACCAGAGTGCACTGAACAAGCACTTCAAGCGCACCTTCGGCATGACGCCGCTGCAGTACGTGCGTGCCCGGGCGAACTGATCGAGCCGCGGGCGCAATTTCAACCAATAGCGTTTCGAGTCGTCCTGCCATGCTGAAACCCCTCAGCAAGGCCACCCATGACACGACTCTTCTGCCAGGAACATGCCGACATCCTGCGGCTGGACGCCCAGGTCCTTCAATCGCGGCCCGGTGCCGTGCGGCTGTCGCAACATCCTTTCTATCCCGGCGGTGGCGGGCAGCTGCCGGACCGCGGCATCGTCCGCTGGCAGGGCGGCGAGGTGCCCGTCACCGGTTTTTCCGAAGAGGGCGGCCTCGTCTGGGTCCAGCTGCCCGATCGCATCGAGATCACCGGCGACGTCCAGGCCGAGGTCGATCTGGTCTTCCGGCAATGCATGCGCGAACTGCACACCGACCTGCATGTGCTCAACGCGCTGGTCTTCCGTGACTTCGACGGCGCGCTGGTCACCGGCGTGCAGATGAACGACGACGGCACCGCGCGCATCGACTTCGATTTGCCCGGCGCCGACAACGACCGCCTGCGGGCCCTCGAGCCCGAACTGAACGACGTGATCGCGCAGGACCTCGCGGTGCAGACGCACTACGTCTCGGTCACCGCCGCTCATGGCGAGCAGGGGCTGCTGCGCTCCCGTTCGGTGGCGCCGCCGCCTTCGGCCGAGGGGCTGGTCCGCATCGTCGAGATCGCCGGACTCGACCGGCAGGCCTGCGGCGGCACGCACCTCGCGTCCACCGGTGCCTCGCGTCCGGTGCGGATTCTCAAGATCGAGAACAAGGGCCGCTCCAACCGCCGCGTGCGCATCGGGCTGCAGGGGCCGTGAGCATGCACAAATCGCTGCGGGCGCTCTGGGCGCATCCCGTGTGGCTGCTCTGGGTGCCACCTGCCTTCTGGGCGGGCAACCTCGTGCTGGGGCGTGCGCTCGGGCCGGTCTTTCCGCCGGTGTCGCTCGCGGTGGGGCGCTGGGTCGTGGCGCTGGCGGTGCTGGCACCGTTCGTCGGCTCGCAGGCGTGGCGCGAGCGCGGGCTGCTCGCGCGGCACTGGCGGCTGATCGCGGCCTGCGGCGCCTTTGGCATCGCCGGCTACAACGCGCTCGGCTACCTGGCCTTGCAGACCGTGCCCGCTACCAGCGTCGCGTTCCTCAACTCGACGCTGCCGCTGATGGTGCCGCTCGCCGCCGTGGTGCTCGGTGTCGAGCGCATCACCTGGAAGGCCTTGCTCGGCATTGGCATCTCGTTCCTCGGCGTGACCTGGATCGTGGCGCGCGGCGAACTGGCGCACCTGCTGGCGTTGCGGCTGGGCGGCGGCGAGCTGCTGGTGCTGCTGGCCGTGGCCAACTACGCCGTGTACTCGGTGCTGTTGCGGCGCAAGCCGGCGGCCCTCAGCCCGCTGGTGTTCCTGGCCGCGACCATGGCCGCCGGGCTGGTGGTGCTGATGCCGTTCTGGGTGGCCGAGCTGGCACGCGGCGCGCGCATTCCGACCGACGCGGCCTCGGTGGGCGCGGTGCTCTACATCGGCCTCTTCGCGTCGCTGTTCGCCTTCATCCTGTGGAGCCGCTGCGTCGCGACACTGGGCGCGACGGTGACGGGCGTGTCGTTCCATCTCGTCGCACTGTTCACCGCGCTGCTGGCGTTCCTCGTGCTGCGCGAGCCCGTGCGCGGCTTCCATATCGCGGGCATCGCGCTGATTCTGCTCGGCTTCTTCGTCACGACCTTCCAGCCGGCGAGGCGCGCGAAGGTCGCGGCCTGAGCCGATGAACACGGTCGAACTCCTGCGCGCCTTGGTCGGGTTTGACACGACCTCGCACCGCTCCAACCTCGACCTCATCCACTGGGTGGCCGATTACCTGGCGGCGCACGGCGTCGAGGCGCGGCTGATCCCCAGCGACGACGGCCAGAAGGCGAACCTGCTGGCGACCATAGGCCCCGACGCGGCGGGCGGCATCGTGCTGTCCGGCCACACCGACGTGGTGCCGGTCGACGGGCAGGCCTGGGATTCGGACCCCTTCACGCTCGTCGAACGCGAGGGCCGCTGGCACGGACGGGGCACCGCCGACATGAAGGGCTTCATCGCGGCCTGCCTGGCGGCGGTGCCTGCGTGGCGCGGGCTCGAGCTGCGGCGTCCGATCCACCTCGCGCTGTCGTATGACGAAGAGGTCGGCTGTTTCGGCGTGCCGCGCCTGGTCGCCGCGCTGCGTGCCCACGCGCAGGCCCCGGCACTGGCTGTTATCGGAGAGCCGACGCAGATGCGTGTGGGGCTGGCCCATCGCGGCTTTTTCGGCCACCGCATCACCTTCAGCGGGCGGCCCGTCCATTCGGGCGACCCGGCCCTGGGCGTGAGCGCGATCGAGCCGGCCGCGCAGCTGATCGCGCAGCTTGCGCACTTCGGGCACACGCTGCGCGCGCAAGGCAATCGCACGACCTTCAACGTCGGCTGCATCCATGGCGGGACGGCGATCAACATCGTCCCCGGCTGCTGTGAAGTGACGTGGGAGTTCCGGCCGACGGATGCGGCAAGCACGGTAATGGTGAAGGCGGAGTTGGCGCGGCTGCTCGCGGGCGTTTCGCCCGAAGTGGCCGTCGAGATGACGCAGTTGGCCGGCGTGCCGGCGCTCTGCGCCCAAGAAGGTGAGGGCGCTGCCGCGGAGACCGCCAGGCGCTGGGGCGCACTGTGGCCTCCGGGCGAGATCCCGTTCGGCACCGAGGCCGGATTTTTCCAGCAGGCCGGCATTCCGTCGCTGGTGTGCGGGCCCGGCGCGATCGCGCAGGCCCACCAGCCCAACGAGTGGATTGCCGCCAGCGAACTGCACGCCGCCGACCGTTTCCTGGCCGGCGTCGGCGCCTGGGCTGCGAAGGCTTAGAAGTTCGCCTTCAAACCCACCGTGAACATCCCGCCCTTGGCCTGCTTCGACAGCTTGCCGAAGTAGTCGTAGTCGGCCGTGATCGCGAGGTTCTGCGTCATGCGGTACTCGGCGCCGACACCGACCATCACGCCCGTGCTGGTGCCCGAGAGGCGTTGGTTGGCCGGGGCCCAGTTGTTGTCGCCGGAGATGCGTCCGCGTGCCACGCCGAGGCGGCCGTTGAGGGCGAAGGCGTCGCTCAGCGGCATGCGGGCGGTGGCGGCGGCGTAGAAGACCTGGCCGGTGCCGGTCTGCAGCCGGGAGCCGCCGTAGGCCGAGGTCCATTGGCTCACGCTGCCGAGGCGGGCGTAGCCGGCTTCCACGCCGAAGTGTTCGGTAAGGCGGTAGCCGCCGTACAGCTTGTAGGACGTGCCGCTCTTGTTGGCCTTCTTGCCGCCCCATGGCACGGGCACGTGGTTCTTCGAGGACGACAGGCTGTAGCTGGAGCGGCCGATGGCGCCGCCGACATAGAACCCGGTGTCCTTGTCGAGACCGGCGGCGAAGGCGCCGACGGAGGCGGTGCCGAGCCAGAGGGCTGCGAGTGCGAGGCGGGTTTGCGTTTTCGTCAAGATGAAATCCTGTTGGTTGGTTGATTGATCGATTGAATGAATGAGTGGATGGGCGGCGTGTCGTTGTTCACCTTGCCGCCACCGTCCGACGATTCTCAAAAACCAAGCTGAAGACGAGCTTCGCGTTTGCTGAAGGCCTCATGAAGGGCCCTTGCCATGGGCGATGATCGACACATGTCAGCTCAGCTTCTTCTTCCCGGAATCGATCCCCCGCCGCGGCCCCTGCCGCGGCCTCGCGGCACCCAGGCCCCTCGCAAGGCGCCGCTGCCGCACTCGCTTTTCTTCGCACTGCTTCCCACCCCGCAAGACGCCGAAACGATCGCCGCGCTCGGCGCGCGCATGAACTCCCAACACGCCCTGAAGGGCACGGTGGTCGAGGCGCAGCGCCTGCATGTCACGCTGTTCGACCTCGGCAACCACGACCAGGTGCCCGCCGACAAGCTGGCCCAGGCATCGACCGCCGCCGCCGCGGTGTCTGTGCCGGCGCTCGATGTCGTCTTCGAAAAATCCATGAGCTACGCCAAGGGTGCGCTGGTGCTGTGCGCCGACGACGAGGCCAACGTTGCGGCGTTGCGCGCGTTCAGGCAGCGGCTGGGCGAGGCGCTGGCCGATGTCGGCCTGAAGCCCTCGCGCACGTTCACGCCGCACATGACCATCGCCTATGCACGGCGCAAGCTCGAGAAGCACGCGCTCGAAGCGCCCGCCCTCTGGACCGCCCACTCGCTCGTGCTCATCGACAGCCACGTGGGCGAGGGCGTGCACGAGGTGCTGGGCCGCTGGCCCGCCGAGGTCTAAGCGCCGTCCTGATCCGCGAAGGTGTCGAACAGCAGCCCGCGCAGCCACTGGTTGCCCGGGTCGCGGTGCACCTTCGCGTGCCAGAACAGGTTGATCGCGATCTGCGGCAGCGCCACCGGGTGCGGTCGCCACACCAGGCCGAAGGGCTCGGCGATGCTGCGCGCCAGCCGCTCGGGCACGGTCGCGATCATCTCGCTCGACTGCAGGATGTGGCCGATGGCCACGAAGTGCGGCACCTTCAGCCGGATGCGGCGCTGGATGCCCTGCGCCGCCATCACGTCGTCGGCCTTGCCGTGGCCCGTGCCGGCGGCCTGCACCTGCACATGGTCGGCCGCGCTGAAGTCCTTCAGTGACACGCTGCGCTTGCGCGCCAGCGGGTGCGTGCCCGCGAACAGGCACACATAGCGCTGCAGGAACAGCCGGCGCTGGAACACGCCCGACTTGAGCTGCGGCAGCAGGCCGATGGCGATGTCGACATGGCCGGCCTCCAGGTCGTCGCGCAGGTGGGTCGCGGTGTTGTTGCGCAGCGTGCTGATGGTCACGCCCGGCGCGGCGGCCGAGAGCGTTTCCATGAGGCGCGGCGTGAAGTAGATCTCGCCGATGTCGGTCATGGCGAGCGTGAAGCTGCGCGTGCTCGTGGCGGGGTCGAACACCACCTGCTGGTTGAGCGCCGTGTGCAGCGCGCCCATGGCGTAGGCCACCGGCTCGGCCAGCTGCAGCGCGAAGGGTGTGGGCTCCATGCCGCGCGCGGTGCGCAGGAAAAGCTCGTCGCCCAGCAGCTTGCGCAGGCGCGCCAGTGCGTTGCTGATGGCGGGCTGCGACAGGCCCAGCGACGCGGCCACGGCCGACACGCGCTTCTCGGCCAGCATGCGGTCGAACACCAGCAGCAGGTTGAGGTCGATGTCCTTGAGTTGCATGGCGCACCTTTATTCATACTGGTGATACACCCGATTCACCAGATTCTATTGGTCAATCGGAAGAGGCCGCGCATCATCCGTGCCCAGAGACAAGCCGGCCCTGCCGCCGGCGTCAGAAAAAGAGAGCCCGACGATGGACCTGCACATTCACCCCCTTGCCCGCACCCTCGAGGTCCGCCCCGGCGCGAACCTGCTCGAGGTGCTGCGCGAGCACCAGGTGCCGGTGTCGTACAGCTGCATGTCGGGGCGCTGCGGCACCTGCCGCTGCAAGGTGGTGTCGGGCCAGCTGCTCGACGGCGGCCAGGACGCGATCCGGCCCGACGGGCAGGGCGAGCGCTACGTGCTGGCCTGCCAGAGCACGCTGACCGAAAGCTGCACCATCGAGATTCCCGAGCCCAACGAGGTGGTGGTGCACCCGGCGCGCGTGCTCAAGGCCACGGTCACGGGCATCGACGTGCTCACGCACGACATCCGCCGCCTGCGCCTCAAGCCCAACAAGCCGCTGGAGTTCTCGCCGGGCCAGTACGCGCAACTGCAGTTCGGCCCCGAGCTGGCGCGCCCGTACTCGATGGCCGGGCTGAGCCGCGACGCGGAGCTCGAATTCCATGTGCGCCGCGTGCCGGGCGGGCGCGTCACGGCCCACATCTTCGAGCAGCTGCGCGTGGGCGACACCGTGCGCGTGAGCGGCCCGCTGGGCACCGCCTACCTGCGCACCAAGCACCGCGGGCCGATGCTCTGCGCGGCGGGCGGCACGGGGCTCGCGCCCATCCTGTCGATCGTGCGCGGCGCGGTCGCTGCGGGGCTGACGCAGCCGATCCACCTCTACCTCGGCGTGCGTTCCGATGCCGACGTGTACGGCCTGCCCGAGCTGCGCGAACTGCAGGCCCAGCACCCCGGCCTGAAGGTGCACGTCGTGGTGGTCGCCGGCCCCGCGCGCGACGGCCAGCGGCTGGGGCTCATCACCGACGCGATCCGCGCCGACCTGCCCGCGGGGCTCGACGGCTGGCGTGCCTACCTGTGCGGCTCGCCGCCCATGGTGGAGGCCGCGAGCCGGCTGGTGCAGGCGCACGGCCTGGCGCCCGAGCAGACGCACGCCGATGCCTTCTACCTGCAAGGCACCTGAAAAACCGAACAAGAGAAAAGGAGACCCGATGACCACGCCAGCCGTCTTCCCCATCGAACTGCGCTGGGAGAGCGAAAAGACCAGCCGCATTCCCTTCATGGCCTACACCGACGAGGCGCTGCACAAGAAGGAGCTGCAGCGCTTCTTCTACGACAAGCACTGGTGCTATGTCGGCCTGGAGGCCGAGATCCCGAACCCAGGCGACTTCAAGCGCACCGCCATCGGCGAGCGCTCGGTCATCCTGTCGCGCGACGAAGAAGGCGCGATCCACGTGTTCGAGAACGTCTGCGCCCACCGCGGCATGCAGTTCTGCCGCGAGCGCCACGGCAACAAGAAAGAGTTCGTCTGCCCGTATCACCAGTGGAACTACACGCTCAAGGGCGACCTGCAGGGCGTGCCGTTCCGTCGTGGCGTGAAGCAGGACGGCAAGGTGCACGGCGGGATGCCGCCCGACTTCAAGACCGAAGACCACGGCCTGAACAAGCTCAAGGTCGCGTCGCGCGGCGGCGTGGTGTTTGCATCGTTCGACCACGACATCGAATCGTTCGAAGATTTCCTCGGCCCCGACATCCTCCATTACTTCGACCGCCTGTTCGACGGCCGCAAGCTCACCATCCTGGGCTACAGCCGTCAGCGCATTCCGGGCAACTGGAAGCTGATGCAGGAGAACATCAAGGACCCGTACCACCCGGGTTTGCTGCACACCTGGTTCGTGACCTTCGGGCTCTGGCGCGCCGACAACAAGTCGGAACTGAAGATGGATGCACGCGGCCGACACGCCGCCATGATTTCCACGCGCGGCAGCGCGGGCAAGGCCGCGCAGGTGACGCAGGTGTCGAGCTTCAAGGAAAGCATGCAGCTCAAGGACCCGCGCTTTCTGGACATCGTGCCCGAGCCCTGGTGGGGCGGGCCGACGGCGGTGATGATGACGCTGTTCCCCAGCCTCATCCTGCAGCAGCAGGTCAACAGCGTGTCGACGCGCCACATCCAGCCCGTGGGCCACGACGCCTTCGATTTCGTGTGGACGCATTTCGGCTTCGAGGACGACACGCCCGAGATGACGCAGCGCCGCCTGCGCCAGGCCAACCTGTTCGGGCCGGCGGGCTTCGTGTCGGCCGACGACGGCGAGGTGATCGAGTTCTCGCAGGAAGGCTTCGAGCAGAAGCCCTACCACCGCACGCTGGCCGAGCTCGGCGGGCGCGAGGTGGAGAACACCGACCACATGGTGACCGAGACGCTGATCCGCGGCATGTACCGCTACTGGCGCGAAGTGATGGAGGCCGCATGAGCACGCTCGACACCGCCACCTACCTCGACCTGTCGCGCCTGTATGCGGCGTACGCGCACGCCGTCGATTCGGGCGACTGGGACCTGTGGCCTGCGTTCTTCACCGAGCAGTGCAGCTACCGCCTGCAGCCGCGCGAGAACCATGAGCGCGGCCTGCCGCTGGCCACGCTCTCGTTCGAAAGCCGGGGCATGCTTGAAGACCGCGTCTACGGCATCAAGGAGACGTTGTTCCACGACCCGTACTACCAGCGCCACGTGGTGGGCCTGCCGCTGGTGCACCGTGTCGACGACGACGGCACCATCCACAGCGAGGCCAACTACGCGGTGTTCCGCACCAAGCTCGACGGGCCGTCGACCGTGTTCAATGTGGGGCGCTACATCGACAAGGTCGTGCAGACCCCCGAGGGCCTCAAGTTCGCGTCGCGCCTGTGCGTGTTCGACAGCGAAATGATCCCGAACTCCATCATCTATCCCATCTGAAATAGAGCCATGCCAGAAAAAGAACCAGAGACCCACGGTGCCCCGTTGCGCCGCTTCACCGACCCGGCCTACGTGCCGCTGTGCGCCAACCTCGCTGAAGTGCGCGAGAACATCGATCGGCTCGACCGCCAGATCGTCGCGCTGCTGGCCGAGCGTGGCCGCTACGTGAAGGACGCCGCGCGCTTCAAGCGCGACGCCTTCCAGGTGTCGGCGCCGCAGCGCCAGCAGGAAGTGATCGACAAGGTGAAGGCGCTCGCCGAGAAGGAGGGCGCCTACCCCGAGGTGGTCGAGGCCGCCTACCGCGCGCTCATCGCGGGCTTCATCGCGCGCGAGCAGCAGGACCACCGGGGCATGGTCGACGTGGAGGTGCAACCATGACGCGCGCACGCCTCTTCGTTGCCTACACCGCCGTGGCCCTGGCCGCCGCTGCCCACGCGCAAGACTGGCCGCAGCGCCCCGTGCGCATCGTGGTGCCCTTCGCGGCGGGCTCGTCGCCCGATATCCTGGCGCGCATCGTCAACGACAAGCTCGCGGCGCGCATCGGCCAGCCGCTGATCGTCGAGAACAAGCCCGGCGCGGGCGGCAACAGCGGCACTGACGCGGTCTCGAAGGCGCAGCCCGACGGCTATACCTTCCTGTTGTCGGTGAATGCGCCGCTGGTCTACAACACCATCCTCTACAAGAACCTGCCGTACGACCCGTTCAAGGACCTCGTGCCGGTGTCGCTGGCCGCGACCACGCCGAACGTCTGCGCGGTCTCGAATTCGATGGGCGTCGATTCGGTCAAGGGCTGGCTGGCGGCGATGAAGAAGAACCCCGGCAAGTTCAACTTCGCCTCGACCGGCAACGGCTCGATCTCGCACCTGGGCGTGGAGCTCATCAAGGCCAAGACGCAGTCGTTCGCGGTGCACATCCCGTACGCGTCGTCGGGCCAGGCCGTGACGGCCATCGTGCAGGGCGACGTGCAGTACGCCTGCCTGCCGCCGGTCACGGTGATGCCGCAGGCCAAGGCCGGACGTCTCAAGGCGCTGGCCGTCACCTCGGCCGAGCGTTCGGCATTGCTGCCCGACCTGCCCACGCTGCGCGAATCGGGCCTGCCCGACATCCAGGCCGTGCCGTGGTTCGCCTACATGGCGCCCAAGGGCACGCCGAACGACGTGGTGCAGCGCATGAGCCGCGAGATTGCTGCGGCGCTGAAAGACCCCGACACGGTCAAGCGCCTGCAGACCGCGTACTTCGACCCCGTGGGCAGCACGCCCGAAGGCTTGTCGAAGTTCATGGACGAGGAACTGCGCCGCTGGAAGCCGGTGATCGACCGCGCCGGCCTCAAGCCCGATTGAGAAAAGGGAGCCCACGATGAGCACGATGACCTGGGTCGACGCTGCGGCGGTCGACGACGTTCCCGCCGACGACGTGGTCGGCATCGAGGTGCAGGGGCGCGACATCGCGCTGTACGGCACCGACGACGGCATCCACGCCACCGACAACATCTGCACGCACGGCCATGCGCGGCTGTGCGACGGTTTCCTGGAAGGCCACGAAATCGAATGCCCGCTGCATCAGGGCCGCTTCGACGTGCGCAGCGGCAAGGCCATGTGCGCGCCGCTCACCGAAGACCTGCGCACCTACCCGGTGAAGATCGAGGGCGGGCGGGTGTTCCTGGCGTTCGAAGGCTGAACTGTTCTGCCTCTAGCGATGGCAATCTGTCTCTGTTCGCGCCCGATCGGTTGGCGACAATCGAGGCCCGTTTTCCTGGACATCCGATGACAGAACCACACAGCCGCGACCAGATCGCCGACCTGATTGCCGCCGAACTGGGCCACCGCTTCGACGGCGAGATCCTGGCCGGCGGCCACTACGTGCCGTTGGTGCGCGACGGCCGCACCGTCTACCTCAGCGGCCAGGTGCCGCGCGTGGGCACCACGGTGGTCGTCACCGGCCGCGTGGGCGATGCCGTGTCGCTCGACACCGCGCGCGAAGGCGCCCAGATCTGCGCGCTGCGCAGCCTCGCGCTGCTGCGCCGCGCCCTCGGCTCGCTCGATGCGGTCGAGAAGGTGCTGCGCGTGGGCGTGTTCGTGCAGTGCACGGCCGACTTCACGCAGCAGAGCGAGGTGGCCGATGCCGCGTCCGACCTGCTGCACCGCGTGTTCGGCGAGGCCGGCGTGCATGTGCGCACGGCGGTCGGCGTCTATGCGCTGCCGAAGAACGCGACGGTCGAGGTCGAGATGACGGTCGCCACGACCCACGCCGCCTGACCTAGGAGCGTTCGCGGCGCGCGGGCTCGCTGCGGTGCAGGTGCACCGCCAGCGTGTCGCGCGGCGGGCGCACCGCGCATTGCGCGAGCAGCCGGCCGGCTTCGCCCCGGTGGTAGCCGTTGTGCGTCACGACGTGGGCCAGCATTTCTTCGCGCGTCATGCGGCCCTTGTCGCCGTCGGTGAACACGAAGGGCAGCGGCTCGGCCAGCAGCGCCGGCGTGAGCGTGTCCAGGTAGGCGAGGTACCAGCGGTCGGACTCGGCCACGGCCGCGCGCAGGTCGGCCAGCGTGGGCGTTTCGGGCGTGTTGTCGTCGGTGAAGCCGTGCGGCGTGCCCGTGAGGTGGCCCGCGAAGATCCGGTTCACCACGTGGGCATGGTTGACCACGCGGATCGCGGCATGCCGGGCGTCGGCGTGCTGCACGGGGTCGAGGCTGGCCATGCGGTCCAGCAGCTCGTCGTTGGCCCACGCGTGGTACTGGAACAGCGTGCGCAGCAGGGGTGGGGCGCTCATGTCGGGTGTCCTTGTCGTCGGGGAACCCGGATGTTCGCGGCAGGCGCGGCGCCTGTCCAGCCGCCGCCGGGTCAGCGCTCGCCGAGCATCCAGCGCGTGCGGTCGCCTCGTCCCGGCAGGTGCAGCGCGGCGGTGGCCGCGGGCGTCTCGGCCAGCAGCCGGCCCTTGCGGAACACCTTGAGCCGCGTCGCGCGCAGGCGGATGGCCTCGACCGGGTCGCGCGCCTGCAGCAGCACGAAGCTGGCGTCGCAGCCGGCTTCCAGGCCGTAGCCGTCCAGGTGCATCACGCGCGCCGCGCGCGTGGTCACGGCCTCGAAGCACTGGTGGATGCCGGCCTGGCCGGTCATCTGCGCCACGTGCAGGCCCATGTGGGCCACCTCGAGCATGTCGCCCGAGCCCATGCCGTACCACGGGTCCATCACGCAGTCGTGGCCGAAGGCGACGTTCACGCCGGCCGCCAGCAGCTCGGGCACGCGCGTCATGCCGCGGCGCTTGGGGTAGCTGTCGTGGCGGCCCTGCAGCGTGATGTTGATGAGCGGATTCGACACCACGCTCACGCCGCTCTCGGCAATGAGCGGCAGCAGCTTGCTCACGTAGTAGTTGTCCATCGAGTGCATCGACGTGCAGTGCGAGCCCGTCACGCGGCCCTGTAGGCCCAGGCGCAGCGTTTCGGCGGCCAGGGTCTCGATGTGGCGCGAGAGCGGGTCGTCCGACTCGTCGCAGTGCATGTCGACCAGCTTGCCGCGCTCGGCCGCCAGCTCGCACAGCAGCTTCACGCTGGCCGCGCCGTCGGCCATGGTGCGCTCGAAATGCGGAATGCCGCCGACCACGTCCACGCCCTTGTCGAGCGCGCGCGTGAGGTTGTCGAGGCCGCCCGGCGAGCGCAGCACGCCGTCTTGTGGAAAGGCCACCAGCTGCAGGTCGATGTAGGGCGCCACCTGGCGCTTCACCTCGAGCAGCGCGTCGACCGCGAGCAGGCTGGGGTCGCTCGTGTCCACGTGCGAGCGGATCGCCAGCAGGCCCTTGGCCACGGCCCAGTCGCAGTAGGCGAGCGCGCGTTCGATGAGCGCATCGGCCGTGAGCAGCGGCTTGAGCTCGCCCCACAGTGCGATGCCTTCGAGCAGCGTGCCGCTCTGGTTGACGCGCGGCTGGCCGTAGCTCAGCGTGGCGTCCATGTGGAAGTGTGGGTCGACGAAATGCGGCGCGAGCAGCAGGCCCTGGGCGTCGAGCGTTTCATGCGCGGGCGCGGCCAGGCCGGGCGTGACTTCGGCGATGCGGCCGTCCTGCACGGCAACCGACATGCCGGTGCGGCCGTCGGGGAGGGTGGCGTTGGTGATGAGGAGGTCGAGCATCGGTGGGGTGTTTTTCTTGAGGGGCGCTCAGCGCGTGCGCTGCGCGCGGAAGCGGTATTGCCCTGCGGCCGGCCCGACCTCGATGGTCACGCGGCGCAGCTTGTCGCCGTGCCCCGAGTCGGCCTTGGCCGTCACCACGATGCCGCGCGGCGTGGCGCGGCAGGTGAGTTCGCTCAGGGAGATTTCCGCGTGGTCGTTGTCGAGCTCGGCGATGGCGGTCGTGTGCACGGCGTACAGGCTGTAGTTGCGGTCGGCCTCGCCGCGCGCCATCCACTGCACATAGAGGAACGACTGCGCGAAGGCTTCGGCGTGGATTACGCGGTAGGTGCCGTGGTGGTCGGGGCCCCAGGTGCCGCAGGTCTGCACCCAGGTGACGGCGTCGTGGGTGGCGAAGCGCTCGGGGCCGTAGTCGGCGCCGAGGGCGTGGGCGCCGCTGCCGGCCAGGGCGAGCAGCGCGGTGGCCACCAGGCGACAAAGGCGAGGCCGCGTCATCGGCATGTCAGCGTTCTCCCTTGCGGTAGGGTTTCATCAGCGCCTGCGGGTAGCTGGCCTTGCGCGCCACCAGCACCAGCGCCAGGATCGACAGCAGGTAGGGCAGCATCAGGTACAGCTGGTAAGGCAGCACGGCATCGCCCGATTGTTGCAGCCGCAGCTGCAGCGCGTCGAAGAACGCGAACAGCAACGCGCCGAGCAGGGCCTTGCCGGGCCGCCACGAGGCGAACACCACCAACGCCACGCAGATCCAGCCGCGCCCGTTCACCATGTTGAAGAAGAAGGCGTTGAAGGCCGACAGCGTGAGGAACGCGCCCGCCACGCCCATCAGCGCCGAGCCCGCCACGATGGCGCCGGTGCGCGTGGCCGCGACCGACACGCCCTGGCTCTCGGCCGCCTGCGGGTTCTCGCCCACCATGCGCAGCGCCAGGCCGAGCGGCGTGCGGTACAGCACCCAGGCCACCGCCGGCACCAGCAGCAGCGCGAACAGCGTGAGCGCGGTCTGCGCGCCGAGGATGGGCACGGGCAGCCAGTCCATCGGCGCGAAGGGCGTGATGGTCGGCGGCGTGTTCACCTTCGGAAAACTCACGCGGTAGCCGAAGTAGCTCAGCGCCGTGGCCAGCAGCGTGATGCCCAGCCCCGAGACGTGCTGCGACAGCGCGAGCCCGACGGTCAGAAAGGCATGCAGCAACCCGAACACCATGCCCGTGAGCGCGGCCACGCCGACGCCGGCCCACAGCGGCGCGCCGGCATACACCGCGAGCCAGCCGGTGAAGGCACCCGCGACCATGATCCCCTCGATGCCGAGGTTGAGCACGCCCGCGCGCTCGCACAGCAGCACGCCCAGCGTGCCCAAAATGAGCGGCGTGGCGATGCGCAGCACCGCGACCCAGAAGGCGGGGTTGGAAAGAATGTCGAGCAGGTCGGTCATGGGGAGTTTCTCCCTCCCCTTCCGGGGGAGGGCCGGGGTGGGGGCACGCGGCGCTCGCTGTGGGAGCCGATGCCCCCATCCCAGCCTTCCCCCGGGAGGGGAAGGGGCAAGACCGAGGTCATGGGCGCCGTCATTTGGTCATCCTCACCCGATACTGCGTGAGCAGCGTCGCCACCAGCACCGCGATCAGCGAGGCCGCGACGATCACGTCGGCGATGTAGGTCGGCACGCCCACGGCGCGGCTCATGGTGTCGGCGCCGACCAGCACGCCGGCCACGAACACGCCAGCGGCGATCACGCCCAGCGGGTGCAGCCCGGCGAGCATCGCGATCACGATGCCCGTGTAGCCATAGCCCGGCGACATGTCGAGCGTGACGTAGCTCGTGCGGCCCGCCACCTCGATGGCGCCGGCCAGCCCGGCCAGTGCGCCCGAGAGCAGCGCCACCATCACGACGGTGCGCGTCACCGGCACGCCGGCGAAGGCGGCGGCACGCGCATTGGCGCCCACGGCGCGGATGTCGAAACCCAGCACCGTGTACTTGAAGATCGCCCACACGATCACCGCGAGCGACACCGCCCACAGCAGCCCGGTGTGCACGCGCGTCTGCGCGATGAGCTTGCCCAGCTCGAGGTCGGATTGCAGCGACACGCTCTGCGGCCAGCCCATCGCCGTCGGGTCTTTCATCGGCCCGTCGAGCAGCGCCGACACGCCCAGCAGCACGATGAAGTTGATGAGCAGCGTGGTGACCACTTCGTCGACGCCGAGCTTGTTCTTCATGAGCGCCGGGCCCAGCAGCATCAGCGCGCCGGCCACCGCAGCGGCCAGCATCATCAGCGGGAACAGCACCCACGGCGACAGTTCGAAGCCTGTGCCGCCATGCATGCCGCCCACAGCCACGGCGGCGAGTGCGCCCGCGAACAGCTGCCCCTCGGCGCCGATGTTGAAGAGCCGCGCCTTGAACGCGACCGTGGCGGCCAGGCCGGTGAGGATGAGCGGAATGGCCCGCGTCAGCGTCTCGCTCCACGCGAACACCGAGTCGAAGCCGCCCTGCAGCAGCAGCGCGTAGGTGCGCCCGACCGGCGCGCCGGCCCAGCGCACGAGCAGCGCGCTCACCAGCAGCGTGAACACGACCGCGCCGATGGGGGCCAGCACCAGCGCGGCGCGCGAGCTTTCGTGGCGTCGTTCGAGGCGCATCATGCGGCGGCTCCCGGGCGTTGCGGCGCCGTGGCGCCGGCCATCGCCAGGCCGATGGCCTCGCGCGTCCAGGCCGCGGCCGGGCGCGCTTCGCCGAGGTGGCCGCCGTGCATCACGGCCACGCGGTCGCCGAGCGCGAGCACTTCGTCGAGGTCGTCGGAAATGACGAGCACCGCCGCGCCGGCATCGCGCGCGGCAATGAGCTGCTGCTGCACGTAGGCGACGGCGCCGATGTCCAGGCCCCAGGTCGGCTGGTGCGCGACGATGAGGCGCGGGGCGCGGTTCGGGTACTTCTTGTTGTCGGTGTCTTGTTCCACTTGCTCAGGCGCCAGCAGCGCCCGCCCCAGGATCAGTTTCTGCATGTTGCCGCCCGAGAGCGAACGGGCCGGCGACATCAGGCCGGCACCGCGCACGTCGAAGGCTTTCTCGATGCGCCGGGCATGGAGCCGTGCGGCCGCACGCCGGACGATGAACGACCAGCGCGAAAAGACAGGGCTGCGCAGCCGCTCGGACACGGCGTTCTCCCACACCGGCAAGTCGCCGACCACGCCGACCGCGTGCCGGTCTTCGGGGATGCGCGCCACGCCGCGCTGCACCAGCCGGGCGGGCGAGGGCGGCAGCGCGCGGCCCATGAACTGCGCGCTGCCGGAGACGGCGCGGCGCGTGCCGCTCAGCAGCTCGGCCAGCGCGACCTGGCCGTTGCCCGAAACGCCGGCAATGGCGGTGATTTCCCCCGCGCGCAGCGTGAGCGACACCTCGCGCAGGCGGTCCTGCCCGCCGTCCTTGGCGGACGCGGTGCTCACGTGGTCGAGCACGCACACCGCGTCGCCCACCGACTTCGCGGGCCGGCGCTGCGGCGCCTCGACCGCGTGGCCGACCATCCACAGCGCGAGCTGCGCCTGCGTGGTGTCGGCCGTGCGCGCCTCGGCGACCAGCTTGCCGCCGCGCAGCACCGCGATGCGTTGCGACACGCGCAGCACCTCGCCGAGCTTGTGGCTGATGAAGATGACCGACAGGCCCTGCGCCACCATCTGCGCGAGCGTGGCGAACAGCGCCTCGCTCTCCTGCGGCGTAAGCACGGCCGTGGGTTCGTCGAGGATCAGGATGCGCGCGCCGCGGTACAGCGCCTTGAGGATTTCCACGCGCTGGCGCTCGCCCACCGAGAGGCTGCCGATGGTCGCGTCGGGCTGCACCGGCAAGCCGAAGCGCTGGGCCACTTCGAGCAACCGCGCACGGGCCGCCGCGCGGCGCGAGACCGGGCGCCACAGCGGCTCGGTGCCCATCGTCACGTTGTCGAGCACGCTGAGGTTGTCGGCCAGCGTGAAGTGCTGGTGCACCATGCCCACGCCGGCGGCCAGCGCGGCCTTGGGGTTGCCGGGCGGCAGGGGCGAGCCGAAGACTTCGATGCGGCCTTCGTCGGCGACGTAGTGGCCGAACAGGATCGACATCAGCGTCGACTTGCCGGCGCCGTTCTCTCCCAGCAGCGCGAGCACTTCGCCGGCCTGCAGGTCGAGGGAGATGGCGTCGTTGGCCACGAGCGGGCCGAAACGCTTGGTGATGCCCTGGAGGCGAAGCACGGTGGGGTTCATGGGCAAACAGGTGGCGACGGCAGGTCGCGGCAGAAATTCTCGATGGCCCGCGCGGAGGCGGCGGGCGAGGCCTGCAGCAGGCCGTGGGGGCCGTCGAGCTGCACCAGGTGCAACGCCGACAGCCCGCGCTGAAGGGCGGCCACCGCGCGGCGCGGCACCACGCGGTCCTGCAGCGCCTGCAGGTACATGGCGGGCACGCCGACCCGCGGCAGCTTGTCGCGCACGTCGACGCGCTGCACTTCCTTCATGCGGTGGGTCATGACCGCGACCGACACCTGCTTCAGCGAAGCCTGGAGCATGTCCGACAGCTGCGGCGACGCCGAGCCGCCCAGCAGCAGGTGTCGCATCGGCGCGCGCATGAGCTTCGAATGCAGCAGGCGCATCGACAGGTCGAGCAGGCCCGCGCGCATCAGCGCCAGGCCGGGCGCGGGCCGGCGCGCGAAGCTGCAGCACAGGATGAGGCCGCGCAGCCCCGGAGGACGCGAGGCCGCGAGGGAAATGGCCAGCGGCCCGGAAAACGATTCGCCGAGCAGCACGAAGGGCTGCTGCGTCGGCAGTTGCGCACGCACCAGCGGCTCGAGTTCGTCGTAGCCCAGCACCTGGCGGCCCGGGTAGCGCACGACGTCGATGGCGGCCTGCGGCCCCAGGGCCTGCGTCAGCGGTGCGAAGAGATCGCCGGTGCCGTCCATGCCCGGCAGCAACACAAGACGCGGCAGGCGCCCGGGCGCCACCGTCACTTCCACGCGGCCAGGAAGGCCAGCATGACCTTGGCCGAGTTGTCGGCCGCGATGCTCATGAAGGTGCCCATCTCGTTCTCGCCGTCGCCGCCGCCCGCGAGGTCGCTGAGCGAGCGGAAGGCGATGTAGGGCACGCCGTTGCTGTAGGCGACCATGCCCACGGCGGCGGTTTCCATGTCGAGCACGTTGGCCTGGAAGGTCTTGTAGGTGTATTCGCGGTACGCCTTGTTGTCCATGAAGGCCTGGCCCGACACGCCGTTGCCGCCCACCACCAGCTGCGGCTTGCGCGGCAGGCATTTGCCGGCGCCGCAGTTCGCCAGGTCGACATTGCGGATGCTGCGCGCCACCTCGAGCATCTTCGGATCGGCCGCGAACCAGAACTTGCGCTCGATGCCCGGCTTGGCCGCCGAGCGCACCTCGACCGGGCGCGGGAAGTTCATGCCGAAGTTGGGCAGCGTGGCGTCGGTGATGAAGGGCGGCGCGCGGTACGTGCCGGGCGCGGTCTCGCGCGCCATGAGCACCTCGAGGTACTGGCCCCACTGGGCCGGCACCGTCACGTCGCCCACGTGCAGCGACGGGTTCACGCCGCCCGCGATGCCGCTGAACACGATGCCGCTGATACGAAAGCGGTTGAGCACGAGCTGCGTGTTCATGGTCGCGTTCGTCATGCTGATGCCCGAGAGGAACAGCACCACGGGCTTGCCTTCGAGCGTGCCGGTGGTGAACTCGACGCCGTTCACGCTGTGTTTGCGGGGGCCTTGCAGGCGCGTGAGCAGCAGCTTGAGCTCGGGCTCGAAGGCCGAGATCACGGCCAGGCGCGGCGTGTCGTCCAGCCGCGTGCTGCTGTTGATGCTGGCGCCGGTGCCCTTGTAGACGCCGACGCAGCCCGACAGGCCCACGGCCAGCACGCCGGCCGCGAGGAGGGAACGCCAGCGGACCGTCGTCATCGGCTTTTTCACTTGGCCGTCGACTTGGGTTGTGCGTCGTCCACCTTCACGGTGAACTTGCCCGCAAGAATGTCGGCCTGCTTGGCCTTCACCTTGGCCACGACGTCGGCCTGCACCTTCTTCTCGAAGGTGCCCAGCGGGGCGAGCTCGGAGCCCTTGTGCTTCATGTGCGAGTACACGCCGTAGTCCTCGGCGGCGAACTTGCCTTCCTTCACGAGCTTGATCGCGCGGTCGGCCGAGGGCTCGAAGTTCCACAGCGCCGAGGCCACCACCGTGTCGGGGTACTGGGCCTGCGTGTCGATCACGTTGCCGATGGCGAGCTTGCCCTTTTCCTTGGCCGCGTCCGACACGCCGAAGCGCTCGGCGTACATGATGTCGGCGCCCTTGTCGATCATCGCGAAGGCCGCTTCCTTGGCCTTCGGCGGGTCGAACCAGCTGTTGATGAAGCTCACGCTGAACTCCACCTTCGGATTCGTTTCCTTCGCGCCCGCCATGAACGCGTTCATGAGCCGGTTCACCTCGGGAATCGGGAAACCGCCGACCATGCCGATGCGGTTGCTCTTGGTCATCCCGCCCGCGACCATGCCGCTGAGGTAGGCCGGCTCCTGGATGTAGTTGTCGAACACCGAGAAGTTGGGCGCCTGCGGCTTCAGCGACGAGCCCATGAGGAACGCCACCTTGGGAAAGTCTTTCGCGACCTTGCGCGCCGCCGCTTCCACCCCGAACACCTCACCCAGGATCAGCTGGTTGCCGCCCGTGGCGTACTCGCGCATCACGCGCTCGTAGTCGGCATTGCTCACGTTCTCGGTGGCCTTGTATTCGATCTCCCCACGCGCCTCGGCCGCCTTCAGCGCCTTGTGGATGCGGCCCACCCATTGCTGCTCGAACGGCACCGTGTACACGGCAGCCACCTTGAGCTTGGCCTGCGCGAGCGCAAGGCCCGGGGCGCCCGCCGCAAGCGCTGCGGCAACGGCGATGGAACGAACGATCAATTGACGGCGTGCTGTCACGGTCTTCTCCTCGATGAAATGAAAGAACCAGCCCTGCAATCCCCATGCCCACCCACCGAATCGAGCCGGCCGCTCGCGGCAGGCTCCCTTCCAGCAAACACCGAGGAACTGGCTTCGCCGGGCCTCAGGTGTTGCCCCCGGTAGGGGGAAGGAGCAGCGACACGAAGTGCGCGAAGCCTGGGGGCGAGCCTTACTTCGTGCCGAAGATGCGGTCGCCGGCGTCGCCCAGGCCCGGCAGGATGTAGCCGTGGCTGTCCAGCTCGCGGTCGATCGCGGCGGTGTAGATCGGCACGTCCGGGTGCGCCTTCTGCATGGTGGCCACGCCTTCGGGGCAGGTCAGCAGGCAGACGAACTTGATCGACTTGGGGTTGAGTTCCTTCAACCGCTCGACCGCGGCCACGGCCGAGTTGCCAGTGGCCAGCATGGGGTCGACCACGATCACGTCGCGGTTCTCCATCTCGCCAGGCATCTTGAAGTAGTACTCGACGGCCGTGAGCGTCTTGGGGTCGCGGTACAGGCCGATGTGGCCGACGCGCGCGCCCGGCACCACTGTGAGCATGCCGTCCAGGATGCCGGTGCCGGCGCGCAGGATCGACACCAGCACCACCTTCTTGCCGTCGATGACCTTGGCCTGCATGGTTTCGAGCGGGGTCTCGACCTCGATGTCCTGCATCGGCATGTCGCGCGTGACCTCGTAGGCCATCAGCATGCTGATTTCGTTCAAAAGCCGGCGAAAGCTGTTGGTGGAGGCGTCCTTGCGGCGCATCAGCGTGAGCTTGTGCTGGACGAGGGGGTGGTCGACGAGGTGGACGTTGCTCATTGGAGTCTTCTTTTGGTGTGCCGTTGCGGAAAACAGGAGAGTCTAAAAGACTAGAAGACGGTGCCGTCGCTCTCGATCTGCAGCGGTGGCGCACCGTCACGCAAACGCTGTGCCAGCACCCGGCCCGCGGCCCAGGTGCCGCCTTCGAGCACGCAGGCCAAAGGCAGCTCTTCTTCGGTGCGGTCGAGCACCTTGCGCACGCGCGGCGCGATTTCGTCGAGCAGCGCCACGGTGAGGGCGCGCCATTCGACGATGAACTCGTCGCCGGCCTTCCAGCGGCGGGTGAGAAAGGCCGCCTCGCGCGGCACGATCACGCCGCTGTCGATCAGCAGGCCGCCGTTGCGGTATTCGGGCAGGGCGGTGAGCGCGTCGAGATGCCGCACCTTCACGCCGGCCCATTCAAAAGGTTCGAGCAGCGAGTAGGTGAGCCACTGCGACAGCTTGTGGAACGGCATCCAGCCGTTGGTGAGCCCGGGGCCGGTGACGGCGCTGTGGCGCCAGCAGTCGCCCAGCGCAAAAGCCGGGTCGCCCGATCCGATGCCGCCCGCGTTGTCGCTGCCGTCGGCCGCGATGCTGTCGATGGCGTTGGCCGAAGGCCAGATGCGCGACAGCGTGTCGAGCAGCAGCGACAGGATCTGGTGCGCGGTGATCTCGGCGGTGGGCGGTGCGGCCGGGCCGAAGGGGCCGACCAGCGCATCGAACAGGCGGCCCGGCCGCCCGTCGTCGCCGAAGGTCTCGGGCTGTTCGTTCATGGCCTCGCCGAGCCGGCGCAGCAGCGTGGCGCGGCCCGCGAGGCCGACCAGCGGGTTGACCTCGCTCACCTGGAAGGCGTCGCCCAGCCGGTCGGTCACGAGGCCGCGCAGGCCGGCGGCGTCGGCCTGCAGCGGATGGTCGGGGTCGGACGAGAAGAGCCCGCTGGTGAACGCATGGAAGCACGCCACGCCCAGTCCTTCGGAGCGCGTGAAGCGCAGGCCGGTGGCCGGTTCGGTGTAGTGCCAGGTCGGGCCGGCGCCGGCGTCGAGCAGCACGCTCACCAGCGTGAGGTCGATGTGGGCGCGGGCGCGCTGGCGGGCATCGAGGCCCTTGCCGAGCAAGGCGTCGAGTTGCTGGCGGCGGTCGACGCCGCCGGCCTCGAAGTGGCGCCAGCGGCTGTGGTACGGGATGGTGTCCCAGGGGTAGCGCTCGCGCGTGACCTCGGCCACGGTGCGCGCCGCGTCTTCGAGCGCGTCGTCGCTGCCGATACGGAACCACTGCGATTCGCCGCGGCGCGCGCGGGCCAGCAGGGCGCCGGCACGCTGGCGGATGGCGGCGGTGGTGCGCAGCAGGCTGGCGGCGCCGGCCGGGTGGCCGGTGTCGGGCGTGAACTCGATCGACGGATCGACATTGCCCGCGCCGCCGGGGCGCAGGCTGCCGGAACCGTCGGCGGGCAGGTCGATGTCGGTGCTTCGGCTCACTCGCTCAATCCCCGGCCCTTGGCCTTTTTCAGTTCTTCTGCGTCCGGCACCGGGCCGGGGGTGAAGTAGCCGGCCGCCATCTTGGCGTCCATCTCGACGCGGGCGTCGGCCGGGATCAGTGCGTCGGGAATGTTCACGCGCTCGCCGATCTCGATGCCCGAGCCGGTGATGGCGTCGAACTTCATGTTGCTCATCGACACGAGGCGGTGGATTTTCTTGATGCCCAGCCAGTGGAAGACGTCGGGCATCAGCTCCTGGAAGCGCATGTCCTGCACGCCGGCCACGCACTCGGTGCGCGCGAAATACTGGTCGGCCGTGTCGCCGCCCACCTGGCGCTTGCGGGCGTTGTAGACGAGGAACTTGGTCACCTCGCCGAGCGCGCGGCCCTCCTTGCGCGAGTAGGCGATGAGGCCCACGCCGCCGCGCTGCGCGCCCTGGATGCATTCTTCGATCGCGTGCGTGAGGTAGGGGCGGCAGGTGCAGATGTCGGAGCCGAACACGTCGGAGCCGTTGCACTCGTCGTGGATGCGCGCGGTGAGTTCCACGTCGGGGTTGGACAGGTCGCGCGGGTTGCCGAAGATGTAGAGCGTCTGCCCGCCGATGGGCGGCAAAAACACCTCCAGGTCGGAGCGCGTGACCAGTTCGGGGTACATGCCGCCGGTCTCCTCGAACAGCGTGCGGCGCAGGTCGGTCTCGGAGCAACCGAAGCGTCGCGCCACCTCGGGCAGGTACCACACGGGTTCGATGGCCGCCTTGGTCACCATCGCGGCGCCGCCCGTGGTGAGGAAATGGCCGTCGGCCTTCAGGCGCCCGCTTTGCAGCGCCTCGATCACCTCGGGCAGGATCACGTGGGCCTTGGTGATCGCGATGGTCGGGCGGATGTCGTAGCCGGCCGCGAGTTCGGCGGAAAACACGTCGGCCACCAGCGCGCCCCAGGGGTCGAGCGAGACGATGCGCCCCGGCTCGCTCCACTGCGGATAGGGGCCGATGACGTCGGTGGGCGCGGTGTTGGTGAGGTCGGCCTTGTGTTCGCGCTTCAGAGCGCCGGCCGCCACGGCGAGTGCGCGGTACACGCTGTACGAGCCGCTGTGCGTGCCGATGACATTGCGGTGTGCTCGCTTGGTGGTCGTGCCGACCACGGGGCCACGCTCGACAGCGGTGGCCGCGCTCCAATGGATGGGCAGGGCGCCAAAGCCGCCGGCATGCGAGGTCAGGCGGATGTGGCCGGTCGAGGACGAGGGATGAAGCGGAGGGTTCTGCGTCGGGCTCGCGCCAGTCGCTGTCGGCAAGGCGGAAGGGATCGCGGTACTGTCTGCGGACATTTGAGGCCCTCAAAAAATGCAATGTACCGAGCACTTGTGCGGCTGGCAAGCGAGGGCCCGCGCGGCCTGGCCGCACTGGCATTCAGGCAGGCGACGAGCGCAGGCCGTAGGTCTTGCCGTGCACGAACAGGTACTCGGCGCGCAGCACCGCGTCGCCTTTCTCTCCCGTGAAGGTGAAGCCGAGCACCGCCACCGGCGTGCCGGGCTTGATCTCCTCGACGCCCCAGGCCTGCAGCCGCGTGAGCGGGGCCAGCTCGACCTGCCATTGGCGGTCGCGCCGCGTCGGCAGCTGCGCCTTGGCCAGCAGCGCCGGGCCATCCACCGTTGCGCTCTGTTTGGGCAGCACGCGCTGCTTCAGGTCGGGCGGCAGCGCGAGGTTCTCGGGCAACTCGATCTCCAGTTCGCCGTGCGGATTGCGCCAGCTGACCTTGGTGGCGCGGCCTTCCACGTACAGCGGGCGCTCCTGGTCAAAACTGCTCCAGCCGTGGTGGGCCCAGGCGGGCAGGGCCAGTGCGATCGAGCCGGTCAGGAACATGCGTCGATGCAGCATCGCGTTCTCCTTGGTCAGACATAGGCAATCCAGCGCCCGCAGATGATGACAGCGAGCCAAAACCCCAAGGACAGGAGGCATTGAAACCTGGCGAACCCGCTCTGCCCGCCGATGTCGCCGCGCAGGTGGAACCAGGCGGCGTTGAGGCCGGCCAGCAGGATCAGCAGCAGCTTGACGCGAAAGGCCGTGTTGCTCAGCAACTCGCCCGGCTGGCTTGCGAACATGGTCAGGCCGGTCAGCGCGCACAGGCCGAAGCCCACCAGGGCAGGGCGCAGCGTGAGGCGCGCCAGCAGCGGCGCCGGCAACTCGCGGGCCAGGCCCAGGGCGCGCAGCTCGAACACCAGCAGGCCGCCGAACAGCAGCGCGATGCCCACGATGTGCGCCGCCTCCAGCGCCGGATAGGCCCAGGGGTGCGAGACGAGTCCGGCCAGCATGGGGGCAGCTTAGCGCAAGCCTCGCTGCGGGGGCGCGGCACAATCCCTTGCAATCTTTTTCCACCAGGCTGTAACCGGCCGGCCCGATGGCACGAAACACCGTAGGCAGCAGGACGATACCGAGCGACGCGGAAGTGGCCTTGCGCCGCCTGTTCCTTCGCGGCCTCGATGGCGACGCCGGCGCGTACCGCGAGTTCCTGCAGAAACTGAGCGCGCACCTGCGCGCTTTTCTGGGCAAGCGCCTGTTCGGCTGGCCCGATGAAGTGGAAGACCTCGTCCAGGAATGCCTGCTCGCCATGCACAACCAGCGCCACACCTACCAGAGCGACCAGCCGTTGACGGCCTGGGTGCATGCCATTGCGCGCTACAAGATGATCGATTTGCTGCGCGCGAAGTCGGTCCGCGAAGACCTGCATGACCCGCTGGACGATGACCTCGCCGTGTTCGCCGATTCCGCCACCGAGGCCAGCGATGCGAAGCGCGACCTCGGCGGTCTGCTGCAGACCCTGCCCGAACGCCAGCGCCTGCCCATCGTGCACGTGAAGATCGAAGGCCTCTCGGTGGCCGAGACGGCGAGCCTCACGGGCATGTCGGAGTCGGCGGTGAAGGTCGGCATCCACCGGGGCCTGAAGGCCCTGGCCGCGAAGTTCGGGGGAGGCGCCGCGCCATGAAGACCGACGACCTCGTGAACCTGCTGGCCGCCGGCGAGGTGGCGGTGCCGCGGCGCAGCGCCAGTGGGCGCATCGGGCTGGCGGTGCTGGCCGCGCTGCCGCTGTCCTTCGTGATCCTGTTCGGCGAGTACGGGCTGCGGGGCGACCTGGTGCAGGCGATGTTCTGGCCGATGTTCTGGGTCAAGGTGCTGTTTCCGCTGTGCATCGCGGCGGCGGCCTTCGTGACGGTGCAGCGGCTGGCCCGGCCCGGCGTGCGGGTGCGCCACGCATGGTGGGTCGGGGTGCTGCCGGTGCTGGGAATCTGGGGACTGGCGGCGTTCGCCTGGTTCGCGCTGCCCGTCGAGGAGCGCATGCCCTCGCTGATGGGGCAGTCGTGGCGCATCTGCGCCCTGAGCATCGGCTTCATGGCGCTGCCGGTGTTCGCGGCCACCTTCGTGGCACTGCGCGGGCTGGCACCGACGCGGCCCGCGCTGGCCGGGGCCGCGGCCGGCGCGCTGGCCGGCGGCGTGGGCGCGTCGGTCTACGCGCTGCACTGCATGGAGCTGACCGCGCCGTTCCTCGCGGTCTGGTACGTGAGCGGGATCGCGGTGCCGGTGCTGCTGGGCGCGGCACTGGGGCCGCGCCTGCTGCGCTGGTAGCGCGGCCGCTTTCTCTTAGCGCTTCTTGCTGCCGAAGATCCCGCCCAGCACGCCGCGCAGGATCTCCTTGCCCACCGACGTGCCCATGGTGCGCACCGCCGACTTGGCCATGGTCTGCACGAGGCCGTCGCGCTTGCCGCCGCGCGGGCCGGTGCTGCCGAAGAGCATGTCGTTGAGCATGCCGCCCATGCCGGACGATTCTTCCGCGGCGGCCCCGCCCTTGGCGCCGGCGGCCGGTGCGTCGGGCGCGCTCTCGGCGCGGCCCTTGAGCTTTTCATAGGCCGATTCGCGGTCGACCGTCTTCTCGTACACGCCCGCCACCAGCGAGCCCGCGATCAGCGCCTTGCGCTGCTCGGGCGTGATCGGGCCGAGCTGGCTGCCCGGCGGCAGCACGTACACGCGCTCGGTGATGCTGGGGCGGCCCTTGGCGTCCAGGAAGCTCACCAGCGCCTCGCCCACGGCGAGTTCGGTGATGGCGGTCTCGATGTCCAGGCCGGGCTTCTGGCGCATGGTGCTGGCGGCGGCCTTCACGGCCTTCTGGTCGCGCGGGGTGAAGGCACGCAGCGCGTGCTGCACCCGGTTGCCCAGCTGGGCCAGCACCGAATCGGGAATGTCCAGCGGGTTTTGCGTGACGAAATACACGCCGACGCCCTTGGAGCGCACCAGCCGCACCACGAGTTCGATGCGTTCCACCAGCGCCTTGGGCGCCTCGTTGAACAGCAGGTGGGCCTCGTCGAAGAAGAAGGCCAGCTTGGGCTGGTCGGGGTCGCCGATTTCGGGCAGTTGCTCGAACAGCTCCGACAGCATCCACAGCAGGAAGGTGGCGTACAGGCGCGGCGAGTTCATGAGCTTGTCGGCCGCCAGGATGTTCACCACCCCCTTGCCGCCCACCGTCTGCATGAAGTCGGAGATGTTGAGCATCGGCTCGCCGAAGAACTTGTCGCCGCCCTGGGTCTCGATCTGCAGCAGGCCGCGCTGGATGGCGCCCACGCTGGCGGCGCTGATGTTGCCGTACTCGGTGGTGAACTGGCTCGCGTTCTCGCCCACGTACTGCAGCATGGCGCGCAGGTCTTTCAGGTCGAGCAGCAGCATGCCGCTGTCGTCGGCGATCTTGAACACCAGGTTCAGCACGCCGGCCTGGGTTTCGTTCACGTCGAGCATGCGGCCCAGCAGCAGCGGGCCCATGTCGGAGATGGTGGCGCGCACCGGGTGGCCCTGTTCGCCGAACACGTCCCACAGCGTGACGGGGCAGGCAGCGGGCTCGGGCACGTCGATGCCGCGTTCCTTGAGCGTGGCGGCCAGCTTTTCGCCGACGGCGCCTTTCTGGCTGATGCCCGTCAGGTCGCCCTTGACGTCGGCCATGAACACCGGCACGCCGATGTTCGACAGTTGTTCGGCGATGGTCTGGAGCGTGACTGTCTTGCCGGTGCCGGTGGCGCCGGTGATCAGGCCGTGGCGGTTGGCAAGGCCGGGCAGGAGGGTGCACTCGATGGTGTCGTGGCGTGCGATCAGAAGGGGGTCGGCCATGGGGCGCTCCGGGTCGTATCGAAGCGCGCAGTCTAATCAACCGCCACTCCTATAATTCACGACCCCGCACGGTCGTTCAGGAAAAAAGTTCAGGAGGTTTTTTTGTCATCGACTGCTCAGCCCCCCATTCCCGCCACTGGCGATGCATCCGAACAGTCGCCGATCGAAAAAGAGCTGGCCGTGTTGCTCGTGAACGCGCTCAATCTCGAGGTCGCACCTGAAGAGATCGTGCCCACCGACCCGCTGTACGGCGAAGGTCTGGGCCTCGACTCCATCGACATCCTCGAAGTCGCGCTCGAAGTTTCGCGCCGCTATGGTTTCCAGCTGCGCTCGGACGACGAGCGCAACCAGCAGATTTTCCAGTCGCTGCGTACGCTCGCGACCCACGTCGCCGAGCACCGCAGCGCCACCTGATCCATGTCTCGATGGCGACTCGTCCTCCTGCTGCTGGTGGGGGGCACGTATGCCGGCCTCTCCCATTGGATGACGCTGTTCCACGCCACCGAGCCCTGGGCTGTGGTGGTGTTGCTCGGCCCGCTGTGGATCGCCGCCATGGGTTGCGCCGCCAGCTGGTTCGGCCGCTGGGGCCTGGCCATTGCGGCGGCCCTGGGCATCGGCGGCTTCTCGCTCGTCTTCCTCGGTGAGGCGGGCGACACGAACCGCTTGTACGTGCTGCAGCACATCGGCATCAACGGCGCCTTGTGCGGCTGGTTCGGTTCGACGCTGCGCGGCAAGGGCTTGCCGCTGATCACCCAATTCGCGCAGCGCGTGCACCCGCTGAAGGGGCACATGCTGTCGTACACGACGCGCCTCACGCAGGTGTGGACGGTGTATTTCGCCGTGGTGGTCGCCTCGTCGATCGTGGTCTACCTGACGCTGCCGTTTTCGGCCTGGTCGCTGCTGGCCAACGTGTTGTCGCCGCTGAGCGTGGCGCTGCTTTTCGTGGGCGAGCACCTCGTGCGCTACCGCCTGCATCCCGAATTCGAACGCACGCGCCTCGTCGATGCGGTGCGCGCGTTCTACGGCACCTCGACGGTGGACAACGGCGCCGGCGGCCAATGAAACAGGCGCAGCCCGCGTGACCCTCGACACTGCTTCTTCTTCCTTCCTGCCGCTGCTCGCGGACCGCAACCCCGACGCCCCGCTGGCCTGGCGAGGCGGCCAGCCGGTTAGCGCGCGCCAGTTCCTGGCCGACGTCGCGCGCCTGGCGCCTGCGCTGCCTGCCGAAGGGCCTGCCGTCAACCTGTGCCTCGACCGCTACGCCTTCGCCGTGAGCCTGGGTGCCGCGCTGGTGCGCGGCCACGCCAGCCTGCTGCCGCCCGATGCGCGGCCGGACACGCTGGCGCGCCTGACCGAAACCGGCGGCGCCCACCTGTTCGCGCTGACCGACGACGCCAAGCTCGACACGCCCGGCATGCGGCGCCTGCAGGTCGAAGCCGTGCCCGGCCCGGCCGGCGATACGCCGGTGCCCGACATCGACGGCGGCCGGCATGCGGCCAGCCTGCTCACCTCGGGCTCCACCGGCGTGCCGCAGCCGCATGCGAAAGCCTGGCGCACGCTGGTCGGCGACGTCGAGGTCGCGGTCGAGCGGCTGTGCCGCGTGCTGCAGCGGCCCACGCTCGAAGGGCTCACCCTGGTGGCGACCGTGCCGGTGCAGCACAGCTACGGCCTCGAGTCGTCGGTGCTGCTCGCGATGCTCGGTGGCGCCGCCTTTGAAACCGGGCGGCCGTTCTTTCCAGCCGACGTCGCGAAGGCGCTGGCCTCGGTGCCGCGTCCGCGCGCGCTGGTGACCACGCCGTTCCATCTGAAGACGCTGCTGCTGTCGGGCATCGAACTGCCGCCGGTCGACCTGATCCTGTCGGCCACCGCGCCGCTGTCGCCGCAACTGGCCGCGCAGGCCGAGCAGGCGCTGGGCGGCGTGCTGCTCGAAATCTACGGCAGCACCGAATCGGGCCAGGTGGCGACGCGCCGCACCACCGAGAGCGAAATCTGGGAAACCTTCGGCGAGATCCGCGTGCACGCGGAACCGGGGGAGGGCGACGGCCCCGAGCGCTTCATCTTCAGCGGCGACTTCATTCCCGAACCGACGCCCATGGCCGACGTGCTCGAACTGCTCGACGCACGGCGCTTTCGCCTGTTCGGCCGCGCCAACGACCTGATCCACGTCGCCGGGCGGCGCAGCTCGCTCGCGCACCTGAACTACCACCTCAACAGCATCGCCGGCGTCGACGACGGCGCCTTCTGGTTGCCCGACGAGGTGGCCGACGGTGTGGTGCGGCCGGTGGCGTTCGTGGTGGCGCCCACGCTGTCGGCGACAGACATCATTGCTGCACTGCGGCAACGCCTGGAGCCGGTGTTCGTGCCGCGCCGCGTGGTGCCGGTCAAGGCCTTCCCGCGTGAAGGCACGGGCAAGCTCACGGTGCGGGCGCTGCGCGAATTTGCGCTGGCGCAGCTGGCCGACGACCAGACGCCGGTGCAGATGGCGCACACGGTGCCGGTCGATCATCCGGTCTTTGCCGGCCATTTCCCCGGCCAGCCGCTGGTGCCCGGCGCGCTGCTGCTGGCCGAAGTCATGGAGGTCGTGCGCCGCGTGCCGGCCCTGTCGGCACGGCTCGGCGCGAGTCCGACGCTCGCGGCCGCCAAGTTCCTGGCGCCCGTGCGGCCCGGCAGCACGCTGTCCATCGAGCTGCATCCCGAGGCCGGAACCGGCCGCGGCGTGCGTTTCGACGTGCGCTGCGACGGCGTGCTGGCTGTCACGGGCCGCTGGACGGCTGTGCCAGAGTCGGCGGGATGAAGCACACCGACGCCGAAACGCGCGCCGTGGACGAAGCGGCGCGCCAGACCGCCCGCCCGACGCCCCAGCAGGGCGACTGGGCGCGCGCGCCCGAGCGCAGCAACATGCTGGCGCTGCGCTTCATCTGCCTCATGGCGCTGGTGTGCGGGCGGCACGTCACGCGGCTGCTGCTGCCGCCGATCAGCCTGTACTTCCTGCTGTTCGCGCCGGCGCCGCGCCGCTACATCAAGCGCTACCTGTTCCGGGCCATCGGCCCGCGTGCGGGGTGGGTCGACGGCTACCGCCTGCTGCACGCGTTTTCCTCCACCGTGCTCGACCGCGTGTACTTCCTGCGCGGGCGCATGGACCTGTTCAAGCTGAAGATCGAAGGCAACGCCCCGATCGAGGCCGAGGCGGCCGAAGGGCGGGGCGCCTTCCTGCTCGGCGCCCACATCGGCAGCTTCGAGGTGCTCGGCGCCTGCAAGCAGCAGAAGCACCAGAACCGCATGCGGCTGGCGATGCTGATGTACCCGGACAACGCGCAGCGCATCACCGCCATCCTGAACGCCATCGCGCTGCCCGAGATGCGGCCCCACGTGATCTCGCTGGGCCGGCCGCACTCCATGCTCGCGCTGCGCGACTGGCTCGACGGCGGCGGCCTCGGCGGCATGCTGGCCGACCGTACCCTGCCGGGCAGCGAGGAGCAGCCGGCGCACCAGCGCGGCAACAACATCGTGCTGCCTTTCCTGGGGCAGCCGGCCGTCTTCAACGACGGTCCGTTCCGGCTGGCGGCACTGCTGCGCCGCAAGGTGTTCTTCATGGCCGGCATGTACGGCGGCGGTGCCCGCTACGATGTCCGGTTCGACCCGCTGGCCGACTTCGGCACGCCGTTCACCGATGCCGCGGAGCGCGAACAGCGCATCCGCAGCGCAGTCGAAGCCTATGTGGCCCGCCTCGAGGCGCTGTGCCGCGCCTACCCGTACAACTGGTTCAACTTTCATGATTTCTGGCTCGAAGATGCGGCTTGATTGGCTTTGCAGGGTGGTGGTGCTCGCCGTGGCTTTCTGCGCCGCGCCGGCCTGGGCGGCGTTCGACCTGCCTGAATTGATGGGCCTGCTGTCCAAGCAGAAGAGCGGTGAGGCGCGCTTCACCGAGCAGCGCTTCGTGCACGGCCTCGAAGGCCCGCTCGACGCGAGCGGCACGCTGAGCTTCGAGGCACCCGACAAGCTGGTGCGCCGCACGCTGTCGCCGCGCATCGAAACCATGGCGGTCGACGGCAACACGCTGACCCTGTCGCGCGGCAACCGCAACCGCACGCTGGCGCTGGACAGCATGCCCGAGCTGCTGGGCCTGGTCGAAGCCATGCGCGGTACCCTGACCGGCGACGGCACCACGCTGCAGCGCTATTTCAAGAGCACCGTGACCGGCGTCGCCAACCAATGGACGCTCGACCTGGTCCCCAATGACAGCCGGCTGGCCGCGCAGGTGCGCAGCATGCGCATCACGGGCCGCGGTGGTGAGGTGCTTGGGCTGGAGATGGAGTTCGTGGGCGGCGACCGCTCGGTCATGAACATCTCGCCCAACGCGCCGCCGTCTGCGGTGCCGGCTGGCGCTCCCCGGCGCGCGACGCCGTGAGCCTGGCGCAGGCGGGCGGGCCGCCGGGGTGGTCGCGCCGCATCGTCGTTCTGCTGGTATGGCTGCTGGTCGTGGCCCTGGGCGCGGTCGTCATCGCGCGCACACAGATCGGCGCCGACCTGTCGGCTTTTCTTCCCAAGAGCCCGGACCTGCGCCAGCGCGTGCTGATCGAGCAGCTGCAAAGCGGCGTCGCCTCGCGCACGCTGATGCTGGGCTTCGAGGGCGGCAGCGTCGAACAGCGCGCTGAAGTCTCGCGCGCCGTCGGCAAGGCGATGCGCGAGAGCCAGCTTTTCGACCTGGTGCAGAACGGCGACGTGAGCGACTGGAGCGAGGCCGGCACCTGGGTGTTCGATCACCGCTACCAGCTCTCGTCCGGCGTGATGCCGGGGCAGTTCACGGCCGAAGGGCTGCGCGACGCCATCATCGACACGCTGTCGATGCTCGGCACGCCGGCCGGCAACGCGATCAAGCCCTTGCTCGACCGTGACCCGACCGGCGAAACCCAGCGCGTCGCGATGGAGCTGGTGCCGGCGAGCGCACCGCGCAGCGAAGGCGGCGTCTGGATGTCGCGCGATGCGCCGCGTGCGCTCATGATCGCCACCACGCGCGCGGCCGGCGGCGACCTCGATGCCCAGGCCGTCGCCATCGCGCGGGTGCAGGCCGCCTATGAAGCCGCCGCGCGCGGTGTGGGCGAGGCGGCTCCTAAATTGCTGCTGAGCGGACCGCCCGTGTTCTCGGTGATGAGCCGCGAAAAGATCAAGACCGAAGCCATCCACCTCGCGGTGGTGGGCGGCATCGTGATGAGCGTGCTGCTGCTGCTGGCTTTTGCCTCGCCGCGCGCACTCGTCATCGCCTTCCTGCCGGTCGCCACCGGCGTGGTGGTCGGCACGGCGTCGGTCAGCCTCGTGTTCGGCTCGGTGCACGGGCTCACGTTGGGCTTCGGCAGCACGCTGATCGGCGAGACGGTCGACTACGCCATCTACTACCTGATCCAGGCGCGCGGCGCGGCCGTGGCCGGTACCGGCTGGCAGCGCTGGCGCGAGGTGCATTGGCCCACGGTGCGGCTGGGCCTGCTGACCTCCGTGTGCGGCTTTGCGGCGCTGGTGTTCTCGGGCTTTCCGGGGCTGGCGCAATTGGGCGTGTTCTCGATCGCCGGGCTGGTGTCGGCCGCGCTCGCCACGCGCTACGTGCTGCCCGTGCTGGCACCCGATGGCGCGACCGGCATGGGCATGCGCCGACACATGGCGCGGCTGGCCGGTCTGCTGGTGCGCGGCCTGCCGCGCCTGCGCTGGCCGCTGGCGGCGCTCGGCGTGGCCGCACTGGCGCTGGTGCTGTGGCAGGGCGGTCACCTGTGGCGCGCCGACCTGAGCGCGATGAGCCCCGTGCCGCGCTCGGCCCAGCAGCTCGACGAGATGCTGCGCAAGGACATCGGCGCCAGCGACGGCGGCGTGCTCGTGGTGGCCTTCGGCGACGACGAACAGGCCGCGCTGCGCCACACCGAGGCTGCGGCTGCGCGCCTCGACGCCCTGGTCGACAAGGGCGAGCTCAGCGGCTACGAAACCGTGACCCGTGTGCTGCCGAGCGTGGCGGCGCAGACCGCGCGCCTGGCCAGCCTGCCCGACGCCGACACGCTGCGTGCCAACCTGGCCGAGGCGACGAAGGGCCTGCCGTTGCCGGCCTCCCGTCTCGGCGCTTTCGTGACCGATGTGGAGGCTGCGCGCAAACAGGCGCCCGTGCAGCGCGCCGACCTCATGGGTGGCCCGCTGGGCTCCGTGGTCAACACGCTGATGTACGAGCGGCCGGGCGGTGGATGGTCCACGCTGGTCGTGCTGCATCCTGGCCCGGGCTTCGACCAGGGCCGGCTCGAAGCCGCGCTGGCCGGCCTGCCCGAGGTGCAGGTGGTGGACGTCGGCCGCGAACTCGGCGGCCTTTACCAGCGCTACCTGCACGAGGCCTTCGTGCAGGTGCTGCTCGGCGCGCTGGCGGTGGTGGTGCTGTTGGGCGTGTACCTGCGCTCGTGGCGCCGTCTGCTGGCCGTGTGCCAGCCGCTGCTGTTCGCGGTGGTGCTCACGCTGGGCGGCATGGCGCTGGCGCAGGCGGCGCTCGGCATCCTGCACCTCGTGGGGCTGCTGCTGATCGTCGCCGTGGGATCGAACTACGCGCTCTTCTTCGACCAGCTGCGCACGACCGGGCGCGCCGATGAAGACACGCTGGCCTCGCTGATGCTGGCCAACCTCACGACGGTGGTGTCGTTCGGGCTGATCGCGATCTCGGACATTCCGGCGCTGTCGTCCATCGGCCGCGTGGTGGCGCCGGGCGCCTTGCTGGCGCTGCTGCTATCGGCCGCGTTCGCACGCAACGTAGCGCCCGGGAAGGGCCCGAGCCCGCAGCGCTCGCGCTGATGGGAAAATTCGGACCCACCATGTCGTCGCCTTCCGCTCCCGTCGTCGCCTCCGAATCCTGGCCTTGGCCGCCGGCCATACGCGCCAGCGCGGCCGTGCATGTGGCGGCCCTGGGCGCGGGCGTGCTGGTGCCGGGCGCATGGCCCTGGGCCCTCGGCGCGGTGGTGCTGAACCATGCGCTGATTACCGGTGCGGGCCTCACGCCGCGCAGCAACCTGCTAGGCCCGAACGTCACGCGCCTGCCCGAAGCCGCCGCTGCGCGTCGCGAGGTGGCGATCACCATCGACGACGGGCCCGAACCCGAGGTCACGCCCCGCGTGCTCGACCTGCTGGACGCCCACGGCCAGCGCGCCACCTTCTTCTGCATCGCCGAGCGCGTGCTGGCGCATCCAGCGCTGGCGCGCGAGATCGTCGCGCGCGGCCACAGCATCCAGAACCACACGGCGCAGCACCGGCACAACTTCTCCTTCCTCGGCCCGCGCGGCTTCGCGGCGGAGATCGCGCGTGCGCAGGACATCCTGACCGACGTGACCGGCCAGCGCCCGACCTGTTTCCGCGCGCCCGCCGGGCTGCGCAACCCTTTCCTCGAACCCGTGCTGCACCGCCTCGGCCTCTCGCTCGTGAGCTGGACGCGGCGCGGTTTCGACACCCGCGAAGGCGACGCCGCCAAGGTGATGGCGCGCCTCGCCCGCCACCTGCAGGCGCGCGACATCCTCCTGCTGCACGACGGCAACGCCGCGCGCACCGCGGCAGGGCAACCCGTCCTGTTGGAAGTCCTGCCCTTGTTGCTCCAACGCCTGCGCACCGATGGATTGCGCGCTGTGACCCTGCCTGAAGGATTGAAGACCGCATGAGCGCCGTGATGCCATCGACGATGACCACCGACCAAGCCTGGCGCGAGCTGCACGAAGCAGCGACTGTCCCCTACAAGAAGGGCGGCACCTTCGCCTGGCAGTTCGCGCGCGGCAAGCTCGGGCGCGACCCGGTGTTCCGCGGCCTGCTCGAACGCGGGCTGATCGACGCCCAGCACCGGCGCGTGGTCGACATCGGCTGCGGGCAAGGCCTTTTCGTGAGCCTGCTGGCGTCGATGAGCACGATGCAGCAGCAGGGACGCTGGCCGGCCTCATGGGCCGCCACGCCGGCCGCTGCGGACTACACGGGCATCGAGCTGATGCCCAAGGACGTGGCGCGCGCCGAGGCGTCGGTCGGCCACCTGAAGCCCGCGCCGCGACTCGTGTGCGCCGACATGTGCTCGGCCGCCTTGCCCGACTGCGACCTGGTCGTGATCCTCGATGTGCTGCACTACGTGGACCTCGCGGCGCAGGAGGGCGTGCTGACCCGCGTGCACGACGCGCTGCGCCGTGGCGGCAACCCGAAGGCGCGCCTGCTGCTGCGCGTGGGCGATGCGTCGAGCACGCGCGGTTTTGCGATCAGCCAGTGGGTCGATCGCACCGTGACGCGCATCCGCGGTCACAAGGTCTCGCCGACCTGGGGCCGCCCGCTGACCGAGTGGATCGCCGTGCTGCAGCGCCTGGGTTTCCGTGTGCAGAGCGTGCCGATGAGCGAAGGCACGCCGTTTGCCAACGTGCTGCTGGTGGCCGACCTGGAGGCTGCCGCTTGACGGCACCGCAGACGCTCGACCGCGCGGGCATCGCCGCGCGCATTCCGCACAGCGGCAGCATGTGCCTGCTGGAGCGCCTCGAAGGCTGGGATGCCGAATCGATCCACTGCAGCACCACGACGCACAGCCAGGCGGACAACCCGCTGCGCACCGAGAGCGGCCTGCTCGCGCCGAACGCCATTGAGTACGCGGCGCAGGCCATGGCGCTGCACGGCGGCTTGCTGGCCGTCGAGGGCAGCACGCCGTCGGCCGGCTTCCTGGCCAGCGCGCGCAACGTGAAGCTGGCCGTGGCGCGGCTGGACGACATCGCCGGGGCGATGCAGGTGCGGGCGAAGCGCCTGTCCGGCGACGACCGGCAGGTCTTGTATGAATTCACGGTAGCGGCCGACGACGGCCGCCTGCTGGCCGAAGGCCGGGCCGTGGTGGTCTTGAACACGCCGCTGGCGGACACCGAAAGTACACCGTCATGAGTTTCGAAGGAAAACGCACACTGATCACCGGCGCCAGCGGCGCGCTCGGCGCGGCCATGGCGGAGCGCTTTGCCCGCGACGGCGCCACCGTGCTGCTGCATGCGAACTCGCGCCCCGAAGCCATCGAGCAGCTGGCCGCGTCGATCACCGCCGCCGGCGGCAAGGCGGAATGCCATGTGTTCGACCTGCGCAGCGACGAGGCCTGCGCGGCCGGCTGCGCACGCATCCTCGAAGGCGGCGCGGTGCAGATCCTCGTCAATAACGCGGGCGTGCACGACGACGCCGTGCTGCCCGGCATGCGCGCCGAGCAGTGGCACAAGGTGATCGACGTGTCGCTGAACGGCTTCTTCCGCGTGACGCAGCCGCTGCTGCTGCCGATGATGCGCACCCGCTGGGGTCGCGTGCTGAACATCTCGTCCGTCGCCGCCATTGCGGGGAACAAGGGGCAGGTGAACTACGCCGCGGCCAAGGGCGCGCTGAACAGCGCGACCAAGGCGCTGTCGCTCGAAGTGGCGTCGCGCGGCGTGACGGTGAATGCGATTGCGCCGGGGATCATCGCCTCGCCGATGGCCGACGCGGTGTTCGATCCCGCGCTCATCAACCAGATGGTGCCCGTGAAGCGCGCCGGAACGCCGCAGGAAGTGGCGGCGCTGGCAGCGTTCCTGGCAGGCGATGAAGCCGCGTACATCACGGGTCAGGTCATCTCGATCAACGGTGGAATGATCTGAGACCCTGCCAGTTCGTTCTTCCTCGCGAAGGGCGCGGCATCCACTTCACCCCGAAGCCCGACAGGCGGTGCGGCGTGGGCGGCCCCTCTGTGCCGCCGAGGAGCGCAGCGTTTCGCGGATCAGGGCTCGCAGCTGTTTGAGCGCAGCGAGTTCTGCGAGACCCCGCGAAACGCGAGCACCGCAGGGCAGCCCGAAGGGCCGGCACAGTGGGGCCGACCGCGCCGTGCCGCCTGCCGGGCGCTCCCGAAAGGCCTAAAGAGGCAGCGTATCAAACGCAGCGTAGGCAGTAGCCAGCCAAGACTTCACGCGCTGCCGCTCCAGCAACCCAAGCGCATGCGGCCCTTCGCGGTCGTTCACAGCCTTCCAGAAACTCGTGTTCTGCGCATCGATCTTGCGCATGCTGGCCTCATGCAAACGCGGCAAGGCAATCACGCGTGCGCCATTCGCATTGGCCTTCGACAGCGACTGCGACGCCAGCAGCATCCCGAAGTCGCTGCCGCGCCCGTAGTTCTGCACCACGATGTAGTTGGGCCGGTTGCCGAAGGTGTCGATCAGCGTGCCGAGCAGGTCGGTGGAGTCCTTGCCGTCGTCCAGCACGTGCCAGAAGTTGACCGTGACGTCGATCTCCTCGAACACGTCGAACAGGTCCGATTCCTTGATCCAGCGCGACAGCGGCGCCAGCGTCTGCGCCGCGAGGTCGACGATCACGCTCTGCTTCGGGTTGGTTTCGAAGCCGTTCACCACCGTGTCCAGGCCTTCGAAACTGTCGACCACCACGGGCGAGGCAAAACCCTCGTAGAAACGGGTGAAGGAGCTGTGCGAACGGTCGGTGTCGAAGCCGGTGAAGGGCCGGCTGCGATCGATGAAGTACTGGGCCAGCACGCGTGCCGTGACCGATTTGCCGACACCGCCTTTTTCGCCGCCGATGAAGTTGATGGAGCTCATGAGTGGTTGCTGCCTCGAATGGGTTGAGGGGTGGAGGAGGGCGGATTCATTCTAGGGGTCGCCTGTCACGCCACTGTGGCTAGCGGCCCCGCTTGCTCATGCCCTGCAGCAAGGGATGTGCCTGCAGGCGCTGCTGCAGTCGCTTTTTCCACGGAGCTGGCAGCGCCGAGCCGTCGATCATCGCGGGCCATTGGTCGCGCGCGAGGCGGGCCGTGTCTGCGACCACGCGTCGCATGCGTGGCTCGTGCAAGCCAGCCGAGAAACAGAACGCGCGCACATTGGCCGGCGTGAACATCGCGGTGCGACGGGCCGCGGTGGCGCTCACCGCGGCCGGCAGCAGCGGCAACGCGTGGCCCTCGACGCCCTGCAGCGCCGCATAGGCCACGATGTCGTAAGCCGGCGCCAGGCGCGGCGCGATGCCGTCGGGGTACAGCACGCCGAAGTTCTTCAGGTGGGCATCGGGGTTGCCCAGCAGGTCGTTGACCACGAGCCGGCGCACCAGTTCGAGCACGGCGTCTTCGCCCAACGACGGAAAGGCGCGCATCGCGAGCGCCATGTCGAGGTAGCTCCCGCTGTACTTGTGCATCGGGTCGACCGCGAGCACCTGCGCGAAGTCTTCGAAGTGGATGCGGCGCGCGCCATCGCGGTCGAAGCGCGTGACGGCCAGGAACTCGGGCTCGTCCGGCAGCGCATAGCTGTGCTCCGCCGCAATGGCCGACAGCGGCGCGAGCTCGGCGTGGCACACCTCGACGCCCGCCGCCCCGGCCATCTGCAGCGAGAGCATCTCGAGTTGCGGCATGTGCGGTCGGCCCGCCACCGGCAGCTTGGCGATCACGCGTGTGCTGGCGCCGGCGCGCACGCGCGCCACGTAGCGGCCGCCCTGGCGGCGCAGGCCGAGCTTGGGCTGTACGCCCGAGACCGAGATGCCCTGCGGCATCGGCAGCTCGACCACCGACATCTCGAGCGCGTCCTGGTCCTGCGTGATGAGCCGCTGCAGCGTGCCGCGGTCCACCGACACCGGGCGCGCAGCCACGGCGCCGGGCAGGTCGCCGCCGCAGGCCGCCAGCAATTCGAAGTGGTCGTTCTCGCGGCAACCGCGCAACTGCGCGATGTGGCTGCGCAGCACGCCTTCGGGCAACAGGTTCTGGAAGAAGCCCGGCAACTGGCCGCCCTGGGCGTTGAACAACGGGTTCTTCACGTCGCTCCACAACGCGGCCTGGGCGGCCGGGTCGCTCGCGACCATCGACAGAGAAAGCACGCCGGGCAGCGGGTTGGCGATCAACTCGGGCTCCGCCACGAAACGACACAGGTCGGCGTACTGGAACAGCTTGCCAAGGCGGTGCGTGCCGAGCGAAATCTCGAGGATCTTGACGTTCATGGCGGTGAGCGGCGGCCCCGCACGTAGGGCGGCGCGGCAGGCGCTTCGGCCAGCGCACGGCCGACGCGCGTGGCGACCGGGCGGTAGCCGGGATCGACCGCGGTGCCTTCGCCGAAGCCCTTGGGCGCGAGCTGCAGTTCGAGCCCCAGCGCATCGACCAGCGCGAGCAGCGACGACAGCTGCGGATTGCCCTTCAGGCTCAGGGCATTGCGCACCGAGCGCTCGGTGAGCCCCGAGCGCAAGGCGATCTCGGCGTTCGTGAGGCCGGTGGCCCCGCGTCGCGCCGTGAGGGCGGTGATGAGTTCCTGCTTGTCCACGGAAATATATTACCTCAAATGCCTATTTGGGAAATATATTTCCGATGCGTAGAGCCTACTTGGGTATCAACGTGAAGAGCGGCATGACCACGCCCATCACCCAGTTCTGGCCGAAATCGAGGGCGGCCCGACGGTACTTCTCGTCGGCCTGCGCGGCCAGCAGGTCGAGCCGTGCCACCACCTTCGACAGCTCGCGGTCGGCCACGAGGTTGCGCCCGCGATCGCTGATCTCGGTGGCCAGCAGCAGCGGCTGGCCGTCGGGGCCGGTCTTGGAAGAGATGAGCCAGAGCGAAATCTCGAAGTTGCGCGCCGTGCGGTAGCTGTTCTCGGCGTCGACCCCGTCGATCATGGTCTGGTCCCAGGTGTTGCCGTTGGCCTGCTTGAGCATCGTGACCCAGCCGACGACCAGCGCCGCCACGCGGTCGCCCTGGTAGGCCTGTGGGCCGGTCTCGAAGGCCAGGCGGATGGCGTCGATGCCGGTGGCGCCGCGCAACTCGGGCAGCGGTGTGCCCTGCAGGACTGCGTCCCAGGTGCGATGCGTGGCTTCTTCCATGGAGGCGGCCGATTTGCGCCATTCGCGCGGGTTGCGGCGGTACAGCGTGGTCTGCACGCGGCGCACCGATTGCAGGTTGTCGCGCAGCGACAGGTTGGCGATGCGGTTGGTGGCGGATTGCAGCCACTCCTGGTTGCCGTAGGGTTCGGCGCGCTCGGTGGATCGGAGGGATGAACAGCCCGTCAGCGCCAGCGGCGCGAGCAGGGCGGCCGCGGTGCCCGCCAGCAGGCAGGTGCGTCGCGCCGCGAGGGGAGAAGCCGGGGAATCGCTCATGCCCTGACGTTATCATCCACGGCTGGGGCGGCGGCTCGCTTCAAGCTGCGGGCCCGTGCAATTTTCCTTACAAATCAATACCTTGGCGCTATGCCAAGGCAGGGCGACAAGTCGTGCGTCTTAACTCCATCAAGCTCTCGGGCTTCAAGTCGTTCGCCGAACCCACCAACTTCCTGCTGCCGGGCCAACTGGTCGGGGTGGTAGGGCCGAACGGCTGCGGCAAGTCGAACATCATGGATGCCGTGCGCTGGGTGCTCGGCGAGTCGCGTGCGTCGGAACTGCGCGGCGAGTCGATGCAGGACGTGATCTTCAACGGCACGACCACCCGCAAGCAGGCCAGCCGTTCGAGCGTCGAACTGGTGTTCGACAACGCCGACCATCGCGCCGGCGGCCAGTGGAACCAGTTCACCGAAATCGCCGTGCGCCGCGTGCTCACGCGCGACGGCACCAGCAGCTACTACATCAACAACCAGCCGGTGCGCCGTCGCGACGTGCAGGACGTGTTCCTGGGCACGGGCCTCGGGCCGCGCGCCTACGCCATCATCGGCCAGGGCACGATCAGCCGGATCATCGAATCCAAGCCCGAAGAACTGCGCCTGTTCCTCGAAGAGGCAGCCGGTGTCTCCAAGTACAAGGAGCGCCGCCGCGAAACCGAGAACCGCCTGGGCGACACGCGCGAGAACCTCACGCGCGTCGAAGACATCCTGCGCGAACTCAACGCCAACCTCGAAAAGCTCGAGAAGCAGGCCGAGGTGGCGGCGCGCTACAACGCGCTGCAGGGCGACGCCACGAAGAAACAGCACCAGCTGTGGTTCCTCAAGCGCGGCGAAAGCGATGCCGACCAGGCCAAGATCAAGGCCGATTCGGAAAAGGCCATCAACGACCTCGAATCGCGCACCGCCGACCTGCGCCGCATCGAGTCCGAACTTGAAACCGTGCGCCAGGCCCACTACGGCGCCGGCGACCTGGTGAACCAGGCACAAGGCAAGCTCTACGAAGCCAGCGCCGAAGTCGGCCGGCTCGAAGGCGAGATCCGCTTCGTGGTCGAAGGCCGCCAGCGCGTCGAACAGCGCCTCGTGCAACTGCGCGAACAGATGGGCCAATGGGGCCGTCGCCGCGAAGAGGCCGAAGCCGAGATCGAGACGCTGGCCGGTGCCGGCGTCGATGCCGAAGAGCAAGCCATCCTGCTGGCCGCGCAACTCGAAGAGCACGACGCGCGCATGCCTGACCTCGAAGAGGCCGTGCAGCGTGCGCAGAACGAAGCCAACACCCAGCGCGCGACGGTGTCGCAGGTGCAGCAGCAGATCCAGGTGCTGGCCGCGGACCAGCGCAACATCGAAGACCAGAGCCGCCAGCTCACGCTGCGCAGCGAGCGTCTGCGCGCCGACCAGAACGCACTGGCCGCGCCCGACGAAGACCGGCTGATCGAAATGCAGGAACAGCTGGACGCGGCGCAAGAAGCCGCCAGCGAATCCGATGCCCGCCTGCAGGAACTGCAGGAAGCCGTGCCGCAGCTCGATGAAGACCGTCGCGCCAAGCAGCAGGCCGTCAACACCGAGGGCGCCCGCCACGCCGAGTTCTCGGCCCGCCTCGAAGCGCTGCGCGCGCTGCAGGAGAAGGTCAAGACCGACGGCAAGCTCGCCCCCTGGCTCGCCAAGCACGGCCTCGATGGCCTGCAGGGCCTGTGGAGCCGCATCCACATCGAACAGGGCTGGGAGAGCGCGCTCGAATCCGCGCTGCGCGAGCGCCTGGGTGCGCTTGAAGTCAGCCGGCTCGACATGGTGCGTGCCTTCGGCAACGACGCTCCGCCCGCCAAGCTCGCTTTCTACAGCCCGCCCGCCGCCGGTGTGCCTCAAGGTGCGGGCGCGCTGCCCAAGCTGTCGAGCCTGCTGCGCCTGAACGACGCCGGCCAGCAAGCGCTGCTGAACGACTGGCTGCACGGCTGCTTCACGGCCGAGACTTTCGAAGAGGCGCTGGCCCAGCGCGCCACGCTGCAGCCCGGCGAGGTGATCTACGTGCGCAGCGGTCATGCCGTGTCGTCGCACAGCGTGAACTTCTACGCGCCCGATTCCGAGCAGGCCGGCCTCCTGGCCCGCCAGCAGGAAATGGAAAACCTCGAGCGCCAGCTGAAAGCCCAGACGCTCATCAACGAAGAGGCGCGCACCGCGCTGGTCCGTGCCGAAGCCGCCTACGGCGACGCCGCACAACGCCTCGTCACGGCCCGCCGCGAAGCCGCCGAAACGCAGTCGCGCGCCCATGAGCTGCAGGTCGAGACACTGCGCATGACGCAGCTCGCCGAGCAGACCCGTGCACGCAGCCAGCAGTTGGCAGCCGACCTCGGCGAGGTCGATGCCCAGCTCGAAGAGTTGCAAGAAAAACGCATCGCCGCCGAGGGCCGCTTCGAAGAGCTCGACATGCAACTGGCCGACAGCCAGGAGCGCCATGCACAGCTCGACGAGCGCGTCATCGAAGCCGGCCGCACGCTGAATGCCAGCCGCGAACAGCACCGCAGCCTCGAACGTCAGGCGCAGGAAGCGACCTTCTCGCAGCGCACGCTCGAAGCGCGCCGCGGCGAACTGAACCGCAGCATCGAAACCGCCTCGCAGCAGACCGTCGCGCTGACCGACGAAGACGAGCGCGCCCGCGCCGAGCTGAGCCGCCTGTCGGACGCCGCCGCGCAAGCCGGCCTGCAGGACGCGCTGTCGCTCAAGCTGGAGCGCGAGACCGCCTTGGGCGCGGCCCGCAGCCAGTACGACGACCTCACGCTCAAGCTGCGCGCCAGCGACGAACGCCGGCTGCAGCTCGAACGCGAGCTCGATCCGCTGCGCCAGCGCATCACCGAGTTCCAACTCAAGGAGCAGGCCGCGCGCCTGGGTGTCGAGCAGTACCAGCAACTGCTGGACGACGCCGGTGCCGACCTCGAAGCGGTCGCGCAATCGATCGAGACAGAGAAGGTGCGACTGACCGGTCTGCAAAGCGAAATCGACCGTCTGAACCGCGAGGTGGTCGCGCTGGGCGCCGTCAACCTCGCCGCGCTCGACGAACTCGCCATTGCGAGCGAACGCAAGATCTTCCTGGACGCCCAGTCGGCCGACCTGAACGAAGCCATCGGCACGCTCGAAGACGCCATCCGCAAGATCGACGCCGAAACGCGCGACCTGCTCGGCGGCACCTTCAAGATCGTCAACGAGCACTTCAGCCGCATGTTCCCCGAGCTGTTCGGCGGCGGCAATGCACGCCTCGTGATGACCGGCGACGAAATCCTCGATGCCGGCGTGCAGGTGCTCGCGCAGCCGCCCGGCAAGAAGAACCAGACCATCCACCTGCTCTCGGGCGGCGAGAAGGCGCTCACAGCCATTGCGCTCGTGTTCGCCATCTTCCAGTTGAACCCGGCGCCTTTCTGTCTGCTGGACGAAGTGGACGCGCCGCTGGACGACGCCAACACCGAACGCTATGCCAAACTTGTGACCGCCATGAGCCGCGAAACCCAGTTCCTCTTCATCAGTCACAACAAGATCGCCATGGAAATGGCCGAGCAACTGATCGGCGTGACCATGCAGGAGCAGGGCGTGTCGCGCATCGTTGCGGTCGACATGGAGTCGGCGGCCTCGATGGTCGAAGCGGCATAAGGCAGGCGCGCGCATGAGCAATCTCACCCTCGCCCTGGCGATCCTCGGCGGCCTCGTTCTCGCGGCCGTCGTGGCCTACAACACCCTGATGTCGCGTCGCAACGCGCCGCGCCAGCCTGACGCGGTCGATGTCGCCTTGGCTGAAGCCGAACGCGCGCTGGCCGGCGGCAGCGACGGCGGCGTGGAGCCGATGCTCCATGCCGATCCGAGCCAGGTGGCCGGCAGCGACCGCCACGAGCCGCTGTTCGACCCCGACCTGCCCGCGCCCAGCGGCGTGCCCGTGCCCACCGGCGAGCGCCGTGGCGGGCTCGATCCGCTGATCGACGTGATCGCGCCCATTTCGCTCGAAGGCCTGGCCTCGGGCGATGCCGCGCTCGCGTCCATGCCGTCGACGCGCCGCGCTGGCAGCAAGCCGGTGGCCATCGAAGGCCTGAACGACCTCACCAGCCAATGGGAGCCGCCAGCGCCCGGGCAGCGCTACCGCGCCTTCCAGGTCGGTGTGCAGTTGGCCAACCGCACCGGGGCACTCAACGAGATCGAGTACTCCGAGTTCGTGGTCAAGGCGCAGGCCTTTGCCGACGCGGTGAACGGCGCGCCCGAGTTTCCCGAGATGCTCGACGAAGTGGCGCGCGCCCGCGAGCTCGACCAGTTCGCCAGCGCGCACGACGCGCAACTGGGCTTCGTGCTGCGTGCGCTGCACGCGGCCTGGAGCCCGGGCTACGTGCAGCAGAACGCTGCGCGGCTGGGCTTTGTCGCCGGGATCATCCCAGGCCGCATGGTGCTGCCGACCAGCGAGGCCGGCCTGCCGCCGATCCTCGGGCTCTCGTTCGACACCCAGGCCGCGCTGGCCGACGATCCGGCGCAATCGGCGATTCGTGAACTCAGCCTGAGCCTGGACGTGCCGCAGGTCGATCGCGGCGAAGAGCCGTTCCGTCGCATGCGCGAAGCTGCTGCCACGCTCGCCCGTGAGATGGACGGCGTGGTGACCGACAGCGACGGCCAGTTGCTGCGCGACGAAACCATGGACGTGATCGGCACCGACCTCGAGCAGCTGTACGACACGCTCGATGGACGCGACCTCGCCGCGGGCTCGCCGCTGGCGCGACGCCTCTTCAGCTGATCCGTCTTTTTCCCGAGGGACACCCCATGACAACGCGCGACGAAGCGGCACGCGAAGCCGCCGCACTGAGCGAGCAGCTGCATCGCCACGCCCATCTGTACTACGTGCTTGACGCCCCCGAGCTGCCCGACGCGGAGTACGACAAGATGTTCCAGCGCCTGCAGGTGCTGGAGACTGAGTTTCCCGAACTGCGCACGCCCGATTCGCCGACGCAGCGCGTGGGCGGCGCGGTGCTCGACGGGCTGGCCAAGGTGCGCCATCGCGTGCCGATGCTGTCGATCCGCACCGAGACCGACATCACGCCGACCGGCGCCAGCGCCTTCGATGCGCGCGTGCGCCGAGAACTGGGCCTGGCCGAAGATGCGCCGCAGATCGCCTACGTCTGCGAACTCAAGTTCGACGGCCTGGCCATGAGCCTGCGCTACGAGCACGGCGTGCTGGTGCAGGCTGCCACACGCGGCGACGGCGAGGTGGGAGAGGACGTCACGCAGAACATCCGCACCGTGCGCGAGATTCCGCTGAAGCTCAAAGGCGCGGCCCCGCCCGTGGTCGAGGTGCGCGGCGAGGTCTACATGAAGCGCGCCGATTTCGACGCCCTCAATGAACGCCAGCGCGAGAAGATCGCTGCCGGACAGAAGAACGAGAAGGTGTTCGTCAATCCGCGCAATGCGGCGGCCGGCGCGGTGCGCCAGCACGATCCGGCGATCGCGGCGGCGCGTCCGCTGAGCTTCTTTGCCTACGGCCTGGGTGAGGTCTCGCCTGCGAGCGATGGCGGGCCCGAAATTGCCACCCAGTTCGACTGGCTGCAGCAGTTCCATGCCTGGGGCTTCCCGGTCGCCACGCAGACAGCGCGGGCGACGGGCGCTATTGAACTGATAGCATTCCACGAAACCATCGGCCGCCAGCGCGATGCGCTGCCGTACGACATCGACGGCGTGGTCTACAAGGTCGATAGCCTGGAGCTGCAGCGGCAACTGGGTTTTGTCTCGCGCGAACCGCGCTGGGCCGTGGCCCACAAGTACCCGGCGCAGGAGCAACTGACCGAGGTGGTCGGCATCGAGATCCAGGTGGGGCGCACCGGCAAGCTCACGCCGGTGGCCAAGCTGGCGCCGGTGTTTGTCGGCGGCGTGACCGTGACCAACGCCACGCTGCACAACGAGGACGAAGCGCGCCGCAAGGACGTGCGAGTGGGCGACACGGTGATCGTGCGGCGTGCCGGCGACGTGATTCCCGAAGTGGTCGGCGTCGCGCCCGACAGCCTGGCCAAGCCCGACGACCAGCGCGGCGCCATCTTCACCATGCCGCACAAGTGCCCCGTGTGCGATTCCGAGGCGGTGCGGGAGGAGGGCGAGGTCGACTACCGCTGCACCGGCGGCCTGTTCTGCGCGGCGCAGCGCAAGGAGGCCATCCTGCATTTCGCGGCACGTCGCGCGGTCGATGTCGACGGGTTGGGCGACAAGCTGGTCGAACAGCTGGTCGATGCCAACCTGATCCGCACCTTGCCCGATCTCTACAAGCTGGGCTTCGTCACGCTGGCGGGGCTGGACCGCATGGCCGAGAAGTCGGCCAAGAACCTCGTCGATGCGCTCGAAGCCTCGAAGAAAACGACGCTGCCGCGCTTCCTGTTCGGCCTGGGCATCCGCCACGTGGGCGAGAGCACGGCCAAGGACCTGGCCAAGCATTTCGGCAAGCTCGACGCGATCATGGACGCGACCGAAGAGCAACTGCTCGAAGTGAACGACGTCGGCCCGGTGGTGGCGCAAAGCCTGCGCACCTTCTTCGACCAGCCGCACAACCGCGAGGTGGTCGAGCAGCTGCGCGCCTGCGGCCTGACCTGGGAAGAGTTCGAGCCCGAAGCCCGTGCGCCCAAGCCTTTGGCGGGACTGACCTTCGTGATCACCGGCACCCTTCCTACGCTGGGCCGCGACGAAGCGAAGGATAAATTGGAGGCAGCCGGTGCCAAGGTGGCCGGCTCCGTCAGCAAGAAGACCCACTACCTCGTGGCCGGGGAAGAGGCTGGCAGCAAGCTCGACAAGGCGCGCGACATCGGCGTCACGGTGATCGACGAGGCGCGTATGCTGGAGATCCTCGCGAACGGGGTTCTACCGGCACCTGAGGCCTGAAGCCGTCGGCATCGGTGGCAGGGGCCCTTACCGGCCGTTACGCGACTTCACATCCGCGCAGTCAACAGGGTCTACAAGCGGGCGTTGAACGATGACAGAAGGCCGACAAGGAGTCCCTCATGCAAAAAATTCGTGTTCTCGCTACCAGCCTCGCACTCGGCGGCATCGCGCTGCTGACCGGCTGCGTGGCCGTTCCTGGCGATCCGTACTACTCCGGCGGCTATTCCGATCCGTACTACGCCGATCCGGGTCCCGTGGTGGTGCCTGCGCCGGTCTACATCCAGGGGGGCGGCTACTACGACAACCGTCGTCCGTACTACGACCGCCGTCCCTATTACGACGGCTATCGGCCCGGCTATCCGTACCCTGGCGTGCGGCCCACGCCTTCGTACCCGACGGCGCGTCCGCCCTGGGGTGGTGGCCGTCCGCCGGTCGCTGTGGTGCCGCCTGTGCGGCCCGGCGCGGGTGGTGTGCCCGGTATCACGCCTTCGCGGCCGCAGCAGATGCCGACCGGCCGGGCGCGGCTGTGGACTTCGCCCGACTCGCAAGGCACCACGCCTCCGTGATCGCGGCCCAGGCATAACGTTCGTGTGAGGCTGTCGCGATAATCCCGCCATGGCCTTCCGCGAAATTCTCAAGATGGGCGACCCCCGGCTGCTGCGCACCGCGCAGCCGGTCGCCGCTTTCGACACCGACGAACTGCACCTGCTGGTGCGCGACATGTTCGAGACCATGCAGGCGGTCAATGGCGCCGGCCTTGCAGCGCCGCAGATCGGCGTCGACCTGCAACTGGTGATCTTCGGCACCGACACCGTCAATCCACGCTACCCCGACGCGCCGCCGGTGCCGCGCACCGTGCTGCTCAATCCTGTCATCACCCCGCTGGGCGATGAAGAGGAAGAGGGCTGGGAAGGCTGCCTGTCGGTGCCGGGCCTGCGCGGCGTGGTGCCGCGCTTCGCCCACATCCGCTACACGGGCTTCGACCTGTATGGCGACCCGATCGACCGCACCGCCGACGGCTTTCATGCGCGCGTGGTGCAGCACGAGGTCGATCACCTGTTCGGCAAGCTGTACCCGATGCGGGTGCGCGACTTCTCGCGCTTCGGCTACACCGAGGTCCTGTTTCCAGGCCTCGATGCGGCCGACGACGACTGACGGGGCGTCCGTCCGTTGACCGGCTTACTTGTTGTTGAGCCCGAAGCGCCCGCCACCCGTGAACGCGAGCGAGATCGCCGCGAACAGGAACATGCCCTGCAGCTCCAGCGCCCAGCCGCCTTGCCCGTTCAACGCGCCCAGGTCCTTGCGGTGCGCCAGCCAGATCGCCACCACCATGTTGATGGCCACGACCAGCGCGGCGGGCCGCGTGAACAGGCCGACGATCAGCAGCACCGGTGCCAGGATCTCGCCCACGTAGACCAGGTAGGCCAGCACCGCAGGCACGCCGTGCGATGCGAGCATGCCGCCGATGCCATCGACGCCCTTGCCGACTTTGGCAATGCCATGCAGCAGGATGAGGATGCCCAGCGCAACGCGCAGGATGAGCTTGCCGGTGTCGTCGGACTTGACCATGGTGTGATTCCTGTTCGGGAGTGATGAAAGGGCCGTATGGTAGTGAAACTGCGAGGCAAACCGGCCTGTCGCCAAGAGGCAGTTCGACATATGTATCCAACGCAGGGTTCTTTGTCTCCGACCTGCATCGCCCCGTACACTGCCTTTTGCCTACTGTTGAGGAGTACACACCCATGACGAAGAAGACAACGACCACCCCAACCACCCGACTGCGCCCGGCACTGCTCGCCGCCGTTTCCGTTTTCGCGCTGGCCACCGCGGCCCCGGCCTTTGCCGGCAAGACGCTCGATGCGGTCAAGCAGCGCGGCACCGTCAAGTGCGGCGTGACCAACGGCGTGGCCGGTTTCTCGGCCCCCGACACGCAGGGCAACTGGTCGGGCCTGGACGTCGACACCTGCCGCGCCATCGCCGCGGCCGTGCTGGGCGATCCGAAGAAGGTCGACTTCGTGCCGCTCAACTCGCAGCAGCGCTTCTCGGCCCTGCAGGCCGGCGAGATCGACATCCTCGCGCGCAACACCACTTGGACGCTCACGCGCGACGCGTCGCTGGGCTTCAACTTCACCACCATCACCTACTACGACGGCCAGGGCTTCCTGGTGCCCAAGAAGCTCAAGGTGACCAGCGCCAAGCAGCTCAAGAACGCCACCATCTGCACGCAGTCGGGCACCACCAACGAGAAGAACGTGTCGGACTACTTCCGCGCGCAGAACATCCCGGTGAAGACCGTCGTGTTCGAGAGCTTCGAGGCCTCGTTCAAGGCCTTCTTCTCGGGCCGCTGCCAGGCCTTCACGACCGACGCCTCGGCGCTGGCCGGCCTGCGCAACAAGGAAGCGACCAACCCCGACGACTACCTCATCCTGCCCGAACTGATCTCCAAGGAACCGCTCGCGCCGCTGGTGCGCCGCGGCGACGACGAGTGGTTCGCCATTGCCAAGTGGGTGCCCAACGCGCTCATCGAGGCCGAGGAGTTCGGCGTCACGCAAGCCAATGTCGACCAGCTCAAGGCCGGCAGCAAGGACCCGGCGCAGCAGCGTCTGCTCGGCGCCGGTGAAGACCTCGGCAAGCTGCTCGGTCTCGACAAGGACTGGTCGTACCGCGCCATCAAGGCCGTGGGCAACTACGGCGAGATGTTCGAGCGCAACGTCGGACCGAAGTCGGTGCTCAAGCTGCCGCGCGGCTCCAACAACCTGTGGAGCAAAGGCGGCCTGATCTACGCACCACCCGTTCGATGAGCCGCCAGGCCTCGCGCCGCGGCGCCTGGCTGGCCTGGCTCGTGCAGGCCCTGCTGGTGTTGGCCGTCGTGGCCGGCGCCTTCTGGGTGGTGAACCATGCGCTCGAGGTGCTGCGTGCACGCGGCGTGCGTTCGGGTTTCGACTTCCTCACCGAGCCCGCGGGCTTTTCGATCAGCGAAGGCTGGCTCGACTTCGATGCCAGCCAGCCGTCATGGCGCGCCTTCCTCGCGGGCCTGATCAACACCGTGCGCGCAGCCGTGCCGGCCGCCATCTTCGCGGTGGTGCTCGGCACGTTGATCGGCATCGGCCGGCTCGCGCCGCACGTGCTGCTGCGCGGCATCTGCACGGCCTACGTGGAACTGCTGCGCAACGTGCCGCTGCTGGTGCAGCTGCTGATGCTGGCCTTCGCGATGGCCAACCTGCTGCCCGACCCGACCGAGCCTGTGCACTTGCTGCCGGGCGTGTGGCTCAGCAAGGGCGGGCTCAGCGTGCCCTGGCCCGTGGCGGGCGAGGGCGGTGGGTGGCCCACGCATTTCGAATGGCCCGAGCGCGGTGACTTCGGCGTGAGCGGCGGCGCCGCGCTGAGCCCGGAGTACGTGACCATCGTCGCCGGACTGTCGCTGTACTCGGCGGCCTTCGTCGCCGAGATCGTGCGCGCCGGCATCCTCTCGGTGTCGCAGGGGCAGGTGCTGGCGGGGCAGGCGCTGGGCCTGTCGTCGGTGCAGCAGCTGCGCATCGTGATCCTGCCGCAGGCACTGCGCGTGATCGTGCCCTCGCTCACCAACCAGCTGTTGAGCCTTACCAAGAATTCGTCGCTCGCCGTGGCCGTGGGTTACCCGGAACTGGTGTCGGTGGCCAACACCACCATCGGCTCCAATGGACGGGCCTTCGAGTGCATCGCGATCATCATGGCGGTGTACCTGCTGCTGTCGCTCGTGATCTCTTTCGGCATGAACCGCTACAACGCGCGCGTCGCGCTGCGAGGCTGGCGATGAGAAACGTCGCGCAAGGTCCCATCGCATGGCGCAGCGAGCTGTGGGGTTCGCCGCCGCGCGCGCTGGCCACGGTGCTGCTGCTGGGCCTGCTGGCCTGGGCCGGCTTCCACGCGTTCGAATGGGGCGTGGTGCATGCCGTGTTCCGCCCCGACGCCGACGCCTGCCGCGCGGTGCAGCACGGCGCCTGCTGGGGTGTGGTGGCGGAGAAATGGCGGCCCATGCTGTTCGGTCGCTTTCCGTACGAAGAGCAATGGCGTCCGGCCATCGCGGTGGTGGTGCTGTCCGCGGTGACCGTGCTCAGCGCCTGGCCGCGCAGTTGGCGCTGGTGGCTGGCGCCCTTGTGGGGCGTGGCGTTGCTGCTGTTCGTCGGGCTGATGCACGGCGGCGTGGCAGGGCTGAGCACGGTGCCGACCAGCCGCTGGGGCGGCCTGCCGCTCACCATCGGGCTCGCGGTGGTCGGGCTGGCGCTGGCCTTTCCGCTGGCGCTGCTGCTCGCGATGGGACGGCGCTCCGAATGGCCCGTGGTGCGCACGTTGAGCGCGAGCTACATCGAGCTGGTGCGCGGCGTGCCGCTGATCTCGGTGCTGTTCATGGCCTCGTTCCTGCTGCCGCTGCTGTGGCCCGCGGGCTGGCAGCCCGACGTGCTGGTGCGCGTGCTCATGGGCCTCACGCTGTTCGTCGCGGCCTACCTGGCGGAGATCATTCGCGGCGGCCTGCAGGCCGTGCCGCGCGGGCAGACCGAGGTGGCGATGGCGCTGGGCTTCGGCCGCTGGCCGGTGCAGCGCGACATCGTGCTGCCGCAGGCGCTGCGCCTCGTGGTGCCGGCGCTGACCAACAGCGTGGTCGGCACGCTGAAGGACACCTCGCTGGTCACCGTGGTCGGCCTGTTCGAGCTGACCGGCGCACTCGGGCTGGCGCTGGGCGGCGACCCGGTCTGGCGACCGTTCTACCTCGAGGGCTACCTGTTCGTGGCCGCCGTCTACTGGCTGCTGTGCTTCGGGCTGTCGCGCTACAGCGTCTGGCTCGAACGGCGCCTGGGCACCAGCTCGGCGTAGCCGGTCTGCGCGTCGGGCTCGCGCGAGAAGCGCCATTCGGGCAGCACCGCGACGAGGACCTCGGCCGTGGTGCGCACCACGCAGCCCGGCGCGGCATGGCCGCCCGACACGCGGCCGGCGGCATCCGACACGCTGAGATGCAGGTGCGAGCCGTCGGGCGACAGCGTGCCGGCGAGCGTGAGGATTTCAAGATCGCCTTCGATCCGCGTCGCCGTCTCGGCGCCCGCGAAACGGATGCTCGCGCCGCTAAGGCTGCCGATGCCCGAGACCACGAAGGCCGCGTCGCCGATGCCGGCTTGCTTCAGCACAGCGTCGAGCGCCGCGCGCAGGTCGTCGCCGGGTTGCAGCCGCAGCACGAGCGTGTCCATGCGCGTGCGCCTCGCGTCAGCTCGCCGACAGCGCCTTGTCGACCACCTGCTGCGCCTCGCCGAGGATGCGTGCAAGGTGGTCGTCGCCGAGGAAGCTCTCGCCGTAGATCTTGTAGATGTTCTCCGTGCCCGACGGCCGCGCGGCGAACCAGCCGTTCTCGGTGACGACCTTCACGCCGCCGATGGCCGCGCCGTTGCCCGGGGCGTGGCTCAGCACGTTCTCGATCTTCTCGCCCGCCAGCGTGGTCGAGGTGATCTGCTGCGGCGACAGGGCCGACAGGCGCTTCTTCTGCTCGGGCGTAGCGGGTGCGTCCACGCGGTCGGACACGGGGCGCCCCAGCGCCTGCGTCAGCTCGGTGAAACGCTCGCCGGGGTCGCGACCCGTGCGCGCGGCGATCTCGGCCGAGAGCAGGGCGGGCACGATGCCGTCCTTGTCGGTGGTCCATGCGCTGCCGTCGTGGCGCAGGAAGGTGGCGCCCGCGCTTTCCTCGCCACCGAAGCCCAGCGAGCCGTCGACCAGCCCGTCGACGAACCACTTGAAGCCCACGGGCACCTCGTACAGCGGGCGGCCCAGCCGCGCCGCCACCCGGTCGATCATGCGGCTGCTGACCACGGTCTTGCCGACGGCCGCCTGCGGCGGCCAGTGCGGGCGGTGCGTGAAGAGATAGTCGATCATCACCGCGAGGTAGTTGTTCGGCTGCATGAGGCCCGCGCTGCGCGTGACCACGCCGTGGCGGTCGTGGTCGGTGTCGCAGGCGAAGGCGATGCCGAAGCGGTCTTTCAGCGCGACCAGCCCGTGCATCGCGTCGGGCGACGACGGGTCCATGCGGATGCGGCCGTCCCAGTCGAGCGACATGAAGCGGAAGGTCGGGTCGACGGCCTGACTCAGCACGTTCAGGCGCTGGAGCTTGTAGCGCGCGGCAATGGCGGGCCAGTAGTGCACGCCGGCACCGCCCAGCGGATCGACGCCCAGGTCGATGGTGCCGCCGCGGATCGCGTCCATGTCGAGCACCTGGGCCAGGTCTTCGACGTAGGTGTTCAGGTAGTCGTGGCGGTGCGTGGTGGAGGCCTTCAGCGCCTGCGCCAGCGGCATGCGCTTCACGCCTTCGAGCTTGTTCGCCAGCATCTGGTTGGCGGCGGCTTCGACGGCGGAGGTGATGTCGGTGCCCGCGGGGCCGCCGTTCGGCGGGTTGTATTTGAAGCCGCCGCTTTCGGGCGGGTTGTGCGAAGGCGTGATCACGATGCCGTCGGCCAGGCCACTCGTGCGTCCGCGGTTGTAGACCAGGATGGCGTGGGACACGGCCGGCGTGGGCGTGTACTCGTCGTCCTTCGAGAGCATCAGCTCGACACCGTTGGCCGCCAGCACCTCGACCGCGCTGGCGAAGGCGGGCGTCGACAGCGCGTGCGTGTCGATGCCCAGGAACAGCGGGCCGTCGATGCCCTTTTGCTTGCGGTAATCGCAGATGGCCTGGCTGATCGCCAGCACATGCCACTCGTTGAACGCGTCGTCGAACGACGAGCCGCGATGGCCCGAGGTGCCGAAGGCCACGCGCTGGCTCGGTACGGCCGGGTCGGGGCGACCGGTGTAGTAGGCCGAAACGAGGCGCGGCACGTCCACCAGCAGGTCAGACGGGGCCGGCTGGCCCGCGAGGGGATGGGAAGAGGTGCTCATGTCGAAAGCGGGTGATGAAATGGGAGCGCGCCGGCGGTGCCGTGCGCGGCCGTTCAGCATACGCCATGGTCCGGGCCGGTTTGCCGCCTGCGCGCCCGTTCGCAGCGCTTCGCTTACAACGCTTTCAATGTGAGCGGCGCGTGCGGACCCGCTCCGGGCCGTCGCCCGTGGCCAGCCACCGGGCCGGCACCTCGAAGTACGCGGCGATCGCATGCAGGTGCAGGGTACCGGCGCCGCTGTGGCGGTCGGTGAGCCAGCGGATCACGGTGGGGGCGCTGACGCCGCACTGTCGGGCGAGCTCGGATTTCCATTGAGGCTGCGATCCGGCAACGAGCGAGATCAGGCGGTCTTGAAAGCTGGCATTCATGGTCGGCCCCCTTTGGCGACAACAGCGGTCGGCTCTGAATCTCCTCGAAACGTGCAAGGGACCCAACCCCTCCTTCGCAGGGGCTGGTAGTTTTTTGCATGGAGGGTGATCTAGTTCCGACGCGCGGTGGGTGCACCCGTCGGCGCCAGCGTCAGAATGAGGGTGCATATCGACCAAGAAAGGTCGAAGGGGGTGTGCCATGAAAGTGATGATGCTGGACGACCACGCGTTGTTCCGCGCGGGTCTGCGCATGCTACTGGAGAGCATGGAACGCAATGCCGAAATCTTCGAAGCCGCCACGGTCGATGAGGCCTGCGCCCTGGCGCTGCGCCACCCCGACCTGGCGATCTGTCTGCTGGACCTCGAACTCAAGGGCGAGTACGGCCTGGACGCGCTGGTGCGCCTGAAGGCGGCGGCGCCCGACATCGCGGCCGTGGTGGTGTCGGCGTCGACCGATGTCGACATCATCCGTGGCTGCCTGGAAGCCGGCGCCATGAGCTTCGTGCCCAAGAGCATGCCGGCCGACTTCCTGAAACGAGCCTTCGAAACCGTGCTGGCGGGGGAGGTCTACCTGCCGCAGGAAATCCTGCACCTGGGGCCGAAGAGCACCGCCAGGCCGACGCTCAGCCCGCGGCAGGCCGACACGTTGCACGGCCTGGCGCGCGGGCTGCCGACCAAGTCGATCGCGCGCGAGCTCGGCCTGTCCGAGCACACGGTGAAGGAATACATCGGCACCTTGTTCCAGGCGCTGGGTGTGCACAATCGCACCGAGGCCGTGATCACGGGCATCCGCCTGGGGCTGTTGTCCCCGTTGCAGCGCAAGGGGTCATGAACGGGCCGCCGCGGGCGGCTAAGCTTCAGGCTGGTTTCAAGGAGCAAGACAAGATGCGCATGACGATTGGCCGGCACGGGGTTCTTCTGATGGCTGTGGCCCTGGCCGCAGTGCTCGCGGGCTGCGAGGCCCCGCCCAAGGACCGGCCGCTCACCTCCGACGTGCCGGCACCGCCGAGCTTCGCGCCGCCGCCCGAGAGTTGCCAGGCCCCCGAGGTGCGCTTTGCGCTCGGCTTGCAGGCGACGCGCCCGTTGCTCGAAGAGATGCGTCAGCGCGCCGGCGCGAAAACTGCGCGTACCGTGCCGGCCACGGCGCCGGCCGATCCGGCGCAGGATGCGACACGGCTCAACGCGCAGGTCGATCCCACGGGACGCATCCTCGGCGCGTACTGCGGCTGAGCCGCACACGCCAATTCAGCGGCCTCATTGCGAGGCCAGCGCCTCCATCAGGTCGGTCTCGATGGCCAGCTGTGTTTTCTGGCCCTGCAGCTCTGGTCCGCTGATCAGGAAGGTGTCTTCCACGCGTTCGCCCAGGGTCGTCACCTTCGCCAGTTGAAGGTTCAGGTGATGCCGCGCGAGCACGCGCGCCACCGAATACAACAGGCCCGCGCGGTCGCTGGCCGAGATGCTGAGCAGCCAGCGCTGTGCCTTGTCGTCGGGCACGAGGCTGATGCGCGGCTTGATCGGAAAACTGCGCACCCGGCGTGACACGCGTCCCATGCTCGGCGCGGGCAGGGCGCCGGCTTCGGTGAGCGTTTGCGCCAGGCCCGTTTCGACCATGCTGATCAGGTCGCGGTAGTGGTCGGGCTGGAAGGTCGTCACCACCTGGAAGGTGTCGAGCGCGTAGCCGTTGCTCGTGGTGTGGACCTTGGCGTCCAGGATGCTGAATGACGCCTGGTCGAAGTAGCCGCAGATGCGCGCGAAGAGGTCGGACTGGTCGGGTGTGTAGACCACCACCTGCAGGCCTTCGCCCACCGGCGACAGGTGCGCGCGCACGATGGGCAACGCCTTCGGGTCGATGGGCACGTTCTTCGGCGGCACGAAGCGCGACAGCTGCTTGGCGTGCCAGGCGATCTCGGTGGCGTCGTGACGCATGAAGTAGCCGACGTCGAGCGTGTCCCACAGCGCCTTGTGCGCCTCGAAGCGCTGGGCGTGCAGGGCGAGCTGCACCAGCGCCTCGCGCTTGCGGGCCTCGACCTCGGCGTCCGGGTCGGGCATGCGACCGCCGAGGGCGCGCAGCGTGAAGCGGTACAGGTCTTCGAGCAGCTTGCCCTTCCAGGCATTCCACACGCGCGGCGAGGTGCCGCGGATGTCGGCCACCGTCAGCAAGTACAGCGCCGTGAGGTAGCGCTCGTTGCCCACGCGCTTGGCGAAGGCGCCGATGACCTCGGGGTCGCCCAGGTCCTGCTTCTGCGCGACCTGGCTCATCACCAGGTGCTCGGCCACGAGGAATTCGATGAGCTTGGCGTCTTCGCGCGCGATGCCGTGCTGCTTGCAGAAGCGCCGCACGTCGCGCGCGCCGAGCGTGGAGTGGTCGCCGCCGCGGCCCTTGGCGATGTCGTGGAAGAGGGCGGCGACGTAGAGAATCCAGGGCTTGTCCCAGCCGGCCGCGAGCTGCGAGCAGCCCGGGTACTCGTGTGCATGCTCGGCGATGAAGAAGCGGCGCACGTTGCGCAGCACCATCAGGATGTGCTGGTCGACCGTGTACACGTGGAACAGGTCGTGCTGCATCTGCCCCACGATGCTGCGGAACACGCGCAGGTAGCGCCCCAGCACCGAGGTCTGGTTCATGAGCCGGAAGGCATGCGTGATGCCGTAGGGCTGCTGCAGGATCCGCATGAAGGTCACGTGGTTGACCGGGTCGTTGCGGAACTTGCTGTCCATGACATGGCGCGCGTTGTACAGCGCACGCAGCGTGCGCGCCGACAGGCCCTTCACGCCGATGGTCTTCTGGTACAGCAGGAAGGTCTCGAGCACCGCGTGCGGCTCGCGCTCGTACAGGTCGTCGCTCGCGATCTCGATCAGGCCGGCGCGTTCGTAGAAACGCTCGTTGATCGTCGTGGGCTGCTCGTCGATGGGCTGCAGCCGCTCGGAAATGTTGAGCAGCAGGATCTGGTTGAGCTGCGACACCGCCTTGGCCGCCCAGTAGTAGCGGCGCATCAGCGCTTCGCTCGACTTGCGCTGCGACTCGCTCTCGTAGCCGAAGCTCGCGGCCACGGCGGTCTGCAGGTCGAACACCAGCCGGTCTTCGCGCCGGTTGGCGATCACGTGCAGGCGGGCCCGAATGAGCGAGAGCAGGGCCTCGTTGCGCTTGATCTGCTGCGCCTCGAAGGGCGTGGCCAGGCCGTTCTTGGCCAGGTCGTCCCAGCGGCTGCCGAAGCCGGCGGCCTTGCTCATCCACAGGATGGTCTGCAGGTCGCGCAGGCCGCCTGGCGATTCCTTGCAGTTGGGCTCGAGCGCGTAGGGCGTGTTGTCGAATTTCTGGTGGCGGTGCCGCATTTCCTGCGACTTGGCCACGAAGAAGGCCTGCGGATCGATGGCCTGGGTGAAGCGGCGGCGAAAGGCCGCGAAGAGTTTCTTGTCGCCCGTGATCAGGCGCGATTCGAGCAGTGAGGTCTGGACCGTGATGTCCTTGGCGGCCTCGTCCAGGCACTCCTCGAGCGTGCGCACGCTCGAGCCGATCTCGAGCCCGGCGTCCCAGCACTGGCCAATGAAGGCCTCGATGCGGGCCGGCTCGACGCCGCTGTCCTGGCCCTCGGGCGGCAGCAGCAGCAGCACGTCGACGTCGGAGTACGGAAACAGCTCGCCGCGCCCGTAGCCGCCCACCGCGACCAGCGCGAAGGCGTCGCCGAAGCCGGCTTCGTTCCACAGCGCAGTGAGCGTCTGGTCGGCCAGTGCCGAGAGCTGGCGCAGCACCGTGTGGACGCTGCGGGTGGGCGCGCGTGCGAAGCGCAGGGTGTCGAAAAGGGCGAGCTTTTTCGCGCGATAGGCTTCGCGCAGCGTCGCCACGTCGATCTTGGCTGCTTCGATCACGGCGGGGGCGCGCTTCGGCGCGTCAGGTTTTGGTAGAGGTGACGAAGGCCGGCAGCGGCGGGCTGCCTTCGGAGAGCGTCAGCACCTCGTAGCCGGTCTCGGTGACCAGCACCGTGTGCTCCCACTGGGCCGACAGCGAGTGGTCGCGCGTGACGATGGTCCAGCCGTCGTACTGGCCGCCCTTGAAGTCTTCCTTCACGTCGCGCTTGCCGGCGTTGATCATCGGCTCGATGGTGAAGATCATGCCGGGCTTGAGCTCTTCCATGGTGCCCGGGCGGCCGTAGTGCAGCACCTGGGGTTCTTCGTGGAAGCGCTGGCCCACGCCGTGGCCGCAGAACTCGCGCACGATCGAGAAGCCCTGGCCCTCGGCGAATTTCTGGATCGCATGGCCCACGTCGCCCAAGTGGGCGCCGGGGCGCACCTGCAGGATGCCGTGCCACATGGCTTCGAAGGTGATGCTGCACAGGCGCTTGGCCGCGATGGAGGCATCGCCGATCACGAACATGCGGCTGTTGTCGCCGAACCAGCCGTCCTTGATGACGGTGACGTCGACGTTCATGATGTCGCCCTTCTTCAGGGGCTTGTCATTGGGGATGCCGTGGCACACCACGTGGTTCACCGAGGTGCACAGCGACTTCGGGAACGGCACGCTGCTGGCGCCCATGTAGCCCACCGTGGCCGAGGTGGTGCCCTGCTTGACCATGTACTCGGCGGCCAGCCGGTCCACGTCGTTGGTCGTGATGCCGGGCTTGATGAAGGGCGTGAGGTAGTCCAGCACCTCGGAACCGAGGCGGCAGGCGACCCGCATGGCTTCGATGCCTGCGGCGTCTTTGTAGGTAATGCTCATGCCCCGAATTATCCCATTCGGCAAATGAACCTGCCCCCAACACGGAGCACTTCGTGTTCCGTTGCCCCCCGAGGGGGGCGGCCATCTTGGGGCGGCCCGGCGATGGCCTAAAATTCTGGGTTAACGCGGATGACCCCAGTCAGCGGCCATCCGCCTCGATTCCTTGATTTCCAACGCGCCCCCCGAGGCCCCATCGACCGTGACGCAGCCCGCACCCCAAGCCCTTCCTGTCGTAACCATGTTCGAGGGCGGCAGCGCACTCAGCGACTTCCGTGCACGGCAACTGCTGCCGAAGCTGCAGGCCATCGAACCGCGCATCGAGGGCATTTCGGCCCGTTTCGTCCACCTGGTGGTCACCGATGCGTCGCTGGGCGACGCCGACCGCGAGCGCTTTGCCGCGCTCCTGACCTACGGCGAGCCCTTCGAGGCCCCGGCGGCCAAGGCGAGCGCCTCGGTGGTCGTCACGCCCCGCCTGGGCACCGTGTCGCCCTGGGCCTCCAAGGCCACCGACATCGCCCACAACTGCGGCCTGGCGCTGCGCCGCGTCGAGCGCGTCACCCAGTACCACCTGAAACTCAAGTCGCCGCTGATCGGCAAGGCCCCCGTGCTTGAAGGCGACGCTCTGGCCGCCGTGGCCGGCCCGCTGCACGACCGCATGACCGAATCGGTGCTCGCCGCGGTCGAGCAGGCGGCCAGCCTGTTCAGCGAACTGCCGGCCCAGCCGATGGCGCAGGTCGACGTGCAAACGGGCGGGCGCGACGCCCTGGTGGCGGCCAACACCGGCTTCGGCCTGGCGCTGGCGGAAGACGAAATCGACTACCTCGTCGAAGCCTTCACCCGCCTGGGCCGCAACCCCAGCGACGTCGAGCTGATGATGTTCGCGCAGGCCAACAGCGAGCACTGCCGCCACAAGATCTTCAACGCCAACTTCACCATCGACGGCGTGGCCCAGCCGCAGAGCCTGTTCTCGATGATCCGCCACACCGAGAAGCAGAACCCGCAGCACACGGTGATCGCCTATGCGGACAACGCCTCGGTGATGGAAGGCGCGACCATCGAGCGCTTCATTCCCGTCGAAGGCTCGCAAAGCTATCAAAAAGATAGCGCCCTGAGCCATGTGCTGATGAAAGTCGAGACGCACAACCACCCGACCGCCATTTCCCCGTTCCCCGGCGCCTCGACCGGCGCGGGCGGCGAGATCCGCGACGAAGGCGCCACCGGTCGCGGCTCCAAGCCCAAGGCGGGCCTGACCGGCTTCACGGTTTCGAAGCTCTGGCCGGAAGACGGCCACTACGGCAAGCCCGAGCACATCGCCAGCCCGTTGCAGATCATGACCGAGGGTCCGCTGGGCGGCGCCGCGTTCAACAACGAATTCGGCCGTCCCAACCTGCTGGGCTACTTCCGCGAGTACGAGCAGGCGGTGACGAGCGATCTCGACACCGTGCAGCGCGGCTACCACAAGCCCATCATGATCGCGGGCGGCCTGGGCAGCATCGACGCCACCCAGACCAAGAAGATCCTGTTCCCGGCCGGCTCGCTGCTGATCCAGCTCGGCGGGCCCGGCATGCGCATCGGCATGGGCGGCAGCGCCGCCAGCTCGATGGCGACCGGCGCCAACGCGGCCGAACTCGACTTCGACTCGGTGCAGCGCGGCAACCCCGAAATCGAACGTCGCGCGCAAGAGGTCATCAACCACTGCTGGCAGCAGGGCGCGGCCAACCCGATCCTGGCGATCCACGACGTGGGCGCTGGCGGCCTGAGCAACGCCTTCCCCGAACTGACCAACGACGCCGGCCGCGGCGCGCGCTTCGACCTGCGCGCGGTACCGCTCGAAGAGTCGGGCATGGCCCCCAAGGAAATCTGGTGTAACGAGAGCCAGGAGCGCTACGTGCTGGCCATCGCGCCCGAATCGCTCGAGCAGTTCAAGGCCTTCTGCGAGCGTGAGCGCTGCCCGTTCTCGGTGGTCGGCGTGGCGACCGAAGACCGCCAGCTGCTGGTGGCGGACGAAGGCGCGGCGGTGCAGCCCGTCGACATGCCCATGGACGTGCTGCTGGGCAAGCCGCCCAAGATGCACCGCGACGTGAAGACCGTCGCCCGCAGCTTCAAGCCGCTCGACCTCACGGGCGTCGACCTGCAGAAGGCCGCCATCGACGTGCTCGCGCACCCGACCGTGGCTTCGAAGCGCTTCCTCATCACCATCGGCGACCGCAGCGTGGGCGGCCTGACGCACCGCGACCAGATGGTCGGCCCGTGGCAGGTGCCGGTGGCCGACTGTGCCGTGACGCTGGCCGACTACAAGGGCTTCGCCGGCGAAGCGATGAGCATGGGCGAGCGCACGCCGCTGGCCGCACTCGACGCGCCGGCCTCGGGCCGCATGGCCGTGGCCGAGGCGATCACCAACCTGCTGGCCGCACCGATCGAACTCTCGCGCGTCAAGCTGTCGGCCAACTGGATGGCCGCCTGCGGCGAGCCCGGCGAAGACGCTGCGCTGTACGAGACCGTCAAGGCCGTGGGCCTGGAGCTGTGCCCAGCGCTGGGCGTGTCGATTCCGGTCGGCAAGGATTCGCTGTCGATGCGCACGCAGTGGAAGGACAACGGCGAAGCCAAGAAGGTCACCTCGCCCGTGAGCCTGATCGTCACCGCCTTCGCCTCACTGGCCGACGTGCGCGGGACGCTCACGCCGCAGCTCGACGCCACCGAAGACGACACCACGCTGGTGCTTATCGACCTCGGCCGTGGCCAGCACCGCATGGCCGGCAGCATCCTGTCGCAGACGCTGAATCAGAGCGGCGATACCGTGCCCGACCTCGACGACCCGGCGCAACTCGTCGCGCTGGTCAACGCCGTGAACGCGCTGCGCGCCGACGGCAAGATCCTCGCGATGCACGACCGCAGCGACGGCGGCCTGTTCGCCACCGCCTGCGAAATGGCCTTTGCCGGCCATGTCGGCGTGGCGCTGAACGTCGACATGCTGGTCACCGAAGGCGACGGCATTTCGGACAGCCGCATGGAAACCGGCGACGCCAAGAACTGGGCGCAGCAGGTCAGCGCGCGCCGCGAAGAGCTCACGCTCAAGGCGCTGTTCAACGAAGAACTGGGCATGGTGCTGCAGGTGCGCACCGCCGAGCGCAACGACGTCATGCAGGTGCTGCGCGCCCACGGCCTGAGCACGCACAGCCACTTCGTCGGCAAGACGCGTCCCGCCAGCTCCACCATGGATGCGGGCAAGGGCAAGCTCGAAGTCTGGCGCGATGCCAAGTCGGTGTTCAGCGCGAGCCTGCACGACCTGCACCAGGTCTGGGATTCGGTCAGCTGGAAGATCGCCCGCGAGCGCGACAACCCGGCCTGCGCCGATGCCGAGCACGCCGCCGCCGGCGTGCCGAACGACCCGGGTATGCATCTGTTCCTGCCGAACGCCCCGGTGGCACCGGCCATCCTGCAGTCGCGCCCCAAGGTCGCGATCCTGCGCGAGCAAGGCGTCAACTCGCACGTCGAGATGGCCTATGCCTTCACCGAAGCCGGCTTCGAGGCCTTCGACGTCCACATGACCGACCTGCAGACGGGCAGGGCGGACCTGGCCGCGTTCAAGGGCGTGGTCGCCTGCGGCGGCTTCAGCTATGGCGACACGCTGGGCGCGGGCATCGGCTGGGCGCGCAGCATCACCTTCAACCCGAAGCTGGCCGAGCAGTTCAAGACCTTCTTCGGCCGCGCCGACACCTTCGGCCTGGGCGTGTGCAACGGCTGCCAGATGTTCGCCGAGCTGGCCGACATCATCCCGGGCGCCGAGGCCTGGCCGCGCTTCACCACCAACCAGAGCGAACGTTTCGAGGCGCGTCTGTCGATGGTCGAGGTGCTCGAGTCGCCCAGCATCTTCTTCGCGGGCATGACCGGCAGCCGCCTGCCGATCGCGGTGGCGCACGGCGAGGGCTATGCCAACTTCAAGCACCGCGGCGACGCGGCCAAGGCCATCGGCGCGATGCGCTTCGTGGACAACCACGGCCAGCCGACCGAGCAGTACCCGTTCAACCCGAACGGCAGCGCCGGCGGCCTGACTTCGGTCACCACGCCGGACGGCCGCTTCACCGCCGTGATGCCGCACCCGGAGCGCGTGTTCCGCAACATCCAGATGAGCTGGACCTCGGGCGACAAGAGCGACCTGAGCCCTTGGATGCAGATCTGGCGCAACGCGCGCAAGTGGGTGGGGTGATCGGACGTCGCTAGGCCGTGCAAGCGGCCTGACTCAGGTCAATAAGAAATGCCCTCCAGGCTTTGGCCTGAAGGGCATTTTTCATTGGGGGCGCCTGTCGGCGGGACCCGGTTTCTCAAAGACTTCAGCATCACGCCCCAATGAAAAAAGCCCCGCAGTCGCGGGGCTTTTTCTAGGGCGATGGCCGCAGGCTTACTCGACCTTTGCCTTCGCGCGCAGATCTTCCTGGTACTTCTGCAGGCGCTGCTGCTGCAGCTGCTGCGTGATCTGCGGCTTCACTTCTTCCAGCTTCGGCAGTTGGGCCTGGCGGATGTCGTCGACGCGGATGATGTGGTAGCCGAACTGGGTCTTGACCGGGGCAGGGGTGGTCTCGCCCTTCTTGAGCTTGATCATCGCTTCCGAGAACTCGGGCACGAAGCTGGCGGGGTTGGCCCAGTCGAGGTCGCCGCCGTTGGCGCCCGAACCCGGGTCCTTGCTCTGCTTCTTGGCGATGTCTTCGAACTTGGCGCCCTTCTTCAGGTCGGCCATGATCTTCTTGGCCTGGTCTTCGGTCTCGACCAGGATGTGGCGGGCCTTGAATTCCTTGCCGCCGTTGGCTGCCACGAACTTGTCGTACTCGGCCTTCACGTCGGCGTCGGACACCGCGTTGGTCTTGCGGTAGTTCTCGAACAGCGCGCGGATCATGATGGCCTGGCGGGCGAGCTCGAGCTGGTTCTTGTAGTCCTCGGTGGCGTCGAGGCCTTGCTTCTGCGCTTCCTGCATGAACACTTCGCGCGCCACGATTTCCTCGCGCAGCTGGCTTTGCATTTCAGGCGTCACCGGGCGGCCGGCGGCAGCCAGCTGCTGGGCCAGAACGTCCATGCGGGCCTTGGGCACCGGCTTGCCGTTCACGATGGCTGCGTTCTGCGCCAGAGCCGTCAGGGGGAGTGCACCGATCAGCGCTGCGGCCGCAACGGCCTGCAAGATGTGTTTTTTCATGAAATGAATATCAGGCTGGAGAGGAAATGCGCGTGTAGGAAAAGGCGCGGGAAAGAAAGCAGGAATCAGGAGGAAGGAAGGAGAGGGTGGGCGGCCGCGGCAAACGCGGCAAGCAACCGATTGGACGACTCAGAGCACCTCGATGGCGATGGCGTGCAGACCCTGTGCGATAAAAACTTGGAGGGCATCATACACAAGGCGATGCCGCGCCACGCGGGGCTTCCCGTCGAACAGTGGGGACGCGATGCGCACCCGGAAATGGGTGCCGTAGCCCTCGGCATTGGCACCCGCATGGCCCGCGTGGGAGGCGCTTTCGTCGATCACTTCGAGCTGCGTGGGCGCCAGCGATGCGCGCAGCGCCGCCTCGAGCGCGGCCACGGTGGGCAGGGGAAAGGTGGTGGCGTCGGTCATGCGGTCGGCTTGTCTTCTTTGAGGTGCGGCGCGATGTACAGGCCCTGCGCCACCAGGAAGACGATCGGGAACACGTAGCCCCAGAGCTTGAAGTTGACCCAGGCCTCGGTCGTGAAGTACGCCGCCACGTAGCCGTTGATGAGCGCCATGAAGAGGCAGTAGCCGATCCACGCCACGTTGAGCCGGCCCCAGATGCGTTCGGGCAGCTCGAGCTGCGCGCCCAGCAGCATCTTCAGGAAGTTCTTCTTCAGCGCCCACAGCGCCACCGCCAGCGCGACGGCCATGGCGCCGTACAGCACCGTCGGCTTCCACTTGATGAAGCGGTCGTCGTGCAGCACCAGCGTGAGCGTGCCGAACAGCAGGATCAGCACCAGCGTGGCCTTCTGCATCGCCTGCAGCTTGCGTTCCATCGCGTAGATGACGGCCATCTGCACCACGGTGGCGGCCATCAGCACGCCGGTGGCGGTGTAGATGTCGGCGAACTTGTAGGCGCCGAAGAACAGCAGGATCGGGAAGAAGTCGAGGAGCAGTTTCATTTCTTTTGGAAGTCGAGCGACGCCGAGTTCATGCAGTAGCGCAGGCCGGTTTCGGTGGGGCCGTCGGGGAACACGTGGCCCAGGTGGGCGCCGCAATTGGCGCACACGTTCTCGGTGCGCACCATGCCGTGCGAGCGGTCGACGATGTTGCGGATGGCGCCGGGCACCGCTTCTTCGGAGAAGCTGGGCCAGCCGCAGCCGGCGTCGAACTTGGTGGCCGCTTCGAAGAGCTTGGCGCCGCAGCAGATGCAGTGGTAGGTGCCGTCGTCCCAGTGGGCTTCGTACTTGCCGGTGAAGGGGCGTTCGGTGGCGGCGTGGCGCGTCACCTCGAAGGCGGCGGGTTCGGCACCCTTTTCAGCGAGCAGGGCTTTCCATTCGGCGTCGGTTTTCTGTACGGGCGTGGTCATGATGAGCAGCTGATTTCGATCGTGGAGGCCCAGTCGGGCGGGAAGCCGGCGTAGTCGTCGGCACCGGGGTGTTCTTCACATGGGGTTTGGAGCAGCGTCAGCAAGGTTGCCACACCCGCGTGGTTCTTTTGCTGACTGGCTTCGATGGCCTGCTGGCCCAGGTGGTTCCGCAGCACGAACTTGGGGTTCGACTGCAGCATCAATTTTGCCGCTTCGGCCCGCTGCGATTGTGCATGGCGCTCCGAAAAAGAGAGCAGCCAGGCATCGACGCCAGCCCGGTCGAGGAACAGGTCGCGCACCGGCTCGACGTTGCCGTCGGCCATGTGGTTCGACAGGCGGCGCCAGAAGATGGTGTGGTCGACCTTCTCGGCGGCCATCAGCTTGAGCACGCCCTCGATCAGCGCGCGGTCGCCCTCGGCGGGTTCCGTGAGGCCCAGCTTGGCGCGCATGCGGTCTTCGAAGGCGTTGGGGAACACGGTCTTGTACGACTCCAGCGCGGCCACGGCGATGTCCTGGTCGCCAATGAGCGGCAGCAGCGCCTGCGCCAGGCAGAACAGGTTCCAGTAGGCGACGTTGGGCTGCTGGTTGAAGGCGTAGCGGCCCTGGGTGTCGCTGTGGTTGCAGATGTGGCGCGGGTCGAAGCCGTCGAGGAACTGGAACGGCCCGTAGTCGATGGTGAGCCCGAGGATGCTCATGTTGTCGGTGTTCATCACCCCGTGGCAGAAACCCACGGCCTGCCACTGGGCGAGCAGGGCGGCGGTGCGCTCGCTCACGGCCTCGAGGAAGGCGGCGTAGGCATTGCCGTTGAACTGCGCGGTGGTGCGGCACTCGGGGTAGTAGCGGTCGATGACGTAGTCGGCCAGCGCGCGCAGCTCGTCTTCGCGCTGGTTGGCGGCGAAGTGCTCGAAATGGCCGAAGCGGATGAAGCTGGGCGCCACGCGGGTCACGACGGCGGCGCTTTCCAGCTCTTCGCGGCGCACGCGGGCGTCGGAGCCGGTCACGCACAGCGCGCGCGTGGTCGGAATGCCCAGGCCGTGCATGGCCTCGCTGCACAGGAACTCGCGGATGCTCGAACGGAGCACGGCACGGCCGTCGCCGCCGCGCGAGTAGGGCGTGCGCCCTGCGCCCTTGAGCTGCACTTCGAGCCCACCCTCGGTCTCGCCGAGCAGGATCGCGCGCCCGTCGCCCAGTTGCCCGGCCCAGACGCCGAACTGGTGGCCGCTGTAGACCGTGGCGAAAGGCCGCGTGCCCGCGACCGGCAGGCTGCCGGTGAGGGCGGCCAGCGTGGTGTCCGCGTCGCGCCAGCCGGGCGGCAGGCCCAGTTCGCGGGCGACGGCGTCGCTGTGGCCGACCCAGTACGGGTCGGGCAGCGGCGTGGGGCGCAGTTCGGTGAAAAAAGCGGGGCCCAGCGTCGAGAAGCCGGGCTTCCAACGCAGGCCCAGGTCGGCGACCGGGGTGTCTTCGGCTAACAAGCTCATGCCCGGATTGTCCGGCAGGCCGCGAAACCCCAGGCCACAGAGGCCATCGGGGACGTGGGGTGGAGGCCTTCGATCAGTTCAGCAGCGCGCCGCGCAGCGTCCCGGCGCCGTCGAGCGCCAGGCTGGCTCGGTACTGGGCCGGCGGCAGGCCGAACCAGCGCTTGCAGGCGCGAAAGAAGTTGCTGACGTCCACGAAGCCCAGCCGGTCGGCCACGTCCGCGAGCGTGTGGCGCTGTTCGGCCAGGTACTGCTTGGCGAGTTCGCGGCGGGTGCGGTCGAGCAGCGCCTGGAACGACACCGACTCCTCCTGCAGGCGGCGCTGCAGCGTGCGGTCGGCCAGCCCCAGGCCCGAGGCCACGTCCTGGCGGCGCGGCTCGCCGTGCTGCAGCCGGCGCGCGATCTCGGCGCACACCAGGCTGGCGGTGGTGGTCTGGCCCAGCAGGTTGAGTTGGTCTTCGAGCAGGTGCTCCTGCATCTCGCCCAGCGCCGGGTGGTGGGTGGGCAGCGGCATGGTCATGTCGGCCGACGACAGCAGCACGCGGTTGGCGGGCGCGTTGAAGCGGATCTCGCAGCCGAAGGCCTCGCGGTGCAGCCGGTCGTGGGCCGGCGGCGGGTAGACGAATTCCATGGCCAGCGGCTGCAGCTCGCGCCGCGTGAGCCATTGGCACTGCATGAGCACAGTCAGCAGGGCGTACTCGACGCGCTGGCGCGGAATCGGCAGGCTGCCGCCGGTGTGCTCCATGACCATCCAGCAGCCGCGCGCGTCGGACTGCAGCGAGAAGGCGGTGGCGTCGGAGATCACGGCCATGTAGCGCGTGAGCCGCGTCAGCGCCGCGCCCAGGGTGGGGCTGCAGGCCATGGCGTGGCCCACCGTGCCCAGCTTGCTGTGCGTGGCGGCCAGGTCGCGGTCCAGGCCCAGCGTGGGCCGCCCGGCATGCGCCACGGCCACCTGCCACAGCACCGAGATCTCGTCGACCGGGATGCGCGCGTTCTGGCGGTGCAGCGAGTCGGGGTCGAAGCCGGCATCGCGCAGCAGCGCGGGCACGTTCAGCCCCTCGGCCTCGAACATCGACAGCACCCCCTCCAGCCATGCGGCCGAGCTGGTGCGCAGCTCGGGCTGCGGACAGCCGGGGCGGCGCGACGGCCGGCGCGAATGGCGCGGCAGGGATGCTTCTGAAGTCATTCGATTGGCTCGCTTGCGATAGCAGTGAAAACGGGGCCGGTTCCTAGAATTTTTCCAGTGCACGGCGGCCCGGAGTATGGGTGCCGCGCGCCGAGCCAGGCATTCCGATTAACCCGGTGTGGAGACAAAACATGAAGACAACGACAACAGCACAAAACCAGGGTGCGGCAGGACAGACGGCGATGGCGCGCGCCATTGCAACGGTGGCCACGCTGGCCGCCGCGGCGGCGCTCGCGGCCTGCGGCGGTGGTTCGTCGGGGGCGACCGCCTTTCCCGTGCTGCCGCCGGCACCGGCTCCAGCGCCCGCTCCGGCGCCCGCCGCCGACGGCCCGATGGTGCGCCAGACCACGGCCGGCAAGGTCGAGGGCACGGACGACAGCGCCAAGAATGGCACCTGGTCCTGGAAGGGCGTTCCGTTCGCCCAGCCGCCGGTCGGCGCGCTGCGCTGGCGCGCACCGGTCGAGCCCGAAGCCTGGACCGGCATCCGCTCGGCCAAGGCCTTCGGCAACGCCTGCCTGCAGATCGGCCGGATCTTCAGCCCCGGCACCAGCAACACCTACGACGCCACCATCGGCACCAACCTGGGCAAGCCGGTCGGCAGCGAAGACTGCCTGTTCGTCAACATCTGGCGCCCGGCCACCACCGAGAAGAACCTGCCGGTGCTGCTGTTCATCCATGGCGGCAGCAACATTTCGGGTTACACGGCCGATCCGCTGTACGACGGCGCGGCGCTGGCCAAGGCCACCAATGCGGTGGTCATCACCGCCAGCTATCGGCTGGGCATCCTGGGCTTCCTGAACATGCCGCAGCTGCGGCCGGGCGGCACGGCGGGCGACGACTCGGGCAACTTCGCGCTGCTGGACAACATGGCGGCGCTGCGCTTCATCCAGGGCAATGTCGCCAACTTCGGCGGCGACCCGGGCAACGTCACGCTGTCGGGCGAATCGGCCGGCGCGACCAACCTGCTGGCGGTGATGACCTCGCCGATGGCCAAGGGCCTGTTCCACAAGGCCTTCGAAATGAGTGGCGGCATTTCGCTCGCGACCAACCTGCCGGCGAGGACGCTGCCTTCGCTGCAGCCGGTGTCGGTGTCGCAGACGCAGGGCCAGACGATCCTCGAAAAGCTGCTTGTCGCCGACGGCACCGTGGCCGACGACGCAGCGGCCAAGGTGTACATCGGCACGCGCACGCCGACGCAGATCGCCGAGTACATGCGTGCGCAGGCGGGCGGGGCGCTGCTGACCAAGGTCACCGCAGCCGGCCTGGGCAGCGTGGCGCCCATTCCCGATGGCACGGTGCTGCCGGCCGACCCGATCGGCGCCATCGCGGCCGACAAGTACGTCAAGGTGCCCATGCTCGCGGGCAACACGCGCGACGAAGGCAAGCTCTTTGCGTCGCTGCTGGGATCGCTGGGCATCCCGGGCCTGAAGGCGGGCTGGATCGTCAAGGACGACGTGCGCTTCTCGATGATGTTCAACTTCAACCCGGACGCCGCCCCCACGCTCACGGTGAACGAAATCATCGACGCATCCTACCTTCCGGTAGGTACTCCTGGCACGGGCTACAACGCAGCGACCGACATCGTCACGCAGGGCCTGTTCGGCGCCAATCGCGACAACCTGCTCAACACGATGAAGACGCGCCAGTCGAACATCTGGCACTACCGCCTCGACTGGTCGCAGGAGGCCGCGCCGTGGAACGACGTGTACGGCGCCGCACACGCCTTCGACCTGCCGTTCGTGTTCGGCAACTTCGAGGGTTCGCTGCTCAGCAACGTGATGGGCGGCAAGGCCAACGAGAAGGGGCGCGTGGCGCTGTCGAAGGCCGTCATGGCCAGCGTCGGTGCCTTCATGCGCAACGGCGATCCGAACACGCCCGAACTCGGTGCCACCTGGGGAACGTGGCCCTCGCAGTTGCTGCTCGACGCCACGCCCACCGCCACGAAGATCACCGCGGCACCCTGATCAAAGGGATCGCCGTCGCGCCCCGAGACGCGCCTGGGCAACGCATGCCATCAACCAAAAACGATAACGGAGACAACACCTTGAGAATTTCCACGCACCCCCGCCGATGGCACCTTGCCGCGTCGCTGCTCGCCACCGTGGCGGGCCTTGCGGCCTGCGGCGGCGGCTCGTCGGGCAGCAGCGGGTTCAGCTTCTTTCCGCCTGCCGCCGAAACGCCACCCGCGCAGCCGCCGGTCACGCCCGAGACGGGCCCGGTCCGCAAGTGGGGCTACATCACGCTGCCCGATGGCAACAGGATGCGCTACTCGCTGCTGCTGCCCAGCGGAGGCAACGCCACCTATCCGCTGCTGGTCGAGTACGACGGCTACAGCTCGGGCTCGGCCCCGAACATCGGCCAGCGCTGGCTGGCCGAGGGCTATGCGGTGATGGGCCTCAATCTGCCGGGCACCGGCTGCTCGACGGGCGACGACCAGGTCTTCGACGCCAGCACCGGTGCGGCCGGTGCCTTCGCCCTCGAATGGGCCGGCAAGCAGCCATGGTCGAACGGCAAGATCGGCATGATCGGCTACTCGTACTCGGGCTACAACCAGCTGTGGGTGGCGGCGCACCGGCCCAAGGGCCTGCTGGCGATCACGCCCAGCAAGAACGTGACCGACCCGTACCGCGACGTGGGCTACCCGGGCGGCATCAAGAACGTCGGCTTTCCCGCGCAGTGGTGGGGCGGCTTCCCGGCCACCTGGAACCGCGCGGCCGCGCTGGCCGCCAAGCTCGACGGCGACACGGAGTGCGCCAAGACCGTGGCCGACAACATCGAGAAGCTCAAGCGCCCCGATCTCGACCTGACCAAGTGGCTCGAGAACCCGTATGCCGACGGCCTCTACGTGAAGCGCAGCGCGTTCTACGAGACCGGCAAGATCGACATTCCCGCGCTGGGCACCCAGTCGTGGCAGGACGAGCAGATCGGTCCGCGCTCGGGCTACTACGAAGACACCATGGCGCCCGAAAAGATGTGGCTCATCAGCTCCAACGGCGACCACCACACCAACGTCACCTCCGACTACATCGACGGCACGCTCAAGCGCTTTCTCGCCCATTTCGTGAAGGGCGAGGACAACGGTTTCGAGAAGGAGCCGCACGTGCGCCTGCTGCAGGAAATGCAGCAGACCGACCAGAAGGCGATCAACGGCGCCGCCAAGCTGAAGCAGACGGCCGTGGCCGAGTTCGACCGCCTGCCGGTCAAGGTCAAGCCGATGCGCCTGTGGCTGCAGCCGGGCGGCGGCCTCGCCGATGCCAAGCCGACCGCCGGCGCGGCCTCGTCCGACTACCGGTATCCGGCCAAGAGCCCGGTGGTGAACAACCCGGCCGCCGAAGGCTGGCAGGCCGTGGCCGATGCCGAGAAGGACGGCCAGCTCACCTTCACCACCGCCGCCTTGCCCGACGACCTGAGCTTCTACGGGGAAGGCTCGGCCGACCTGTACCTGAGCGCCACCGCCGACAGCACCGACCTGCAGGTCACGGTGTCGGAAGTGCGGCCCGACGGCAAGGAGATGTTTGTGCAGCGCGGCTGGCTGCGCGCCTCCAAGCGGGCGCTCGACGTCGGCCGCTCCACCGAGCTGCGCCCCTTCGGCGACTTCACCCAGCCCAAGGAAGCGCCGCTGCAGTCCGGCCAGCCCAACCTGGTGCGCATCGAGATCCAGAAGTTCGCCCATGTCTTTCGCGCCGGCTCCAGCATCCGCGTGACGGTGGACTCGCCGTCGCAGACCGGCTTCTGGCTGTTCGGCAACGACACAAGGCCTTCGACCAACACGCTGTGGCACCAGGGCGCGAACGCGTCGAGCATCGTGCTGGGCTATGTCGCCTACCCGCATGCGGCCGACCGGCCCGAGTGCGGCAAGACGCTGCGCCAGCCGTGCCGCGCCAACGTGGTGACGGTGCCCGCGGGCATCGGTCCGAAGGCGCCCACTTGAGCCGCTTCGTTCAATCATGCAGTGCGGGTTTGTGTCATTGTGCAAGTGGCCGAAGCTTGCGTGAATCTCTCGTTCGCAACGCTTTTTGAAGTCATTTCACATAGGAGTCCGTAGATGCTGGGTTTGATGCAAGACCAACCGCTTTTGATCTCGTCGCTGATCGAGTTCGTCGAGCGCCACAACGGCGACGGCGAGATCGTCTCGCGCCGTGTCGAGGGTGATATCCACCGCTGCACCTGGAGCGACATCGCATCGCGCGCCAGGCAGGTGGCCAACGCGCTGGACGGCGAGCAACTGCTGTTCAGCGACCGCATCGCCACCCTGGCCTGGAACGGCTACCGTCACCTGGAGCTGTACTACGGCGTGAGCGGCAGCGGCCGCGTGCTGCACACCATCAACCCGCGCCTGCACCCCGACCAGATCGCGTGGATCGCCAACCATGCCGAAGACCAGATCCTGTGCTTCGACCTGAGCTTCCTGCCGCTGGTGCAGGCGGTGCATGCGCGTTGTCCCACGATCCGGAAATGGGTTGCACTGTGTGACGCCGACAAGCTGCCGGCCGACAGCGGCGTGCCCAACCTCGTGAGCTACGAAAGCTGGATGGGCACGCAGCCCACCGCGTACGACTGGCCCACCTTCGACGAGAACTCGGCCTCGAGCATGTGCTACACGAGCGGCACCACGGGCAACCCGAAGGCCGCGCTGTACAGCCACCGTTCGACCATGCTGCATGCCTACGCCGCCGCGCTGCCCGACGTCATGCGCATCTCGGCGCAAGACTCGGTGCTGCCGGTGGTGCCGATGTTCCACGTCAACGCCTGGGGCATTCCGTACTCGGCCGCGCTGGTGGGCTGCAAGCTCGTGTTCCCGGGCCCGTCGCTCGACGGCAAGTCGGTGTACGAGCTGATCGAAGCCGAAGGCGTGACCTTCGCGGCCGGCGTGCCCACCGTGTGGCAGATGATGCTGGGCCACATGCAGACCAACGGCCTGAAGTTCAGCAAGCTGAACCGCACCGTCATCGGCGGCTCGGCCTGCCCGCCGGCCATGATCACGGCGTTCCAGGAGAACTACAACGTCGAGGTGCTGCATGCCTGGGGCATGACCGAGATGAGCCCGCTGGGCACGTTGTGCACGCTGAAGAACAAGCACCTGTCGCTGCCCGCCGACGCGCAGCTGCAGATCCGCATGAAGCAGGGCCGCGCCATCTTCGGCGTCGACATGAAGATCGTCGACGGCAACGGCGACGAGCTGCCCTGGGACGGCAAGGCCTACGGCGACCTGTTGGTCAAGGGCCCCTGGGTCGTCAAGGAGTACTACAAGGGCGAGGGCGGCAACCCGCTGGTTGCTGACGGCGCGGGCCGCGGCTGGTTCCCCACCGGCGACGTGGCCACCATCGACGCCGAGGGCTACCTGCAGATCACCGACCGCAGCAAGGACGTGATCAAGTCCGGCGGCGAGTGGATCAGCTCCATCGACATCGAGAACATCGCCGTCGCGCACCCGGCCATCGCCATGGCGGCCTGCATCGGCGTGTTCCACCCCAAGTGGGACGAGCGCCCGATCATCGCCGTCGTGAAGAAGCCCGGCGCCGAAGTCACCCGCGAGGAGCTGCTGAAGTTCTACGAGGGCAAGACCGCCAAGTGGCAGATCCCCGACGACGTGGTGTTCGTCGAGGCCATTCCGATCGGCGCCACCGGCAAGATCCTCAAGACCAAGCTTCGCGAACTGCTCAAGGACTACAAGCTGCCGGGCCTCTGAAGCACGGCAAAGCCCACCCGCACTGTCGCGCACGCGATAGGAAGGCCGCCCCGGCGGCTTTCCTTCCGGGCATTCCCTGTGCGGCGAAGAAAAGGGCGCTTGTACGCTGGCGTCCCGCCTCTTTCACTCAGGAGACTCTTCATGCACTTCGGTATCAAGTCAGTGGCAGCCTGTGCCATGCTGGTGAGCGTTTCAGCGTCCTTCGCCCAGAAGGGCGAGACCGTCAAGATCGCCTGGCTCGACCCGCTGTCGGGTCTGATGGCGGCCGTGGGCACCAACCAGCTCAAGACCACCCAGTACCTGGCTGACGAGTTCAACAAGAAGAATGCCTCGGGCGTGAAGTTCGAGATCATCGCGATCGACAACAAGCTGAGCCCGCAGGAGACCACCGCGGCGCTGCGCTCGGCGCAGGACCAGGGCGCGCGCTACATCACCCAGGGCAACGGCTCGGGCCCGGCGCTCGCGATCATCGACGCCGTCGAGAAGAACAACGCGCGCAACCCCGGCAAGGAACTGCTCTACCTGAACTACGCGGCGGTCGACCCCGACCTCACCAACAGCAAGTGCAGCTACTGGCACTTCCGCCTCGATGCCGACACCTCCATGAAGATGGAGGCGCTGACCACCTGGATGAAGGACCAGCCCGACATCAAGAAGGTCTACATCCTGGGCCAGAACTACTCCCACGGCCAGCAGGTGTCCAAGTTCGCCAAGGAAGACCTGAAGGTCAAGCGCCCGGACATCCAGATCGTGGGCGACGACCTGCACCCGCTCGCGCAGGTGCGCGATTTCTCGCCCTACATCGCCAAGATCAAGGCCTCGGGCGCCGACACGGTCATCACCGGCAACTGGGGCTCCGACCTCTCGCTGCTCATCAAGGCGGCGAACGACTCGGGACTGGACGTCAAGTTCCTCACGTACTACGCACCGGGCGCCGGCACGCCCACGGCCATGGGCGCCACCTCGGCAGGCAAGGTCTACACCGTGGCCTATGCCCACTACAACATGGGCGGCGAGATCCAGCGGCTGCTGGCCGGCTACAAGAAGAAGATGAACGACGACCTGACGCAGTCCTCGATCTATCACACCTTCGCATTGCTCGATGCCGCTTTCGTGCAGACCAAGTCGACCGACCCCGTCAAGGTGGCCGCGGCGCTCGAAGGCATGAAGATCAAGAGCTTCAACGGCGAGGTCGAGATGCGCAAGGCCGACCACCAACTGCAGCAGGGTCTGTACATCTCGCGCTGGGAGAAGGCCAGCGCCAAGTACCCCTACGACGCCGAGAACACCGGCTACACCAACGTCCCTGTGAAGTATTACGAGTCGTATGTGGCGAGCACGCCCACGACCTGCCAGATGAAGCGCCCCTAGGCGTCTTTGTGAACGCATTTCCTACCCATCGGTAGAAGATACCTACCGCCGGGTAGCAAAAGAAGGAAATGCACTGTCGCCTGCGCGATAGATACGTGCCTTTGCAGCCCCTTCCTTACGGGCATTCCCTGAGGGGTGGGGTGGCAAAGACTTGTACGCTTGTGCAGCGTTTTTGATATCGGTTTGACCAGGAGATATAGATTGAAGTTCGCTCTGAAGATCGCTACCGCCGCCGTGCTTGCGGCAACTGCCGCCGGTGCATTTGCCCAGAAGGGTGAGACCGTCAAGATCGCGTGGCTGGACCCGCTGTCGGGCCTGATGGCGGCCGTCGGTACCAACCAGCTCAAGACCTTCCAGTTCCTGGCCGAAGAATTCAACAAGAAGAACGTGGCCGGCGTGAAGTTCGAGGTCATCGGTATCGACAACAAGCTCAGCCCGCAGGAAACCACCGCCGCGCTGCGCTCGGCCATGGACCAGGGCGCGCGCTACGTGGTGCAGGGCAACGGCTCCGGCCCGGCGCTGGCCATCATGGACGCGCTCGAAAAGCACAACGCCCGCAACCCGGGCAAGGAAGTCGTGTACTTCAACTACGCGGCCGTCGATCCCGACCTGACCAACAGCAAGTGCAGCTACTGGCACTTCCGCCTCGACGCCGACACCTCCATGAAGATGGAAGCGCTGACCACCTTCATGAAGGACCAGCCCGACATCAAGAAGGTCTACCTGATCAACCAGAACTACTCGCACGGCCAGCAGGTTGCCAAGTACGCCAAGGACAACCTCAAGACCAAGCGCCCCGACGTGCAGATCGTCGGCGACGACCTGCACCCGCTGGCCCAGGTGCGCGACTTCGCGCCCTACATCGCCAAGATCAAGGCCTCGGGCGCCGACACCGTCATCACCGGCAACTGGGGTTCCGACCTCGCGCTGCTCATCAAGTCGGCCAACGACGCGGGCCTGAACGTCAAGTTCTACACCTACTACGCCGTGACCAACGGCACGCCGACCGCCATGGGCGCGGCCTCGGACGGCAAGGTCTACATGGTGGGTTACAGCCACTACAACGCGCCGGGCCCGATCGCGCCGATGATGAACGAGTTCAAGAAGCGCTTCAACGAAGACCTGTACACGACGTCGCCGTACACCGTGTACGCGATGCTCGCCGAAGCCTTTGTGCGCACCAAGTCGACCGACCCCGTGAAGGTGGCCGCCGCCATGGAAGGCATGAAGTTCAAGAGCTTCAACGGCGACGTCGAGATGCGCAAGTCCGACCACCAGCTGCAGCAGGGCCTGTGGATCACGCGCTGGCAGAAGGCCGACGCGAAGAGCCCGTACAGCCCGGAAAACACCGGCTACACGCTGGCACCGGTCAAGTACTACGAGCCCTACGTCTCGAGCACGCCCACCTCGTGCCAGATGAAGCGACCCGGCGGCGCCTCCTGATCGCCCGCTGATCGCCCCCTGACCGGTCGAGGCCCGACTTCAACACTCGGGCCTCTTTCTTTTTCAACCGACACGGAAGACCGATGAACGTCGAATTCTTCGTCATCTCACTGCTCAACGGCGTCAGCTACGGCCTGCTGTTGTTCATGCTGAGCTCTGGCCTTACGCTGATCTTCAGCATGATGGGTGTGCTCAACTTCGCACACGCCAGCTTCTACATGCTGGGCGCCTATTTCGCCTACACCCTGTCGGGCCTCGTCGGCTTCTGGCCGGCCCTCATCCTGTCGCCGCTGCTGGTGGGCGCACTGGGTGCGGCCTTCGAGCGCTACAGCCTGCGCCGGGTCCACAAGTTCGGCCACGTGCCCGAGCTGCTGGTGACCTTCGGTCTTTCGTACCTCATCCTCGAGCTGGTCCAGCTGGTCTGGGGCCGTTCCACGGTGCCCTACGGCCTGCCCGAGGCACTGCAGGGCCCGCTCTTCACGCTGTACGGCACGCAGTTCCCCAAGTCGCGCTCCTTCATCATGCTGGTGGCGCTGCTGATGCTGGTGTCCGTGTGGCTGCTGCTCACGCGCACCCGCATCGGCCTGGTGATCCAGGCGGCGCTCAAGCACCCCGACATGGTCGAGGCGCTGGGCCACAACGTGCCGCGCGTGTTCATGCTGGTGTTCGGCGGCGGCGCCGCGCTGGCCGGCCTGGCGGGCGTGATCGGCGGCAACACCTATGTCACGGAGCCGGCCATGGCCGGTTCGGTCGGCACCATCATCTTCGTGGTGGTGGTGGTCGGCGGCATGGGCTCGCTGGCGGGCGCCTTCCTGGCGTCGCTGCTGATCGGCATCATCCAGACCTTCGCGGTCGCGCTGGACCAGTCGCTGGCCACCGCGCTGCAGGCCCTGGGCGTGGCCGTGACCGACCAGACCTTCGGCTACGAGCTGCTCAAGCTCACGATCTCGCAGGTCGCGCCGATCCTGCCGTACCTGTTCCTCGTGCTGATCCTCATCTTCCGCCCGAAGGGTCTTCTGGGCACCCGGGAGGACTGACACCATGACCACCGCAACCACCACTTCCCCGACGACCCCGACGCGGTACTACCGCTTCAAGCCCTGGAACATCGGGCGCTACCTGATCTGGGCGCTGTTCGCGCTGGTGCTGATCATCTCGCCGTTGCTGTTCAAGAGCAGCCTGGCGCTGACGATGCTCTCGCAGATGGGCTACCTGATCATCATCTGCCTGAGCTACAACATCCTGCTGGGGCAGGGCGGCATGCTGAGCTTCGGCCATGCCGTCTACACCGGCCTGGGTTCGTTCATCGCCATCCACGCGATGAACCTGGCGACCAAGGGCGGCCCGACGATTCCGCTGGTGCTCATTCCGCTCGTCGGCGGTCTGGCGGGGATGTTCTTCGCCATCCTGCTGGGCTTCGTGACCACCAAGAAGTCGGGCACCACCTTCGCCATGATCACCATGGGCATCGGCGAGCTCGTGGCCTCGATGGCGCTGATGTTTCCGAGCTTCTTCGGCGGCGAGGGCGGCATCACCACCGACCGCGTGTACGGCCCGACCTTCTTCGGCTTCAACTTCGGCTCGCAGATCCAGGTGTACTACCTGATCGCCGCGTACTGCTTCGTGTGCACCGCCCTGATGTATGCCTTCACGGGCACACCGCTGGGCCGCATGCTGAACGCGGTGCGCGACAACCCGGAGCGCGTGGAGTTCATCGGCTACAACACGCAGCGCGTGCGCTACTTCGCGTTCATCATCGCGGGCTTCTTCGCCGGCATCGGCGGCGGCCTGGCCTCGATCAACTTCGAGATCGTGAACGCAGCCGACAGCCTGAACGCCATCCGCTCGGGCGGCTACCTGCTGTTCACCTTCCTGGGCGGCGCGGTGTTCTTCTTCGGCCCGATCATCGGTGCGGTGCTGCTGGTGTTCGCCTCGATCCTGCTGTCCGAACTGTCGAAGGCCTGGCAGCTGTACTTCGGCCTGGTGTTCGTGTTCATGGTGATGTTCGCCCCCGGCGGCATTGCCAGCCTGATCATGATGAACCTGCGCGTGGCCAAGTTCGGCAAGTTCAACCGCTTCTGGGGCCTGTATGCCGCGCTCGCCGTGGCACTGGTGCCGGTCGTCATCGGTGCGGCGGCATTGATCGAGATGATCTATCACATCCAGCTCAACGCCGCGATGGGCCCGGACCTGAAGTTCTTCGGCACCACGCTGAACACGGCGGGCATGAGCAGCTGGCTCGGCGCCATCGCGATCCTGGCCATCGGCCTGGGCGTGCTCGAAGTGGCCCGGCGCCGCTTCGTGCGGGTCTGGGGCCAGGCGCAGGAAGAGATCGAAGCAGAAATCAAACGTCGGGAGGCGGCGTAAATGAGCGCGCAATACGCATTGGAACTGAAGGCGCTGCGCAAGAATTTCGGCAAGACCGAAATCATCCGCGGCGTGGACCTGGCGGTGAAGGCCGGCGAACGCATCGCCGTGATCGGGCCGAACGGCGCGGGCAAGTCGACGCTGTTCAACCTGATCAGCGGGCGGCTCACGCCCACCAGCGGCGAGGTGCTGCTCAACGGCCAGCGCATCGACGGCAAGAAGCCCTTTGAAATCAACCGCCTGGGGCTGTCGCGCAGCTTCCAGATCACCAACATCTTCCCGAAGCTCAGCGTCTTCGAGAACCTGCGCTGCGGCGTGCTGTGGAGCCTGGGCTACAAGTACACGTTCCTGCGCTTTCTCTCGAACCTGGACGACGCCAACGCGCGCACCGAAGAGCTCATCAAGCAGATCGGCCTGGAGCGCAAGCGCGACGTGCATGCGGTGAACCTTACCTATGCCGAACAGCGCGCGCTCGAGATCGGCGTGACCATCGCCGGCGGCGCCGGCGTGATCCTGCTGGACGAGCCCACGGCCGGCATGAGCAAGACCGAGACCTCGCACTTCATCTCGCTCATCAAGCACGTCACCGTCGGCAAGACGCTGTTGACGGTGGAGCACGACATGGGCGTGGTCTTCGGGCTGGCCGACAAGATCGCCGTGGTGGTCTACGGCGAAGTCATCGCCTTCGACACGCCGGCTGCCGTGCGCGCCAATGCACGCGTGCAGGAGGCGTATCTGGGTTCGTCGGTTGCCGACGCGCAAGGGGCGGGACACTGACATGCTGAAGCTTCACGACATCCACGCCTACTACGGCAAGAGCCATGTGCTGCATGGTGTTTCCTTCGACGTCCGCCCGGGCGAGATCGTGGCCTTGCTGGGTCGCAACGGCTCGGGCCGTTCGACCACCGCCAAGGCCATCATGGGCCTGGTGCATGCCGAGGGCACGCTGCAGTGGAAGGGCAGCGACATCCTGCGTCGCAAGGCCTACGAGATCGCGCACATGGGCATCGGCTACGTGCCCGAGAACCGCGACATCTTTCCCAAGCTCACGGTGCACCAGAACCTGCTCTTGGGGCAGAAGGGCTCGGGCAAGGGCAGCCGCTGGTCGTTCGACGACATGTACGGCATGTTCCCGCGCCTGAAGGAGCGCCAGCACACCGAGGCCGGCGTGCTCTCGGGCGGCGAGCAGCAGATGCTCACGCTGTGCCGCACGCTCATGGGCGACCCCGACCTGATCATCATCGACGAGCCCACCGAAGGCCTCGCGCCCAAGATCGTCGAGCTGGTGGGGCAGTACCTGCGCACGCTGAAGGACAAGGGCATCTCGGTGCTCCTCATCGAGCAGAAGCTCACCATCGCGATGCAGATTTCCGACCGCGCGCTCGTCATGGGCCACGGCAGCATCGTGTTCGATGGGACGCCCGACAGCCTGCGCGCAGACGGCAACACCCGCAGGGAATGGTTGGAGGTCTAGGCAAACCCCCAGGCTTCGCGCACTTCGTGTCGCTGCGCCAACCCCCTTGCAGGAGGCAACACCCGCGGACCGGCAAAGCCGGTTCCGCGGTGTTCCCGGAAAGTCCGGCCCTCTCTTGAGGGCCTTGTCTCGACAGCGACTGCGTGCCATTGTTGCGTCGCGCAAAACGCCTAGAATCCTCGAAAAAGAACACTCGTGCTTTTTCTTCTTTTTCTTCACACACCAAGGAACGCAGCATGACGGCTGAATACAAAGTGCTCGGCGATGTCGCCGTGATCACCCTGACCAACCCGCCGGTCAACGGTCTCGGCTTCTCGACACGCATCGGCATCACCGACGGCCTGTCCAAGGCCAATGCCGACAGCGCCGTCAAGGCCATCGTCATCACCGGCGCCGGCAAGGCGTTCTCGGGCGGTGCGGACATCAAGGAATTCGGCACGCCCAAGGCGCTGCAGGAGCCCAACCTGCTGAGCGTGATCCTCTCGCTCGAAGCCTCGCCCAAGCCCGTCGTCGCAGCCATCCACTCCGTGTGCATGGGCGGCGGCCTCGAACTGGCCCTGGGCTGCCACTACCGCGTGGCCGCACCGGGCACCAGCGTGGCACTGCCTGAAGTCAAGCTCGGCCTGCTGCCGGGCGCCGGTGGCACGCAGCGCCTGCCGCGCGTGATCGGCGTGGAAACCGCCCTGAACATGATCGTCAGCGGCGAGCCGGTGAAGAGCGAACTGCTCGCCAGCCTGCCGGGCCAGAAGCTGTTCGACAAGCTGGCCGCCTCGGCCGAATCGGTGTTCGACGAAGCCGTCGAGTTCGCCAAGTCGGTCGCTGCCAAGGGCGGCGAGCTGCCGCTGGTGCGCAACCTGCCGTGCAAGCACCCGCAAGGCGATGCCTACTTCCAGTTCGCCAAGAACATGGTCGGCGGCATGTCGAAGAACTACCCCGCGCCGCTGAAGTGCGTCGACGCCGTGCAGGCCGCGACCAAGATGAAGTTCGACGACGGCATGGCCGAAGAGCGGCGTCTCTTCACCGCGCTGATGTTCACGCCCGAATCGCTGGCCCTGCGCCACCTGTTCATGGCCGAACGCGCCGCGAGCAAGATTCCCGACGTGCCCGAAGACACGCCCAAGCGCGACATCAAGGCCGTGGGCGTGATCGGCGCCGGCACCATGGGCGGCGGCATCTCGATGAACTTCCTGAACGCGGGCATCCCCGTCAAGATCCTCGAGATGAAGCAGGAGGCGCTCGATCGCGGCATTGCCACCATCAAGAAGAACTACGAAGCCCAGGTCAAGAAGGGCAAGCTCAAGCAGGACAAGTACGAGCAGCGCATGGCGCTTCTGAGCACCACGCTGAGCTACGACGACCTGAAGGACGCCGACCTCATCATTGAAGCCGTGTTCGAAGAAATCGGCGTCAAGGAAAAGGTCTTCAAGGAACTCGATCGCGTCGCCAAGAAGGGCGCCATCCTGGCCTCCAACACCTCGACGCTCGACGTCGACAAGATCGCCTCGTTCACCGACCGTCCGCAGGACGTGGTCGGCATGCACTTCTTCAGCCCGGCCAACGTGATGAAGCTGCTCGAAGTGGTGCGCGGCAAGGCCACGTCCAAGGACGTGCTGGCCACCGTGATGGCCATCGGCAAGAAGATCAAGAAGACCTCGGTCGTGTCGGGCGTGTGCGACGGCTTCATCGGCAACCGCATGATCGAGCAGTACAGCCGCCAGGCCGGCTTCCTGCTGGACGAAGGCGCCACGCCGCAGCAAGTCGACAAGGCCATCGAGAAGTTCGGCTTCGCCATGGGCCCGTTCCGCATGGGCGACCTGGCCGGCAACGACATCGGCTGGGCGATTCGCAAGCGCCGCGCCGTCGAGCGCGCCGACATGAAGTACAGCCGCACGGCCGACAAGCTGTGCGAACTGGGCCGATTCGGCCAGAAGACCGGGGCAGGGTGGTACGACTACCAGGCCGGCAAGCGCGACGCCATCCCGTCGGAACTCGTCAACAAGATGATCGAGGACCACCGCAAGGAACTGGGCATCACGCCGCGCAAGATCTCCGACACGGAAATCGTGCAGCGCCTGGTGTTCGCCCTCGTCAACGAAGGCGCGCACATCCTGGAAGACGGCATTGCCTCCAAGTCGGGCGACATCGACATGGTGTACCTCACCGGCTACGGCTTCCCGATCTACCGCGGTGGCCCGATGCACTACGCCTCGCAGGTCGGCCTGTACAACGTGGCCGAGACGATGAAGCGCTTTGCGCTGAACCCGCGCGACGACGCCGAGTTCTGGCAGCCCGCACCGCTGATCCAGAAGCTGGTGGCCGAAGGCAAGTCCTTCAGCTGAGACGACTGAACCCAGGATCAAGACCGCCCATGTTGAAACGCATCTTCCTCGGGCTGCTGCTGGTGCTCCTGGCACTCGTGGCGGCTGTGGCGGTCAAGACCTGGACCACGCCATCGCAGCAACTCGCGGTGGCGCCCGCACCCAAGCTGGACATCGATCTGCAGGCGGCCGCCAAGCGGCTGTCTACGGCGATCACGTTCCGCACGGTGTCGAGCATGGACGACTCGGCGGCCAACGCGGCCGAGTTCGACAAGCTCCACGCTTACCTCGAACAGCAGTACCCCAAGGTCCACGCCACCCTGAAGAAGGAAGTCGTGGGCAACAAGGCACTGCTCTACACATGGGCCGGCACCGACCCGTCCGCCAAGCCCATCGCACTGATGGCGCATCAGGACATGGTGCCCATCGCCCCCGGCACTGAAAAAGCCTGGACGGTCGACCCCTTCGCCGGCGAGATCAAGGACGGTTTCGTCTGGGGCCGCGGCACGCTCGACAACAAGAGCAATCTTTTCGCGCAGATGGAAGCCATCGAGCTGCTCATCGGCGCCGGCTTCAAGCCGAAGCAGACCGTCTACCTGGTGATGGGCGACGACGAAGAGGTGAGCGGCCTGCGCGGCGCGCTGCCCATCGCCGAACTGCTCAAGTCGCGCAATGTGCGCCTGGACTGGGTGCTCGACGAAGGTCTGCTGGTGCTCGACGGCGTGCTGCCCGGTCTCTCGAAGCCCGCGGCGCTCATCGGCCTGGCCGAGAAGGGCTACGGCACCTTCTTCCTGTCGCTCGACACCGCCCCCGGCCATTCGTCGATGCCGCCGCAACACAGCGCCATCGGCAGCATGAGCGCCGCCTTGGCCCGGCTCGAAGCCAACCCGATGCCCGGCGGCATCCGGGGCGTGGCGGGCCAGATGTTCGGCGCGCTCGCGCCCGAAATGAGCGGCGTCAACCGCGTGATGCTGTCCAACCTGTGGCTCACCGAGTCGCTGGTGCGCGGCCAGCTCGAGAAGAGCCCGAGCAGCAACGCCATGCTGCGCACGACCACGGCGCTGACCATCGTGCGCGCCGGCAACAAGGACAACGTGCTGCCCGGCCGCGCCGAGGCGGCCGTCAACTTCCGCATCCTGCCGGGCGACAGCATCGCGAGCGTCGAGGCGCACCTGCGCAAGACGCTGGCCAACGACGACATCAAGATCAAGCAGTACCCCGGCAACTCGGAGCCGTCGCCCGTGTCGCCGACCGACAGCACCGGCTACCGCGCGATCCAGCAGGCGGTGCGCCAGAGCTTCCCCGATGCCGTGGTGGCGCCCGGCCTCATGACCGCCGCCACCGATTCGCGCCACTTCAGCCTCGTGAGCGACGCCGTCTTCCGCTTCTCGCCGTTCCGCGTGAAGAGCGAAGACCTGGCGCGCTTCCATGGCAACAACGAACGCCTGGCCATCTCGAACTACGGCGAGATGATCGGCTTCTATCACCAGCTCCTGAGCAACACCAACGCTGCTCCGGCGCAATGACGACCCCGTCTTCTCCCTCTTTTCCCTTCCATCTTCAAAGGACCTCACCATGACCAGCGCCGTCATCGTTTCCACCGCCCGCACGCCGCTCGCGAAGAGCTGGAAGGGTGCCTTCAACATGACCCACGGCGCGACGCTGGGCGGCCATGCCGTGCAGCATGCGGTGCAGCGCGCCGGCATCGACCCGGCCTCGGTCGACGACGTCATCATGGGTTGCGCCACGCCTGAAGGCGCCACCGGCTCCAACATCGCGCGCCAGATCGCCCTGCGCGCCGGCCTGCCGGTCACCACCTCGGGCATGACCATCAACCGCTTCTGCTCGTCGGGCCTGCAGACCATCGCCACCGCCGCCCAGCGCATCATCGCGGGCGAGGGCGACGTGTACGTGGCCGGCGGCGTCGAGAGCATCTCGTGCGTGCAGAACGAAGCCAACACGCACATGCTGGCCGATCCGTGGCTCGTGAAGCACAAGCCCGAGATCTACTGGAACATGCTGCAGACCGCCGAGCAGGTCGCCAAGCGCTACAACATCGGCCGCGACGCCATGGACGAGTACGGCGCACAGAGCCAGCAGCGTGCCACCGCCGCGCTCGAGGCCGGCCTCTTCAAGGCTGAAATCGCCCCCATCACCGTGCTGGCCGGCGTGGCCGACCCCGTGATGGGCCTGCGCACCAAGGAAGTCACGATCGAGAACGACGAAGGCATCCGCCCCGGCACCACCAAGGAAGGCATCAGCGGCATCCGCTCGGCCATGCCCGGCGGCCTGATCTCGGCCGGCAACGCCAGCCAGTTCTCCGACGGCGGCGGCGCCTGCGTGGTGGTCGACGAGAAGTACGCACAACAGAAGGGCCTGAAGCCCCTGGGCCGCTTCCTCGGCTTCGCCGTGGCCGGCTGCGAGCCCGACGAAATGGGCATCGGCCCGGTCTTCGCCATTCCCAAGGTGCTCAAGCGCCTGGGCCTCACGGTCAACGACATCGACCTGTGGGAGCTGAACGAAGCCTTCGCCGTGCAGGTCATCTACTGCCGCGACAAGCTGGGCATTCCGGGCGACCGCCTGAACGTGAACGGCGGCGCCATCGCCGTGGGCCACCCCTACGGCGTGAGCGGCCAGCGCCTCACGGGCCACGCGCTCATCGAAGGCAAGCGCCGCGGCGCCAAGAAGGTCGTGGTCACGATGTGCATCGGCGGCGGCATGGGCGCCGCGGGCGTGTTCGAGGTCCTGTAACCATGTCCGGCTTGGGCAATGACCAGGAGGAGGTCTCGCCCGAAGCCGTCCTGGCTGTCCTTGAGTATGGCCGCAGCGTGCTCGCTGCGCAGCCCTTCAGCGTGCTGATCGGCGCCGAGCTGCACGCACTCGCGCCGGGCCATGCCGAGCTTCAGTTGCCGCTCACCGCGCAGCTGAAGCAGCAGCACGGTTTCGCTCATGGCGGCATCGTGAGCTACATGGCCGACAACGCGCTGACCTTTGCGGGCGGCAGCGCCTTGCGCGTGCCGGTCGTGACCTCCGAATTCAAGATCAACTACGTGCGGCCCGCCATCGGCCAGCGGCTGATTGCGCGCGCCCGGGCCGTGCATACCGGCAGCTCGCAGGCCGTGTGTACCTGCGAGGTGGTGGCGGTGGCCGACGACGGCACCGAGAAGCTCTGCGCGCTGGCGCAGGGCACCATCGCCACGCTGCCCGATTCCCCGAAGAAGACTTCGTCGCCCGCGAAGTCGTAGCCTGAAGAAGACATCACCATGAGCCTGCGTCCCACCCTCGACTTTCTGCTCTACGACTGGCTCGACGCCGAGAAGCTCAACCAGAGCGAGCGTTTTGCCGACCACTCGCGCGAGACCTTCGACGCCGTGCTCGACACCTGCGAGCGCATCGCGCGCGAAAAGTACGCGCCGTTCAACCGCACCGTCGACACGCAGGAGCCGCATTTCGACGGCGAGAAAGTCATCCTGCCGCAGGCCACGCACGACGCGCACAAGGCCTTCGTCGAGTCCGGGATGATGAGCGCCGCGCAAGACTACGAGATCGGCGGCATGCAGCTGCCGTACACGGTGCAGGCCGCGGCCAACAGCTTCTTCGCGATGGCCTCGGTGAGCATCGGCTCGAACATGCTCACCAGCGGCAACGCCAACCTGCTCATGGTGCACGGCACCGAGATGCAGAAAGAGGTGTTTGCCAAGAATGAATTCTCGGGCCGCTGGGCGGGCACCATGTGCCTGTCGGAGCCCCAGGCCGGCTCGTCGCTGAGCGACGTGGCCACGCGCGCCGTGCCCGATGGCGCCGACTATCAAAACGACCCGCTGGGTCCGCGCTACCGGCTCACGGGCAACAAGATGTGGATCTCGGCCGGCGACCACGAGCTGACCGAGAACATCGTGCACATCGTGCTGGCCAAGATCCCCGACGAGAACGGCAAGCTCATTCCGGGCACGCGCGGCATTTCGCTGTTCATCGTGCCCAAGCGCATGGTGGATACGCAGGGCGAACTCACCGGCGAGCGCAACGACGTGGCGCTGGCCGGCCTGAACCACAAGCTCGGCTGGCGCGGCACCACCAACACGCTGCTGAACTTCGGCGAGGGCAAGTACCCGGTCGGCGGCAAGGCCGGTGCCGTGGGCTACCTGGTCGGCGCGCCCGGCAAGGGCCTGCACTGCATGTTCCACATGATGAACGAGGCCCGCATCGGCGTCGGCACCGCCGCCACCATGCTCGGCATGGCCGGCTACTACGCCTCGCTCGACTACGCCAAGAGCCGTCCGCAGGGCCGGCTGGTGAAGAAGCCCGAAGCCGCCGGTGCCGCCGTGGCCAAGGACTCGGCCGCGCCGCAGGTGCGCATCATCGAGCACGCCGACGTGCGCCGCATGCTGCTCGCCCAGAAGGCGTACTGCGAGGGCGCGCTGGCGCTGGAGCTGTACTGCGCCCGCCTGGTCGACACGCAGAAGGCCGGCGACGCCGCGCAGGCCGACGACGCCCGGCTACTGCTCGAAGTGCTCACGCCCATCGCCAAGAGCTGGCCCAGCGAGTGGTGCCTGGAGGCCAATTCGCTGGCGATCCAGGTGCACGGCGGCTACGGCTACACGCGCGATTTCCCGGTGGAGCAGTACTGGCGCGACAACCGCCTGAACATGATCCACGAGGGCACGCACGGCATCCAGGCGGCCGACCTGCTGGGCCGCAAGGTGCTGATGGAAAAGGGCCGCGGCCTGCAGCTGCTGGCCGGGCGCGTCACCGAGACCATCGGCCGCGCGGGCAAGGTGCCCGCGTTGGCTCCCCACGCCAAGGCGCTGGGCGCCGCGCTGCAGCGCATCGGCAGCGCCACCGAGGCCGCCTGGTCCACCGGCGACCCGGCCGACGCGCTGGCCAACGCCGTGCCCTACATGCAGGCCTTCGGCCACACCGTGCTGGCCTGGCTCTGGCTCGACGTGGCGCTGCGGGCCCTGGAAATCGACGCACAGAAGGCGAGGGCGGTAACAGCTGGCAAGATCGGCGCCACGGACTATTTCTTCCATTACGAGCTGCCGAAAATCGGTGCCTGGCTCAACGTGGTGGAGAGCCGTGACCCGACCTGTACCGCTTTGCCCGAGGACGCTTTCTGACAATGGCCAACGCCGCCCCGAACTCACCCCCACCCGCCGCCCAACCGCCGAAAGCACCCAAGCCGCATGCACGGCTCGAGAAGTGGATCTGGATCCTGATCTACGGCGGCCTGTTCCTCGTGATCCTGGGCATCGCCACGGGCCGCACAGAGCCCGCGCTGGGCTGGTCGATGGCCGTGCCCGGCGCCGTGGTCGCCGCGGTGGGCGTCGTGCTCATCTACGTGCGTTCGCGGCTCAAGTAAGACACAAGGCAAGGACCCGACCATGCTCAAGCACATCGTGATGTGGAAGTTCAAGGAACACGCCGAGGGCGCCGACAAGGCGACCAACCTGCTCAAGGCCAAGGCGCTGCTCGATGCCTGCGCGACGCTCTCGCCCGGCACGCACCGTTTCGAGGTGGTCATCGCCCAGCCCGGGCTCGAGGCCACCTACGACCTGATCCTCAATTCGGAATTCACCGACGCCGCCGCGCTGGCGGCCTATGCGGACCATCCGCAACACGTGGCATTGAAGCCCTTCATCGGCGCTGTCCGCGAAGCCCGCCAGTGCATGGACTATGAAATCTGACCGATCCCTCACAGAACACCGGAGATAGACCCATGACCGTCCGCACCACCCAACAACTGTTCGACCTCACGGGCCAGACCGCCCTCATCACCGGCGGCTCGCGCGGCCTGGGCCTGCAGATGGCCCATGCGCTCGGCGAAGCCGGCGCGAAGATCATGCTGAGCTCGCGCAAGGCCGACGACCTGGAGCAGGCCGCCGCCGCGCTGCAGGCCGCCGGCATCGACGCGCGCTGGATCGCCGCCGACTGCTCCAAGGAAGAAGACACCCGCCGCCTGGCCGACGAAACGCTGCAGCGCATGGGCGGCATCGACATCCTCATCAACAACGCCGGCGCCAGCTGGGGTTCGCCCGCCGAGAGCCATCCGGTCGAGGCCTGGGACAAGGTGATGAACCTCAACGTGCGCGGCTACTTCATCCTCGCGCAGCAGGTTGCCAACGGCTACATGATCCCGAAGAAGCGCGGGCGCATCATCAACATCGCCTCGATCGCCGGCCTGAACGGCAACCCGCCCGGCATGCAGACGCTGGCCTACAACACCTCGAAGACCGCGGTGATCGGCTTCACGAAGACGCTGGCCGCCGAATGGGGCAAGTACAACATCAACGTGAACGCGATCTGCCCGGGCTTCTTCATGACGAAGATGGCGGCCGGCCTGATCAAGACCCTGGGCGAAGAGCACATGGCCGCCTCGGCGCCGCTGGGCCGCCTGGGCGACGACGAAGACCTGAAGGGCCTGACGCTGCTGTACGCGAGCGATGCCGGCAAGCACATCACCGGCCAGTGGGTGGCGGTGGACGGCGGCGTGAGCGTGGTGCTGGGTGCGGCCTGACATGTCCGATTCGCCCGAAAAATCCAGCGACATCAACATCCGCTCGTACACGAGCCAGATTCCGTTCGCGCGCCACCTCGGCTTCGAGCTCACGAAGTTCGAGGACGGCCAGTCCGAGATCATCTACACCGCCAAGCCCGAGCACCTGAACACCTTCGACGTGACGCACGGCGGCGCCTGCATGACGCTGCTCGACATCGCCATGGCGGCCGCCGCGCGCAGCGTGGCGCCCGAGACCGGCGTGGTCACCATCGAGATGAAGACCAGCTTCATGCAGCCCTCGGTCGGCCCGCTGCACGCGCGCGGCACGCTGCTGCACCGCACCGCGACGCTGGCTTTCACCGAAGCCAAGATCTACGACGAGCAGGAGCGCGTGTGCGCCCATGCCACCGGCACCTTCAAGTACGTGAAGCGCCGGCTGCCGACCGGCCCCGCGAGCGCGAACGCCATGCGTCCGCCATCGACCGACTGACACCCCATTCCCCCGGAGACTTTCATGCCCACCAACAAGCAGATCCACCTCGACAACCGCCCCGAGGGCGAAGCCACGGCCAGCAACTTCAAGCTGGTGACTGTCGAGACGCCGGCGCTCGCCGACAACCAGGTGCTGGTGCGCCACCACTACATGAGCCTCGATCCGTACATGCGCGGGCGCATGAACGACGCGAAGAGCTACGCGCAGCCGCAACCCGTGGGCCAGGTGTTCCAGGGCGGCACGGTCGGCGAAGTGGTCGAGAGCAAGCACCCCAAGTTCGCCGTGGGCGACAAGGTCGTCGGCTTCGGCGGCTGGCAGGAATACAGCGTGGTCGATGCCTCGCAGCCCGGCGCGCTCAAGAAGGTCGACACCACGCACGTGCCGCTGTCGCACTACCTCGGCGCCGTGGGCATGCCCGGCGTGACGGCCTGGTACGGCCTCGTGAAGATCATCGCGCCCAAGGCCGGTGAAACCGTCGTCATCACCGCCGCCAGCGGCGCAGTGGGCAGTGCCTTCGGCGCGCTGGCCAAGGCGCGCGGCTGCCGCGTGGTCGGCATCGCGGGCGGCCCCGACAAGTGCAAGTACGTGACCGACGAGCTTGGCTTCGACGCCTGCATCGACTACCGCCAGCACCCCGACGTGAAGACCATGAGCGCCGCGCTCAAGGAAGCCTGCCCGAACGGCATCGACGGCTACTTCGAGAACGTCGGCGGCTACATCTTCGACGCCGTGCTGCTGCGCACCAACGCCTTTGCGCGCGTGGCACTGTGCGGAATGATCGCGGGCTACGACGGCCAGCCGCTGCCGCTGGCGAACCCGGCGCTGATCCTCATCAACCGCCTGAAGATCGAGGGCTTCATCGTCAGCGAGCACATGGAAGTGTGGCCCGAGGCGCTGACCGAACTCGGCACGCTGGTGGGCACGGGCAAGCTCAAGCCGCGCGAGTCGATCGCGCAGGGCATCGAATCCGCCCCTGAGGCCTTCCTGGGTTTGCTCAAGGGCAAGAATTTCGGCAAGCAACTCGTCAAGCTGATCTGATGCACTGAAACGCACGGCAAGGAGGCCGGTCATGGACACGACGCACGAGGTCTTCAACCAGCCCACGCCGCTGGTCGACTACAACCTCTTCGACACCCACCGCCCCTTGCGCGATGCGCTGAAGTTCAACGCGCCCGCGCTGCAGACCACGCAGCTGCACGAGCTGGGCGCCACCCTCGGCTCGGCCGCCATGCAGACGCATGCGCGGCTGGCCAACATCCACACACCCGAACTCCACACGCACGACCGCTTCGGCCGTCGCATCGACGAGGTGGAGTTCCATCCGAGCTACCACGCGCTGATGACTGCCGCCGTGGGCGCGGGCCTGCACGGCACGCCGTGGACGGGCACGTCCGCCTCGCCGCACGTGCTGCGCGCGGCGGGCTTCATGCTCTTCACGGAGCTGGAGCCGTCCATCCTGTGCCCGATCTCGATGACCTACGCCGTCACGCCCGCGTTGCGCGGCAACGCGGGCGTGCATGCCGAGTGGGGCCCGAAGCTCGCCAGCCTCTGGTACGACCCCGCGCTCAAGCCCTTGAACGACAAGCCCGGCGTGACCATGGGCATGGGCATGACCGAGAAGCAGGGCGGCTCCGACGTGCGGGCCAACACCACGCAGGCGGTGCGCGACGGCAGCGACGCCTGGGGCGAGCGCTACGCGATCACGGGCCACAAGTGGTTCTTCTCGGCGCCGATGTGCGATGCCTTCCTCATCCTCGCGCAGGCGCCGGCCGGGCTGTCGTGCTTCTTCCTGCCGCGCGTGCGGCCCGATGGCACGCGCAACGCCATCCACATCCAGCGGCTGAAGGACAAGCTCGGCAACAAGGCCAACGCCAGCTCCGAGGTCGAGTTCCACGGCGCCAGCGCTTGGCTCGTGGGCGAGGAGGGGCGCGGCATTCCGCAGATCCTCGAGATGGGCACGATGACGCGGCTCGACTGCTCGCTCGGCACCAGCGGCCTCATGCGCCAGGCGCTGGGCATCGCGCTGAACCACACGGCGCAGCGCCAGGCCTTCGGCAAGCCGCTGGTCGAACAGCCGCTCATGAAGAACGTGCTGGCCGACCTCGCGCTCGAAAGCGAAGCCGCCACCGCCTTGGCGATCCGCCTCGCGCGGGCCTTCGACCGCCAGGCTGACGCGCACGAGAACCTGATGGCGCGCCTGCTCACGCCGGTCGCCAAGTTCTGGATCTGCAAGCGTGGCAGCCACTTCGCGCAGGAGGCCATGGAGTGCCTGGGCGGCAACGGCTACGTGGAAGAGGGCGGCGAGGGCATCGTCGCGCGCATCTACCGCGAGATGCCGCTCAACTCCATCTGGGAGGGCGCCGGCAACATCATGGCGCTCGACCTGCTGCGCGGCCTGCGCAAGGGCGACGCCGTGGCCGCGCTGGCGCACGAGCTGGCCCCCGCGCGCGGCCAGCAAGCCGCCCTCGACCGCCTGGCCGACGCCTTGCCCGCACGCATCGAGGCCATGGCCTCCGAGACCGAGGCACGCCGCCTGGCACAAGACGTGGCGCTGGCCGTGCAGGCCGCCTTGCTGGTGCAGACCGCGCCCGCCGCCGTGGCCGATGCCTTCTGCGCCTCGCGCCTGGGCGGCGACTGGGGCCAGGCCTTCGGCACGCTGGGCGCGGGCACCGATTTCGATTCGATCATCCAGCGGGCGCAGCCGCGCTGAGCCCCGACAAGAACACCTCCACGAAAGACACCATGGCCGACCTCATCCTTCACCACTACACCACCTCGCCGTTCTCGGAGAAGGTGCGCCTGATCCTCGGCGCCAAGAAGCTGCCGTGGAAGTCGGTCTTCATTCCGCCGATCATGCCCAAGCCCGACGTGGAAGTGCTCACGGGCGGCTACCGCAAGACGCCGTTCCTGCAGATCGGCGCCGACATGTACTGCGACAGCGCGCTCATCGCCGACGTGCTGGAGCACCTGCAGCCCGAGCCCACGCTCTACCCCGAGCCCGAGAAGGGCATGTCGCGCATCCTCGCGCAATGGGCCGACACCTCGCTGTTCTGGGCCGCGATGGCCTGGAACCTGCAGCCCAGGGGCGCGGCCGAGGTGTTCGCCAAGGCCCCGCCCGAAGCCATCAAGGCCTTCGGCGAAGACCGCGGCAAGATGAGCGCCGGCAACATGACCCGCCTGCGCCCGGCCGACGCCACCAGCGCCTACAAGTCGTACCTGCGCCGCCTGTCGGACATGCTCGACGACAAGCCCTTCCTGCTGGGCGAAGTGCCCAGCATTGCCGACTTCTCGGCCTACCACCCGCTCTGGTACACGCGCCGCATCGAGGCGGTGAAGGGCATCCTCGATCTGACGCCCGCGGTGCTCGACTGGATGGACCGCATGGCGGCCATCGGCCACGGCAGCTCGTCGAAGTTCTCCAGCGACGAGGCCATCGCCGTCGCCAAAGCCGCCACGCCGCACACGCTGCTGACCGACAGCACCTTCCAGGACGACCACGGCATTGCGCTGGGCAGCGCCGTCACCATTCGCGCCGAGAGCTTCGGCCTCGAGGAGACGCCGGGCATCCTGGTGGCCGCCACGCGCACGCACTACACGCTGGAGCGCAACAGCGAGCGCACGGGCAGGGTGCATGTGCACTTTCCGCGCATCGGCTACGTGTTGAAGAAAGCAGAGGCCTGAAAACGTCCGATGTGAACGTGGGTCGGGGCACCTTCGTGACTGCGCCGGCGCGCGTTCCGTATTTCAATAGGGGCTTCCGCTTCAACGTCAGAGACAAGGACACCGGCAAATGATCCAGGACTTCAAGGGCAAGACCGCCGTACTCACCGGCGCAGGCTCGGGCTTCGGCCTCGAATGCGCGCGCATCGGCGCCGCCCGCGGCATGAATCTCGTGCTGGTCGACGTGCAGCAGGACGCACTCGACAAGGCCAAGGCAGAAATGGAAGCCCTGGGCGTCCAGGTGCTGGCGCGCAAGGTCGACGTGTCCGACGCGGCCCAGATGGAGGCGCTGGCCGCCGCCGTCAAGGAACGCTTCGGCGCGCCGCATTTCGTGTTCAACAACGCCGGCGTCGGCGCCGGTGGCTTGGTGTGGGAAAACACCGTGGCCGACTGGGAATGGGTGCTGGGCGTCGACCTGTGGGGCGTGATCCACGGCGTGCGCCTGTTCACGCCCATGATGCTCGAGGCCGCCGCCAAGGACCCGAGCTACCGCGGCCACATCACCAACACCGCCAGCATGGCCGGCCTGCTCACGCCGCCCAACATGGGCATCTACAACGCGGCCAAGGCGGCCGTCGTGAGCCTGACCGAAACCATGTACCAGGACTTGAACCTGGTCACCGACCAGATCGGCGCCAGCCTGCTGTGCCCGTACTTCGTGCCCACCGGCATCACGAGCAGCGAGCGCAACCGCCCGAACGCACCGAAGGACACCGAGCTCACCAAGAGCCAGCTCATCGGCCAGGCCATGAGCAACAAGGCGGTGAGCAGCGGCAAGATCACGGCCGCCGAGGTGGCGCACAAGGTGTTCGAAGCCATCAGCGACAACCAGTTCTACGTGTTCAGCCACCCCAAGGCGCTGGGCAACGTGAAGAGCCGCATGGAGAACATCGTGTCGATCACCAACCCGGCCGACCCGTTCCTGGAGCGCCCCGAGATCGGGCAGAAGCTGCGCGAGCAGCTGCGTTCCGCCTGATCAAGGCAATCCGCAGGCCCGTCAGGCGGCCTGCAGCTGACCCACCAGCGCGTCGACGCGCGCGAGTGCGGCGGCAATCGATTGGTCAAGCAGGTCGCCATGGTCTTCCGCATGCTCGACCGCCACGCTGTGGATCTCGTTCAACCCGAGCAGCGCGAACGGGTTGGCGATGCCGGGCGTCAGCAGGTCCAGGTGCGCCTGGACGCCGCCCGGCCCGTAGCCGCTGCTGCCGCACGACGTGAGCAGTACGGTGCGGCGGTTGCGCTCCGCCAGCAGCGGCACATACGGGTTCTCGCGGCTGCGGTCGTAGTCGAAGGTCGCGCCGATGCGCACCACGTTGTCGATCCATGACTTCAGCGGCGCGGGCATGCTGAAGTTGTACATCGGCACGCCGATCACCAGCACGTCGGCCTGGCGGATCTCGGCGATCAGCGTATCGCTTTCCGCGAGCACCTCGTGCATCCACGGCGCGCGCAGGTCCTGCGGCGTGTAGCCCGCCTCGATCCATTCGCCCGTGACCACACTCGGTGACGCGGCACCGATGTCGCGATAGATCACCTCGTCCTGCGGGCGGGTGGCTTTCCAGGCCGAAACGAAATGGTGGCTCAGGCGGCGTGAGTGCGAGCCGTGCACGGTGGTGCCCGAACGGCCGGGGCGGGCGCTGCTGTCGAGATGGAGCAAGGTGGTCATGGCGTGGTCCTCGGTGGGTGGAGTGAGTGAATGAAATTCAGCTGTTTGCTTGACATGGGTTTGAATTTATCCAAGCATCAGCAGAGCGACAAACGACCATTTCTTTGTCTTACTGAAAATTCCATTCATCCATGTCCGCCCTGCATTCACTGCCTCCGCTGGCCTCGCTGCGCGCCTTCGAGGCCGCGGCGCGCCATTGCAGCGCCAAGCTCGCGGCGAACGAGCTGTCGGTCACGCCCACGGCCATCAGCCACCAGGTGCGGCAACTCGAAGACGCGTTGGGCGTGGCACTTTTCATCCGGCAGCCGCGGCAACTGGTGCTGACGCCGCAAGGACGCGAGCTGCAGGCGGTGCTGAGCGATTCGTTCGGCGCCATGGCGAACGCGGTCGCACGATTGCGCGCACCGCCGGCGCGACAGGCCATCACGCTGTCGGTCACGCCGGCCGTCGCGGCGCGCTGGCTGCTGCCGCGCGTGAGCACGCTGCGTGCGCTGCACCCCAAGCTCGACCTGCGCATCCATGCGTCGCACGACGCGGTGGCGCTCGACGGCGTCACGGCCGACATCGCCATCCGCTACGGCCGTGGCCAGTGGCCCGGCATGGTGGCCGAGAAGCTGTTCGACAACGTCTTTGCGCCGGCTTGCAGCCCCGCACTCAAGCTGCGCCGCCGGGCCGACCTGACGCGACACACGCTGCTGCATTTCGCGGCGCCCAGCAGCAAGAGCCCGCCGGGCACCTGGCTCGAATGGCAACAGCAGGCGCAGGTGCCGGGCCTCGACGTGTCGGCCGGTCCGGTGTTCTCGGACGAGACGCACACCGTGTCCGCCGCGCTGCAGGGTCAGGGCGTGGCGTTGATGAGCCTGGCGCTGATCGCAGACGAGCTGCGCGCGGGCAACCTCGTGCAGCCCTTTGGGCCCGAGTTGCCTGGGCTGCCGTTCTATTTGGTGTGCCAGGAAGGGCGCCGTTCGGAGCCGGCGGTGGCGGCGGTGTTCGAGTGGGTGAAGGGGTTGCAGCCGTTGGGTGCGGTGACATGAAGTTTCCCCTCCGTTTGCCGCTGGCCGCCATGGCATTGCTGCTGTCCATGGCCGGATGCGCCACGACGCCGAAAGATGCCGCCTCGGTGGTTGAGCGCTATCGGCGTTTTCTGGTGGACACCGAATCCCCGTTTCCAGAACGGACCCGTCGGCTGGGGTTGGAACTCGAGGGTGACATGGCATCTTTGACGCACCGCTTCGCACGCCTGAAGCCTTTACCGGGGAACGCCATCCGCTTCGCGTCAGTGTCGGTCTTAGGCGGCTCACCGCCTCACTATCGAACGAAGATGTTGGCGGAGTTCGACACGTCGGTGGTCTGCATCACGCGCGACGATCTGGCGGCGCTGGGCAAGGTCGGCGAGAACCCCGGGGACATCATGGTCATGCACGAAATCCGCGATGGACAGATGACCTTGATGCCAACGCGGGCGGGGCCGGGCTATCTGTTCCTGACCACGGCGCCCGAGGCGACCGTGGTTCGCCTGGCGTTCGCTCAGGCCTGTCTGCATCGGATGGAACACGAGGTTCGCTTGACGTTGGGCGACCCACCGTCTGCGAACTAGCCACCCTGGCGGCTAAGACCGAGCGCGCAAATCAATGCGAGAGGCCGCAGGCAGGTGCAAAGGCGCATTCGTGGCTCTGGCATTCGATGGCCCCGCTCATCGTGTCTTGCAACGATTGAATGCCTTGACACATGCAACCGCAGGCGCAACCACGAGGACGTAGGCAGCGCTTCTCCGGGCCTTCGACTTGGCGACCTGTCGCGCGAGTGCCGGGCCGCGCCTCCAGTACCAGGCGATGAAAGCGCGCCCGACCGAAAAGCGAACCAGATGTTCGTCCCTGAAGACTCTGAGGAGCACGACCGCCGGGTGCGTCGGGTCGCCCATCGTGGCGGTCACGATGAAGCATTGCTTGCCGGCGCGTTGCACCATCGGATACTCATAGCCTGGCTTGAACACCGTCAGCTTTGCGTTGTAGCCCTCCATGATTTCGCGCAACTGCTTCTCCGTCGCGTCGTCCACCGCACAGTAGCCTTCGCTGGTGCTGGCGCCATAGAGGCCCTCGATGTTGTCCCTGCACACCTCGATCACGAACTCGATGATCTCCACATCGTCGGGCACGCGGCGGTGCACGATATTCGCGGCGGCGAGGTAGTGCGCGCACTGCTGCACATAGCTGTCCCACGCGGAAGATGACGGGGCAGCACGCAGCAGCTCTTTCGAGGCAGCATGGAGCGGAAACATCAGGGCCTTGGTCTTCGAGACCTCGTCTTTCAGCAAGGCGGCCTGACGCTCAGGCGCGGCTGCTGCGCGCGCACCGTGAAACGCCTCCAGCATTTCCCGCAGTCGAAGATGAAGGGGCCGGCTGTCCAGGCCCAGCGTATACGCCTTGCTGAGCCAAATTTCGACATCGCCAGGATCGATCTCCAGCGCGCGATCGAGATACTCGCAGGCCTCCGAATAGTTGCCTGCAGCCACCGCAATCGCGCCCAGCCGTTTGAGATTCGCCGCATTGGCGGGCGGCTGCGCTGCGGGCTGAACCCACTGAACGTGGTGCGCTGGCCGTGCGGGCTCGCGCACCATGATGTCGATCCCGCAGTACTGGCACGTCACGAAATCCCGCTCTGCTGGAATTTCAAGGGCGCCAGAACACTGGGGGCACACAGCAGCAACAAGATTCATTGAAATTCGAGCGAATTGAAGAGGGGACGTCGGCCGTGAAATGTAGCAAGCGCCGGCGGCCGATCTCTCCTTGCCGCAGCGGCCTACTGCAGCCCCGGCGCCGCCGGCGTCTCGAACCCACGCTGCAACAGCAACGCCGACAACCGCGCACAGGTCTGGCGATCCGGTGCACCGAGCACGACCGACACCAGCCGGCGCTGGTCGCGCTGCGCGGTGGCGATCAGGTGTGAGCCCAGGCCCGGCAGCGAGCCGGTCTTCAGACCGTCCACGCCGGGCACGCGGCCCAGCAGCAGGTTGGTGCTCGGGGCTTCGGCGGGCACGCCGTCGAGCCGGTCCTTGCCGGCCATCTCGAGCACCGACGGAAAGTCGCGCAGCACATGGCGCGCCATCGTGAGCATGTCGACCGCGGTGGTGCGCGCCGTGCGCACCAGGCCGGCGGGGCAGGCGAAGTGCGTGTCATGCATGCCCCAGGCCTGCGCCTGGCGGTTCATCGCCGCGACGAAGCTGTCGAAGTCGCCGCTGTGCCACGACGCGAGCGTGAGCGCCGCCTTGTTGGACGACACGACCAGCGCCGCTTCGAGCAGGCGATGCACGGGCAGCGGCGGCGCATCGGCCGCATACAGCGTGGCCGACGGATCGTCGTGCGCGGGCACGGGGTCGACGGGCACCTGCACGGCTTCGGCATGACGGTCGAGCCGGTCGTCGCGCAGCTTCTGCTCGACCAGCGCGGCGGTGACCAGCTTCGACAGCGAGGCGGGCACAAAGCTGTGTTCTGAAGGCTGATGGGTCAGCAGCCGGTCGTGCGTGAAGTCGTACAGCACCCAGCTCGGCGTGGGCTGCGCGCTCTCCGCCGGCGAACCGGCGCGCCGGATCACGACGGCGGGCGGCTGGGGCATGGGGGGAAGCACGGGCGGTTTCGGCATTGCCGCGGCAGCAGCAGCCGCTGCTGCCGCGCGTTCGCGCGCGCGGCGTGCTTGTCGTTGCTGCTCTTTTTCCTTTTCTTCTTCCTGCAGCTCGGTCATGTTGCGAACGATCTGCCACAGCCCCGTGCCGTTGGAGCTCTTGAAGAGCACGGTGTCGTCGGTGGCGACCTGTTCGAGCAGCGCGCGCTCCAGCGCCTCCAGCGTGTCGAAGGCCTGCACGGTGGCGCCCTGCGGCAGGGCGGTCGCGAGGTGCTCGTGCAGCCGCGCCATGCACTCGCCCAGCAGGAACACGCGCGCCGGATGGCACTGGACGATGGGCTCGACGAGCGCATCGTGGTGGCGCTGCGTGTCGTCGCCCAGCTCCTTCATGTCGCCGAGCACGAGCAGCTTGCGGCCTTGTTCGTCGGGCTGCTCGGCCAGCGAGGCCAGCGCCGCCGTCATCGACAGCGGGTTCGCGTTGTACGACTCGTCGATGACGCGAAAGCGCCTGTGGTCGAGCGTGAACGACAGCTCCTGGCCGCGCCCCTTCACGGCGGCGAACGAGGCCAGCTGCTCTGGCACGCGCCCGCTGTCGAGCGACAGCGCGTGCGCCACGGCGAAGCACACGAGGCTGTTGACGGCCATGTGGCGGCCCTTGGCGCCGAGCGTGTATTCGAAGCGCTGGCCGTCGCTGTGGGGGCGGCTGGCGCGGACGTGGCCGGTGGCCGGGTCGTGCGCGTCGAGACGGAAGTCGGCCGATGCGGCGCTGCCGTAGGTCAGCACACGCAGCTCGCGCGCCCGCGCACGCTCCACGAGATAGTCGAAGTGGTCGGTGTCGGTGCAGATCACGGCCCAGGCGCCGGGCTGCATGCCTTCGAAGATGTTGGCCTTGCGTCGCGCGACGTCCATCACGGTCTCGCCTTCGCCCAGGTGCGAGGCCGTGATGTTCGTGACCACGGCCAGGTCGGGCCGCACGCGCTTGATGTTCTGGTAGTCCACCGCGTTGATCGCGCTGACGGCCACCTCCAGGATCACCAGGTCGGTCTGCGCGGGCGTGTTGGCCAGCATCGACAGCATGCCCACGCGCGAGTTGTAGTTGTCGATGGTCGCGAAGCGGGTGTGCGTGGGCGCGAAAGCGTGGTCGAGCATGTGGCACACCGAGGTCTTGCCCGCGCTGCCTGTGATGCCGATGACCTTGCCCTGCAGCCGCTCGCGCGCGGCGATGCCCAGCTCGACCAGCGCCTGGATCGGGTCGTCGACCAGCAGCACCGGAAAGTCGGGCGCCAGGCCCGGCACGGGCTTGCGCAGCACCGCGCCGGCCAGCGTGGGCTGCATGCGCGCGACCGACTCCGACCAGTCCCAGTTGCGCTCGCTCTCGTTGTCGCCGAAGCGCTCGTGGGTCGCCAGGGTCCAGTAGTCGGAGGCGACAAACATCGTGGGCGGCGGCACCAGCGGCGTGTGGCCTTCGCCGCGCGTGAGCGAGCGAATGAACCAGCCCGGCGGCGGGGCCACATGCCAGGTGCCGCCCGTCACGGCTTCGATCTGCGCGGCGTTCCAGGTCTGCCGCGGCTCGCCCGGCTGGTCGGGCGGCAGCGACGCGGGCGCGACGACGCGGTAGCGCGGCACCGCCGGGTAGCGCCACGTCGGCGCAGGCGAGGCCTTGCCTTCCTGCACGACGAAGTCGAAGAAGCGCGGCATGCGCAGGCGCTCCACACGACGACCATCGGGGCCGATCAGTCCGGCTTCCATCTGCATGTCGACGTCGTACAGCCGCGTGGCCAGCGGCGGGCGCAGCACGTGGACGTCGCGGTAGACCTTGCCCGGCGTCCACCGGCTGACGGGGTGGCGGCCCTGGCAGGGCGCGTGGCCGGTCGAGAGGCCCCAGGCCGGCGCGGTGACGCAGGTGGCGGGGCGCGTGCCGATGTCCAGGCGCCAGTCGGTGTCGACGGGCGCGTCGGCCTGCCACCAGGTCTCGACGGTGAGCGGGCCGGGGCCGGTCATCTCGCGCGGGCGCACGCGCGCGCCGAGCAGGCGCAGCGGGCCCAGCGTGAGCGGGTGGGTGAAGCGGACATCGCGCGGCACGGCATCGAGCACTGCGTCGGCCAGCGGCTGCCGCGCGGCGGTGCGCACGGCCTCGGCCAGCGCCGCGTCGTGCAAGGGCGCGCCGGCCGTCGACTGCAGCAGCTTCAGGCAGGCGACGGCATCGGCGAGCGCCTGCGCGGTGTCGCCGAAGAAGCTGCCCTCGACGGCCGCCGGCTGCGCGAAGAACATCGCGCGCTCGGGCCCGGCATGGTTGTCGGCGAGGCGCTGCATGCTGTGCAGCAGCGCGCGGTGCAGCGCGGCGCGATCGAGCCCGTCGAGCAGCGGCTGCTGGGCGGGGTTGGCGTCGAGCCGCGCGACCAGTTCGGCACCGGCCGCCAGCTGGGCCGGCAGGGCCGCCACGGCGGTGGTCTGTGCCAGCGCGAAGTCGAGCGAGGCGTGGAGGTTCTGCAGGCCGAACTGGAAGTAGCGCGGCTCGGGCCGGTAGCGCACGAGCGCGCTGGTGGCGCGGCACAGCGCGTGGTCTTGCGCGTTGGCGTAGCCGACGGCGACGAAGTGCTCGAAGGCCTTTTCGACGGCGCCGAACCAGCGGCGGTTGCCCGTGAGGCCGTACAGACGCAGCAGCGCCACCACGGCCTGGTCGTCCTCGCGCGCGTCGCCGGGCGCTTCGGGCTTCTCGGCCATCGACGGGTGGTGCAGCGCGTGGGCGAAGCGCCCGGACACCGGGTCCTGCATGTGCAGCACGGTGCGCGCGAGCTGGTCGAGCAGGGGCAGGTAACGCCGGTCGCGGCTGAGCTCGGTGTAGCGCACCAGCGCGCCGATGCAGGCGGCGTTGGCGCCCAGCGAGGTGTCGCTGCTGCCGGACTCCACGAGGCAGGCGACGTGCGTGCCGTTGGGCAACGCGGCCGGCCGGATCAGCGTGCGCGTCAGCCGCGCGAGCGCGCGGTGGATCGCGGCCTGGCGGGTTTCGGCCTGCGCCGGGTCCCAGGCGCCGAGCAACGCGTGCACGGCGTGGGCATGGTCGGCGGCGCGGGGGGCGTCGGCATCGGGCGTGCTCGGCGCGAGCGCGCCGTCCGCTTGCACGCGGGCGGCGAGATGGTCGGCGCTGGCGGCGATCAGGCGGCGCAGCAAGGGTGCGTCGATGGATTGCCGTTCGCGGTGGCCGTCGGTAGCGATGGTGTGCACGCCGCTGGCGTCCACGTGCACCGCGCGGGTCTGGAAGGCCCAGACGGTCGTGTCGTCGTCGGTGGGGGCGTCCAGAAGGCGCAGGCGCTGGTTGTCGATCTGCGGAGCGAGCAGGGCGGTGTCGCATCGCGCGTCGAAGGCCAGTCCTTCGGCGGCGGGGGACGTCAGGGCCGCCTTGAACGCGCCCCAGTGCAGCGGACGCACGCGCCGGACCCAGTCGACGCGCAGGTCACGTGGCACGCCCGTGGCCTGCGCTTCGAGCGCCCGCGTGCCTTGTGCCCACGCGGTCTCGAGATTCTTGCCGCGTCCGGACATCACCCGCGCCTGCGTCGTGCCGTCGCTCCAGGCGAAGAAGACGAGGCAGTCCTCGAGGCCTTCGGCGGCGTGCGTTTCGTCGGGGTTCGATGCGGCGTGCAGGCCCTGCCAGGCGCTGCCCAGAAGATCGGAGAGACTCACGGCGTTGTGTCCTGTCCTGCCCGACTCGCGGCGGGTGCGGTTACAAATGGCGTTCAGTCTAGCGTTACAGATACAAATTCCGCATGAGGCTTTCCATAGCTCCCTCTCTCCTCGAGATCCAGAACCTGCGCTTCGCGTACCCCGACCAGCCCGCGCTGGCCGACCGCTGGTCCGCCTCTATCGGCGAGGGCGTCACGCTGCTGTACGGCGACACCGGCAGCGGCAAGTCGACCTTGCTGCGCGTGCTGGCGGGGCAGCAGCCCGCATCGGCCGGGCAACTGCGCGCGGCCGGCGTGGCGCTCGACGCCGAGCGCGAGGCCTACCGGCGCCAGGTCTTCTTCTGCGAGCCGGCGTCGGAAGCCTTCGATCAGCTCGGCGTGCAGGCCTGCACGGCCTTGCTGGGCGAGGGCGACGCGGGGTTCGACAAGGCCGAGTGGCTGCGCCTTGTCGAGGCCTTCTCGCTCACGCCGCACCTCGAAAAGCAGATGTTCATGCTGTCGACCGGCTCGCGCCGCAAGGTCGGACTGGCCGCCGCGCTCGCGTCGGGACGGCCCGTGGTGCTGCTGGACGACCCGGTGGGTGCGCTCGACGCGCGTTCGATCCACGGCCTGTGGCAGGCGATCGAACGGCGCATGGCGCAGCCGGGGCGGGCCGTGGTCGTGGCGAGCAGCGAGCGCGTCACGGAAGTGCCGCTGGCCGCCTGCATCGAGTTGCCGCTGGGCTGATCAGCGGCCCGGCGTCGCCATCACGTGGTTGTCGTGCGGCTTGCCGCCGAGCATGAACTGCGTGAGCCCCATCGCGACCAAGCCTTGCTTTTCGTAGAACGCGACCGCACGCGGGTTCTTCGCGTACACCGCGAGCCACAGGCCGTCGCTGCCCGTGTGTGCGTGGGCGGCGTCGCGGGCTTCGCGCAGCAGCATCGACCCGACACCGCTGCGCTGGAAGGGTGACTGCACATAGAGCGTGCGCAGCTCGGTGTCGCAGCCCGGCACCAGCGGCTGCGCGGCGTCGAACTGCAGCAGCGCATAGCCCACGAGCTGGTCGCCGACCTGCGCCACGCGCAGCGCGACCTGGGGCGACTGCGACCACGCAGCGAACGCGGCCGGCGTGAAGGTCGAGAGCACGTAGCGCCCGAGCACATCGTTCACCCCGTCGGTGGCGTAGGTGTCGAGCCAGACCTGGATCGCGAGCGCGGCAAGGGTGTGCGCGTCGGCTGCGGTGGCGGGGCGGAGGGTGACAGGCGGACGGTTCATGGTGCGGCGCATTCTGCGGCAAACGCCTCACACCGCCTGCAGCGCCGACCGGAACCGGCTCGGCGGCGCACCGGCCGACTTGCGCATCAGCCGCCGCAGCGCCGTGGCGTCTTCGTAGCCGACCTGCGCCGCGACCTGCTCGATGGTCATGCGGCTGCTCTCGATGAGCAGGCGCGCGCGGTTCAGCCGCACGCTCTGAACCAGCGCCAGTGCCCCCAGGCCGGTGGCGGCGCGCACGCGGCGGGCCAGCGTGCGCTGCGACATCGCGAACTCCTCGGCCAGCGCGGCCACGCTGGGCGGCGTGGGCAGCGCGGCCTCGATGCGCCGCGTGAGGCGCGCGACCAACTCGTTGCCGTTGGACAGCATCGAGGGCACGACGAACGGGGCCTGCGCCTGGCGGCCGTCGATCAGCAGCACCTTGCTCACCGCCTCGGCCAGCGCGGGGCCGAAGCGCGTGCGCAGCAGGTGCAGCATGAGGTCCGACTGCGCAAAGGCCGCGCCCGCGGTGCTCACCGGCCCGTCGGCGCAGACCATGCGGTCGGCATCGACATGGCAGGCCGGTTCGAGCCGGCGCAGCTCGGGCGCCAGCCACCACGACGTGGTGACGCGGCGCTGCGCCAGCAGGCCGGCTGCCTGCAGCAGGAACACGGCCGAGCACGAGGCCGCGACTGCACCGCCGCGCGCGGCATGGCGCCGCACGGCGTCGATGGCGGCGCGGGCGTGGTCGTCGGTCAGGCGCAGCGCGAGGTCGGCCGGCTTGTCGACGCCGAGGCCGGGCACGATCCACGCCGAGCCGTCGGCGCGCGCGCGGCGGGGCATGGCGAGGGTGTCGATCTGCAGGCCGTTGCTCAGCGGCACGCTGCCGCCATCGGGCGACACCACGCGCCAGGTGGGGCGGGGCATCTGGTGGCGCGGTGCGAGCGTGGCGGCGGCCGCCAGCACGTCGAGCGTGACGGCGGTGCTGGTGGCGAAGCTGCCCGGAAGAACGAGAACGGTGAAGTCGTGCATGGCAGAAAACGCCCGATAGGCGTCTGAATGGACACTGGCAGTCTAGTGCGTGCTCGGGTGCAATGGGCATCGTCGCAACATCGAAAGTGCCTTCGTGTCCCACATCCTTGCCCTTGCTCCTCACGGCGCCCACCTGCACGCCCGGGAGGCCTTGCCATGACCGACCCGCTCGACGATTTCACCCGTCGCGAGATCACGCTCGACGGCGCCACCAAGGCGGTCTACGTGGCCGGCACCGGCCCGGCCGTGATCGTGATGACCGAGATGCCCGGCATCAGCCCGCACGTGGCGCGTTTCGCCCGCTGGGTGCGCGACGCCGGCTTCACGGTCTACATGCCGTCGATGTTCGGCCGCGACGGCGCGGTGCCGGATGCGGAAGAGGGCAAGGCCGTGTTCCAGCGCGCCTGCGTGAGCGCCGAGTTCCGCGCCTTCGCGGGCAACGCCTCGAGCCCGGTGACGCAGTGGCTGCGCGCGCTCGCGCGGCTGGCGCATGCGGAATGCGGCGGGCCGGGCGTGGGCGCGATCGGCATGTGCTTCACCGGCAACTTCGCGCTCACCATGATGCTGGAGCCTGCCGTGCTGGCGCCGGTGCTGTCGCAGCCGTCGCTGCCGCTGGACAACCCCGGCGGCATCGAGATCTCGCAGGAAGAAATCGCCCAGGTGCGCCGGCGCCTGGAGCGCGAGGACCTGACCGTGATGGCCTACCGCTTCGAGGGCGACCGCTTCTGCCGGGCCCAGCGCTTTGCGGCGTATGCCGACGCGCTGGGCGATCGCTTCGTGGCCCGCGTGCTGCCCGACAGCGCGGCCAACACGCGCGACCTGCCGTCGTTCTTCTCGCAGGTGGTCGCGAGCCCGCACAGCGTGGTCACGGCGCACCTGATCGACGAGGCCGGCCAGCCGACGATTGCGGCGCGCGACGAGATCCTTTCGTTCTTCGCGTGCCGCCTGGGGGTGCAGGATCAGGCCCGTGCCGAGGCGCTGTCGGCCGGCAGCTGACCGGTCTTCTGTGCGCGACGGTCGAGCGCGCGGCTCCACAGCGCGATCGCCAGGCCCACGAGCGTGAGCAGCGCGGCCACCCAGCCCAGGGCGCGCAGCCCCGGGCCGTGGTCGATGGTCACGCCGCCGACCCAGGCACCTAGCGCGTTGCCGAGGTTGAAGGCCGCGATGTTCAGGCTCGAGGCGAGGTTCTGGCCCGCGCCCGAGGCCTTCTCGAGCACGCGCAGCTGCATCGGCGCCACGGTGGCGAACGAGGCCACGCCGAGCAGGCCGACGAACACCACGGCGGTGAACGGCGTGCCGATGGTGAACTGCATCGCGCCGAGCACCACGGCCAGCGCCACCAGCGTGCCGAGCACGGCGGCCATCGGTGCGCGGTCGGCCAGCTTGCCGCCCAGGATGTTGCCGACGGCCAGGCCGCCGCCGAACACCAGCAGGACCGGCGACACGGCCGATTCCGACAGGCCGGTGACCTGCGTCAGCAGCGGCTGGATGTAGGTGTAGACCACGAACACGCCGGCAAATCCGAGCACCGTCATCGCCAGGCCCAGCAGCACCTGCGGGCGAGCGAGCACGGCGATCTCTTCGCGCAGCGGAGCCGGCTTGGCCTCGCCCTTCATGCGGGGCACGAAGGCCGCGAGCACCACGAAGGCCAGCACGCCGATCAGCGTCACGGCCCAGAAGGTCGAGCGCCAGCCCAGCTGCAGGCCCAGCCAGGCGCCGGCCGGCACGCCCAGCAGTGTGGCGGCGGTAAGGCCGGTGAACATGATCGCGATGGCCGAGGCGCGGCGCTCGGGCGCCACGAGGCCGGTGGCCACCACCGAGCCGACGCCGAAGAAGGTGCCGTGCGCCAGCGAGGTGATGACGCGCGCGGCCATCAGCATTTCGTAGTTGGGCGCGAGCGCACAGGCGAGGTTGCCGAGCGTGAAGATCGCCATCAGCGCGAGCAGGACGGTCTTGCGCGGCAGCTTGCGGGTGGCGATGGTGAGCACGGGCGCGCCGACCGCGACGCCGAGCGCGTAGCCCGAGATCAGCAGGCCGGCGGCCGTGATGGAGACGTGCAGATCCGTCGACACCTGCAGGAGCAGGCCCATGATGACGAATTCGGTGGTGCCTATTCCGAAGGCACCGGCGGTGAGGGCAAGAAGAGCGATGGGCATGATGCCTGTACTGTGCGGACGATCGGCCTCGATGACTAGAATGCCGCCAGTACATGCACTTGTGAATTCAAGTCACAGACAAGGAAGCCCATGCCCCGCATCGACGTCAACCGCTCCGGCGAAATGGAGGCCTTCGTGCAGGTGGTGGAGGCGGGCGGCTTCTCGGCGGCGGCGCGGCTGCTGGACATGACGCCCTCGGCCGTCAGCAAGCTGGTGGCGCGGCTCGAGCTGCGCCTGGGCATCCAGCTGGTGCACCGCTCCACGCGCAAGCTGCAGCTCACGCCCGAGGGGCTGCATTTCTACGAGCGCAGCACGCGCGTGCTGGCCGACATGGACGAGGCCGAGCGTTGCGCCGCGGCCGGTGCGGCGCCGCGCGGGCGGGTGAGCATCAACGCGAGTGTTTCCTTCGGGCACCACAAGCTGGTGCCGCTGGTGCCGCGCCTGCTCGAGATGCATCCGCAGATCACGCTCGACATTGCGCTGACCGACCGCATCGTCGACCTGATGGACGAGCGCGCCGACATTGCGATCCGCTGGGGCCAATTGCCGTCGTCCGACCTGGTGGCGCGGCGCCTGGGCGAAACGAGCCAGGCCATCGTGGCCGCGCCGGACTACCTGGCGAAATACGGCACGCCGCGCACGCCGCAGGAGCTGGAGGCGCACAACCGGCTGGGCTGGAGCTACCGGCGCAACACGCCCGACTGGCCGTTGCGTGTCGACGGCCGCATGGTGATGCTGCCGGTGGCGGGGCCGGTGCGCGCGGGCGATGGCGAGACGCTGCGGCAACTGGCGATTGCGGGGGCGGGTGTGGCGCGCTTGTCGCTGTATCACATCCAGCACGACATCGATGCCGGCCGGCTGGTGCCGCTGCTCGAGGAGTTCAACCCGGGCGAGATCGAGCCGATCCACGCGGTGTACATCGGCAAGGCCGGCACGCTGCCCGCGCGGGTGCGGGCGGTGCTCGACTTCCTGGTGGCGTGTTCGGGCGTGGGCGGCGGGCGTTACACGCTCAAGCGCACGGCGCCGATGCCGGGAAACTCGGCTGTCACCTGATCACCGCGGCGGCAGGGCAGCACGCCGACCCACGAGCCGGTGGTGACGACGGTGCCGGCGGGCACGGTCTGGCCGTGGCGCGTGAGGTGGCGCAGCCAGATCGGCAGCAGCCACGCCGGATCGGCCAGCGGATGCGTGCCTTCGCGCACCACCGTTTCTGCGTCGCCGATCTTCGTTTCGCAGCGCTGCGAGGCCCAGTCGACGGCGGCGTACGGTTGCCACTCGCCGAGCACGAGTGCGCCGTGCACCTGCGAATCGGCCAGGCGCAGCAGGGCGGGCGTGGCGGCCAGGTCCTGCCAGCGGGCATCGACGATTTCGACGGAGACGGCCATGGCGTCGATGAGGGCTGCCGAGTTCTCGTGGTCGAGTGCGGCGGCTTGGGCGGGGGTGACGTCCTGGCCGAGTCTCAATGCAATTTCTGCCTCGATGCCGGGGGTGTGGAACGTGAGGTCGCTGAAGTTGGCCGGGCTTTGGCGCACGCCGTGCGGGGGCAGCGGGGCGTGTGTGAGCGTGGCGCTGCGGGAGCCGCCGCCGGACTTCCAGGTCTTCGGGACACCGTCGAACCAGCCGAGGGCTGCGGCTACCGCGTCTTGCACTTCATACGCTTGAGGTGCGTCTGGCAGGGCGTCGGTCCACGGGGTCGCGTCGAGCGTGCGGTTGGCCTGGCGTGCGGCGATGAGGGCTTCGGTGAGGGCTTTTTGGTCGGGCGTCATTCTTGAATCTTCTCAGTTTCTCTTGGAGGGCGTTCGGGGCCCGTGCACAGGACACCGGGTACTCCCCTCCGCGAATGTCCCCCGCCTTCGGCTCCTCCTTGATTTCGCTGCGGGGAGCACCCAGTGCCCTGCGCACGAGGGCACGCTGCGGGTGCACGCCGATCAACGACCGCTGCTGACAACGATCACGCTGGCGGGGTGCCTTGCGCAGCGAAATCAAGGGGGAGGGCGAAGCGCGGAGGACATTCGCGGAGCAAGGTGCCCCGTCGGCGTGATCGTGCCCCGAACCAGAGCGCAAGAAAATCAAGTCTCGACCTGCACCTTGCCGTCCTTCACCACCTTCGCCCACTTGGCGATCTCGGTGCTGATGAACTGCTTGAACTTGTCCTGCGAACCGCCGCCGTCTTCCGCGCCGTAGGTGTCGAGCCGTTCCTGCACATCGGGCATCGCGAGTACGGTGTTGACGTCGCGGTTCACTTTCTGTGCGATGGCCGGGGGCAGCTTGCCGGGGCCCGCCAGGCCGTACCAGGTGGTGGCCTCGAAACCGGCAAAGCCTTGCTCCTGCATCGTCGGCACGTTCGGATGGCCCTTGGCGCGCTTGGTGCGCGTCTGCGCGACGGCCAGCACGCGGCCGTTCTTCACGTGCGGCGTGGCGGCGGTCATGGTCTCGAAGCTGTACTGGATCTGCCCGCCCATCAGGTCCGCCAGCAGCGGGCCGCTGCCCTTGTAGGGCACATGCAGCGCATCGACGCCGCCCTGCAGCTTGAACATCTCCAGCGCCAGGTGCTGGGCCGAGCCCGCGCCGGCGGAGCCGAAGCTCACGGTGCCGGGCGCGGCCTTGCAGGCGGCGACGATGTCTTTCACGCTGAGGGCCTTCTGGCCCGGGTTGGCGATGAGCAGGTTGGGCGTGACACCCACGAGCACGATCGGCACGAAGTCGCGCTCGACGTTGTAGCGCAGCTTGGGCTGCAGGCTGGGTGCGAGCGCGTGGCTGTTGATGTGGGCCATGAGCAGGGTGCTGCCGTCGCTGGGCTGCTGCGCCACGTAGTCGGCCGCGAGCACGCCGGCGACGCCGGCCTTGTTCTCGACGATGACCTGCTGGCCCCACATCGTCGTGAGTTTCTGCGCGACCACGCGCGCGAGCGCGTCGGTGCCGCCGCCGGGTGGAAAGCCCACCACGATGCGCACCGGGCCCGTGGGCCACTCCTGCGCGAACAGCCGGGGCACGCCCAGCGTGGCGGCCGCGCCGGCGGCGGCCTGGATCAGGGAACGTCTTTGCATCTTCTTTGTCTCCGTCGGTTGGGGAATCCGATGCGTGCCGGGAGCCGCTTGCGCGGGCCCGGCAGGGTGGTGGACCGCCGCATCGTTCGAGCGATGCGCTGCGGCCCGTGTGGGTTGGCGTGCGCCGGGGTCAGGCTGCTTTTTGCAGGCCGACCGGCGCGGCCTGGTGGCTCGCGAAGTAGTCCATGGCCGCCTGCACGCCGCTGCCCGCGAGCTTGATGCCGCTGAGCTTCATGCCCATCTCGACACCCGCGACCATGGCCACGAGCGTGAGGTCGTTGCTGTCGCCCAGGTGGCCCATGCGGAACATGCGGCCCTTGAGCTTGCCCAGGCCCGTGCCCAGCGAGAGGTCGAAGCGCTGGTGGATCAGGCGGCGCACGGCGTCGGCATCGACGCCCTCGGGCGTGATCACGCCGGTGAGCACGGGCGAGTACACGGACGGGTCGGCGCACTGGATCGGCAGGCCCCAGGTGTTGACCGCCGCGCGCACGCCGGCGGCCCAGCGCTGGTGGCGCGCGAACACGTTGTCCAGGCCTTCGCCGAGGATCATGTCCAGCGATTCCGAGAGGCCGTACAGCAGGTTGGTGTTGGGCGTGTAGGGCCAGTAGCCGTCCTTGTTCATCTCGACGATCTCGTCCCAGGCCCAGAAGGCCTTGGGCAACTTCGCGTGCTTGGCCGTTTCGAGGGCGCGCGGCGAGAGGGCGTTGAAGCTGATGCCGGGCGGCAGCATCAGGCCCTTCTGCGAGCCGCTCACGCAGACGTCGACACCCCATTCGTCATGGCGGTAGTCGGCGCTGGCCAGGCCCGAGATGCTGTCGACCATGAGCAGCGCGGGGTGGCCTGCGGCGTCGATGGCCTTGCGCACCGAGGCGATGTCGGAGGTGACGCCGGTGGAGGTTTCGTTGTGCACCACGCACACGGCCTTGATCTTCTTCTCGGTGTCCTTGCGCAGGCGCGCCTCGATGAGCTCGGCCTGCACGCCGCGGCGCCAACTGGGCGCATTCGGCAGGTGGGCGTCGGTGCCGGTGTAGGCCAGGAACGCGGTCGACAGGCCCAGGCGCGTGGCCATCTTCTGCCACAGCGACGCGAAGTGGCCGGTCTCGTACATGAGCACGTGGTCGCCGGGGCTGAGTGTGTTGGCGAGCGCAGCTTCCCATGCACCGGTGCCCGACGCGGGGTAGATCGCGACCGGGTGCTTTGTCTTGAAGATCTGCTTGATGCCGCCGAGCACCTTCAGGCCCAGCGTGCCGAACTCGGGCCCGCGGTGGTCGATGGTGGGCAGGCTCATGGCCCGCAGGATGCGGTCGGGGACCGGGCTGGGGCCGGGAATCTGGAGGAAGTGACGGCCGGTGGGGTGGATGTCGAGTTGCAGCATGGGCTCTCCTTGTGCGCTCAGTTTTGCATTCAAAATGCATTTATGCATGCTGGTTTATACCTATCAGCCTTGGTTGTATCGGCTATTTTTTGCATTCAAAATGCAGACAAGGGAACCCCATATGACCGCTGAAATCATCGAAATCTCCAGGCTGGCCTTGCATGACCAGGTGGTGGCGCGCCTGCGCACCATGCTGGTGGAGGGGCGCATCGCGCCCGGCGCCAAGCTCAATGAACGCGAGCTGTGCCTGCAGCTGAACGTGTCGCGCACGCCACTGCGCGAGGCCATCAAGCTGCTGGCGGCCGAAGGGCTGGTCGACCTGCTGCCCAACCGCGGCGCGGTGGCGGTGAAGCTCACCGAGGCCGACGTGCTCAACACCTTCGAGGTGCTGGCGATGCTCGAGGGCATGTCGGGCGAGCTGGCGGCCAAGCGCATCACCGACGAGGAACTGGCCGAGGTGCGCGCGCTGCACTACGAAATGATGGCCTGCTTCGCACGGCGCGACCTGTCGGGCTACTACCGCCTGAACGCGCGCATCCACACGGCCATCAACGACGCGGCGGCGAACCCGGTGCTGTCGAACACCTACCGCTCGATCAACGCCCGCGTGCAGTCGCTGCGCTTTCGCACCAACCAGGACGAGACCAAGTGGAAGCACGCGGTCGAGGAGCACGAGCAGATGGTGCAGGCGCTGGCCGCGCGCGACGCGCAGGCCATGCGCAAGGTGCTCACGGCGCACGTGCTGCGCAAGCGCGACACCGTGCTGGAGCTGCTGCGCGCCGGGCAGATCTATCCGCAAGCCAAGAGCAAGAGCACCACCAACAAAGCGAGCTGACACCCCACCATGCGCATCGACCCCGCCAGCCACATGCAGCCAGCCGGAACCGTTCTTCCGCCCAACGACACCTGCGAACTGCTGGCGCGCCGGCTGCGCACCGACACGCAGGGCGAGGTGCTGTTCGACGACGGCTCGCGCGGGCGCTACGCCACCGACGCGTCGATCTACCAGATCACGCCGGTGGGCGCCTTCGTGCCCACGAACGAGCGCGACATTGCCACCGCCATCGACATCGCGCGCGACCTGAAGGTGCCGGTGCTGGCACGCGGCGGCGGCACCAGCCAGTGCGGCCAGACCACGGGCGCGGCACTGGTGATCGACAACAGCAAGCACTTTCGCAAGGTGCTCGAGGTGAACGTGGAAGAGGGCACCGCGACGGTCGAACCGGGCCTGGTGCTCGACCACCTGAACGCGCAGCTGAGGCCGCACGGGCTCTGGTACCCGGTCGACGTGTCGACCAGCGCGCAGGCCACGCTGGGCGGCATGGCGGGCAACAACTCCTGCGGCTCGCGCTCCATCGCCTACGGCAACATGGTGCACAACGTGCTGGGCGCGAGCGCGTGGCTGTCGAGCGGCGAACTGGTCGAGTTCGGGCCGCTGGGCACGCTGGGCGCACGCGCGGCGGGCATCGCGCAGTTCGTGCACGGACTGGCGCAAGAGCACCGCGAGGCCATGGCGCAGCACTGGCCCAAGGTGATGCGCCGCGTGGCGGGCTACAACCTCGACATCTTCGACAACCAGAGCGAGAAGCCGTACACGGCCGACGGCAGCGTGAACCTCGCGCACCTGCTCATCGGCGCCGAAGGCACGCTGGCCTACACGCGCAGCCTGAAGCTCAAGCTGGCACCGCTGCCGCGCGCCAAGGTGCTGGGCATCGTGAACTTTCCGACCTTCCATGCGGCCATGGACGCGGCGCAGCACATCGTGAAGCTCGGGCCGACGGCGGTGGAGCTGGTCGACCGCACGATGATCGAGCTGAGCCTGGCCAACCCCGCGTTCAAGCCGACCGTGGAAACGGCGCTGATCGGCAAGCCCGCCGCCATCCTGCTGGTCGAGTTCTCGGGTGCCGACAAGGCCGCGTTGCTGCCGCAGCTGAAGCGGCTGGTCGAGCTGATGGGCGACCTGGGCCTGCCCGGCAGCGTGGTCGAGATGCCCGACGACGGCCGCCAGAAGAACCTGTGGGAGGTGCGCAAGGCCGGCCTCAACATCATGATGAGCCTCAAGGGCGACGGCAAACCCGTGAGCTTCATCGAGGACTGCGCCGTGCCGCTGGAGCACCTGGCCGAATACACCGACGCGCTGACCGAGGTGTTCGCCAAGTACGGCAGCCGCGGCACCTGGTACGCGCACGCCTCGGTCGGCACGCTGCATGTGCGGCCCATTCTCGACATGCGCGCCGACGGCGCGGCCAAGATGCGTGCCATCGCGGAAGAGGCCAGCGCGCTCGTGCGCAAATACAAGGGTGCCTTCAGCGGCGAGCACGGCGACGGCCTGTGCCGCGGCGAGTGGATCGAATGGCAGTTCGGGCCGGCGATCAACGAGGCCTTTCGCGCGATCAAGCAGCAGCTCGACCCGATCGGGCTGTTCAACCCCGGCAAGATCATCGACCCGCCGCGCATGGACGACGGCGCGCTGTTCCGCTTTGCGCCGCCGACGGCGCCAAGGCCCTACCGCCGCATCGAACTCAAGCCGGTGCTCGACTGGTCGGCCTGGAACGTCAATGCCGACCCCGTGACCGAGGCGACCACCGCACCCGGCACCGGCGGCGACAGCACCGGCGGCCTCGCCAAGGCCGTGGAGATGTGCAACAACAACGGCCACTGCCGCAAGTTCGACGCCGGCACCATGTGCCCCAGCTACCGCGTGACGCGCGACGAGCAGCACCTGACGCGCGGGCGCGCCAACACGCTGCGCCTGGCGCTGTCGGGCCAGCTCGGCGCCGACGCCTTCACCAGCGAGGCCATGCACGAGACCATGGACCTGTGCGTGGGCTGCAAGGGCTGCAAGCGCGACTGCCCGACGGGCGTCGACATGGCGAAGATGAAGATCGAGTTTCTCGACCACTACAAGAAGCGCCACGGCCACACGCTGAAGGACAAGCTGGTCGCCTACATGCCCGACTACGCGCACCGCGCCAGCCGCATGCCGTGGCTGCTGAACCTGCGCAACCGCGTGCCGGGCGCGGCATGGCTGGGCGAGAAGATGCTCGGCCTTTCGGCGAAGCGCTCATTGCCCGAGTGGCGCACCGACACCTTCTGGCGTGCGAAGGACGCGGTGGCGGCCGGCCTGTTTTCCGATCAGGCCTCGGTGCTGGCTGCCGCAGCGCGCGGCGAGAAGGTCGCCGTGCTGTTCGTCGACACCTTCAACGGCACCTTCGAAAGCGAGAACGTCTTTGCGGCGGCGCGCGTGCTGCACGCCGCGGGCTATGCGTTGCACACGGTGGAGAAGGGCGGCGGGCACCACTGCTGCGGCCGGACCTTCCTGGCCAGTGGCATGGTGGACGAGGCCAAGGTGCGCGCCGGGGCGCTGATCGACGCGCTGCTGCCGCTGGCGCAGGCCGGTGTTCCCATCGTCGGTCTCGAGCCCTCGTGCCTGCTCACGCTGCGCGACGAAACGCTGGTGATGGGCTTCGGCGACAAGGCGCAGGTCGTCGCGAAGCAGGCACTGCTGTTCGAGGAGTTCATCGCCCGCGAACGCAAGGCCGGCCGCTTCGAACTCGCGCTGAAGCCGGCCACCGCGCCCATCCTGCTGCACGGCCACTGCCACCAGAAGGCCTTCGGCGCGGTGAGCCCGATCATGGACGTGCTGAAGCTGATTCCGGGCGCCGAGCCCGAGCTGATCGAGAGCTCATGCTGCGGCATGGCCGGCAGCTTCGGCTACGAGGCCAGCCACTTCGAGGTGTCGATGCAGATGGCCGAGGCGAGCCTGCTGCCCGCCATCCGTGCCCGGCCCGATGCGATCGTGGTGGCGGACGGCACGAGCTGCCGGCACCAGATCGGCGATGGCGCGCAGCGCGAGGCGGTGCATGTGGCGGTGCTGCTGGCGCGGCACATGATGCTCTGAGGGGGCTGCGGTTTTCCCTTTCGGAACTCAGAAGGGTGGCGAGACCACCTGGCGCCAGCTGCGGCGCCAGGTGCGGGACGCCCCGCAGCCGTCGCCGATTTTCTGCGTGTCGCCCACGCCGGTCAGGAAGCCCGTTTCATTGGTGCAATTGACTTCGGGCTTGCCGTCGGGGCGGCCTTCGTTGGGTTGGCCGACCATGTTGCGCGAGGTCACGTTGCCGCGCGTGAACCCGCCGGCAGGGTTCGAGACGATCGAATAGAAGTCGAAGCTGCCGTTGCCATCGACGTCGAACGAGTACTTGTTCTTGCCCGTCAGCGCGTCCAGCACGTAGGTGTTGTTCGGCAGGCTGCCGGTGGCCGTGCAGGACTCGATGCCCAGGTTCTTGTCCTCGGGCAGGAAGGACGTGACGATCACGCTGCTGCCCAGGTTGCTCAGGTCGCCCACCACGCGCTCGCCGTTCTCCATGGCGCCGGGGTAGGGGATCACGCCGAGGTTCAGCAGCCATCCCTTCCTGGTTTTCCAGTCCACGGCGTTGCTGCTGACCTGGTAGAAGTTCTTGTCGCGCTCGGCGAGCAGGCCGGCTTTTGCCGAGGCCTTGTCGATGGTTTGCTCCACGAGGTCGGCGAGTTCGACCTTGCGGGCGTCGGCCTTGGCGTCGCCGCCGATGGGCGTCGGGTCCCAGATGCCGTAAATGGCCTGTTTCCTGGCGGGCGTCGCGAGGTCTTCCTCGTCGAGCAGGATGCCTGTGCCCACGACCACGATGGCGCCGCACTGCGTGGAGGCGTTGTACGTGCAGGTGCTGCCGTCGCCGGGGTGGACCTGCCACGCCGGTGCGGCGTAGATCGGCTGCGTCTTGCCGCCCGGCGTGGTGAACAGCAACTGGCCCTTGGCGGAAGTCCCGAGCTTTGCGCTGCGCAGGTCGAAACGCCACAGGTTGCCGTTCGCGTCGCCGGCGTAGGCGGCGACGATGCGGCGGGTGGTGTCCCGCACCGCGACCACGCCGCCCAGGCCGCGGTTGCCGCCGGTGGCGGCGTTGCCAAATTCCGTCGGGAGCCCGATGAATTTCTTGAGCTTGCCAGTCAGCGCCTCCACCACGTACAGACCGACATGCCTGCCGGTTTCGGGGTAGTGGCCGCTGCCCGTCAGCATGACCCAGCTGCCGTCGTCCAGCTGCCCCGCGGCGGGGTTGTTGGTCACGTGGGCGAGGTCGGCATAGTCCTTGTGCTTGTTGTTCACCTCCCAGAGAAAGTGGTTCTGGGTGGGTGTGCGGCCGGTGGCACCCAAAGGCGATTCCAGGCCGTACATGAACGGGCCCGCGCGCCCGCCGGTGCCCAGCACCACCTGGCGCCACGTGTTCTTGCCACCCGCCGGGGTCAGGCCGTTCTTGTCGTACACGTCCTGCTCGACCAGCGGGCCATCGAGCGTGTAGCGGAAGCGGAAATTCGGATTGGCCAGATCGATCTGCGACGCCATGGCACCCTTGGGCATGAAGGCGGCCAGCTCGATGCCCCCTGTGTTGTTCCTGGCGGCGTTCAGCACATGGACCTTGCCGTTGTTGGTGGCGGCAAAGATGGTGGGAGGGGCCGTAGCCCATGTCGAAACGCCCGCCCACGAACACCGGCGGCGAGTTGACCGAGGCGCCGATGGGCTGCTTGCGCAGCCGGTAGACCGTGCCGTCGGCGTCCTTCTGCGGGTCGCTGCCCAGCAGGTAGCGGACAAAGCTCTCGTCGGTGGCCTGTTGCTTGTCGGCATTGAGCAAGGCCCGGAAATCATCTGGCAGTTTTTCCAGTCTCGTGCCGTAGGTCAGTGCCATGCGCAGGGCCGTGGCGGGCGTCGTGGGATCGTAGTTCGACAACGCGAAGATCGTTCGCTTGTCGGCGGCCGGCATCCTGGCATTGGCGGACCAGGCCGGGATCGGCTTGCCGGCCTTGTCGACCGCGTTGTAGTCGCCGTCGGCATTCAGTTCGAAGGCCTTGATGTCGCCGCTGTTGTCCGCGGTCTGGTACTCGGTCGTGTACTTGTACTGGCCTTGCAGCGTCTGGAACTCGTTGCTGTTGCCCGACACGGCCACGCCTGCGTCGTTGCCGGACCCGACCATGCTGCTCAGTGCGTTGTCGAGCGCCCGACGCACGTCGTCGCCCGAGTACACGCTGTAGGCACGGCCGCCGCCGGTGAAGCCGGCGTGGATGAAGTCGTCCACGCGCTGTGCGTCGCTTGTCTTGTTGCCGTCGTTCAGGTCGCCGGTGGGCCAGTTGGGTTTCTTCGCCGTGTTGCCGGCGAGCCAATCGTTGTTGTAGCTCTCGATCTGCGCCCAGGTCAGTCCTCCGGTCCAGCCTGCGTCGCCCGAAGGCGTCAGGCCCCAGCCGATGGTGAAGGTGGTCATGTTCTGCCAGAACGTGGGGTTGTGCTGGCCGCCCATGGGGGGAACGTCGTTGGGGAGCGTCTTGGAAAAATCCGTATGCCAGAAGTAGCGGGCCGTGAGGTCGGCAAACCCGTTGCTGCTGGTGACGCCGTCGCCGTAGGGGATGTACGTGTTTCTGGCGTTCAGCTTCTTGATCGCATCCGTGCTGTCGTAGCCGGGCGCACCCTTCGGGTCGTAGCTGAATGCGGTGGCACTTGCAGACGGCTTGCCGTCGAAGTTGATGCTTGCGCTGCTGGCGGTGTAGCGCGTGTCGATGCCTTGCGCAGTCTTCGCGTTCCAGGCGCCGTCGGACAGCACGATGCTGTAGGCGCGCCGGCAACTCAGCTCGCCGCTCTTCAGGTCGTTGGGGTCGTTCTTCCAGGGGCTGCTCAGGGGGAGGAGGTGATGGACTTCGTTGCGCTGCCGGCGTAGTAGTTGGCTGCGAGCACCAGGGCGTTGTGGCTTGGCGTTCCTCCCTTGGGGTTGATGCCGTAGATCCAGTCGTAGAAGTTGGTCTTCCACTTCTTTCCGTTCGCAGCCGCTTCGTCCCTGAAGTAGTTGACGCCACTCACGATGCCCAGCGCATCGTCTCCGTTGTTGTTGTACTGGACGTAGCCCACCCTGAACTTGTTGTCGTAGCTTTGCATCGCCAGGCCCAGGGCCGTGCTGACCGCCAGCGTGCGGGAGCGGTACCACTCATACCAGTTCGCGATGTTCTGGCGTTCTTGTTCGGTTGTGCACTTGGTGGCGCTCGGCCCGCAGTCGGTTCGCTTGTGCCCGCCGGGCAGCGGAACGTCCATGGTGGACGGAGGGCTGATGGTGGTCACAGACCTGTTCGAGGCAACGGAACAATCATTGTTCTTGCATTGAACGTAGGAGAACTTCCTGGAGTCGGCGGTTGCTCCCGCGTCGTGATCCGGCCTGTTGTTGTCCGATAGCTGGTTGCCCACGAAATAGGTCGGATTGCTTTTCGGCGTGCCGGCTGAATTCACTCTGGCCAAATAGGTGGTGGCGGGGTTGTAGTACTGCGTATTGATGTCACTCGATCGCATGGCGTACCAGCCGAACTTGCTGCTGTCGCAGTTCTTGTTGTCACCCCTGCCACCGTTCCTGCCACCACCGCCATCACTGCTGCTGCCATCCTTGCAGTCGTCCCCGACCGAATAGCCTTCCGGATATTCGTAGTCCATCGATCCGGAGTTGTCCAGCACCACCATCAGGTTGGGCTTGGCACCCGGCACGGCGTTGTACAGCGGGCTCTGGCTCGGCGTTGTCGCGGCATGCACGTCGCCGATGGGCAGGAGTGCGACGCCCCATGCAGCAGTTAAACCGATGAAGGTTCGCAGCGCGCGTGCGGCCTCGGGTGCAAGAAGGGGGGGAGTGGCGGTCATGCGGTTCTTCCCGGCGGTTGAAAGTGGGGACTTCATGGGGCGTGTGAGATTCATTTCCAGCAGTCCGCTGCCGACAGCCCCGTGGTTTCGTCATCCATGTCTTTCACGCCCAGGCTGCTCAAGGTCAGCGTGCCGCAGCGGTCGCCGCTCATGCTGCCGGTGCGGGTGGCCTTGAGCGTGTAGCGGGGCGGGGTGTCTTGCGCGAAGACGGCGATCGTGTAGTTCGCACCGCCGGACCGCGGCGACTGCTGCAGCCCTTCGGGCAGCAGGCTCCTGGCGCCTTTCTTCTGCTCGGATTCCTGGGCGCTGTCGCCCGCGGCGGCGGTGTAGCGGTCGTTGGCCGAGTAGTAGCGCTGCATGAACTGCGCGGCCTCCATCAGGACGCCCTGGGCTTCGACGCGCTTGGAACGGCGCACGTACTCCTGGTAGTTCGGCAGCGCGATGGCCGCGAGGATGGCAACGATCGCGACGACGACCATGACTTCGATCAGCGTGAAGCCGCGGTGCAAGCGTGAGGAAAAAATAGGTGAGCGTGTCATGGCGATGAAGGGGCAGGAGGTCATTTGTCGCGTGTCAGCACGGACTGCAGCCAGGCCTCGGCGCCCTGGGTGGCTTTTCCGGTCGTGCCGTCGAACCTGGCGTTGTTGGCGAAGCCCCGGGCGGTGATCAGGTAGCCGGTGAGCTTGGGCGTGGCGCTGGTTTCGATCTTCTGGATGAGGCAGCGCGGAGCGATCTCCAGTTGTGCGGGGTCGACCTCGGTGCCGCTGGGCTTCTTTTTGAAGAAGGCGGGCGGGACCTTGATGGCCTTTGCATCCGTCCAACTGATGCTGTCGCGCCATTGGGCCGTGGGGTCGAACTCCGAGCCGATGGGAGTCGCGACGATCTTGGCGCGCATGCCGGTGGAGGCGTACTCGGTGTAGTCCTTGCCGTCGCCGTCGAAGATGGCCACCTGCTCGCAGAAGCGCAGCGCGGTCTCGGCGGCCTCGCGCGCGACCTCGGTCGAACGGATGCCGTTCACGCTGCGTTCGCTCTGCGTGGCATTGCGAATCGCGAAGGTCCCCAGCAGCGACAGGATCACGACCAGGACCAGCGTGACGACCAGCACCACGCCGCGCTCGCGCGGGCTGGCGCCGGTGCGGCGGACAGAAGAACGAGAAGCGCTCATGTTCATGGTGCGATCACCCGGTTGCGCAGCAGGACGGTGGTGGTGTAGGTCCTGCGCAGGTAGCCGTCGGTGCCGGTCTCGTCGGTGTTGTCGCACTGCTTGTAGGCCATGCCGCCTTCGGGCACGTCGCGCACGGGCCGTTCGCTGCGCATGAGCAGGCACACGCGCACGCTCAGCACGCGGCCCCAACGGTCTTCGGTGTTGTCGGACAGCGTGCCGGTGACGGGCAGGTCGTCGACATGGGTGGCATCGAGGTAGTCGACGATCTGGTGGCGCAGCGGGTCGTAGGTGGCCGCGAGTTCCGCACTGGGGCGGCTGGCCACGCCGTAAAGAACCTGCACGTGTTCGACATTGGCGAGCAGCGGCTGCGGCAACCCGATGGCGTTGCCGGTGTTGCGCTTCTCCATGCCGCGGCAGGACAGCATGGGGGCCGTGCCCGCGCCGGTCACCAGGTAGCGGTTGTCGGCCAGCGCGTAGGCAGCCGGCAGCGGCATGCCGGGGGCCGGCGTGGGGGGCGGCGCCACCTGCGAAGGCGTCAAGGGGTTGATGGCGTTGCCCAGGCAGTTCGTCGCCAGCGTCGGGTCGGTGAGCTGGGGCATGGTGTTGTCGGTGGTGGCTTCGTAGCGGATGGCGATGGCGTCGCTGCCGTCGCCCTTGGTGCACGAGAGCTTGTCGAAGGCGGCTCCGGCATCGGTGAATCCGCCGTCGCAGCCGCGCACGGCAGGGCCGGCGTAGTTGCCCATCACCGTGGCGCCGCCGCTCGGGATGCGCTGCTGCGAATAGCCGGCCTGCTTGAGCTGCTGCTGGACCAGGTTGAGCGCGAGGATGCCGTCCTCGTTCAATTGCGTCTCGAGCTCCGACAGCTGGCTGCTGCGGCTGGAGGTCGCGAAGACAGACAGGGCCGCGGCCAGGATCACCAGCCCGATCGTCAACGCGACCATCAGTTCGATCAGCGTGAAGCCGCGGGCCGGATGGCGCATGCGGCCAGGAACCATGGGGGCGGTGCTCATAGCGTGATTCGGAAGTACATGCAGTTCACCGAAGCGCCGGTCGCAATGTTGGCGCCGGCGGGGCAGGGTTGCTGCAATTGCTCCTTCCGTCCGAAGCCGGCGCCTTCCTCGATGGCGCTCCAGATCAGCCAGATGTTCAACACGCGCGTGGCGGGCAGGCCGTTCACGCCCGATGCAACGTCGGGCAGCTCCGTGCTGACGTAGGCCGTGCCGCCCGGCAGTCGGTTTGCAACGTTGGTGAGCCACTGCGACTGGTCATACGTGGCGATGGCTGCGCCGCAGGTGTTGACCGGGCTGGCGGGGTTGCTTGTGTCGACGAGGCAGGCGCCGCGCGGCGAGGTGGGGTCTTTGGAGGCCGCCGCGCGCGCACTGGCGTTGTAGGCCTTGGTGTGGGCGTAGCCGGCAAAGCCCGCGAGGTTGGCGCGGGCACGCTCCGCGTAGTCGTTCACCAGGCTCAGGCCGGTGGCGCGCATGCGCGAGAACTGGTTGTACTTGAGGGCCGCCGACGTGAGCCCCGCCATGCCGAACAGGCCGATGGCCAGGATGACGATGGCGACCAGCACCTCGATGAGGGTGGCGCCGCGCTGGGTGGGGCACTTCATTCTTCGTTGTCCGAACAATCGGCGGCATCCGTCAGGTACCGGATGCGGCCGAGCTTGCTGATGCACAGCGACTTGCGCGCCCACGAGGGTGGGTTGGCCTTGTCGAATCCCATCGCATCAAAGGTGATGCCGTTGGCGTTCGACCGCATCAGTCCGTTGGGCAGGAAGACGAAGCGCCCCGCGTTCGCGAGCGCGATGCTCGCGATGCCCGGCAGCGCGTCCTGGCGCAGCAGCAGCTCGTCGCCCTTTGCCTCGGCGTAGACGGAGGCGGCGTCGCGGTCGTGGTTGACGAACACGATCCATCCGCCGGCAAGCTCCTTGGCGCCCGCGCCGCTTTCGCACGCGGTGTCGGTGCCCGGCGCTAGTTGGCAGACGATGACGGGTCTTGCGCGGGCGATGGCCTCGGTGCGCGCGATGCGCAGCGAACCGGTCAGGGCGTTCACGGCATTGGCAAGGCGCCATTGCACGACGAAGCGCGACATCGACGGGGCCGCCAGCCCGATCAGGATCGCGAGGATGGCGAGCGTGACCATCAGCTCGATGGCGGTCAGTCCGCGCTGGTCGCGCAGCCGCGCGGGCCGCGAAGAATCGCGTGGCCTCATGTGCATGTCTCTCCCTGTTGTTTTGGAATTTCAGCCGACAACTTCTGGGCGCGAGACTAGGGGGCGATGCACATGTCCGACAACGGCTTGCCGACGTTCGGTGCGTTCGAAAGGATGAGCGGAAATGCCTCGAAGCGCCGAGTGAAAGTCTGGTATTTCGGGGTATTCGGCCGGTACTTTTTCTCTTCTGCGGAAGTGGGCTTCGCCCCCGTGTCCGCGCGTCGTTTTTCAACCTTGAATCACAATGCCCCGATGACTGCCGCATCCCCTTCCGATTCCGGCTTTGCCTTGTTCCCGACCGCCATCGGCGTGTGCGCGCTGGCCTGGGGGCCGCAGGGGCTGGTCGGCGTGCAGCTGCCCGAAGAGCGGGGCGAGGCCGCGACGCGTGCGCGCATGCATCGGCGCTTTCCTGATCTGGAAGAAGCCCCGCCGTCGCCGCGCGCGCAGCACGCCATCGCGGGCGTGCAGGCGCTGCTCGAAGGCGCGACCGACGACCTGTGCGACATCGAGCTCGACATGCGCGGCGTGTCCGAGTTCCATCAGCGCGTCTATGCGATCGCGCGGCGCATTCCGCCGGGGCAGACGCGCACCTACGGCGAGGTGGCGGAAGAGCTCGGCGACAAGGGCTTGTCGCGCGCGGTCGGTCAGGCCATGGGCCACAACCCCTTCGCGCCGGTCGTGCCGTGCCACCGCGTGCTGGCCGCGGGCAACAAGCCTGGCGGCTTCTCGGCGGGCGGCGGCGCGTTGACCAAGCTGCGCATGCTCGACATCGAAGGCGCCACGCCCAGCGGAACGCGCTCGCTGTTCTGAGCTTGAAGGTTCAGGCCGCCGGCACCGGCAACTGCTGCAGCCTTGCGATGCGCGAACCGAAGATGATCGCGGCCTGCAACGCGAAGCCCGCGAGCGCCAGCAGCAGGCAGGCCGGCTCTCCCCACAAGGCGCCGACCAGGCCGCCGAGCGCCGCGCCCACGGGGCGCGCCCCCGCGTTCACCGTGAGGAACACCGCCGACACGCGGCCCAGCATCGCCGAGGCCGTCACGCTCTGGCGCAGCGTGGTCGAGGTGATGACCCAGACCATCGGCCCCGCGCCGAACAGGAAGAACGAGAGCGCGGCCAGCGAGGCGGTCGGCACGACGAGCGTGGCCGCCATCGTCGCGGCGGCGGCCACCGCCACCGCCGGCCCGACCTGGATCGCGCGGCCGAACGGCAGGCGCGCCGTCACGTGCGAGGTCAGCAGCGCGCCGACCACCATGCCCGCGCCGTACATCGCGAGGGTGAAGCCCACGGCCTGTGCGCCGAGGCCCAGCACGCGCACGGCATAGGGCACATAGCCCGCCTGCAGCACGAACCACGAGATGTTGAAGACCGCGCCGGTCATCAGCATCGGCCGCAAGAAAGCGTGCTGCCAGACGAAGCGTGCGCCATCGTGCACGTCGCGCAGCGGATGGCGCGACGGGGCCGCGGGGCGGGGCGCCTCGTTCAGGCGCAGCAGCAGGCCCACGGCCGCCACCGACAGCACCGCCGCCAGCACGAAGGCCGACGACGCGCCGGCCCACGCGACCAGCGCGCCCGCGAGCGCAGGCCCGGCCGTGAAGGCGGCACTGCGCGCCAGCTCCAGCCGCCCGTTGGCGCGCGCCAGCGCGTCGCGCGGCACGAGGGCCGGCACCAGCGCGGGCGCCGCAACGCTGAAGCCCACCGTGCCGACCGCGCCGAGGAACCCGAGCACGGCCAGCCCGCCGATGCCCAGCGTCGACGACAGCACCATGCCGAGCAAGGCCAGCAGTGACACCGCGCGCAGGCCTTCCGCCCACACCATCAGGCGACGGCGCGACATGCGGTCCGCGAGCAGGCCCATCGGCAGCGAGACCAGCAGGAAGGGCAGCGTCTGCACCGCCGCCAGGAAGCCGATCTCGCCCGGCCCGGCGCCGAGCGCGAGCACGGCCACCAGCGGCACGGCCGCGAGGCTCAGCTGTTCGGCGGACTGCGCCGCCAGATTGGCCCAGGCGAGGTGGGAGAAGGAACGGGGAAGAGGCGAGGGCATGGGGCGTGGCACGAAGAGAAAGACCGCATCCTCGGGGCCGCGCCCGTCTGCCGCTGGCCGTTTACGGACGTGGAAGCCTCAGCCCGCGTTCATCTGTTCGAACCACTCGGCCACGCACACCGCCTCGGGGGCCGCATCGGGCGCGAGGCCGTAGTAGTAGCGCTCCAGCGTCATCCGCAACCCAGGCAACGGCGACTGCAGCCGGCCCGACGCCAGGTCGTGCGCCACCAGCGAGGTCGGCGCCAGCGCGAGGCCCAGCCCGTCGACCGCGGCCTGCAGCACGAAGTGCAGATGATCGAACTGCAGCCGACCGGCCGGCCGTGCGCGCGGTGCGCCGACCTGCTTCTTCCAGTCGTCCCAATCGTCCTTGCGCGTGCGCGCCGACAGCAGCACATGCGAGGCGAGGGCGCGCAGGTCGGGCAGCGGCTGCGTCTTGAACAGCGCGGGCGCGCCGACCACCAGCACTTCGTCTTCGAGGAAAGGCCGCACCTGGATCGACGACGGCCAGCCCTCGAGGCCGCGGCGCACGGCGATGTCGAAGCTGTCCGTGGCCTGCTCGGGCATGACGGTGCTGGTGACGACCTGCGGCTCGATATCGGGATGGCGTTCCACGAACGATGGCAGCCGGGGGATGAGCCAGCGCACGGCGAACGACGGCCGCACGTTGATGCGTACCGCGCGCGCCGGGCCCTGCAGTTGCAGCGCGCGGGCCGCCGCGTGGATCTGCGCGAGCGCGGGTTCGGTCTCCGCGAAGAACTGCTGGCCCTCGGGCGTCAGCGTGACCTGCCGGATGCGGCGCTCGAACAGCGCCACGCCCAGGCAGGCTTCGAGGCTCTTGATCTGTCGGCTCACCGCACTGTGCGTCACGTGCAGCTCGACCGCGGCACGGGTGAAGCTCAGGTGGCGGGCCGCCGCCACGAAGGCACGCACGGCATGGAGGGGCGGTTCGCGAAGCGGCATGCGTGCGATTTTCTCACGCATGCCGCGCGGGAATGTCGTTTGTCGCCGGGCAGCGCGAGCGGGCACGATACGGGCTCGATGTCCGCCGCACCACCGCTTTCTCCCACCGTTCCCGTCCGTTCCACCGACCTGGATTCCCGCCACGCCGCGATGGCGCTCGGCCTGTCGCTGCCGGCCGACGTGGTGCTGTATCTGCTGTTGCCCATGTACGCGTCGCAGTTCGGCGTCTCGCTGGCCGAGGTCGGCCTGTTGCTGGCGGCCAACCGGCTGGTGCGCATCGCGGGCTACGGCTGGGTGGCGCGTTTCTATGCGCGCCACGGCGACCGGGCGAGCTGCACGCTGGCCGTAGTGGCCGCCGCCTGCTGCGGGCTGGGCTACGCCACGCTCTCGGGGTTCTGGGCGCTGCTGCCGCTGCGGTTGACCTGGGGCCTGTGCTTCGCGGCGCTCAATTTGTCGACGCAGGCCCTGGCCACGGCCGACCCGCTCGGTGCCGCGCGGCGCAGCGGGCGTTCGCGCGCCTTCATCGCGACCGGGCCGGTGCTGGCGCTGCCGCTCGGTGCGCTGCTGGCGTACACGGTGGGGCCGCGCGCGATCTTCGGCGTGCTGGCGGTGGTGTCGTTGCTCGCGCTGTTCGTCACCCGGCGGCTGCCGTCGAAGCCGCACCACAGTGCTGCGCCGACACGGCGCTTCCAGCGGCCGAACGCGCTGGACGGCTGGTCCTTCATGGAAGGGCTCGCCCTCGACGGCCTGTTCATCGTGGGTCTGTCGTACCTCGGCAAGGACCTGCTGCCCGGCGGCGCGGTGATCGTGGCCGGCGTGTTGATGGCGCTGCGCTACCTCGCGGAAATCTTCCTCGGACCGGTGGGTGGGCGCATGGCGGAGCACTTCGGCGCCGAGCGCCTGCTCGTGAGCCTGTCGCTGGTGACGTCGCTCGCGCTCGTGGGCTTCGGCCTGGGCTGGCTGTGGAGCTGCGCGGCGCTGATCGTGGTGCTGCGTGCGCTGCAGCTGCCGCTGTTGCCACCCATCGTGGCGCGTCGCACGCCCGGGCTGGAGCGTGTGCGGGCGCTCGCGGCCCGCGCGGTCTGGCGCGACATCGGCGCGGGCGCCGGGCCCTTGCTGGCCGGCGTGCTGCTGCCCGTTGCCTCGCCGCCGTGGATCTACGGCAGCGCCGCGCTGTTGCTGGCGGTGGCGGCGCTGGCCTGTGTCCGGCGCGCATCGCCACCCACCCCGATCCAGGAGAACATCACCCCATGACCACCATCGACACCGTCGCCCAACTCGAAGCCCTGTTCGGCCAGCCGGGCGAGGCTTCGCTCAAGAAGGAAGTGCCGTACCTGCACCCGAGCTACCAGGCGCTGATCGCCGCATCGCCGTTCGCGGTGCTCGCGACCACCGGCCCCGGCGGGCTCGACGCCTCGCCGCGCGGCGACGCCCCGGGCTTCGTCGCGGTGCAGGACGAAAGGACGTTGCTGCTGCCCGAGCGGCGCGGCAACAACCGCATCGACAGCCTGCGCAACATCGTGGCCGACCCACGCGTGGCCTTGCTGTTCCTGATTCCGGGCGTGGGCGAGACGCTGCGCGTGAACGGGCGCGCACGCATCAGTGTGGCGCCCGAGCTGCTGGCGCGCTTCGCGGTGGAAGGGCGTGCGCCGCAGTGCGTGATCGAGATCAGCGTCGAGACCGTGTTCTTCCAGTGCGCCCGCGCGATCCAGCGCTCGAAGCTCTGGGCGCCTGTGCCGGAAGACGCGCCGCGCACCGTGCCGACGCCGGGCGCCATCCTTTCGGCGCTGACCGATGCGGCCTTCGACGGCGCCACCTACGATCGCGAACTGCCCGCGCGGCAACGGTCGACGCTGTACTGAACCGCGCGGCGTACCGCCCGGTAGAACGAATGCACTAGCGGCGAAAGCCGCCGACCCCACGCCTGCACCGATTGCGAGCCTTCGCCACAATCGGCCCAATGCGTTCTTCTCCGTTCTTCAAGATGGCCCTGCTGCTGGGCCTGCTCTCCGCCATCGGGCCTTTCGCGATCGACATGTACCTCCCGGCCTTGCCCGCCATCGGGCAGAGCCTGCATGCGGACATCGGCGCGGTGCAGATGAGCCTCACCGCCTTCTTCCTGTCGCTCGGCGCGGGCCAGCTGCTCTACGGCCCGATCTCCGACATGGTCGGGCGCAAGCCACCGCTGTATGCGGGGTTGGTGCTGTTCGCGCTGGCCAGCGTGGGCTGCGCGCTGGCGACCGACATCCAGACCCTGATCGCGCTGCGCTTCGTGCAGGGCTTGGGCGCCGCCGCCGGCATGGCGATTCCGCGCGCCGTGGTGCGCGACCTGCACACCGGCACCGACGCCGCGCGGCTGATGTCGCTGCTGATGCTGGTGTTCAGCGTGTCGCCCATCCTGGCGCCGCTCGCGGGCAGCCTGGTCATCGCCTTCACCGGCTGGCGCGGCGTGTTCTGGGCCGTCACCATCGCCGCGGTGGCAGGCCTGGCCATGATGGTCAAGCTGCTCGACGAAACGCGCCCGGCCTCGGAGCGTGTCGAAAGCAGCCTGGGCAGCGCGCTGTCGGCCTACTGGCTGCTGCTGCGCGACTGGCACTACCTCGGGCTGGTGTTCATCGGCAGCTTCGCGATGGCGGGCTTCTTCACCTACCTGGCCAATTCGTCGTTCGTGATGATCGACCACTACGGCCTGTCGCCCGCGATGTACAGCGTGGCCTTCGGCGTGAACGCGGCGGCCTTCATCGCGGCCTCGCAGTTCACGGGCTCGCTGGGCGAGCGCTACGGGCTGGTCAACCTCGTCAAGTTCGGCGTGGCCTGCTGCGGCGTGGCGATGGTCGCCATGTTCGTGTACTTCGCGATGGGCGGCGACAACCTGTGGGTGCTGATCGTCCTGTACTTCATCGCCTCGGGCTTCATGGGCCTTGTCATCCCGACCACCGGCGTGCTGGCGCTCGAGATGCACGGTGCCATCGCCGGCACGGCCTCCGCGCTGCTGGGCACGCTGCAGATGCTGACCGGTGCGCTCGCGATGGCGGTGGTGGGCCTGTTCTCCAACGGCCGGCCGCTGCCGATGGTGGCGGGCATGGCCGGCGGTGCGCTCATCGCGCTGGTGCTGACCTGGCTCACGCTCGGCGGTGTGCGCTCGGAGCCGACCGGGGGCAGGGCGCAGGAGGCCTGAGATGACGGTGGCCATGACAGGCAACGGCCCGCAGGCCCAGCTCGACGGTCTGGCCGCGCCCGCGCGCGGCTGGGCGATGCTGGTCATCATCCTCGGGCTCACGGTGTCGGTGCTCGACGGCACCATCGTCAACCTGGCGCTGCCCGGCATCGCGCGCGAGCTGCAGGCCACGCCGGCGCAGGCCATCTGGGTGGTCAACGCCTACCAGATCGCCACGCTGGTGATGCTGCTGCCGCTGGCCTCGCTGGGCGACCTCGTGGGCTACCGGCGCGTGTACCTCGTGGGCATGGCGGTGTTCACCGTGTCGTCGCTGGCCGCGACCTTCGCCAATTCGCTCGGCACGCTGATCGCATCGCGCGCGCTGCAGGGGCTGGGCGCGGCAGGGATCATGAGCGTCAACGCGGCGCTGGTGCGGCTCACATTCCCCTCGGCGCAGCTGGGCCGGGGCATGGCCATCAACTCGCTGGTGGTCGCCACCTCGTCGGTGGCCGGGCCCTCGGTGGCGGCGGCGATCCTGTCGGTGGCGTCGTGGCCGTGGCTCTTTGCAATCAACGTGCCGCTGGGCATCGTCACCTTCGCACTCGGCATGCGCGCGCTGCCGTTCAACCGCTCGGCGCCGGCCGCCGGCGCGCGCTTCTCGCCGGTCGACGTGACGCTCAATGTGCTGATGTTCTCGCTGGTCTTCCTCGGCGTGGACCAGCTGGGCGTGCGCGAGGGCGGGGTGCAGGCCACGGGCACGCCGTGGTCGGCCTGGGCCACGTTGGGGGCCGGGCTGGCGGTGGGCTTTGTCTACCTGCGGCGCCAACGCAAGTTGACGGTGCCGCTTTTCCCCATCGACCTGCTGCGCATTCCGGTGTTCGCACTGTCGATGGGCACCTCGGTGGCGGCGTTCTGCGCGCAGATGCTGGCCTACATCGCACTGCCGTTCCTGCTGCTCGACGTGTACGGTCGCAGCCACATCGAGGCCGGCCTGCTCATCACGGCGTGGCCGCTGGCCATCGTGGTGATGGCGCCCATCGCCGGGCGGCTCATCGGCCGCTACCCCGACGGGCTGCTGGGCGGCATCGGCCTGGGCCTGCTGGCCACGGGCCTGGCGCTGCTGGCGGCGCTGCCGGCGCACCCGGGCAATGCTGACATCGCCTGGCGCATGGCGCTGTGCGGCCTGGGCTTTGGCCTGTTCCAGTCGCCCAACAACCACACCATCGTGAGTTCGCCACCCGCGCACCGAAGTGGTGCGGCCAGCGGCATGCTGGGCACGGCGCGGCTCACGGGACAGACGCTCGGGGCCGTGGTGCTGGCGGCGGTGTTCAGCGTCTGGAGCCCACACGGCGGGCATGGCCCGGTGGTGGCGCTGGTGCTGGCGGCGGGCTGCGCGGCGGTGGCGGCGGTTTTCAGCAGTCTGCGGCTGAAGACGACAAGCCCGCATGCCTGAATAAGGTAGGGTACGGCCTCATGAAGGAAGTACCTGACACCGTGGTCTGTCCGGGCTGCGACGCGGTCTACGCCCGCACGCCGCTGGCGCCGCGCGACGTGGCCGAATGCCCGCGCTGCGGCACCGAGCTCGACCGGCACCCGGGCGCGCAGCAGCGGCGCATCCTGCCGCTGACGGTCGCGAGCCTGATCATGTTCGCCATCGCCAACCTGTTTCCCATCGTCGAGATCGAGCTGCAGGGCCTGCGCAGCCAGACCACGCTGGCCGGCGCGGTGGTGGTGCTGAGCGCCGAGGGCATGTCGCCGGTGGCGCTGCTCGTGCTGGCCACGACCATCCTGTTTCCGCTGCTGCAGCTGTGCATCCTGGCCTACCTGCTGGTGCCGCTGGCCCGCGCGCACCGGCCGTGGGGGTTTGCGATGCTGGTGCGCATGATGCAGTCGCTGCGGCCCTGGGGAATGATCGAGGTCTTCCTGCTCGGCGTGCTGGTGGCGATCGTCAAGCTGTCGAGCATGGCGACGGTGGTGCCGGGGCCCGCGCTGTGGGCCTTCGTGGCGCTCACCGTGACGCTCACGGCCGTGTTGTCGTTCAACCCCGGCGCGTTCTGGGAGATGACCTTCCGCCAGGCCGATGAAGAAGATGCCGATGCACCGGAGGTGCGCGCATGAACATGCGCGGGCTGCCCGCCCGCCTGGCCTCGGCACGTCCCTGGGAGGCGCAGGCCGACGACGAGCACGACCACGAGAACCCGGTGCCGACGGCCGCCGCGCTCGGCCTGCACGTCTGCACGCACTGCACGGCCGTCTGGCGCGATGCCGAAGATGGCGACGCCTGCGCCCGTTGCGGCACGCGCCTGCACACGCGCAAGCCGCAGAGCCTGAACCGCACCTGGGCCTTCCTGATCGCGGCCTGCATCATGTACATCCCGGCCAACCTGCTGCCGGTGATGATCACGCGCACGCTGTTCGGCGCGCAGTACGACACCATCCTGAGCGGCGTCATCTACTTCTGGGTGTCGGGCGCCTGGGGGCTGGCGGCCATCGTGTTCATCGCGAGCTTCCTGGTGCCGCTGTTCAAGCTGGCGGTACTGCTCTTGCTTGTGGTGCTGGCACAGCGGCGCAGCAACTGGCGCCGGCGCGAGCGGGCCAAGCTGTATCACATCATCGAGATCATCGGACGCTGGTCGATGCTCGATGTGTTCGTGGTGTCGCTCTTGACGGGGCTGGTGCAGATCCAGGGCTTCGCGGTCATCACCGCGGGCGTGGGCATTGCAGCCTTCGGCGCGGTGGTGGTGCTGACCATGCTGGCCTCGCTGAGCTTCGACCCGCGCCTGACGTGGGACGGCCCGGTGCCTGAAGCAGACACGGACGAACGACAGATTGAAAGCAGGGAAGAAAAAATCGCATGAGTGAAGAAGACACGCAACCGCAAGACCGTCCGGCAGCGTCGGCCCCGCCCGCGCTGCCGAAGCCGAAAGTGGCGCGCCGCCGCGAATGGCTGCCCTCGCTGATCTGGCTGATTCCCATCGTCGCCGCGCTGGTCGGCGTGACGCTGGTGGCGAAGATCCTCATGGAGCGCGGCCCCGAGATCGTGCTCACTTTCAAGACGGCCGAGGGCCTCGAAGCCGGCAAGACCGCCGTGAAGTACAAGGACGTGCAGATCGGCCTGGTGCAGAGCCTGCGCCTGGCGCGCGACCGCTCGCACGTGCGCGTGCTGGTGCAGCTGAACAAGGACGCCGAGGGCTTCACCTCGGCCGACTCGCGCTACTGGGTGGTGCGGCCCCGGCTGGACACCTCGGGCATCTCGGGCCTGGGCACGCTGCTGTCGGGCGCCTACATCGGCGCCGACGCGGGCGTCGAGAAGGAAACCTCGGGCGAATTCACCGGCCTCGAAGCCCCGCCCATCGTCACGCGCGGCGACTCGGGCCAGCAGTTCCTGCTGCGCGCACGCGACGTGGGCTCGCTCGACGTCGGTTCGCCCGTGTACTTCCGGCGCATCAAGGTCGGGCAGGTCGCGGCCTACGAACTCGACGGCGACGGCCGCGGCGTCACGCTGCGGGTGTTCGTGAACGCGCCGTACGACAAGTTCGTCGGCATGAACACGCGCTTCTGGCAGGCCAGCGGCATCGACGCGCAGCTCAGCGCCAGCGGCTTCACGCTGCGCACGCAGTCGCTGGCCACCATCCTGCTCGGCGGCATCGCCTTCCAGGCGCCCGACGACGCCATGGGCCCGCTGGCCAAGGAGAACACGGCCTTCGCGCTGGCGCAGGACGAAAGCTCCGCCATGAAGGAGCCCGACGGCCCTTCGCAGACGCTGCTGATGTACTTCAACCAGTCGCTGCGCGGCCTCACGCCGGGCGCGCCGGTCGACTTCCGCGGCGTGGTGCTGGGCGAGGTGAAATCCATCGGCGTCGAGTTCGACCGCGCCGAGCGCGAGTTCCGCATGCCGGTGCTGGTGCAGATCTACCCCGACCGCCTGCGCCGCCGCGAGAGCGGTGCGCAGCCCACGGAGTCGCGCGCGACGCAGCAGGAACGGCTGCGCTTCCTGGCCGAGAAGGGCCTGCGCGCCCAGCTGCGCAACGGCAACCTGCTGACCGGCCAGGTCTACGTGGCGCTCGACTTCTTCCCGAAGGCGCCGCCCGCGAAGATCGACCTGTCGAAGAGCCCGATCGAGCTGCCGACCATCGCCAACGGCCTGGACGAAATCCAGACGCAGGTGCAGGAAATCGCCACCAAGCTCAACAAGGTGCCCTACGAGCAGATCGCCACCGACCTGCGCACCACGCTGGCCACGCTCAACAAGACGCTCACCAGCACCGAGCAGACCGTCAGCCGCATCAACAGCGACGTGACGCCCGAGCTGGCCGCCGCGATGAAGGACGTGCGCAAGACCGTCAACTCGGCCGAACGCACGCTGGCCGACGACTCGCCGCTGCAGCAGGACATGCGCCAGACCTTGCGCGAGCTGACGCGCGCCGCCGGTTCCGTGCGCATCCTGACCGACTACCTCGAACGCCATCCCGAATCGCTGCTGCGCGGCAAACCGGACGACAAGAAATGAAGACGACGACGACCTTCGCGCTCGCGGGCGCCGCCGCGTTGCTGGTGCTGGCAGGCTGCGCGAGCAAGCCCGACAGCTACTACACGCTGGCCAGCCCGCCCACGCTCACCGACGCCGCGCCGCGCACTCCTGATGCCGCCACGCCGCTGTACATCGAGCTCGCGCCCGTGGCCGTGCCCGAACGGCTGGCGCGCCCGCAGATGGTGGTGCGCCGCCCGACCGGCGGCGTGCAGGTCGACGTGCTCGAGCAGCATCGCTGGGCCTCGTCCTTCGAGAACGAGCTGCGCGACGCGCTGGGCAGCGGCATCGCCAGCCGGCTCGGCGCGCTCGACGTGACCCAGGGCGGTCGCCAGGCCTCGCAGCCCGTGTGGCGCGTGGCGGTGCAGGTGCGCCAGTTCGACCTGGTGGACGGCGGGCGCGTGGACGCCGGCTTCACCTGGACGCTGCGCCGCTCCGACGAGGCGCGCACGGTGGTGTGTCGGCTCGACGCGGGCGAGGCGACCGGCAGCGGCATGGATGCGCTGGCGCAGGGCGCGCAGCGCGTGACGGCCGCGGCGGCAGCAGCCATGGCGCGCAGCGTGAACGCGGCGCAGGCGAACCCGGGCGCGACGGCGTGCGCGATCTGACGCTTTGCCTTTGTCTTTCTCCCTCCCCCTCTGGGGGAGGGTAGGGGTGGGGGCGCGGCGGCGCTTGTGCAGGCGCTGCTTCCCGTTGGAAGATGCCCCCATCCCAACCTTCCCCCAAAGGGGGAAGGAGTCATACCGGCAACCCCTGAACCGGAGGCCCCATGGCACAGATCGGCAAGGCGCCCTGCGACGACACGCTGATCCTGCATGGGGCGAATCCACCCACGGAAGAGGGCGCCTGCCCCGAAGCCTCCAAGCCCTGGGTGCTCGCCGCGGCCATCGTCGGCTCGAGCATGGCCTTCATCGACGGCACCGTGGTCAACGTCGCCTTGCCTGCCATCCAGGCCGACCTGCACGCCACGGCCTTCCAGGCGCAATGGGTGGTCGAGTCCTACGCCTTGCTGCTTGCGGCGCTGCTGCTGGTGGGCGGCGCGCTCGGCGACCGCTACGGGCGGCGACGCATCTTCGCCATCGGCGTCGTCGTGTTCGCTGTGTCGTCGGTGGGTTGTGCGCTCGCGGCCGACGTGCAACAGCTCATCGCCGCACGCGCGATTCAAGGCATCGGCGGCGCGCTGCTGGTGCCGGGCAGCCTGGCGCTCATCAGCGCGTCGTTTCCCGAGAAGGAACGCGGCAAGGCCATCGGCACCTGGTCGGGCTTCAGCGGCATCACGGCGGCGGTGGGGCCGGTGCTGGGCGGCTTCCTGGTCGATCACTTCTCGTGGATCTGGGCTTTTCTCATCAACGTGCCGATGGCGCTGCTCGTGCTGTGGATCGTGCGCCGCCACGTGCCCGAGAGCAAAGGCGCTGCGGCGCGCGGCGGGCTCGACCTGTGGGGCGCATTGCTGGCGACCGCCGGACTGGGCGGCATCGTCTACGCCTTCATCGAGGCGCCGACGCAGGGCTGGCGTTCGCCGGCCGTGCTCGCGGCGCTGGCGATCGGCGTCGCGGGCAGCATCGGCTTCGTCGTCGCCGAACGCCGGGCGCGCACGCCGATGCTGCCGCTGTCGCTGCTGCGCATCGGCAACTTCAGCGGCGCCAACCTGCTGACCTTGCTGCTGTATGCGGCGCTGGGCGGCGGGCTGTATTTCTTTCCGCTCAACCTGATCCAGGTGCAGGGCTACTCGGCCACGGTGGCGGGCGCGGCGCTGCTGCCGTTCATCTTCCTGATGTTCGCGCTCTCGGGCTGGGCCGGGCAACTGGTCGACCGCTTCGGGCCGCGCGTGCCGCTGGTCATCGGGCCGGCCATCGCGGCCGTGGGCTTTGCGCTGTTCGCGCTGCCGGGCGTGGGCGCAAGCTACTGGAGCGGTTTCCTGCCCGCCGTGGTGGTGCTGGGCTTCGGCATGACGGTGACGGTCGCGCCGCTCACCACCACGGTCATGAACGCCGTGGGGCCCGACCTCGCGGGCGTGGCCTCGGGCGTGAACAACGCGGTGTCGCGCGCGGCGGCGGTGCTGGCGATCGCGGTGTTCGGCGCCATCATGGCCTGGGCCTTCGACGCGGCGCTGGCCGAGCGGCTGCAGGCGATGGGCGCGTCGGACGAGCTGCGGGCTTTTCTTGCGGCCGAGCGCGACCGATTGGCCGCGGCCGGCGCGCCGCCGGGCGCCGATGCGGCCACCGTCGCCGCCGTGAAGCGCGCGGTGGCCGAGTCCTTCGTCGCGGGCTTTCGCTGGGTGATGCTGCTGAGCGCCGGCCTGGCCGTGCTGAGTGCGGTGAGCGCCTGGCTGATGATCCGCCGCACGCCCGTGGAAAAGCCAGACAACAACAAGCCATGAGACAGGAGACAAAGAACCGATGGAAGCAGCACAACCGGCCGTCGCGCCGCCGCACGTCGATGTCCTGATCGTCGGTGCCGGCCTGTCCGGCATCGGCGCCGCCTGCCACTTGCAGGCGCAGTGCCCGGGCCGCAGCTACGCGATCCTCGAAGGGCGCGAACGCAGCGGCGGCACCTGGGACCTGTTCCGCTACCCGGGCGTGCGTTCCGACTCCGACATGTACACGCTGGGCTACGTGTTCCGCCCGTGGACGCAGGCCAAGGCGATCGCCGATGGCCCGTCGATCCTGCAGTACGTGCGCGACACCGCGCGCCAGCACGGCATCGAGGACAAGATCCACTACCAGCACCGTGTGGTGCGCGCCGCCTGGTCGAGCGCCGACGCCCGCTGGACGGTCGACGTGGAGCAGGGCGCCGACCAACGGCTCGTGCAGTGGCGCTGCAACTTCCTCTTCCTGTGCAGCGGCTACTACCGCTACGAGGCGGGCTACACGCCCGACTTCGCCGGCATGGCCGACTTCCAGGGCCGCATCGTCCATCCGCAGCACTGGCCCGCCGACCTGGACCACAGCGGCCAGCGCGTGGTCGTGATCGGCAGCGGCGCCACCGCGATGACGCTGGTGCCCGCGATGGCCCAGACCGCCGCGCACGTCACGCTGCTGCAGCGCTCGCCGACCTACGTGGTGGCGCGCCCGGCCGAAGACCCCATTGCCAACCGCCTGCGTCGCCTGCTGCCGGCAATGGCCGCGTACCGCCTCACGCGCTGGAAGAACGTGACGCTCGGCATGCTGTTCTTTAGGCTCGCGCGGCGCAAGCCGGCGCGCGTCAGGCGCATGCTGCTGGGCGGCGTGCGCCACGCGCTCGGGCCTGGCTACGACGTCGCCACGCACTTCACGCCGCGCTACAACCCGTGGGACCAGCGCCTGTGCCTCGTGCCCGACGGCGACCTGTTCGCGGCGCTGAACGCGGGGCGCGCCTCGATGGTCACGGATCACATCGACACCTTCACGCCCGAGGGCCTGCGGCTGAAGTCGGGCCGCGTGCTGGAGGCCGACATCATCGTCACCGCCACCGGCCTCGAACTGCAGGTGCTCGGCGGCATCGAACTGAGCGTGGACGGCCGCCGCGTCGACCCCGCAGCGACCTTCAACTACAAGGGCATGATGTACAGCGACGTGCCCAACCTGGCCTCGTCCTTCGGCTACACCAACGCCTCGTGGACGCTCAAGTGCGACCTGACCTGCGCGTACGTCTGCCGGCTGCTGAACCACATGCACAGGCACGGCTGGCGGCAATGCACGCCGCACAACGCGGGCCCCGATTTGTCGCCCGAACCCTGGATCGACTTCAGCTCGGGCTACGTGCAGCGCTCGCTCGACAAGTTTCCCAAGCAGGGCGCGCGCACGCCGTGGAAGCTGCACCAGAACTACCTGCGCGACATCCTCCTGCTGCGCCTCGGGCGCGTGGACGACGGGGTGATGGCGTTCTCAAATCGCGTGGCCTGACCGCGCTGCGTGACACGTCGATGTATAGCTCTGCTCAATACAACATCGAAGATTTTTGAATTGGATCGATGGCAGGCGGCGGTGATTTACTCCGCCCGGCGTTGCACTCGCACTGAAAAAACGGCGAGGCGGCACCCGGGAATCACCCCACGACCCTGTGATGAGGAGACCTCATGAAGTCATCGATCCGTGCATCCCTGGCGGGCTTGCTGTTCGCAGCGCTGGCAGGACATGCAAGCGCCGCTTCGCTGGACGCTTTCGCGGCCACGCCGAACGCCGCCATCTCCGGCAACAACATCGAGAACCTGACGCAGTCGACACCCGAAATGTGCGCGTCGGCCTGCCTGGGCGCGCCACGCGGCGCCTGGTGCGTCTCGTTCGACTACAACAAGGCCGGCCAGAGCTGCGACCTGAGCGACAAGCGCGCCGCCGACGTGGGCGGGCTGAAGACCGACTACCCCGGCAACCCCTATGACCACTACAGCCTCCAGCCCGATCCGCTGAAGCCTTTCGCGCGCACGCCCAATGCGGCCATCAGCGGCTACAACACCGAAGCCCTGCAGTCCGTGACGCCCGCCGACTGCGCCAACGCCTGCACCGACGCGAGCCGCTCGTCGTGGTGCAAGTCCTTCGACTACAACAAAACCCAGCAGCGCTGTGACCTGAGCGACAAGCGTGCGAGCGATATCGGCGGCCTGAAGACCGACTACGTCGGCAACCCCTACGACCACTATTCGCTGATCGCGGGCGAGGGCGTTCCTAACCCCGTGCCCGGCAACAAGCACATCCTGCTGATCGGCATCGACGGCCTGCGCGGCGACGCCATCCAGTGCGCCGGCTGCGTGCAGACGCCGGCGATGTCGGCGCTGATCGCCGGCGGCGCCTTCCACGGCAACGTGCTGGCGGGCGGCACCAAGCAGGCGACCGTGAGCGGGCCGGGCTGGTCGTCGGTGTTCACCGGTTTCTGGGCCGACAAGCACGGCGTGACCTCGAACACCACCACCTTGCCGCTGAAGAAGACGCACGTGTTCGACCAGATCAAGGCAGCCTGGCCGACGGCCACGACCGCGGTGGTGGGCGACTGGTTCAACATCACGCACAACCTGCGCCCGGCGCTGGCCGACTTCGTGGTCGCCAATGCGGCCAAGAACTCGCAGCAGGCCACCGATGCGGTGAAGGGCTGGCTGAGCTGGAAGCACCCGCCGACGGCCATCTTCTACTACCTGCACAACGTCGACGTCCACGCGCCGAGCTACGACCCGCTCAATGCCTACTACCAGGGCAAGATCGCCGGCGAAGACCAGCAGATCCAGCAGGTGCTCACGGCGCTCACGTCGCGCCCGAACTACGCGAACGAGGAATGGCTGATCGTCGTCACCTCCGACCACGGCGGCACCGGCAGCAGCCACGGCGGGCAGACGGCGGCCGAACGCGACACGCTGCTGATCCTGAACAACAACCACCTAAACCCGCTCAAGCCCAGCTACTGCGTGGGCAACCTGGGCGGCACCGTGCTGACGCAGGTGGACGGGACCACGCCGCACATCCTGGACTTCCTGGGCCTGCCGAACGCCACCGAAGGGCAGAAGCACCCGGCGTGCGGCCACTGAACGGAAGAGGGTAGCCCGCGCGCTCCCCTCCACCGGCAAGCGAAACGCCTACCTTTTTGCTGCAGTGCGGCGAGCCGGAACGTCCATCAGGTGCCGCCCCAGCGCCTCGAAAGCCGGGAGCGTCACCGGGTCGTTCGCGGCGTTGCCCGCCACCGGGTGCGAGGCGTAGCGCACGATCACCATCTGCGCCTTCGGGTCGATGTAGATGCGCTGGCCGTGCACGCCGCGCGCCATGTAGGCACCGTGGTCGTTGTGCGTGACCCACCACATGTTGCGGTAGCTCCAGCCCTGCAGCAGGGGGTAGCCGCCTTTGGTGAAGGCGGCCTTGTCACCGCCGCGGCGGATGTCTTCGACGGCGGCCTTGGGCACGATTTGTCGGCCCTGCACGCGGCCGTCGTTGCGCAGCATTTCGCCGAAGCGCGCGAGGTCGCGCAGGCCGGTGTTCAGGCCGCCGCCCGCGAAGGGCGTGCCGATGGAATCGACGGTGAAGTAGGCGTCCTGCTCGGCGCCCAGGTGGCGCCAGATGCGCTCCGACAGCAACTGCGCCACGGTGCGGCCGGTGGCGCGCGCGATCACCCAGCCCAGCACGTCGGAGTTGACGGTCTTGTAGCCGAAGCCCTCGCCATGCTTGCCCTCGGGCTGCACGGTCTGCAGGAACTCGTAGTAGCTGCGCGGGCCGGCGTAGTCCTTGGGCTTGGGCAGCGGATTGCCGGCCTGCGCATGGGCCCAGACCTCGGCCTTCGGGTCGGCGTAGTCCTCGCTGAATTTCAGGCCAGTCGTCATGTCGAGCACCTGGCGCACGGTGGCGTTGCCGAAGGCCGAGGTCGCCAGTTCGGGCACGTAGTCGGCCACCGGCTTGTTGGCATCGAGCGTGCCTTCGGCCACCAGCATCGCACCCAGCGTGCCGACCACCGACTTGGTGACCGACATGGCGCCGTGCTGGCCGTCGTCTTTCAGCACGCCGAAGTAGCGCTCGTAGACCACGCGCCCGCGGTGCAGCACGAGGATGCCGTCGGTGTAGGTGGCGGCGAGCGATGCGTCCCAGGTCATGGGCGTCTTCGCATCGAGCGGCGTGAAGCTGAGCGTGTCGATGTCCTTGCGCAAGGCCTGGGGCAGGGCGGTGGGCGCACCGAGCCCGCGTGACACGTTCACGGTCGGCATCAGCTGGCGGAAATTCGACACGCTCCAGCGCATCGCCGGAAACTGGAAATAGCTGCCGTCGTCGAAACGCAGCGTGCGGTCGGGTGGTGGCGGCGAGCCGGTCATCCAGCCGAGCCGGGCGGGGTCGCTGGCGGCGGCGTCGGGGTAGGTGGCATCGGCCGCACCGGCCGACACCGCCAGGGCAGCGAGCCCGGCGGTCAGGAAAGCCTGGGCGCTGAAGCGGGTTCTTGAGGGGGCGAACATGGCAGTTCCGAAGCAAAGGACCGGACCATTGTGACCCGCGGTCCCGCCTGCGAACTTCTCACTGACAGCCGCGGCGCAGGTTGACAACGCGCCGCTTCGGCTTTGATACTGAACCCTCCAGTTCATCATCGACGCAAAGGAGATGCCATGCAGAAGATCATTCCCTGCCTCTGGTTCGACGGCAACGGCGAGGACGCGCTCAAGTTCTACACCGCCATCTTTCCGAACTCGCGCCAGACCGACACGCTGCTCTGGGGCGACGTCAATCCGGCCAAGAAGGGCAAGCTGCTCACCGCGACCTTCGAGCTCGACGGGCAGTCGTTCATGGTGCTCAACGGTGGGCCTGAGTACAAGTTCACCCCGGCCATTTCGCTCAGCGTGACGTGCGAGACGCAGGAGGAGGTCGACTACTACTGGGACAGGCTGCTCGAGGGCGGCGGCCAGCCGGTGCAGTGCGGCTGGCTCACCGATCGCTTCGGCGTGTCGTGGCAGGTCGCGCCCATGCCGCTGATCCGCATGTTCCAGGACAAGGACCCCGCCAAGGCGGCCCGCGCGATGGCGTCCATGATGACGATGATCAAGCTCGACATCGCCACGGTGAAGAAGGCCTTCGACGGGGAATAGCCCCCGCCGAAGTCCGGGTCAGACCAGCCGGCCGATCGGCTTCTTGCGCCACACCAGGCGGTAGTACGCGGTCTGCAGCAGCAGCATCGCGCCGAAGGTGACCGGGTAGGCGACCCAGATCCCGTCCAGGCCCATGCCGAAGTGGCGGCTCATGAGCCAGGCCACCGGCACTTCCACGCCCAGGATGCAGGCGATGGTGATGAGCGTCGGCACCAGCACCGAGCCGCTGGCACGCATGATCCCCGACACCGCCGACGCCATGCCGAACAGCACCATGCTCCACAGCATGATGTGCAGCAGGTTCTGCGCGATCTCGATCACCGGCGCGCTGGTGATGAAGAAGCCCATCAGCGGGCGCGAGAACAGGTAGCCCAGCAGCACCAGCCCGCCCGTCAGCACGAGGTTCATGCCCAGCGCGGTCTGCACGATCGCGCCGAGCCGGTTGGCGCGGCCCGCGCCGATGGCCTGCGCGCCGAGGATCGACGTGGTGATCGCGATCGAGATGGCCGGGAACTGCACGTAGGCCACCACCTGGTTCACCGCGCCGTAGGCGGCCGTGGCGTTGGAGCCGTAGCTGTTGACCATCGACAGCAGCACCACTTCGGCCAGCGCCACCACGATCATCTGCACGCCCGTGGGCACGCCGATCTTCAGCACCGCCTTCAGCAGCTGCGGCTGGATGCGCAGGCAGCGCACGAACTCCGCGTCGGGCGCGAGCGGGCTCTTTTTCTGGCGCAGCCGGAAGCCCAGCCACGTGGTCGCGACTGCGAACGACAGCACCGAGGCCCACGCGCCGGCTGCCACGCCGAGCTGCGGCAAGCCGCCCCAGCCGCGGATGAGCGCGGGCGTGACGACGAGGCCGATGGCCGTGGAAATCAGCAGCGTCAGCAGCGGCGTGATGGTGTCGCCCACGCCGCGCAGCATGGCGGTGGCCAGCAGGAACAGGAACACGCCGGGCATCGCGATCAGCATGATGCGGGCGTAGCGCGTGGAGTCGGCCAGCACGTCGGGCGGCGTGCCCAGCATGGCCAGCATCGGCGTGGTGAAGACACCGCCGAACACCGCGATCGCCAGGCCCAGCAGCAGGCCCACCGTGAGCGTGGTGCCCGCCACCGCCTTGGCCTTGGCCGCGTCGCGCGCGCCCCAGGCCTGGCCGATGAGCACCGACGCACCGGCGCCCAGGCCGATGATGAAGGCGATGAAGAAGAACATCACCGGAAAGAAGCTCGACACCGCCGCCAGCGCACTCACGCCGAGCATCTGCCCGACGTAGATGTTGTTGATGGTGCCGGAGAGCGACTGCAGGATGTTGCTGAGCAACATCGGCGCCAGGAAGAACAGGAACACCTTCCACAGCGGACGCGACGCACCCACGGGCGCGACGGGCACGCCCTTGAGTCCGCTCTGGTTGCTGCCGGGGCCGGTGGCGTGGTCGGGCGCCGCGCTCATGCAGCACCCCAGCCACCGGCCGACAGCTTGTGCAGGTGCACGCGCAGGTCGGTGGGCCAGGGTTCCACGAGGTCGCTGAAGCGCTGATGCTCGCCCGCGAACAGCGCGCGCGTGGCTTCCTCGAAGCCGGGCAGGTTGCCCGCGATGGCGGTCATGAAGCGGTAGGTGGCTTCGCGCGCGGCACGCACCGTGTCGCGGTCGGCGTGCACGTGGCGTGCGTCGTCCACCAGCTTGCGCAGTGCCACCGAGGCGCCGCCCGGCTGGCGGCCGAGCCAGTCCCAGTGGCGCGGCAGCAGCGTGACTTCGCGCGCCACCACGCCCAGGCGCGGACGGCCGACGCCGCGGGGCGCGTCTTCGTGTTTTTCGGCTTCGAGCGCGGAGGTCTCGATGGCCTTCGGGTCGCGCAGATCGACATCGAGCTGCTCGCCGGTCTGGTCGTCGAACACGAGGCAGGCGGCGGCGTCGCCGCGCTCGCGCAGTTGCGTGAGCACCTGGGCCTTGGTGCCGGCGGCGACGCGCTGGAAGCCGGCAAACGCAGTGAATGTGGTCGGTAGTTCGTCGGGTGACATGCGGATTCTTTTTGGGTTGTCGATCCGGGCGGAACGAAACGAGGTTCGTAATCTACCCGCAGGACGGTTCAGGCGTGCGGCGTGTCGTGATCGCACAGCGCCCGCAGCGCGGCATGCAGGTCTGGCAGGCGTTGCGGGTCCAGCGATTTCACGGCGTCGGCGCAGATCGCCTCGACGGTCGTGAGGGCGGTTTGCACCAATTGCTTTCCGCCGCTGCGAATAATCGCATGGCGCCGGGGGTCGCCATCCGTTCCCGTCGTGCGCTCGGCCAGGCCGGTCTTTTCGAGCAGCACCATCTTGCGGATGAGCGCCGACATTGGCAACCCCAGCGTGTGCGCCAGCTCGGCCATCGGCAGGTGGCCGTTGCCGGCCCGCAGCAACAGGTGGAGCAGGGTGAAGTCGTCGTAGTCCAGGCCGTGGAACGCGCCCAGGTCTTCGTTGAGTTTCAGGCTCAGGCTGGCGTGGGCGCGGCCGAGGTCGAGGCAAAAGCCCAGTGCGTCGGTGCTCATGGCGTGTTGTAGCCCTTGTCCGTGGTGCACTGGAGCTCCTCGCGCCAGAGCTCCAGCAGCTTTTCCAGTTCCGCCGCGCGGTCGAAGGCGGGGTCGTCGCGCTCCTTCACCCGGTCGATCAGCTCGAAGCCGAAGTGCGTCGCACCCTGGGCAAGCCAGTCGCGCTGCAATGCCTTGTTGCGGTGCGAGCGCAGGTTCAGCTCGAAGCGGGCGCGGTTCATGGCGCCTTCGACGTCGAGGCTGCCGGCCACGTAGACGCGGCCGTCCTTCAGGTTGCGGATGACGAAGACGCCGGCGGGACGCACGCTGTCCTTGTATTGCTTGACGAGGGTACGTCGGGTGGAGGGAGATGGATTCATCTCCAAATATTACCCGGGCAAAATATAAAACACAATACACCCGGGTAAAAATAGATTCACTCGGCGCGCAGCCGGTGCCATCCCCGAAGGACGCGCCGGTGCACCGCCCGCACGATGCGCCAGGGGCGGCTCTCGCGCACCCGTGTCAGCACGCCGTCTTTCCACGTTTTCCAGCGCGGGTACCAGCGGGCGAACCAGGCCAGCTGCATCAGCGAGCCTTCGACCAGCTGGAAGATCCGCGCGACCACGGCCGTGCCCGCGAGCTTGGCCAGCAGCAGCACGGCCATGCCGCTGAACGCGTGGCCGCGCCCGAAGAGAAACAGCGCCAGCAGCTTCACCGGAAAGAGCAGCAGCACTGGCACGAAGAACGCCAGCAGGGCGCCCCAGGGCGGCAGCGCGCGCAGCAGGTTCTCCAGCCGCGCCCAGAAGGGCAGGCGCGACAGCCGCGCGACCAGCGCCGCCAGCGGGGCCCAGCCCCATTCCTCGAACAACAGCACGGGAACGAGCACCGCCGTGGCGGCGGCGCGGAGCAGGGCGCGCAAGGCGCGCACGAGGGGGTGTTGCATGTGCGAAGGGTATACGCACACGGCCGAGGGGGGGGGGGGGGGGGGGGGGGGGGGGGGGGGGGGGGGGGGGGGGGGGGGGGGGGGGGT